>CAUTRF010000001.1:0-225524 GCA_963540795.1 uncultured Actinomyces sp.
TACGACTTCAACCAGCCCGAGCGCTTCGACCTGGAGTACACGGCGGCCGACGGGACCCGTCAGCGCCCCGTCATGATCCACTCTGCGAAGCTGGGCTCCGTCGAGCGTTTCATCGGCGTTCTCACCGAGCACTACGCGGGTGCGTTCCCGGCGTGGCTCTCGCCTGTCCAGGTCCGCCTCATCCCTGTCGCCGAGGCCTTCGATGGCTACGTCAAGGACGTTGCCGCGAAGCTGCGCGAGCGCGGCGTGCGCGTCGAGACCGACCTGTCGGACGACCGCTTCGGCAAGAAGATTCGCAATGCCTCCAAGGACAAGATTCCCTTCACGCTCATCGCCGGTGGCGAGGACGTCGAAGCGGGAGCGGTCTCCTTCCGTCTGCGCGACGGCTCGCAGCACAACGGCGTCGCCGTTGATCGCGCCGTGGAGCTGATTGTGGCGCACATCGAGCAGCGCAACAACGCCGACGAGATCGAGGGTCTCGACGAGGCGTGAGCGACATGATCGAAGCTGGTGCCGAATTGAAAGGTGCCACGAACACCCAGTTGCCGACCGAGGACTCCCGCTCGTTGGCGGGCGTCCCGGACGGCTTCGGGCGATTTTGGACCCCCTACCGGATGGCCTACATCCGTGGTGAAGGCAAGCCCGCCGATGCCTCGGACGCAGGGTGCCCGTTCTGCACGGCACCGGGTAAGGACGACCAGGCGGGACTGATCGTCTTCCGCGGCGACACATGCTTCGTGCTCATGAACCTGTTCCCCTACAATTCCGGGCACCTGCTCGTGTGCCCGTATCGTCACGTCTCCGACTACACGGAACTCACTGACGAGGAACGCGTGGAGCTGGGCAACCTGACGGCGACCGCCATGCGCGTCACGCGCGAGGTGGCATCCCCGGCCGGCTTCAACCTGGGCATGAACCAGGGCGAGGTGGCCGGCGCCGGCATCGCCGCCCACCTGCACCAGCACGTCGTTCCGCGCTGGCTCGGGGACGCCAATTTCCTGCCGATTATCGCGCAGACGAAGGCTGTGCCCGAGCTTCTCGAAGATGCTCGAGCGCGCCTCGCCGCCGCCTGGCCGAAGGAGGACTGATGCTCGGAAACCACGGACGTTCCATCACGAAGGCAATCTTTACGCCTCTCGCCCGCGTTCTTGCACGGCTCGGCGTCACACCCAACATGGTGACGGTCGCGGGCACCGTTGCGACGGTCGCGATCGCAGTCATCTGCATTCCTCAGGGATGGATCTGGCAGGGCGGTATCGCCCTGGCCGTCGTCATGTTCGGCGACTCCGTTGACGGCACGCTTGCGCGAATGACCACGGGAGGCACACGTTTCGGGGCTTTCCTCGATTCGACGCTCGACCGACTGGGTGATGGAGCCGTTTTTGGCTCCCTCACCGCCTACGCGGTCTTCCAGATGGACGACTCGGTCGTGCGCACGTGGGCAATCATCGCCGGCATCTGCTCGATCGTCGGTGCCGCCGCCGTTCCGTACGCGCGCGCCCGCGCCGAGTCCGTCGGCGTCGTCGCCAAGCTCGGCATCGCCGAGCGAACAGATCGCCTCATCATCGGTATGGGCACGGCGATCCTTATGAGCCTCGGTCTGCCCGAGTGGGTGTTTGCGGCTGGCCTGACCTGGGTAGCGTTTGCGTCCTTCGTGACCGTCTGCCAGCGCATCTGGTTCACCGCTCGTCACATTGATGAGGCAGCGCCGTGAGTTTTTCGCCCCTGTCGCTCGCCTTCGCGCTCGCTCCCCACCTCCCGCTGCGCGTTGTCATGCGCATGGCGGACACTGGCGCATCGATTGCGGCCAGGCGTGGGGGCACCATGATCGATCGACTGCGCGCCAACATGGCACGTCTGACAGGAACGGAGCCATCCACCGATGAGGTGCGTGACGCGGTCCGTTCGCACATTCGCAACTACGCAGAGCAGCTGATGCTTGGATCTCGCCGCGGCGCATCGTTGCTTGAGGGTATCTCTTTCGAGGGATTCGAGGCCCTGGCCGCAGCCAGCGAAGATGGCCCCGTTGTGCTCGCACTCGGACACTCCGGCAGCTGGGATCGCGCCGGCGCCTGGGTATGCGCACACGGTCGTGGCATCGTGACTGTCGCCGAGAAGGTGGAGCCTCCCGCACTGTTTGAACGTTTCGTGACGCTGCGCGAGGGCCTCGGAATGGAGATCATCGGCGTCGCGAAGGGGCAGTCGGTTTTTTCCACCCTCATCGAGCGCGTGCGCGGCCGTAGCGTTATCGTCCCGCTTCTTGCAGACCGGGATATCTCGGGTTCGGGTATTGAGGTTGACCTTGGTACGCGGCGGGCACTCGTCGCCGCGGGGCCCGCTGCGCTCGCGACCAAGCTGGAGCGCCCCCTCTTTGTTGCCTGCATCACGTACGAGAATGAGACGCCGACCGGAGCCGATGTTCGCGTGCGTTGCGTTGGGCCGATCAGTGCCGATGACCAGGAACGACCCGGCCTCAACCGCGTCGAGGCCCTCACGCAGGCGTGGGTAGACGAATTCGCCGCCATGATGGCGTCGAAGGCGCAGGACTGGCACATGATGCAGCGCGTGTATGTGGAGGATCTTGACCCCGAGCGTCTGGCGCGCGCCAGGGCCGAGCACGAGAGGAAAAATCGATGAAGATTGGAATCGTGAATCCGTATTCCTGGGACGTGCCCGGGGGAGTGGGCTTTCACATTCGCGACCTTGCATTGAAGCTGCGCTCGCGTGGCCACGATGTCCAGGTGCTCACGCCGTCGACCTCGGACGACCTGCCCGAGTGGATCACGTCCGCAGGCTCGTCCGTGTCGATTCCCTTCAACGGATCGGTGGCCAATATTTCGGTGAAACCGAAGGCGCTGGCGCGGACTCGCCGTTGGCTGGCAGATAACGATTTCGATGTCGTGCACGTCCACGAGCCAGTCGTTCCCTCGGTGTCCATGGCAGCCGCAATGCTATCGACTGCTCCCCTCGTGGCAACATTCCACGCAGCCCTTGGGCGGTCGGTCTCACGCGCGATTGCCTCGGCCCCGATGCGCCTGTATATGGAACGCATCGGAGTGCGCATTGCCGTCTCCGAGGAGGCACGCCGAACGCTGATCGAGCACCACGGCGGCGATGCCGTCATCATTCCGAACGGGGTCGAGACCGCCTCGTTCCGCACCGCGCGGCCCCTTGAGCAGTGGGTGGCGACGGATGAACGTCCGGTCATCGTGTTCCTCGGCCGCCTTGATGAACCCCGCAAGGGTCTGAGCATTTTCGCCGGTGCGATCGCTGGCGTTCTCGACCGTTTTCCGGGCGTCCGTTTCTTGATTGCCGGTAGAGGAGAAGCCCCGGAGATCCGCCAGGCGGTTGAGCGTTTTGGTGATTCTGTGTCCTTCCTGGGTGGAATCAGCGACGAGGAGAAGGAATCCTTGCTCGCCGGTGCCAGCATCTACGTCGCTCCGCAGACGGGCGGCGAGTCTTTCGGCATCGTCCTTGTCGAGGCGATGGCAGCCCATACGGCTGTCGTCGCCTCGGATATCCCCGCGTTCCGCGCCGTTCTTGAGGATGGGCGAGCCGGCGCACTCTTCGAGACGGGCAACAGCGACTCGCTTGCATGTACGCTCATCGACCTGCTCAGTGATCGTGAGCGCCTTGAGGACCTGTCCGCTTCCGGAGCTCGCTCATCGGCACAGTACGACTGGGAGGTTGTTGCGGATAAGGTCTTCGAGGTCTACAAGCTGGCGATCGCCATGGGGAGCCCGGCCGACTCGGGAACCCGCCGGGCTCGTGACCTGATCCGAGGCCGCGGAGAAGAAGGGGCGGAGCTCGCATGATCTCGCTGTCCCTCTGGCTGCTTGTCGCTATTGTATTCGCGGTCATCACGCTCGTCGTCGTCGCAGGATTCGCGATTACACGTGCGCGCAGGTTGGACCGGCTCCATCAACGCATCCTTGCTTCGCGCGACTCTCTCTCGCGCCTCCTGCTGCGCCGGGCCTCTGAAGCCGACCTGCTGAGCCGCTCCGCCGGGCTGGAAGGTTCTGGCCTCGCCGACGCCGCACGCGCATACATCCAGGATGGGGGAGACCAACTGACGGCCGATGGCCTCGACCGCCGAGCTGCGGGGCAGCGCCAAGGCGATCGTGTCGACGTTGCGACGCGTTTGGAGCGTGCATCCGCCCTGTCCCGAGCAATTCGTGAGACTCTCACCCCCGAAGAGCGGGCGCGGATTGCGACGGATCCTGGGGCCGGTGCGCGCCTGGAAGCGTTGGATGCGACGTGCTATCGCATCGTGCTCACACGCAACGTGCATAACGTGGATGTAGCGGGAGTTCGCGCCCTACGTTCCGCACGAATGGTAAAATTGCTGCGACTGGCCGGGCACGCTCCGATTCCCGAGCCCATTGACTTTGATGATGACACGCGAACGGGCGGACGAGGTTACTGACATGCACGCGACCCACTGGGGAGGGCCCGGCGAAGACTATCGCCTCAGCAAGATCAGCAGCGCCACGGCTGATGCCGCTGGCGACGTCTCGGCACCGGCCCCCGACGATGCCGCCCCTGTGTGGCAGCCTCCCAAGGCCGCACACTCCTTCCCCTGGTTCGAGGTCGTCATGACGACGATCGGCGTGCTGGGGACCATCGGCATCATCATTTACGGTTTGGCACCGGAGTCGTCTAGTGTCGGAGCCTTCGTAAAGACAACACTGCTGTCCCTCGTTGCCCTCGTTATCGTGGTCGGCTTCCTCCAGCGAATCGATCGCTGGGAGCCCGAACCATGGACGACGAAGCTTGCGATGTTCCTCTGGGGCGGAGGCGTGGCGACGCTGTCGGCGATGATTATGAACACGGCGCTGAGCGTGGACATCGCCGCCACAATCGGCGACTTCGACCGTGCTGAGGCACTTTCCGCTGCATTCATCGCGCCCCTCGTCGAGGAGACACTCAAGGGGATCGGCGTCCTCATCATCGTCGTTGTACGACGCAACTCCATCAACTCGGTGCTTGACGGTGTCGTGTACGCGGGGTTCTCGGCGGCTGGGTTCCTTTTCTTCGAGGACATCCTGTACTTCCTGCGCACGGAGGGACAAGGTACAAAGACCCTCGTTTTTGTATTCGTCGTTCGTGCCCTGCTGGGCCCCTTCCTGCACGTGATGGCAACCTCGATGACGGGCATCGGACTGGCGCTCGCCCTCCTCAAGTTCAAGCGGGGCTGGTCGAAGACCGCTATCGTCATCATCTTCTGGTTCTTCGCGATGCTCATTCACTTCGTGTGGAATGGAAGCGCCGCATTGACCGGATCCGGATTGGGCTTCATTGCAATGTATCTCGTGGTGGGTATCCCCGGGTTCCTTCTCTGGTCGATTCTGCTGCTGCGAGCCGCTCGCCGGGAAGCCCTCCACATTCGCGATGGCCTGGTCCCCTACGTGCGCACCGGATGGATCCTTCCCGGCGAAGTATCGATGGCGACCGATCGTCGCGCGCGTAAAGCCGCATTCAAATGGGCTGCCCAGGGTGGTCGGAATGCGAAGCGCGCGATGCGCGCCTTCTTGTCCGATCTGGCCTCCCTTGGCCTCGACCAGCGCCTTATGGCTCGCCACGGTGCCGATCTCTCGCGCATTGAGAATGACCGTCAGATGCTGGCCGATGCTGTCGAAAACCGACGTGAATTCTTGCGACTGACCTCGATCGCGGAGCAGCAAAAGGACGTGACGAACGCCGTGGCAGGTAGGGCACAGGTCGCCTGACGCGCAGCATCGGGCAGGGAAAAGGTCGGAGGCGCGGCAACGAGTTGAGATCAGGCTGTGCTACGGGGCCTTATGCTATGGGGCCTTGTGCATGAGTGCCTTCTCACGGCTGTTGCATCGCTCCCTCATAGGTGACGCATAGGAACATGGGGCACGCTGGGGGAGACAGAAAGGAAATAACGTGACTCATGCTGTGTCGACGCGCCCTCGTTCGTGGGCGCTGGTCGTCTGCTCGCTCATTCTCATTGCACTGAGCGTTCCGACGGCGATTTATGAATGGAAGCAAGCCCTGTCAGGGATCGATGCATCCACCGCATGGCTGGCTGTCGGTGCCTCCACCCTCAGCGCAATCGTTGGCCTGGTGTTTCTCGCATGGGCCGCACGCCTCAAGCCCACTGTACTGTCCTGGTTGGCCGCGTTCGGCTGGGGAACCGGCGGCGCGTTGATCTTTGCGGGATTTGGTAACGGCTTCATCGACTCGGCGGTCGAGGCGAGCAATTTGAGTGATGAGGCTGTTGATTTCGTGACGTCCGTCGTCACGGGACCCCTCGTCGAGGAAACAGGTAAGGGCATCGGCGTTTTGGCGCTGATCCTCGCCGCCCGAAAGGTGCTCGATCGTCCTGCGCAGGGCGGTGTGCTCGGCGCGCTTGTTGGCCTCGGTTTCGCCTGGGGCGAGGATGTGGGCTACTACGTGAGCGCCCTCGAGGACGGCATGGGTGGACTGTGGGAGTCGTTCCTGGCGCGCGCCTTGCTCGGTGCCTACGCGCACGCTATTTTCACGGGTGTGTTTGGCTACGCGCTGGCGTGGGCGGTGCTGCGTACAAAGAACGTGATTGTCGGCGTCCTCGCTGCGGCCGGCGGATTCGTCGGAGCTCTCGCGCTGCACGCCCAGGCCAATGGTGTCGGCTTCCTGGCTCCCGAAGACTCCTGGAACGTGACCTACGGTGCGATTGAGATCCCGGTTCTCGTCGTGAGCGTCGCCCTCCTCGTGTGGGGCCTGCGCCGCCACCGGGCTACCCTGGAGGCATGAGCGCACTCGACTGGCCTGTGGACGCGGACGGCTATCCCCATCGGGAGGCCGCCCGCGTCCTCCTGTTTGACGACCGTGGACGAGTCCTATTGGCAAAGGGCCACGACGAAGACCAACCGGAACGCTTCTGGTGGTTCACGATCGGTGGTGGCATTGAGGAAGGGGAAGACCCGCGCGCCGCAGCCGTGCGTGAGGTCTTCGAAGAAACAGGCATCGAGCTGGTCCCTGACGACCTGGTGGGTCCCGTCCTCTACCGGACCGCCGAGTTCGACTTCCTGGCGGTCACCGCCCGGCAGGACGAGTGGTTTTTCATCGCGCAGGCCCCGTCGACCGCCCTCAGTCGGGATGGGTGGACTGAGCTGGAACGCTCCGTCATCGACACTCAGGCCTGGTGGGATATTGACGAGGCCGCCGCCCAGATCGATGGAGAAATCTACCCCGCGCAGATCCTCGAGTATGCCCGCGCCTGGCGCGACGGGTGGGATGGGCGCATGATCCGCCTGACAGACATGCGCGAACCCTAGCGTTGTTCGCTAGGCAAGACCGAGGGGGGCGATCGCCAGGGACAGATCCGGAGCGTTGAGCTGGATCGACACCTGCTCACGCACGGCGGGCTTTGCGCAGAACGCAATACCGACCCCGGCCTCGTGCATCATGGGGATGTCGTTCGCCCCGTCGCCGATCGCAACCGTGCGCTCGAGGGGGACCCCGAGGGACGAGGCCCACGAACGAAGGCAGTCGACCTTGACCTGGGAGGTCACGATGCGCCCGAGGACACGGCCCGTCAACACGCCCCCGGCGACCTCGAGGCGGTTCGCCGCGTAGAAATCGATACCGAGGGAGGCCGCCAGGGGAGCGACCACTTCTTCGAACCCGCCCGAGACGACACCGAACTTTCCGCCCGCTCGGTGCACCGCGTCGATCAGCTCGCGTGCCCCCGTCGTCGGGGTGATGGCGGACAGGACATCGCCGAAGACGGAATCGGGGACACCCGCGAGGGTCGCAACACGCTCGCGCAGAGACTGCGCGAAATCAAGCTCGCCATTCATCGCACGAGACGTAATCTCTGCGACCCGCTCACGGGTACCCGCAGCGCCTGCGAGCTCCTCGATGACCTCCTGGGTGATCAGCGTCGAATCGACGTCTGTGACGACAAGGCCGGGTGCCCCGCTGGCAAACAGCAGCGGAGCACCCGGCTCGTCGAGACGGTGAGTCATGCTCACTTGCGGACGACCGCGCCCTTGGGAACGACCGTAATACCGGACTCGGTGACGGTGAAACCACGCTCGCGATCGTAGTCAAGATCGACGCCGACGACGGCACCTTCCTCAACGACGACGTTCTTATCCAGGATCGTCTTCACGACCCGCGACGAGCGGCCGATGCGACAGCCATGCATGACGACCGAATCCTCGATCTTCGCCCACGAGTGGACGTAGGTGTTCGGGGAGATGACCGAGTGCACGATCTCGCCACCGGAAACGATGACGCCGGGGGAGACGAACGAGTCGATCGCGTGCCCCAGACGATCCGTGTCGCCGTAGACGAACTTGGCCGGCGGCAGCGAGCCGTCGATCATCGTCATGGTCGGCCACTCACGGTTGTACAGGTTGAACACCGGGTGCACCGAGATCAGGTCCATGTTCGCCTCGTAGTAGGCGTCCAGCGTACCGACGTCACGCCAGTAGTCGCGGTCGCGGTCGGTCGAACCCGGCACGTCGTTGTCCTGGAAGTCGTAGACGCCGCACTCGCCGCGCTCGACGAACCACGGGATGATGTTGCCGCCCATGTCGTGCTTCGAATCGGGGTCAGCTGCGTCCTCACGCAGAGCGTTCACCAGGTCCTTCGTGGTGAAGACGTAGTTACCCATGGAGGCGAGGACCTTGGTCGGATCGTCGGGCAGGCCCACGGCGTTCTTCGGCTTCTCGAGGAAGTTCTTCACGACCCCGTTCTCGCCGTCGATGACGCCGAGCGCCGAAGCCAGCTCGATCGGCTGACGGATGCCGGCGACGGTGGCGGGCAGGCCCGAATCGATGTGGTGCTGGACCATCTGCGAGAAGTCCATGCGGTAGATGTTGTCCGCACCGATGATAACGATGTACTCGGGCTGCTCGTCGTCGACGATGTTGAGAGACTGGTAGATGGCATCGGCGCTACCCAGATACCAGTGCGGGCCGCGGCGCTGCTGAGCCGGCACAGGGGCAATGAAGTTGCCGAGTAGAGGAGACGTGTACCAGGTCTTTGTGACGTGTCGGTCGAGAGAATGGGACTTGTACTGCGTCAAGACAACAATCTTGAGGTATCCGGAATTCACGATGTTCGACAGCGCGAAATCGATCAGGCGGAAGTGGCCGCCGAACGGAACCGCCGGCTTTGCGCGGTCATCCGTCAGGGGCATCAGTCGCTTTCCCTCACCGCCCGCGAGAACGATTGCCAGAACGTGGTTCTTTGCCATGTGGCACCTCTTCGTTGGTCAAGTGGATCCGCATCGGCGCGGATCCGTGGGAGTGGTCACACTGTATTACAAATGTCTATCGATTGCTACACCGTCTCGTTTTCGACCAGCAGTGACGTGAGATCGGATACGATGTGTTTCACACGTCGCTCCCGTCGGAAGGACCCCACCATGCGCGTTGATCTCCTTACCCGTGAATACCCTCCTCACGTCTACGGAGGAGCCGGTGTCCACGTGCTCGAACTGGCCAAGGTCCTGCGTGGCCTCGTCGACGACCTGCGCGTTCAGGCGTTTGACGGTCCGCGTGAACCGGGCACCGATGGAGCCGACCCGGGCGTGACCGGACACGCTGACCTGCCTCAGCTGGCCGGAGCGAACGCCGCCCTACGCACCCTCGGTGTCGACCTCGAGATCGCGGCTGCGTGCGAGGGTTCTGACCTGGTCCATTCCCACACCTGGTACGCGAACTTTGCTGGACACGTCGCCTCGCTTCTCGGCGACATTCCACACGTTATCTCGGCGCACTCGCTCGAGCCCCTGCGCCCGTGGAAGGCCGAGCAGCTCGGCGGCGGCTACCGCCTGTCCTCCTACGTGGAGAAGACCGCCTACGAGGCTGCGAGCGCGATCGTCGCCGTCTCGAACGGCATGCGTGACGATATTCTGCGCTGCTACCCGGGCGTTGATCCGAAGCGCGTGCACGTCATTCACAACGGCATCGACTTGAACAAGTGGCATGCCCCCGAGGGGGAGGCAGGCGAGGAGCTGCGCGCCCGCGTGCTCGCCGAGCACGGTATCGACCCGTCGCGTCGCACGGTCGTGTTCGTCGGCCGCATCACCCGCCAAAAGGGCCTGCCCTACTTCCTGCGTGCGGCTCAGCTGCTGCCCGATGACGTTCAGCTCGTGCTGTGCGCCGGCGCTCCCGATACACCCGAGATTGCCGCAGAGGTGGAGGGGCTCGTCGCCGAGCTGCGCGCTCGCCGCTCCGGCGTCGTGCTCATCTCCGAGATGCTTCCCCAACCCGAGGTGGCAGCGATCCTGTCCTCCGCGCAAGTCTTCATTACACCGTCGGTGTACGAGCCTCTCGGCATCGTGAACCTCGAGGCGATGGCCCTCGGCCTGCCCGTCGTCGGCACCGCGACCGGCGGCATTCCCGACGTGATCGTGGATGGGGAGACCGGCTACCTCGTCCCGATCGAACAGATGCAGGACGGTACGGGGACGCCGCTCGACCCGCGCGCCTTCGAGGAAGCGATGGCTGATCGCCTGGTGCGTATCCTCGACGATCCGGAGCTGGGACGCCGCATGGGCGAGGCGGGCCTCGTTCGAGCCCGCGATCACTTCTCCTGGGAAGCGATCGGCATCAAGACCGCCGAGCTGTACCGTTCGCTCGTTTAGGGCGCACGTCACCCGACAGACGACTAGGCTGGATACATGACTTACGTCCTGAATCTTTCTCATGTGTCCCTCCAACGCGGGGACACACAGGTCCTGTCCGACGTCTCGTGGTCCACGCGTCCGCGCCAGCACTGGGTCATCGTCGGCCCTAACGGCGCGGGCAAGACCACGCTGGCGCGCGTGGCCTCGGGCCGTATCGCTCCCGATAGTGGAGACGTGACGGTGTCGGAGACCAATGTGTCGGATGTTGACCCGGCCGAGATCGCTACGCGCGTGGGGCTGTCCTCCGCAGCGGTGGGGGCTAAGATCGTGCCGACCCAGACGGTTCTCGACACGGTGCGCAGCGCCGCCTGGGGCCTTGCGGTCGCCCACGACGAGGAGTACGAGCAGGTCGACGACGAGCGTGCCCATGCGCTCATGGACATCTTCGGCGTCTCGCACCTGGCCGAGCGCGAGTTTTCGACCCTCTCCGAGGGCGAGGCTCAGCGGGTGCTGCTGGCGCGCGCTCTCATGACCGATCCGGAGGTGCTCATCCTCGATGAGCCGACGTCGGGCCTCGACCTGGGTGCGCGTGAGCTGCTGATCGCCGCTCTGTCGGAGATCATGGCGGGTTCGAAGTCCCCGCAGGTCATCCTGGTCACGCATCAGATCGAAGAGATCCCCGCGGGCATTACGCACTGCGCGATCATGTCGAACGGTGCGATAACGCATCAGGGGCCGATTGACGACGTCCTGACCGGTGTCAACCTGTCCGAGGTGTACGGCATGCCTCTGCTCGCCGGAAAAGCTGACGGGCGCTGGTGGGCACGCGGCGTCACCGACTGAAAGGGAATGTGTGATGAGTACCTGGTGGCTGTGGATTCTCGGTGCCCTCGCCTGCGGAATCATCGAGGTTATGGCCGTGAGCTTCGTGTTCCTCATGTTTGCGATTGGTGCGCTGGCCGCGGGCATTGCGGGCGCGTGCGGCGCGAACCTGACGATTCAGGTTATCGTCTTCATTGTCGTCTCGATCGCTCTTTTGGTCATCCTGCGTCCCTTCCTCAAGGGGCGCATCGACCGGTCCAGCGCTTACGTTCCGAGCAACACTGACGCTTTGATTGGCAAGACCGGTTACGTGACCGAGGCTGTGGGAGAGCGTCATGGGCGTATCCAGTTCTCAGGCGGAGAGTGGAGCGCACGCACAGAAGGGCCCGAACTTCCAGTCGGCGCTGAGGTGCGCGTCGACCGTATCGACGGTGCAACCGCCGTCGTGAGCGCCCTCAACCCGGCCTCTGCGGCCCCGACGCATCCGTACGGGGACTCGGCCTCCTGATCCCGCACATCTTGTAGTTTTCATTGACGTAAGAAAGGAAAAACGTTGTGAATTCAGGTGACATCGTCGGCAATATCGCGTTCATCGTGGTGCTTGCTGTCGTCATTTTCGTCGTGGTCTCGATCGCCCGCGCAGTGCGGATCGTCCCGCAGTCGCAGGCCTACGTTGTCGAGCGCCTTGGTCGGTTCCAGGCGGTCATGCAGGGCGGTTTCCACCTGCTGGTCCCCTTCGTAGACCGCGTCGCCGCTCGTATTGATCTGCGTGAGCAGGTTGCGAACTTCCCGCCTCAGCCCGTCATCACTGCCGATCAGGCGATGGTCTCGATCGACTCCGTCATCTATTTCCAGATCACGGATCCGCGCGCCGCGACCTACGAGGTCGCCAACTTCCTGCAGGCGATCGAGCAGCTGACCGCGACGACGCTGCGTAACCTGATCGGTTCGCTGGACCTGGAGCAGACCCAGACCTCGCGCGAGTCGATCAACAAGCAGCTGCGTGGTGTCCTTGACGAGGCCACGGGCCCATGGGGTATTCGCGTAACCCGCGTGGAGCTCAAGTCCATCGAGCCGCCGCCGCGAGTCCTGGCCGCCATGGAGCAGCAGATCACGGCTGAGCGTACGAAGCGCGCCACGATTCTGACGGCCGAGGCCGAGCGTGAAGCCCAGATCAAGAAGGCCGAGGGCGCCAAGCAGGCCGCCGTTCTGGCCGCATCCGCCCAGCAGGAGGCACAGGTTCTGCAGGCCAAGGGTCAGAAGGAGGCCCTTATCCTCCAGGCCGAGGGTGCCCGCCAGGCGCAGATCCTGCGAGCACAGGGCGAGTCCGAGGCCATCCAGACCGTCTTTGCGGCGATCAACGCTGGCAAGGCCACCCCCGAGCTCCTGTCCTACAAGTACCTCGAAATGCTGCCGAAGATTGCTGACGGTCAGGCGTCCAAGCTGTGGATGCTTCCCTCCGATCTCACCGGCGCACTGGAATCCATCTCGAAGGGTTTCAACCTGGGCAAGTAGACTGAAGCCATGCCGGGCCGACCGCAGTCCCTGCGGTCGGCCCGTTTTTTCTCAACGGGAGGACACCGGTGGATTCACATCAGGAGTACGTGCTGCGCGAGGTTGCGCAGAAGAACATTCGCTTTATCCGTCTGTGGTTTACGGATGTTGCGGGCGTCTTGAAGTCGATTTCGATCGACCCCGGTGAACTCGAGGAGGCGTTCGCTGAGGGGATTGGCTTTGACGGCTCGGCCGTCGAAGGCCTCACGCGTGTCTACGAGTCGGACATGCTGCTCAAGCCCGATGCGTCGACGTTCCAGCTCCTGCCGTGGCGTTCGAACGAGGACCCGGTTGCTCGCATGTTCTGCGATGTCCTGATGCCTGATGGGCGCCCGGCTCCTTCGGATCCCCGAGGGGTCCTTGAGCGCGCGGTGGAGCGAGCCGCCGATGCCGGATTCCGTGTGATGATCCATCCGGAGATCGAGTTTTACCTGCTGCGTCAGCCGGTGACGCCCGATCGCATGATCCCTGTCGATCAGGCCGGATACTTCGACCATGTTGCACGCGGCGATTCGAACGACTTCCGCCGCCGCGCCGTGCACATGCTCGAGGACATGGCGATCCCGGTCGAGTTCTCGCACCATGAGGGCGGACCGGGGCAAAACGAGATTGACCTGCGAGCCGTTGACCCCGTGCGCGCAGCGGATAACATCATGACCGCGCGCACCCTCATTGAGGAGGTCGCGCTGCGCGAGGAGCTCGTTGCGACGTTCATGCCCAAGCCTTTCATTGAGCACCCCGGCTCGGGCATGCATACGCACCTGTCGCTGTTCGAGGGCGAAGAAAATGCGTTCTTCTCCCCGGCGGGTCAGTACCGCCTCTCCACGACGGGGCGTCAGTTCATTGCGGGCCTCCTCGCACACGCCGAGGAGATCGCGGCCATCACCAATCAGCACGTCAACTCCTACAAGCGCCTGTGGGGCGGGGGAGAGGCTCCGTCCTACGTGTGCTGGGGGCACCTGAACCGCTCGGCTCTCGTGCGCGTTCCCCTCTACAAGCCCAAGAAGGCCGCGGCCGCGCGGATCGAGTACCGTGCTCCCGACCCGAGCGCGAATCCCTACCTGGCGTTTGCTGTCCTCATCGCTGCGGGGCTCGACGGCATCGAGAAGAAGATGGAGCTTATGCCCGAGGCCGAGGACAATGTGTGGGACCTGTCGGATCGTGAGCGTCAGGTCATGGGTATTCACGCCCTGCCGGCGTCGTTGGCGGACGCCGTGCGTGCTATGAAGAGTTCCGATCTGGTGGCCTCCACGCTCGGCGAGCAGGTGTTCGACTACGTCATCCGCAACAAGCGTAAGGAATGGACGGAATACCGCCAGCAGATCACTCGCCAGGAGCTTGAGCAATTCCTGAAGGTCGTACCCCGGTGACACCTGACGAACTTCGGATTGCTGGATTCCTGGACCCTCGCAGAGCCCTGGGTTTCTTTGAGGAGCTTCCGGGGGGAGCCGAGGTCTGGGCGGCGGACTTGGGGGCGAGTGCTGACCCCGATCAGGCGCTGCTGGCGGCGATCCGTCTGCACGAGGCGGACCCCGGCCTCGTCCGCGCACTCGTTGATGATTCGCGTGCGCGCGCTCGCCTGTGCGCTGTCCTGGGTGGCAGTCAGTGGCTGGGTGACTACGTTATTGCCGATCCTAGACGCGCCCGAGCGACGTGGGAGGATCCCGGCGAGGCCGCGCGCGTGATGCTCGCGTCTGTGGGAGCGACGCGAGGGGAGCGTGGCACCTTCGTCGCCTCTGAGGACGCCCGGGTGGATGATCTCCGCGCAGCGTATCGCCGGGTCCTGCTGTACCTGGTGGCCGATGACCTGACGAGCGACGATCCTGAAGGGTTCATGCCGGAGGTCGGTCGGCGCATTGCCGACCTGGTAGACGCGACCCTTGAGGCAGGCCTGGCCCTGGCGAGGCGGGACATCGACCCGCGCGGACTCATCCCCTTCGCCATCATCGCGATGGGAAAGACGGGAGCGCGCGAACTCAACTACATCTCCGACGTCGATATCGTCTACGTCGCCGAGGCCGGGGCGGACGGAGATGAACGCGTGGCCCTCGAGGTCGCGACGCGCCTGGCGGCGGCCACCGCTTCCGCCTGTTCGGGCCCCGGAACCGAAGCACCGCTGTGGACGGTGGACGCGAACCTGCGCCCCGAGGGACGCAATGGAGCGCTCGTGCGCACCGTCGAGTCCTACCGGCAGTATTGGGACAAGTGGGCGCAGACGTGGGAATTCCAAGCGCTGCTCAAGGCTCGCGCCTGCGCGGGAGACGAGGCAGTAGGGCGTGCCTTTGAGGAAGCGGCGCAGCCCTACGTGTGGAGCGCGGCGACGCGCGAAGGATTCGTCGAGGCTGCGCGCGCGATGCGCCGTCGCGTCGAAGACAACATCTCGCGTTCGCATGCATCGCGCGAGCTCAAGCTCGGGCGCGGCGGTCTGCGAGACGTCGAGTTTACCGTCCAGCTGCTTCAGCTCGTTCACGGCCGCACCGACGCTTTCCTGCGCGTGAGGTCGACTCTGGAGGCGATCGAGGCGCTGCGCGAGGGCGGATACATCGCACGCAGTGACGCGCATCAGCTCGCCTCGTGCTACCGATTCCTGCGCGCCGTCGAACACCGCACCCAGCTGCCCCGCATGCGCCGCACGCACCTGATTCCTGACAAGGAGCGGGAGCTGCGTGTCCTTGGACGAGCGATGGGACCCGCTCGCTTCGCAGACGCGGAGTCGATCAGTTCTGCAATCGACGAGGTCCGGACTCGCGTCCGGGCTCTGCACGAGGATGTCTTTTACCGCCCGATTATCGCCGCGACCGCGTCGCTCAGCGAGGATGAGGTATCTCTGCACGCGGATGGCGCGCAAGACCGCCTGGCGGCGATCGGCTACCGGGATCCGGCGGGTGCACTGACGCATATTGCGGCCCTCACTCAGGGCACGAGCAGGCGAGCGGTGATCCAGCGCCACCTGCTCCCGGTGTTTATCTCGTGGCTCGCCGGAGGGGCCGATCCCGACATGGGGCTCCTGAACTTCCGCATCCTGTCCGAGGACATTGGCGATTCGCACTGGTACCTCGCGCTCTTGCGCGACTCGGGCGTGGCCGCCCACAGGCTCACGACTATGCTCCCGAACTCCCGCTGGATCGCCGAGGCCCTCGCCAAGCGTCCCGAGGCCGTGGCCTGGCTCGATGATGATGACGAGCTGGCACCGCGCGAGCCTCATCGGCTGGCCCGGGAGGTTGGCGCCCTGATCGACCGCCATGAGGATGGAACCGAGGCCGCGGCCCGCGTGCGGGCTGTGCGCACCCGCGAGCTGACGCGCTGTGCGATGAGCGATCTGCTGGATGGCGTCGATCCACGCGGGAACGCGATCGCTGACGCCACGGATGCGGCAATTCTCGGAGCCCTCGCTATCGCGCAGCGGGAGGAAAAGGAGCGCTGGGGACAGATGCGGGCGAACGTCGTGTTCGTCGCGATGGGACGCTACGGCGGGCGCGAGTGCTCGTACGCGTCGGACGCCGACGTAATTGCCCTGCACGAGGCCGTCGGCGCCGCCTCCGACGCGGAGGCGGCGGCAAGCGCGACGGCGATCGTCAACCGCGTGAAGAAGCTCCTTGGCTCTGCGACCAATCAGCTGGGTATCGTCGTCGACCTCGACCTGCGGCCTGAGGGCAAGAATGGGCCGATGAGCCGTACGATCGAGTCGCATCGAGAGTATGCGCAGCGGTGGGCATCGACGTGGGAGAGGCAGGCGGCGGTACGTGCGCGCCCGATCGGTGAGGGTGGTCTCGCCGATTCCGCCCGAGCGCTATTCGATGAGCTTGCCTATCGGGGAGTGAGCGAGTCGGACGTGCGTGACATTCGTTTGCTCAAAGCCCGCATGGAAAACGAGCGCCTCCCGCGCGGCATCGAGCCCGCTCGTCACGTGAAGCTCGGGCCCGGTGGCCTCACTGACGTCGAGTGGACGATCCAGCTCATTCAGATGCGTGATGGAGTGAACAACCTCGCACTGCGTACGCCCTCGACCACGCAGGCGATCCTAAGCGCTCGGGAGCACGGGCTGATCAGCGCTCAAGACTCGCAGACTCTCCTCGAAGCCTGGGATATGGCCACTCGTATTCGCGCGGCCAATACGCTGGCGAGTGGGCGCATGAGCGGTGTGAAGCTCGACGTCTTGCCTCGCGACAGCGCGGAGCTGCGTGCCCTCGCAGCGATCCTCGGGTACGGTAGCGGCGGGCTGAACGCCCTCGAAGACGACTGGCTGCGCGCTGGACGCAAGGCGCGCGCTGTCATGGAACGACTTTTCTGGGAGCAACAGTGAAGATTGTGCTGGTACGGCACGGACAGACCCCCGCGAATCGCCTCGGTGCGCTCGATACGGTGCGCCCCGGCCTCGGGCTGACTCCCGAAGGGCTCCTCCAGGCCCAGCGTCTCGCGGATCGATGGGAGTCTGAGGTTGCGCCTCCTCCCACCGTCATCGCGCTGTCTGGGCTCCACCGCACGCGTCTGACCGCGGCTCCTCTGGCGAGCGCCTACGGGCTGACCCCTCAGGTGCACCCCGGCATCCGCGAGCTACGTTCCGGCGACCTCGAGATGGCGGCCGACCCGGGCTCGCAGTCCCTTTACGTGCGCACGACCCTGTCGTGGTGCGCCGGTGACCTTGAGAACCGCATGCCCGGCGGCGAAAGCGGGCGCGAGGCCCTGGCGCGCTCGCTGGAGACCGTGCGCCGCGTGGGCCTGGCCGCGCGCGAACAGGCGGGGGACGAGGCCGTCGCGGTGTTCGTCATCCACGGCGCGCTCACGCGCCTGCTGGCCACGTGGCTATCTACCGACATCGACGAGGACCTCGTCTCCAAGCACTTCATGTCCAACACGGGCACGTCCACCTTCGAGTGGGCGCCGGGCTTCACCCCGGCCTCGGCCGACGAACTGGCGAAGGGGCTGCGCGCCCTGACCTGGAACGATCGCCCCCTCGATCAGTGGTCCTGAGGTTGTTCCTCCTCGGGGGCGACGAACGCTGACACCTCGAACGGAAACGAGCGGTATTTGAAGTAGTTCTCCAGGTAGGACAGGTGGTCCTCGCACGCGAGCCACGTCTTCGTGCGTGCGCGATGGATCGCAGGATTGCGCCAGTCGATCCGGTAGATCGCGGCGTTCGTGCATTCGCGCGCCGAGCAGATGCCCGATGCGGCTTCGACTCCCAGTGCCATGGTGTCCTCCCCGTGCGGTTACGCTTGGAAGTATGCCAACCCTCGTTCTCGTTCGCCACGCGCAGGCCGCATACTCCTACCCCGATCACGCGCGCCCCCTCACCCACGCGGGCGTCGACCAGGCCGCGCGCCTCGGCGGCGTTCTGTCCCAGCAGATCGGGAGCTTCGATGTGGCCGTGTGCTCGGATGCGACGCGCGCCCAGCAGACGTTCGCCCAGATCAGCCAGCGAGTGTCGATTCGCGAGAGCTGGTGTGAGCGCGGCGTCTACAACGCCGATGAGGAGGACATCCTGACCCTGGCGCGCACCTTCGAGGGGGAGCGCGCGCTTATTGTCGGTCACGAGCCGACCATCTCCGGCGCGGGCTATGTCCTGGCTCGCGAGGATGATAGGTCAGAGGTGGCCCGAGGCGTGCCCACCGCGACCGCGCTCATCCTCACCTTCGACGGATCCTGGGAGGATCTGGCCCCCTCAAGCTGCGCCCTGCGCGCGGTGCTCACCCCGCCCACCCGATAGCGCGCGTACCTGCGGAAGCGGCCCGGGCCTCGTCCAAACTCCCTGTGACTGTGTTTACGTTTGTCCACGTGACGCCCGCCCGGATGCGGATGGGTGCTGCAAACGCGTTAGAATGTGGCGGTATCTATCCACCCAACAGGGAGAAGTGATGTCGGGACACTCTAAGTGGGCGACCACCAAGCACAAGAAGGCCGCTATTGACGCCAAGCGCGGCAAGCTCTTCGCGCGCCTCATCAAGAACATTGAGGTTGCAGCTCGCACGGGCGGCGGCGACCCCGCTGGCAACCCGACCCTGTACGACGCTATCCAGAAGGCGAAGAAGAACTCCGTCCCCGCCGACAACATCGACCGCGCCGTCAAGCGTGGCTCCGGTGCCGAGGCCGGTGGTGCCAACTACGAGACCATCATGTACGAGGGCTACGGCCCGAACGGCGTCGCCTTCCTGGTGGAGTGTCTGACCGATAACCGCAACCGCGCCGCCTCCGACGTTCGCTTGGGCTTCACCCGCCACGGCGGCTCACTGGCCGACCCCGGTTCGGTGTCCTACCTGTTCTCGCGTCGCGGCATCGTCGAGGTGCCCGCCGCCGACGGTGTGGACGAGGAATCCATCATGATGGCGGTCCTGGACGCGGGCGCCGAAGAGGTCGAGGATGCCGGTGAGCTTTTCATCGTCGAGTCCGACCCCAAGGACGTTGTCGCCGTTCGCAGCGCTCTGCAGGACGCCGGCATCGACTACGACTCCGCCGAAGTCCAGTTCGTCGCCTCCACCGAGGTCGAGCTTGACCTTGAGGGTGCCCTCAAGGTCAACAAGCTCATCGACGCCCTCGAGGACTCCGATGATGTGCAGAACATCTACACGAACATGTCCCTGTCGGACGAGGTTCGTGCCCAGCTGGAAGAGCAGGAGTGAACATGAGCGATTCGACCGCTAAGCGCGAGGTCGGCACCCCGCAGGTCAAGCGTGGCATGGCCCAGATGCTCAAGGGCGGCGTCATCATGGACGTCGTCACCCCCGAGCAGGCAAAGATCGCCGAGGACGCGGGCGCCGTGGCCGTCATGGCCCTCGAGCGCGTCCCCGCCGACATTCGCGCCCAGGGCGGCGTGGCGCGCATGTCCGACCCCGACCTGATCGAAGGCATCATCGAGGCCGTGTCCATCCCCGTGATGGCCAAGGCCCGCATCGGCCACTTCGTCGAGGCGCAGGTTCTGCAGTCCCTCGGCGTCGACTACATCGACGAGTCCGAGGTTCTGACCCCCGCCGACTACACGCACCACATCGACAAGTGGAACTTCACCGTTCCCTTCGTCTGCGGTGCGACCAACCTTGGTGAGGCGCTGCGCCGCATCAACGAGGGCGCGGCCATGATCCGTTCCAAGGGCGAGGCCGGCACCGGCGATGTCTCGAACGCGACGACGCACATGCGCAAGATTCGCGACGAGATCCGTCACCTGACCTCCCTGCCCGAGGATGAGCTGTACGTCGCGGCCAAGGAACTGCAGGCCCCCTATGAGCTCGTCGCCGAGGTCGCCCGCGAGGGTCGCCTCCCCGTCGTGCTCTTCACGGCCGGTGGTATCGCTACCCCCGCCGACGCTGCCATGATGATGCAGCTGGGTGCCGAGGGCGTCTTCGTTGGTTCGGGCATCTTCAAGTCGGGTGACCCCGCCAAGCGCGCAGCCGCTATCGTTAAGGCCACGACCTTCTACGACGACCCGTCCGTCATCGCCGAGGTCTCCCGTGGCCTGGGCGAGGCCATGGTCGGCATTAACGTCGACGACCTGCCGGTCGATCACCGCCTCGCGGAGCGCGGATGGTGACTATCGGCGTTCTCGCCCTGCAGGGCGACGTCGCAGAGCATGTGCGGGCGCTGGAAAACTCCGGCGCCCGCGCGCTGCTTGTGCGTAGGGTTTCCGAGCTTGACCAGGTCGATGGCCTGGTTATCCCGGGCGGAGAATCGACGACCATGTCGAATCTCCTCCTGTCTTTCGGCATGTTTGACACGCTCAATGAACGTATCGCCTCCGGCCTGCCTGTCTACGGGACGTGTGCGGGGATGATCATGCTTGCCTCGTCGATCCTGGACGGCCGCGAGGACCAGCGTTCCTTCGGCGCGCTCGACATGGTCGTGCGCCGTAACGCTTTCGGTCGCCAGGTCGACTCCTACGAGGAGGACCTGGACGTCGAGGGTCTTCAGGGAAGCCCCTTCCACGCCGTGTTTATCCGCGCTCCGTGGGTCGAGTCGGTGGGCGAGGGGGTCGAGGTCATCGCGCGCGCCGGTAATAGCGCCGACGGCCCGATCGTCGCGGTGCGCCGTGGCAACGTCATGGCGACGTCCTTCCATCCCGAGGTGGGCGGAGACGACCGTATTCACGCCATGTTCGTCGATATGGTGGCACGCTCCTAATGCGCGTCATGGGCATCGACCCGGGCCTGACGCGCTGCGGCCTCGGCGTCGTCGACGTCGACGCGTCGCGGCGCGCCTCGCTCGTGTACGTCGGTGTGGCCCGCACGGATAAGGATCTGGCGACGCACTTCCGGTTACGAACGATCGCGGATGCGATCGATAGCGTCATCGAGCGCTACGAGCCCGAGGTCGTCGCCATCGAACGCGTCTTCGCACAGGACAATCTCCAGTCGGTGACCACAACGATGCAGGTCATGGGTGCGGCGATGACGTGCGTCGGTCGCGCCGGCTTACCGATGGCCGTTCATACGCCCTCAGAGGTCAAGTCCGCCGTCTCCGGCAACGGTAATGCGGACAAGGCTCAGGTGCAGGCGATGGTCGCACGAATCCTCGGCCTCGCCAAGGCCCCCAAGCCCGCGGACGCCGCCGACGCACTGGCCATCGCGATCACGCACGCGTGGAGGGGGACCGGCTTGCTCGGTGCCCCCGAGGATTCGTCGGTCGCCGTCTCGATCTCGGGCCGCCTCACCGCGCGCGGTTCGATGACGCCTGCTCAAAAGGCGTGGGCCGAGGCCCAGGCCGCGCAACGCCGAACGGGTGCCGTCGATCCGAGGCGCAGACGCGGCTAGAATCGTACATATGTTCGCCCGCGTGCGCGGGTGACCCGTGAACGAAAGGAACGCAGTGATCTCCATTCTGCGCGGCACAGTCGCGAGCGTCGGCCTCGACCACATCGATATCGTGGTTGGGGGCATCGGCTTTCGCGTGCACGTGACGCCCGCCTTCGCGCAGGGTGCCTCGCGCGATCAGGAGATGACGGTGTTCACGTCGATGATCGTGCGCGAAGACTCGATGACTCTCTACGGCTTTGAGTCCGCGGATGAGCGGGACGTGTTCACGAAGCTGCTGTCGGTGTCGGGCATCGGCCCGAAGATCGCGCTCGCCGCCCTGGCGGTCCTACGCCCCGACGACCTGCGCCGCGCGGTGCGCGACCAGGACCTGACGGCTCTCCAGCGTATCCCGGGTGTGGGTAAGAAGTCAGCCCAGCGCATGGCGCTCGAAATCGGGGACAAGCTGGGCACCCCGGCAGCCCTGCCGGGCGCAGAAACGGCGGCCACTCCCGCGCCCACCGAAGACGCCGTGGCCTCGGAGGTCAGCGCCGCCCTGGTTGGTCTGGGATGGTCCGAGGCGCAGGCAGCCAAGGCCATCGAGAAGCTTGCGGGCAGCGGGCTCGGCGCCTCCGACATGCTGCGCGCTGCCCTCGTAACGCTGGGAGGCGGACGTGGCTGACCAGATGGATTCCGGGTTCGACGTCGATGCGATGCGCATCGTCGCCCCCGACGCCGGGGAGCTCGAGCGCGCTGCCGAGGCCGCGCTGCGCCCGAAGAAACTCTCGGAGTTCGTCGGCCAGCGCGTCGTGCGAGGCCAGCTGCAACTCGTGCTTGACGCTGCGCGCATGCGTTCGGCCAGCCCCGATCACGTTCTCCTTGCGGGCCCTCCCGGACTTGGCAAGACGACGCTCGCGATGATCATCGCCGCGGAGATGGGAACGTCTCTGCGACTGACTTCCGGTCCTGCGATCCAGCACGCGGGTGACCTCGCGGCGATCCTGTCCGGTCTCCAAGAGGGCGACATCCTCTTCATCGACGAGATCCATCGCCTCGCGCGCACCGCCGAGGAAATGCTCTATCTCGCGATGGAGGACTTTCGCGTCGACGTCGTCGTGGGCAAGGGGCCCGGTGCGACCTCGATTCCTCTGACCCTTCCGCCCTTCACTGTTGTCGGAGCGACGACGCGATCCGGCCTGCTTCCGGCACCGTTGCGTGACCGCTTCGGCTTCACTGCCCATCTCGAGTTCTACGAGACCGATGAACTGCAGTCCGTTGTGACTCGTTCCGCCTCGCTGCTGGGTTCGCCCATCGATGCGCAGGCCGCCCACGAGATCGCCTCGCGTTCGCGCGGCACTCCCCGAATCGCGAACCGCCTCCTGCGTCGCGTCGTCGACTACGCTCAGGTGCACGGCGACGGGCAGCTGACCCTTGAGGCGGCGCGCGGCGCGCTCGAGCTCTTCGAGGTCGATCCCTCCGGCCTTGACCGCCTCGACCGTGCGGTCCTCGACGCTATCTGCCGCCGTTTCGCAGGTGGCCCCGTCGGCCTCACGACCCTGTCTGTGACGATCGGCGAGGAGGCAGAGACCGTCGAAACCGTCGCCGAACCCTATCTCGTCCGCGAAGGATTCCTCGTGCGCACCAATCGCGGACGCATGGCAACCCCCAAGGCGTGGGCCCACCTCGGCCTGACCCCGCCCGCGCCGGACGGCGCTCTCTTCGACTAGGGGAGTGAAGCGCGTCCCTTTCTGTGATGGTCACGGGTGCCGCGCGGTGTCAAAACGGCTTAGGGGATGTCTAGCACCGCGCCACACCTTGATCACTTAGGCTAAAACCTTGCTCGGGCATTAGACTGGCAAAGTGCGCTCGAAGCGCTAGACCGTCATCGAAAGTGAATCAGCCTTTATGAACAACTACTTTCTCCTGATCATGGGAGCTTTCCTCATCGTCTTCATGATGTGGAGCACGCACTCCCGCAAGAAGCAGATGCTGAAGATGGAACAGGAAAAGCGTGACCAGCTCGCAGCCGTCACTCCCGGAGAATGGGTGCGTACCCGCGTGGGTTTCTGGGGTCGCTTCGTCGACCTCGACGGCGACATCGTCGTCCTGGAGACCACCGACGGACACGAGATGTACTGGGAGCGCGAATTCATCGCCGAGATCGGTGGACAGCCGCCGCTGGCTGACGCAGATCAGGCCGACGCGGACGCCGACGAGGCAGAGACGGCGGAGGAGGACGCTTCCGTCCTCGGCCTCGACCAGGAAGACCCCCAGTCTTTCGACGTGCGCGACACCGACGAGCAGCAGAAGTAACTGAAGGCCGAGCGGAAAGTAGAACCGTGGCATCACACAAGCGACGCCCCGTGCGCGCGCTCGTGACCCTGACCGTCGCCATCGTGGCGGCGTGCGCGGCACTTGCGATCGGGCACTTCGTGAAGGGCGTGTCCCCGTACCCCGACCTGGCCCTTGACCTCAAGGGCGGTACTCAGCTGATCCTGACTCCGACCCCGACGTCGGAGGGACAGCGTGAGATTACCGAGGAGGACATCACGCAGGCGATCTCGATTATTCGTAATCGTATCGACGCCTCCGGTGTGTCCGAGGCTGAGATCTCCTCGATGGGCAGCTCGAACATTATGGTGTCGATTCCCGGCACCCCCTCCCAGGAGCAGCTGGACCTGATCCGTTCGTCCTCGCAGATGAACTTCCGCCCGGTGCTGCGCATCGGGCCCGCGCAGGGCGTCCTCCAGAACCAGCAGCAGTCTCAGGTGGATAACCCTCAGTCGGGTGCGCAGTCTGGCGCGCAGGGTACCGCTCAGTCGGGTGAGCAGAGCGGCGCTAGCGCGGCTGATACGGCTCAGTCTGGCGTTCAGTCCACCGCCCTGGACGAGGCGACCGCTCGTGGTGCTGCGGACGCGGACGGCGACGGCGTCCTGTCCGACACACCCGCGACGACTCCCGAGAACGCTTCGGATCTCGCATGGGTGACCGAGCAGGTCATGTATGACTTCCTGACGCTCGATTGCTCGGCATCTGCCGATGTCAAGCGCGTCGAGGGCCCCGCTGATAAGCCCTACGCCGCCTGCGACGAGTCCGGCCAGGTCAAGTACATCCTGGGCCCTGTGGCCGTTCCCGGTTCGGACCTGACGTCTGCGACCGCGGCCATCGCGCGCAACAGCAACGGTCAGTCGACCGGCCAGTGGGTCGTGTCGCTGCAGTTCAACAACGACGGTGCCGAGAAGTTCAAGGAAACCTCCACGATCCTGTACGGCTACCACGATTCGGACCCCCAGGGGTCGTCCTACCGAGGCACCCCGGATCGTAACTCGTTCGCGGTCGTTCTCGACGGAACCGTGATTACCGCTCCGTCGATGCAGGCAATTATTACGAACGGTGAGGCACAGATCAGCGGTAACTTCACCGCGCAGTCTGCGACCGCGCTGGCTAACCAGCTGCAGTTCGGCTCGCTGCCCCTGAACTTCGAGGTCGAGTCCGAACAGCAGATTTCTGCGACGATCGGTACGGATCACCTGACCGTTGGCCTGTGGGCGGCCCTCATCGGCTTCCTGCTCGTCATCCTCTACCTGATCTGGCAGTACCGCGGCCTCGCGGTCATCTCTGCCGGTTCGCTGGTCGTTGCCTCAGTCATCACCTACCTGGTGATCACGCTGCTGTCATGGGCGATGGGATACCGACTCTCGCTGGCAGGTGTCGCCGGTCTGATCATGGCAATCGGCGTGACCACCGACTCGTTCATCGTCTACTTCGAACGTGTTCGAGACGAGGTCCGAGATGGACGTCCGCTCCGCGCCGCCGTCGAAGAGGGCTGGGATCGCGCCAAGCGCACCATCTTGGTCTCCGACGCGGTCAACCTGGTCGCGGCCGTGGTCCTCTACCTGCTCGCCGTTGGTGGCGTCCAGGGCTTCGCCTTTACCCTCGGTATCACGACAGTCATCGACATCGCGGTGATCTTCCTGTTCACCCACCCGATGATGGAGCTGCTGATCCGGACCCGCTTCTTCGGCGAGGGCCACAAGCTGTCGGGTCTGGACCCCGAACACCTGGGCGCGAAGAACTCTCTCGTGTACGCGGGTCGCGGACGCGTGGTCGTGCGCGGTGAATCCGCCACGTCGAAGGATAAGGACGACGAGGCCGGCGACGGTCTGTCGATTGCCGAGCGTCGCCGCGCTGCCCGCCTCGCTGCCGCCAAGGCCGAAGAAGATTCCGTCGAGGACGCTTCAGGTGAGACGACGGACGACGGTGCAGGCGTGACCGAGGAAGAGGAGAACTGACATGATGAGTTTTGCTCAGTGGGGTAACGCCCTGTACTCGGGCGAGAAGTCCTATGCCGTCATTCCCAAGCGTAAGATCTTCGTCGGCCTCGCCGCTGCGGTGCTGGTCCTCGGTTTCGCGCTCGTCGCGATTCTGGGACTGAACCGCTCGATTGAGTTCACCGGAGGCTCGCAGTTCGACGTCGCTCACGTGAGCGACCAGAGCGAATCCTTCGCCTCGCGCGCAGTGAGCTCCACCGGCCTCGTTGAGGGTGCCCCCAAGGTCACGCGCGTGGGTTCCGACTCCGTGCGCATCCAGACCACGTCCCTCGACTCTGCGCAGACCGCGCAGATGCGTGACGCGCTGGCCAGCGCCTACGGCGTGGACGTTTCCGAGGTACAGTCCTCCTCGATCGGCCCCTCCTGGGGTTCCTCTGTCACGACAAAGGCTGCACAGTCGCTCGTCATCTTCATGGCCCTCGTCGCCCTGCTGATGACGGTGTACTTCCGATCGTGGCGCATGGCTGCGTCTGCGCTGCTCGCGCTGGTGCACGACATCGCCGTGACCATCGGCGTGTTCGCGATCCTGCAGGTCGAGGTCTCGCCCGCAACCGTGATCGGTTTCTTGACGATTCTGGGCTACTCGCTCTATGACACGGTCGTCGTGTTCGACAAGGTGCGCGAGCTGACCTCGGACGTCTACGAGCAGAGGAACTACACCTTCGCCGAGTACGTGAACCTCGCGGTCAACCAGACGATGGTTCGTTCGATCAACACCTCGGTTGTGGCGCTTCTCCCTGTTGGCGCGATCCTGATCATCGGTTCCGTGGCCCTGGGCCCGGGTACCCTGGTGGATATCTCGCTGGCCCTGTTCGTCGGTATGATCGCCGGTACCTACTCGTCGATCTTCATCGCGTCGCCGCTTCTGGTGACCTTCCAGGAGCTGTCGGATAAGACCCGCGAGCACAACGCGGCCGTCGAACGGGCACGTCAGAGCCGCCACGCCGCTGACACGCCGGGCGCTTCCGCGTCGGTGAAGGTGGCTCCCATCAAGCCCGGCAAGCGCCTGGGCAACGAGAAACAGCCCAACAGGAAGAAGAATCATCGATGATCGGTGAGCTTGGCGAGCGCATCGCCACACTGGTGCGAAGCAACATGCTGGAGATCCCGGATTTTCCGGAACCCGGCGTCCTGTTCCGCGATATCACCGAGCTGTTTGCGAATGGCCCGGCGTTCAAGGAACTGGTCGAGCTGATCGGCGCTCGCTACGCGGGGCGCATCGACGCCGTCGCGGGCCTTGAGTCGCGCGGCTTCATCCTCGGCGCCCCCGTGGCGGCCGAGCTGGGCCTCGGAATGCTGACGATTCGCAAGGCCGGCAAATTGCCCGGCCACGTGATTGGCGTCGACTACGAACTCGAGTACGGTACGGCGCGCATGGAAATGCACCCTGAGTCGGTCCACGAGGGACAGCGCGTCCTTATCATCGACGATGTGCTCGCAACGGGCGGCACTGCGAACGCGGCGGTGAAGCTGCTGCGTCAGTGCGGTGCCTCCGTCGAGGCCGTGGCCGTTCTCCTCGAACTCGATGCGCTGGGCGGACGCTCGGTGCTGACGGATGTGACGGTGGAGAGCGCGCTACACCTCTAAGCGTCGTTTCTTGACAGCGAGCGGGTCCGGGGATCACCACGATCCCCGGACCCGCTCGTTCATCGCTATCATGGGGCCATGAGCAGCGACGACATGACTTCAGGATCCGCACTTCCCGCGGCCGGTTCCCGAGTGCGCTCTGGCCTCGTTTGGTTTGGCTCACGCGGACGCGCCACAATCCCCGAGATTGAGCCGCTGGTGCGCGCCCTGCGTGCGAACCATCCGAAGGCGGACATCAGCGTCGTCGAGCGGGCCTACCGCACTGCCGAGGAACACCACCGTGGGCAAATGCGCAAGTCCGGTGAACCCTATATCACCCATCCGGTCGCCGTTGCGACCATTCTGGCGGAGATGGGCATGACGACCCCGACGCTTGTCGCAGCGCTGCTGCACGACACGGTCGAGGACACGGACTACACCCTCGAACAGCTTGCCGCTGAATACGGTGAGGCGATCGCCAACCTCGTCGATGGCGTGACCAAGCTCGATAAGGTGCACTACGGCGCGGCGGCCCAGTCCGAAACGCTGCGCAAGATGCTCGTCGCGATGAGTCGCGACATTCGTGTGCTGCTCATCAAGCTCGGCGACCGCCTGCACAATGCGCGCACCTGGCGTTTCGTGCCCGCCAAGTCCGCGGCAAAAAAGGCGAAGGAAACGCTCGAGATCTACGCTCCGCTCGCTCATCGCCTCGGCATGAATATGGTGAAGTGGGAGCTTGAGGAGCTGTCGTTTAAGACGCTGTACCCGGAGATCTACGAGGAGATCGACCACCTCGTCGCGGAGCGGGCACCCCAGCGCGAACAATACCTGCGAGATGTCATCGACCAGATCGAAGAGGATCTGCGTCGTTCAGGCACGAAGGGGACGGTGAGCGGGCGTCCGAAGAGCCACTATTCGATCTACCAGAAGATGATCGTGCGCGGTAAGGCCTTCGATGAGGTCTTCGATCTGGTGGCTGTGCGTGTCCTCGTGGAGTCGATCAAGGATTGCTACGGCGTCCTCGGGGCTCTGCACGGCCGCTGGAACCCGATTCCCGGCCGTTTCAAAGACTACATCGCGATGCCGAAGTTTAATCTCTACCAGTCGCTGCATACGACGGTTATCGGCCCTGGTGGTAAGCCGGTGGAGATTCAGATCCGTACCTTCGACATGCATGAGCGCGCTGAGCACGGCGTCGCCGCGCACTGGAAGTACAAGCAGAATCCAAACGCTTCGAGTGGCGACGCCGATCGCATGAGTTCTGACGAGCAGGCCAACTGGCTGCGCGCTTTGGTCGAGATGGAGCGCGAGACGGGGGATCCTGAGGAGTTCCTCGATTCGCTGCGCTACGAGATCGCCGGCGACGAGGTCTACGTGTTTACCCCGAAGGGCCAGGTCATCGTGTTGCCGGCGCGTTCGACGCCCGTCGACTTCGCGTACGCGGTGCACACGGAGGTTGGCCACCGCACGGTTGGCGCGAAGGTCAACGGTCGCCTCGTCCCCCTGGATACGCGCCTCGAGTCGGGCGAGACGGTCGAGGTCGTGACCTCTAAGTCCGATAAGTCTGGGCCTTCGCGCGACTGGCTGGCTTTTGTTGCTTCGCCACGTGCGCGTTCCAAGATCAAGGCGTGGTTCTCCAAGGAGCGCCGCGAGGAAGCCGTGGAGGCCGGCAAGGAGTCGCTCGCCCGCGCGATGCGCAAGCAGAACCTGCCGCTCCAGCGCCTCATGAGCCATGAGTCGATCCTGTCGGTCGCGACGTCTTTCGGCTATCCGGACGTGTCCGGTTTGTACGCAGTTGTCGGCGAGGGACACATCTCCGCGCAGAACGTCGTCTCCAAGCTGGTCGACAATCTAGGTGGGGGAGATGGTACGGAGGAGACGCTGTCCGAGGCTGTGACCCCCGGTTCTCAGAAGCTGCGCTCCGAGGCCTCGGGCGATGCGGCGATCACCGTCTCGGGTCTGAGCCCGAATGAGATCTGGGTGAAGCTCGCCAAGTGCTGCACGCCGGTGCCCGGAGACGACATCGTCGGCTTCATTACCCGAGGCCAGGGCGTCTCGGTGCATCGCAGCACGTGCGCGAACGCTGTGCGCCTGGGACAGCTGCAGCCCGAGCGATTCGTCGATGTGTCCTGGAACGAGAAGGGCGTGGGGGCTCCGTTCCGCGTGCAGATCGAGGTGCGCGCTCTTGACCGCGGTGGACTGCTGTCGGATCTGACGCGCGTGCTGTCCGACTATCGCGTCAACATTCTCGCCGCCGCGCTCAAGACCGACGGAGACCAGGTCGCCTCCGGAAACTTCTCGTTCGAACTGGCCGACCTCGGGCACCTGAACGCTGTCTTGTCCGCCCTGCGTCGGGTCGACGGGGTCTTCGAAGCGGTGCGCATCGGTGCCGATTCATAGACGAGGCGTGGGCGGCCTGCGTCGATTCGGGTGAAAAGGGTGTTACATCCGTCCCCTTTTCGGTGATGAGCTTTCCCCCGCTCGTTAGATGTGACACACTAGCAGTGTGTGTCACATCGGCACGCACTCGCGCCGGGCGTAAGCCCTCGTCTCAGAAGGAATATCGTGACTACGACGCCGATTCCGAATAACGAAACCGCTCCCGAAGCTGCCCCGTCGACGAATGAGGAGGCTGCGGTCTCGACGACGATCGCTGCTTCTGAGGTGCCCGAGCACCCCTTCGCCCGTATCGGCGAGGATGGCACTGTTTATGTCAAGGATGGAGACGAGGAGCGCGTCATCGGCGGCTTCCCCGAGGGCATTCCTGCTTCTCCCTACGCTCTGTACGAGCGTCGCTACGCAGATCTCGAAGCCACTATCAAGCTTTTTGAGGATCGCCTGGGCACGCTAAGTCCGCGCGACATCGACCAGACACTCGCAACGCTGCGTGAGCAGGTCGCCTCTCCGAATGTTATTGGTGATATCCCTGCGCTGCGTGAACGTGTTGCGGCGGTCGCGAAGGCTGCTGAGGAGCGCAAGGAAATCGCCCGCGAGGAGCGCAAGGCCGCCAAGGCTGCTGCTCTCGCCGAGCGCACCTCCGTCGTTGAGCGTGCCGAGGCCATCGTTGCCCAGGATCCCGCCAAGACCCACTGGAAGCAGTCGGGTCAGACCCTGCGTGACCTCCTCGACGAGTGGAAGAACCTGCAGCGCCGCGGTCCGCGCTTGGAGAAGGCCATCGAGGATGAGCTGTGGAAGCGTTTCTCCTCTGCGCGCACCCAGTTTGACCGTCACCGCCGCCAGTTCTTCTCGCAGCTCGACCAGGCCCAGTCCGAGGCCAAGCGTGTGAAGGAAGCCCTGATCGCTGAGGCCGAGGCTCTGTCTTCGTCCGTTGACTGGTCGCGTACCTCCGGTGCCTACCGTGAGCTCATGAACCGTTGGAAGGCCGCCCCGCGCGCCTCGCGTAAGGAAGACGACGCGCTGTGGGCGCGTTTCCGCGCCGCTCAGCAGGTGTTCTTTGACGCTCGCCGCGCCAAGGACGAGGCCACCGACGCGGAGTACCGCGACAACCTCGCCGCGAAGGAAGCGATCCTCGTTGACGCCGAGGCGATCCTGCCGGTGACCGACATTGATCGTGCGAAGGCTCAGCTGCGTCAGATTCAGGACCGCTGGGAAGAGGTGGGCCGCGTGCCGTCCGCCGACCTGCACCGCATCGAGGGTCGCCTGCGCGCGGTTGAGGCCGCCGTCCGCGAGGCCGAGGAGAAGGAATGGCGTCGTACCAACCCTGAGACGCGCGCACGTGCGGCCGGCATGGTTGGTCAGCTTGAGGAGCAGATCGCTCAGCTTGAGCGTTCTCTGTCTGAGGCCGAGGCCAAGGGCGATGAGAAGGCTGCCAGGAGCGTGCGCGAGGCTCTCGAGACCAAGCGCGCCTGGCTCGCGCAGATCTCCTCCTCCATGGAGTGACATGCGTCTTCACGTCATTCCGTCGCCTTTCTACGCGGCGAATGGGCTTGTGCTCGTCCCTTCCGGGGCGGGCACTGCCCTTGTCGTCGACCCTTCAGCGGGAATCCAACACCTGATCCGCGAGGTCCTCGAGCTTGAGGGCGTCAGCGTGGGCGCGGTACTTCTGACCCACGGACATCCGGATCACGTCTGGGACGCAGCTGCGGTGTCCACCTGGGGACCGGACGGAGCGACCGTTCCCGTGTATGTGCCGGGACCCGACATGTATCGCATGGACGACCCGGCCTCGTTCCTGCCGATGCCGCTGCCGGACTTCGTGGGGGAGTGGGTCAAGCCCGCCGACCTGCGTGAGATGCCCTCCGATTCTTTCGAGGCGTGCCCCGGCGTGTGGCTGCGCATGGTTCCCGCACCTGGCCACACTGAAGGATCGGCTGTCTTCCTCGGGGAGAGCCCGCTCGATATCCGGGTGAACAATCAGTCCTTCTACTCTTCCGACGAAGCTGTTCCGTGGGCGATGAGCGCAGACGTGCTGTTTAAAGACAGCGTCGGGCGCACCGACCTGCCCGGGGGCGACGAAACTCAAATGCGCCATTCTTTGCGCACGATTTCCAACGCTCTCGATCCGCGCACCGTCCTCGTTCCCGGCCACGGCCCGGCAACGACGCTTGCAGATGAGATACGCTCAAACCAGTATCTGATTCGCGCTCGTCGCATCGGCTGACCACCTTCCGCACAGAAAGAACGCTCAATGGCTCGCACGTCCCTGTCAGGTTTCCCCGAATGGCTCCCGGAAGGCCGCATCATTGAGATGCACGTTCTCGACGAGCTGCGGCGCGTGTTTGAATTGCACGGCTTCGCGGGCATCGAAACCCGTGCGGTGGAGACCCTCGAGCAGTTGGAGGCAAAGGGCGAGACCTCCAAGGAGATCTACGTGCTCGACCGCCTGCAGGCCCTGAAGGCAGCGGCGGCGGGCGCGCGCGCTCCCAAGGATAAGGGAATGGGTCTGCACTTCGACCTGACCGTTCCCTTCGCCCGATACGTGGTCGAGAACGCGAACGAGCTGGATTTCCCGTTCAAGCGTTACCAGATCCAGAAGGTGTGGCGCGGCGAGCGTCCCCAGGACGGTCGCTTCCGTGAATTCACGCAGGCGGACATCGATGTTGTGGGCAACGGCGAGCTCCCGTTCCACTTCGAGGTCGACCTGCCGCTGGTGATGGCACAGGCTCTGAATAACCTGCCGATCCCGCCCGTGCGCGTGCTCGTGAACAACCGAAAGGTTGTCCAGGGCGTGTGCGAGTCCCTCGGGGTTACGGACGTTGAGGCCGCCCTGCGTGGCCTCGACAAGATTGACAAGATCGGCCCAGAAGGTGTGGCCGCCGAGCTGGCTCAGTCCGGCATCTCAGGCGACCAGGCGTCTGTCCTGCTCCAGATGGCGCAGATCCGCACGTCTGACTCTTCCGAGGTGCGCTCGCGCCTGGCCGAGCTCGGTGTGGGCGGTGAACTGCTGGATGAGGGCCTGAAGGAGCTGACCGAGCTCCTCGATACCGCGAACAAGCGGATGCCGGGTACGGTCGTCGCGGACCTGAAGATCGCTCGCGGCCTCGACTACTACACGGGCAGCGTGTACGAGTCGGAGATCGAAGGTCATGAGGACCTCGGCTCGATCTGCTCGGGCGGACGCTACGACTCCCTGGCGAAGGACGGCAAGCGCACCTACCCGGGCGTCGGCCTATCGATTGGCGTCTCGCGCCTCGTGTCGCGCATGATTTCCGCGCCGATGGTGACGGCCTCTCGCAAGGTGCCCACGGCGGTCGTGGTGGCGGTCATCGCGGAGGAACAGCGTGAGCGCTCGGAGGCCATCGCCGCTGTGCTGCGTTCGCGCGGTATCTCGACGGACGTCGCTCCCAGTGCTGCGAAGTTTGGCAAGCAGATCAAGTTCGCCGATAAGCGCGGCATCCCCTTCGTCTGGTTCCCGGGCGAGGAGGGCAGCCCGGATACGGTCAAGGATATTCGCAGCGGTGAGCAGGTGGACGCCGACCCGCACACGTGGGCCCTGCCCGAGGCCGACGCGGTTCCCGCTATCGAGAAGGTGGCGGACTGAGTGTCCCTCACGGCGGTTGAAGCAGCTCGCTCGCTGGCGCAAGCCCTCGAGGAAACGCTCCAGGCCATTCCGGACGGGAGTCGTGGTGAAGCGGAGCGCGCGCTGCGACGCCTGCAGGACGTCGTGTTGCCGCGCCTCAAGGACGCGGATGCGCCCGTGCTGGTGGTCGTCGGCGGCTCGACGGGGTCGGGTAAGTCGACGCTCGTCAATTCGTTGCTTGGCCGAAACGTGAGCCGGGCGGGCGCGGTGCGTCCGACGACTCGTCGCCCCGTGTTGGTGTGCTCGCCGCAGGCGCGCGAGTGGTTCATGTCGGACCGGGTGCTGCCGCGCCTGGCGAAGAGCGCGGGCACGGGCGGGGACAGCCTCGATGCGATCACGATCACGGTCGAGGAGACGCTGTGGCCCGGCGTTGGCATTGTGGACGCCCCGGACATCGATTCCGTTGAGGACGGAAACCGTCGCCTGGCCGGCGAGCTGCTCGACGGTGCAGACCTGTGGGTGTTCGTCACGACCGCGGCCCGCTACGCCGATGCGGTGGCGTGGAGGCACCTGGAGGAAGCCGCGAGCCGCGGACTGCGTGTCGCCATCGTCCTCAATCGCGTCCCCGCCGGGGCGGCGCAGGAGATTCGCGAGGACCTGGCCGCGTTGGCTCGGCGGCGAGGCCTGGGTGAGGTCGCGATTTATACGGTTGAGGAGCAGCCGCTGAGCGACTCCCGCCTGCCTGCCGAGGCAATCGCGCCGATTGGCGCGTACCTGGAGGGAATCGGAAGGGATGCCGAGGAACGCGCCGCGATCGTGCGCCGATCGCTGTCCGGTGCCGTCGCCTCGTCGTTGGAGGAGACGACGCGCGCGCTTCAGGCTGCGAGGCAGCGCAACCGTGAGTTCGAGGCGGCCTCCGATGATATCGCGCAGCTCGTCTCTTCCTATGCCCGGGAGGTGTCCTCCTCGTCCAGCGATGACGTGCTGCGCGGCGAAGTGAGCGCACGCATCGCCGAGGTGCTGGGCTCGTGGGATATGTCCAAAACCGTTTCGCGTGTGTTTTCCGGCCTGAGCTCGCGCGTCATGGGGGTTCTTCGCGGACAGGCAGCCCCGGACGTTCAGGTGCAGCGCGACCTGACCGGAGGCCTCGCGCAGCGTTTGGCGGACCAGTACCACCGGGCGTGGGGCGAATCCCTGCGCAGGGCGCGTTCGGTCGTCGATACGTCGTCGTTCGATGAGCTGCTTGACGCCGATGCGGCGGCACAGCGCGGCCGCACAGTCGCGCAGGAGTGGACGCGCGAGGTCACACAGATCATTCGTGGCCAGGCCGAGTCCTCGCGCGTCAGCGGGCGCATGCTCGCGGGCGGCATCAACGTCGTGACGGTTTCGCTGATGGTGACCGCGTTTACGATGACCGGTGGTCTCACCGGGGTTGAAGTCGGTATCGCCGGCGCATCGGCCGCCCTATCGCAGACGATCCTGGAAGCCTATTTCGGCGAGCGCACGGTTCGCTCGCTGGCCGAGCAGGCCCGAGCGGCGCTCGAACGCCTCGCCGGTGAGTCGCTGTCGGATGTCGTTGCGCCTGTGAGCGCGAGCCTCGACCGTGCATCCGACAAGGTTCTCGTCGACAGGCTGGCGGCGGCCGTGGAGCGCGCCCGGGAGGTGCTGGCATGAGGCGAGCGACGAACCCCGTGGCGTCGGCCGCCCAGCAGCTCGACGAGATGTGCACCCTGGCTGCTCGGGATCTTGATGAGCAGACGCTGGCACGCATTCGCGAGCTCACTGACGTGACGTCCGAACGCAGCGAGGTCGACCCGTCCTGGTGCGTCATCGGCATGCTGGGAGGCACGGGCGGGGGCAAGTCTTCCCTCGTGAACGCGCTGAGTGGGGGAGAGGTCGTGACCGCGGGTGTTCGACGCCCCACGACGAACGAGGCATGCGCCGTGGTGCCGCGAGGCCGCGAACCGCAGGAACTGCTGGGATGGCTGGGCATCGGTCGTCGGGTGGAGGCTCCGCAAGCGCTTCCTGGCGACACCGTCGTCGTCGATCTGCCGGACATTGATTCGGTCGAGGCCAGCCACGCGGAGATCACCGATCGTCTAGCATCGCGCGTCGACGCGCTCGTCGTTGTCGTCAATCCACAGAAGTACGCGGATGCGCGTCTTCACGACGAGTGGTTGGCACGCTTGCGCTCGTCCCACGCTTCGGTGACGGTCGTCCTCACGCACATCGATACCATTTCCATGCCCGAGCGTGATGTGATCGTGCAGGACCTGCGCCGTCTGTTGAGTGAGCGCGGTCTGGCTGAGGCGCACGTCTTCGCGGTGTCGTCGACGACGGGTGAAGGCATGCGCACGCTCATCAAGCACCTCACGCGTGAGACCGAGCGGGTCTCGCGGCAGGCGTCGCGCGCGCGTGCTGCGCTGCGTGAGGCCAGCCGGCTGCTGCGCGAGTCCTTGGAGCTGACCGGCACGGTCCGTGGCCTCGAGACCGACGGTCTGGCCGCCGAATTGGCTGGCACGGCCGCTGATCTTGCAGGTGCCCCCGTCATCGCCGAGGCCGTGGCTGACTCGACGCTGCGTGCCGGACGCCGGGTGGGAGGCTGGCTGCCGTTGCGCTGGCTGGCGCGTACGGGTGCGGACCCGCTGCGCCGCCTGCATCTGGACGATGAGTCGCGCGCCGAGGGGGCGACGACTCCGACGTTGCCGACGCGGTCCGCCTCCGATGAAGCTGCCTTCGTCAATGCTGTACGCGGGGCCGTCGGGGAGCGCGCGCAGGCCCGTCCTGCCCGTTGGCGCGCGGCGCTGGTTGAGCGTGCCCTCAGCGGGGCGCGAGAGGTTCCGGACGTAGCGCATCGCGAGGTGGCGGAGCATATCCGTGTTTCGACCGGAGCCCCGGCGCTGTGTCGTGTGCTGGGAGGAGCGCAGCTGCTTGCTTGGCTCGGCGTTGTCGTGGGTGTGGCGTGGATTGTTCTCGTGCACCTGGGCAGGGCCGTCCTCGTTGATGTTCGTGTTCCCGCGCTCGGGCCGATTCCACTTCCGACGGCACTGGTCGCGCTGTGCCTGTTGATCACGGTGCTCTGCGCGTGCGCGAGCCGAGCGCTCGCCCGGTGGGCCGCATCGCGCCGTCGAAGCGTCGTGATGCGCGACCTGCGGGGACTGTGCCGCGATGCGGTCGATCGACTCGTCGTTGCTCCCCTGCGATCCGAGGACAATCGACAGGTCACAATTGCCTCGTTCCTCGCCCGCCTGCCCCTCTGAGTGTCGTTCCGTCGGTAGAGGGTTGACGATTCGCTGACAGTGAGTTCGCCGACCACGCGCCTCTGTGAGCCGCGTGCGAGGGTATGCTGGTCGTAGCGATGAGGCGCTGCCCCTTGTTATGGTGCCCGCGGGATGCGGGATTTGTTGTTATGGGTGAGGCCGCGCCGAGGAGCCGAGTAGGCCCGCCCCGATGGTTTTGCTGACACCGATTGCACCACGCAAGGATGAATTATGCCCTCTGACGATTTCATGGAACGCGCGGACGACGAGCGCGAAATGACGGCAATTGCCGACGATATCGACGACCTCGACGATGACCGTGATTTCGATGATCATCGCGCGGACGAGGAGGACACGGATACCGTGACCTTCGCGAGCCTCGGTTTGCCCGAGGAGATCCTCGCCGCCGTTACCGACATGGGATTCCGCGTCCCGACCCCGATTCAGGCCGCTGCTATCCCGCCGCTGCTGGAGCTGCGTGACGTCGTCGGCATCGCCCAGACTGGTACCGGTAAGACCGCTGCCTTCGGCCTGCCGCTTCTAGCGATTGTTGACGCGGACGAGCGCGACGTGCAGGCTCTCGTCCTGGCCCCCACCCGCGAACTCGCGATGCAGAGTGCCCAAGCCATCGAGGATTTCGCAGCGCGTACGGCGCGCCTCGACGTTGTCCCCGTCTACGGTGGCTCGCCCTACGGGCCGCAGATCGGTGCCCTCAAGCGCGGCGCTCAGGTCGTCGTCGGTACGCCGGGTCGCGTCATCGACCTCATCGAGAAGGGCGCCCTGGACCTGTCGAACGTGCGCATGCTGGTCCTCGACGAGGCCGACGAAATGCTGCGTATGGGCTTTGCCGAGGACGTCGAGACGATCGCGTCGAGCGCCCCGGATGATCGCCTGACGGCCCTGTTCAGCGCGACGATGCCCGCGGCCATTGAGAAGGTCGCCCGCGAGCACCTGAAGGATCCGGTCAAGGTCGCGGTCTCCACCGAGTCCTCGACGGTCGACACCATCCACCAGACCTACGCAGTGGTGCCCTACAAGCACAAGATCGGGGCACTCTCGCGTGTGCTGGCCACCCGTGCCCAGCACATCAAGGAGGGCCAGGAAGAGGCTGACGCCGCCATCGTGTTCGTGCGCACCCGCGCCGATGTCGAAGAGGTGTCGCTGGAGCTCTCGGGTCGCGGATTCCGCGCCGCCGGCATTTCCGGCGATGTCGCTCAGACCGAGCGCGAGCGGATGGTCGAGCGCTTGAAGAACGGCTCGCTCGACGTGCTGGTCGCGACCGACGTGGCAGCCCGAGGCCTCGACGTCGAGCGTATCTCCCTCGTCGTCAACTTCGATGTTCCGCGCGAGCCCGAGGCCTACGTGCACCGCATCGGTCGCACCGGCCGCGCGGGACGCGAGGGTCGAGCGCTGACCTTCTTCACCCCGCGCGAGCACGGGCGTCTGCGCCGCATCGAGAAGCTGACGGGCACGGAGATGGAAGAGGTCGAGATTCCCTCGCCCGCAGCCGTCTCCGAGTTCCGCGCCAGCCGCCTGCTCGAGGGCCTGTCCGCTCGTATCGAGCGTGGACGTCTCGACATGTACAAGCGACTGCTCGCCGACCTCGGAGACGAGATCTCCATCGAGGACATCGCCGCGGCCCTCATGGCGACGGCCGTCGGCGACGAGGGCCCGGCCCCCCGCGTCGAGAAGGATCGCCGTGGCAATGGCAAGATCCGCCGCGAGGAACAGCTGGACGAGTCCGGCGAGTTCGTCGGCGCCACCTTCGAGGCCGGTCGAGACAAGGACCGCCCGCTCAAGGGCGGCGCGAACGGTGCCCGTCGTCGCGGCGGCGGCCGCCCGGCACCCGGCTCCGGTACCCGTTACCGCATCGAGGTGGGCAAGAAGGACCGCGTCAAGCCCGGTTCGATCGTGGGCGCTATCGCGGGCGAGGGCGGCATCGACGGCCGCGATATCGGCAACATCGAGATCTACCCGACCTTCTCACTGGTCGACATCACCGCTGACCTGTCCGGCGAGCAGCTGTCCCGTATCTCCAAGGGATACGTGTCGGGCCGTCAGCTGCGCATCCGCGTGGACGAAGGCCCCGGCGGCCGTTCGCACGGCGACCGCGACGGTTTTGAGCGTCGCGACCGCCGCGACTTCGACCGAGACAACCGCGGTCGAGGTGGCTACGGCGATCGCGAGGGCCGCTTCGGTGACCGTGACGAGAAGCGTCCGCATCGCTTCGAAAAGGGCGACGGATCGCGTCCGCGCCGCAGCGTTCGCACCGAGCGTTGGGAGAAGGACATTAAGCGTGCCCGCCGCGAACGCGAGGGTGGCCGGGACGGCGGTTGGGACCGTGACGGAGGCCGTGATGGCGGGCGCCGCCACTTCGGCAAGCGCCGTTACGGCGACTGAGCGCTAAGCCGCCTCGGCCGTGGAGTGTTCCGTTGAGGGACGCAGCCGCGTCACGGCGAGCACGGTAAGGATGGCGAGCGCAGCAGCAATCACCCAATAGGGAGCGTAGGCCGCCCCGCCCACTTCGGCGGTGGCGGCCCACGCGCTCATGGCCACGGATACGAGGGCAAGTTCGAGGGCAGGGCCTGCCGAATCCGCGACTTGCAGCCACGAGGCGACACGCCCGTGCCTGGATTCGGGTGTGACCTCGAGGGCCATGACGGACAGGGGAGCGTGAACGAGGCCGATGCCGAGGCCGACGAGGAGCCAGCCGACAAGAGGTAGCCACACGGGAATCGACGGGAACAGGAGTGCTCCGACGGGGATCGCGCCGATCGCCATCAGCGCGCCGCCGATAACCGGGAGTCGGCTCCGCAGATGTGGATCGTGAATGCGTGCCTGGCCGACCGCGCCAATCGACCAGGTGATCGACCCGAGGGTGACCCACCACGCGGAGGAGGCCTCGGACCAACCGTGTACGCGCTGGAGGATGAGCGGAATCATGACGGCGAGACCGACCTGTGAGGCCATCGCGCTCAGCCTCGCCAGAATCGCCGAGGGCATGCCTCGGCGTGAGACGAACGTTCCGCGCGGCAGGAGCCTGGGCAGAGCCCACACGGTGATGCACGCGCCGAGGGCGAAGACCCCAAACTGCGCCAGTGGCGTGGGCAGTGCGCCCGCGAGCTGGAGCAACATGACACCGATGCCGACGAGCCCGGCGTCGCGCGACAGGGATGCAAGCACGGGGGAGCGCTGCCCCTGCGCGGCCGGCAGGGAGCGCAGCACATAGGCGATGGGCAGAGCAGCGATCACCACGAAAAGCGGGACGACGCCGAAGACGTAGCGCCATCCCCACTCCTGGGTGACGTGGCCGGCGATTGCGGGGCCAACCAGTGAGGGAAGTACCCACGCCAGCGAAAAGGACGCGAAGAACGAGGGACGGTGACGCGCAGAGGCAACCGCTCCGACGAGGACATACAGCGGAACGATGAGCAGGCCACCGCCGAGCCCCTGCAACGCGCGGCCGACAACGAAGACCACCACGTTCGTGCCCGCGGCGCATACCGCTAAACCGACGGCGAACAGGACCAATCCTGCGAGCAAGACGAAGCGGGGGCCCTTCCAATCTGCCAGAGCACCCGCGACCACGGTGGCGCTCAGCTGCGTCGCCAAGGCCGCGCCCGAGGCGATCGGGTACCAGGCGGCGGCGTCGAAAGACTGGACGACTGCGGGCATGATCGTTGTGGCTGCGAGCTCCTCAAAAGCTACGAGAGTGATGAGAAGCACCGATCCGATGGCCAAGCCAATTTCGGACGACGTCCATGAAGTGCGGGCTGGGGAGGAGGAATCGGCGGGTGGCATGTTGACTATCGTACTCGCGGCTCGCGCGACTCTTAAGAAGGCAGGCGTACAATGACACCGCCGCCGCCTGTCTCGCGGATGGTAACTACGAAAGGAATCACAGTGCTTCGCACTCACAACATTGGAACCCTCGGCACCGACCTTGTGGGTCAGACCGTGACGCTCACAGGTTGGGTGGACCGTCGTCGTGACCACGGTGGCGTGGCGTTCATCGACCTGCGCGACGCGTCCGGCATCGCCCAGGTTGTCGTCCGCGACGAGCGTGTCGCTCACGAGCTGCGCTCCGAGTTCGTCCTCAAGGTCACCGGCGAGGTCTGCGCTCGCCCCGAGGGAAACGAAAACCCGCACCTGGCCACCGGTGCCATCGAGGTGATGGGCGACGACATCGAAATCCTGAACACCAGCGCGCCCCTGCCGTTCCAGGTGTCGTCCAATGCTGAAGATTCCGGCAACGTGGGCGAAGAAACCCGCCTGAAGTACCGCTACCTCGACCTGCGTCGCGAGCCCGAGCAGTACGCGATTCGCCTGCGCTCGAAGGTCTCCCGAGCCGCCCGTGAGGCGCTCTACGCCCGCGACTTCGTCGAGATCGAAACCCCGACCCTGACCCGTTCGACCCCCGAGGGCGCCCGCGACTTCATCGTCCCCGCGCGTCTGTCGCCCGGCTCCTGGTACGCCCTGCCTCAGTCGCCCCAGCTCTTCAAGCAGCTGCTCATGGTGGCCGGCATGGAGCGCTACTTCCAGATTGCGCGCTGCTACCGTGACGAGGACTTCCGCGCCGACCGTCAGCCCGAGTTCACCCAGCTCGACATCGAGATGAGCTTCGTGGACCAGGACGATGTCATCGAAGTTGCCGAGGACGTCCTGAAGAACGTGTGGGCGCTCATCGGCTACGACCTATCCACGCCGATCCCGCGTATGACCTACAAGGACGCGATGGAGCGCTACGGCTCGGATAAGCCCGACCTGCGCTTTGGCCTTGAGCTCACCGAGCTCACCGAGTACTTCAAGGACACGACCTTCCGCGTCTTCCAGGCCCCCTACGTGGGCGCCGTCGTCATGCCCGGTGGCGGCTCACAGCCGCGTCGTACCTTCGACAAGTGGCAGGAATGGGCCAAGGCGCGCGGCGCCAAGGGCCTGGCCTACGTCACGATCGCCGAGGACGGCACGCTGGGTGGCCCCGTCGCCAAGAACATCACCGAGGCCGAGCGCGAGGGTCTGGCCGCCGCCACCGGCGCCAAGCCCGGCGACTGCATCTTCTTCGCTGCCGGCAAGCCCACCCCCTCGCGCGAGCTGCTCGGCGCGGCCCGCCTCGAGATCGGCAAGCGCTGCGACCTCATCGACCCCGATGCCTGGGCATTCACCTGGGTCGTCGACGCGCCGCTCTTCAAGCCCTCCGGCGAGGCCGAGGCCGAGGGCGACGTCGCGCTGGGCCACAGCGCCTGGACCGCCGTCCACCACGCGTTCACCTCGCCCAAGCCCGAGTGGATCGACTCCTTCGACAAGGACCCGGGCAACGCTCTGGCCTACGCCTACGACATCGTCTGCAACGGCAACGAGATCGGCGGCGGCTCCATCCGTATCCACCGCCGTGATATCCAGAACCGCGTGTTCAACGTGATGGGCATCGGCGAGGAGGAAGCCCAGACGCAGTTCGGCTTCCTGCTGGACGCCTTCAAGTACGGTGCCCCGCCGCACGGCGGCGTCGCTTTCGGCTGGGACCGTATCGTCTCCCTGCTGACGAAGTCCGACTCGATTCGCGACGTCATCGCCTTCCCGAAGTCCGGCGGCGGTTTCGACCCGCTGACCGAGGCCCCGGCCCCGATCACGCCCGCGCAGCGTAAGGAAGCTGGCGTCGACGCGAAGCCGAAGAAGCGCGGCGAGGAAGCATCCGAGGAATCCGAGAAGTGACGTCGGCACCGTGACGTTGTCCACGGAACCCCCATCGGTCACCGGCCGGTGGGGGTTTCGTGCACAATAGGGGTATGTCGTACGTCGAGATGCACCCTGAGAATCCGCAGGCACGTTTGGTCAACACGGTCGTTGACCTGTTGGAACGCGGCGGCACGATCGCGCTGCCCACCGATTCCGGCTACGCGATCGCCACGAAGGCGGGCAACAAGGCGGGTATGGACACGATCCGTGCCATCCGTAAGCTCGATGACAAGCACAACTTCTCGCTGCTGTGCCACTCGTTTGCGCAGCTGGGCGAGCTCGTCATCATTGATAATCACGAGTTCCGCACCATGAAGGCGCTCACCCCCGGTCCCTACACCTTCATCCTGCGGGGGACCAAGGAGGTCCCGCGCATCATGCTGAACAAGAAGAAGCACACGGTGGGCGTGCGCATCCCCGATCACGTCATCACGCAGGCGATCGTCGAGGCGCTGGGCGAGCCCCTGGCCTGCACGACGCTCATTATGCCGGGTGAGGAGGAGCCGCTGACGGACGGCTTCGACGTGGATGAGCGCATCGGACACCAGGTTGACCTGGTGGTCGTGGGACCCGTGGGCGTCGCCGAGCCGACCACGGTCATCGACTTCGCTGGCGGGGACGCTGTCGTCGCGCGCGTCGGTGCCGGCGACATCTCGCTCTTCGACTGATCTCGTGGCGTTTGAGCGAACGTCTTTTTCGCGCACGGGTTTTTGCCGGCTGCGCCCCGAGGCGTCAGACGGGATTTATCGCTACGCCGATGGGCTCCCAATCGTCGGGCCGCGGCTCGTCGTCGACGGGGTCGACGCCGTACGCGTGACTTTCCAGTGGGGAGCGCAGGCTGCCGCTGACTGTTACGTCGTCCTTAACACGATCACTGATCGTGCGCGCGAACACCTCGACGAGTTTTGCATGTCTATAGGGCCGGGACGGTCGGATGCTCGGACTCTCGTGTGCGCGCTTCCTGCGGATGCGATCCTCAGCTATCAAATGGTGATCGTGGGTCCGTGGGGCCTCGACCCCGGGGTGTATACGGACATGGGGGCGTGGATACGATTCCTTGGGGATGCGGGTCCTGATGAATCGAATCCCCTGAGAGTCGTGAATGGACGAGGCGCTGCTGCCTCGCTCTTCGTTGGGCCCGATGCGCGGGTGATGTGGCCATCGGAGGATCTGGCGGCACCTCAGATGTGTGCGCCGCAAGAGCGTGAGATTGGCACGCGCGTCAGTGCCCGGCTTGGGCACACGCGTCAGCGCCGGGTGGTGATGTATGACGGCGAGGTGGATCCAACGTGCACGCTCATTCTCTTCGACGGTGAGATCTGGCGAGGCAACGGCGTCGGCTGGCTGACTCGGCGCTTTCCCGGCCTGCGCGTCGTGACGATCGACGCGGGGGATCTTGACGAGCGCGAGGAGGAGCTGACCGATGCGGATCGCGTTGCTTCTCTGCTGCGGGCAGTGCACGACGAGGCGGGGGCCGGGCCGGTGATGGTCGCCGGTCAATCCTACGGTGGCCTCGCCGCACTCGAGGCCGGTCTACGATCGGATGTACCCGTCGACGAGATTGTCGCTCAATCGCCGTCTCTGTGGTGGGGAGGTACGCGACGAGGCGTGGGTGAAGGGACGCTTATGGGTGACCTTCGCGTAGGGTTGGTGAGGCCGCGCCAGGGCGTGAGGCTACGTCTGCAGGTAGGCGCGCTGGAAGAGACGATGCGTCCCGTGGTGGATGACTGCGCGCAGCTCCTTCGGCACCAGGGGGCAGCCGTGGAGCTCGACTACTATCGCAGCGGGCATGACGTGGCATGGTGGCGCGAAGGCCTCGTGCGCGCGCTCGATGAATGGGACGCTCTCACATGCTGACCAGGCATGAGGTAGCCCAGGTCAATGTGTAACCTATAGGTTAGGCTTACCTATGCACCTGATAAGATCGACTGAATTGAGGCACTTGTGCACCTGTCGACGCGAATTCGCGCCATCGTCGGCGTCGCTCTGACCGCTCTCGCTCTGGGAGCATGCTCGTCCACCCAGCCCGCCCCGGCCTCGTCCGCTGAGGCCTCCGCGGCATCCGAGACGCGCACCGTTACTGACGCATCCGGTCAGGAAGTGACCCTGCCGTCCCGCCCCAGCCGTGTCGTCACGCTCTCTGAGCCGACGACCGACAACGCGCTCGCCCTGGGCGTGACCCCGATCGGCGTCGTCTCCGGCCGCGGCCAGCAGACGGTCGCCAACTACCTCGTTGATCGCGCGGGCGATATTCCGATCCTGGGCTCGATCGGTACCCCGAACCTCGAGGCTATCGGCGCAGCTCACCCGGACCTGATCCTCGTCGACGGTACCTCTGTGAAGAACAATGATTCGGAAACGCTGAACGCGCTGTCTCAGATCGCTCCGGTGTTCTTCACCGCGCAGTCGGGCGGCGACTGGCGTGAGACCTTCACCCTGACGGCCGATGCGCTCGGCGTTGCCGACCAGGCCGAGGCCAAGCTCGCGGAATTCGATCAGCACGTCGCCTCCGTCAGCGCCCGCCTGAAGGACGCCGGCTACCTCGATCAGACCTACTCGGTTGTGCGTTGGCAGGGCGACAGCGCCGGCCTCATTCTTAAGGAGCTGCCCGCCGGCCAGGCACTCACCGCACTTGGCATGAAGCGTCCCGCGAACCAGGATCGTTATGGCGAGGGCCACTCCGAGCCCGTCTCGCTGGAAAACATTGATCAGATCGACGCTGACTGGATCTTCTTTGGCACCCTGGGCAACTCCTCGGTGAACAACCCCTCCGCCGGTGGTAACACGGGTGTCGAGGCCTCGGCTGCCGCCCTGGAAGAGGCGAAGAACACCGTCGGTTTCGACTCCCTCGGTGCTGTGAAGGCGAATCAGGTGATCCCCGTCGACGGTTCCCTGTGGACCTCCACCGGTGGATACCTCCTTATGGACGGCATCATCTCGAGCATCGAGGCTCAGTTCGTCCCGGCCTCCTGACATCGATGGCCAAACGATCCGGGTCGATGACCTGACATGACGACACGTCGTATTGCCAGCGTCGCCATTGCTTGTGCAGTGGCGACGCTGGTGCTTGCCCTCGTCGCCCTTGCCTCCCTCGCCTTCGGCTCGCGTCAGATCGCTCCCGACGTCGTGTGGGACGCGCTCGTGCACGGCGGCGTCAGTCAGGACGCCCAAGTAGTCACGCAACTGCGTGTTCCCCGTACGCTCGCCGCGCTCGTTATCGGTGGAGCGCTGGGGCTGGCGGGATCCGTCATGCAGGCGATGACTCGTAATCCTCTCGCAGATCCCGGCGTGCTTGGCATCAACTCAGGGGCGGCTTTTCTCGTTGTGACCGTCACGGCTGCGAGCGGCGTCGCCACCCGCACGGCGACGCTGGGTGCCTCACTCATTGGAGCGGGTGTCGCCGCCGGGCTCGTCTTTGCTCTTTCGGGTAGCGGGGGAGGCTCTCGATCACGCCTCGCGCTGGCGGGCATTGCCGTATCCGCTGCCCTTGCCTCACTTACTCAGGCTGTTCTCGCCGCGAATCAGTTTGCGTTCAACGAATTTCGATACTGGGCATCGGGATCATTGGAAGGCGTCGATATGGCCTCGGTGGTCAGCGCGAGTGCTGTGATCGCCGCCGGCGCCGTGGTCGCCCTACTCATCACCTCGGCACTGGGCGTCCTTGCACTCGGCGATGACGCCGCAGTGAGCCTCGGAGTGCGCGTGCGGCTCATCCGCTTTCTCGGGGTTGTCGCCGTCACGGCTCTGGCCGGGGGAGCGACTGCCCTGGGAGGCCCCCTCACGTTCGTCGGTCTCGCAGTTCCGCTGATGGTGCGACGCATCGTCGGAGCTCGCCAGGGTGCCATTGCCCTGTGGTCTATCGTGGTCGGCGCTGCTTGGGTGTGCGGTGCTGACGTTGTCTCACGCCTCGTGCTCGCCCCGTCCGAGGTACCCGTGGGCGTCATCGTCGCTTTGATCGGCGCTCCGTTCTTCATCCTGGGGGCGCGTGGAAAGGGCATGTCATGACGCCAGCTCCGTCGCGCTACAAGACCGTTTCGCTGCGCCGCCTATCGGTGCGCGTGCACCGGCGCAGCGCAGCTGTCGTGGTCATCGGATTCATTCTCCTCGCCGCGCTAGCCGCGTATTCGCTGACTCTGGGGGACTACGGGCTGAGTGCCACCGACTCGTTCCATCGCCTTTTGGGAGACGGTGGGCCCCGGGATGATTTTCTTGGTGTCTACTTTGTCCAGTCGGTGCGCCTTCCGCGCATGCTCGCCGCAATTGCTGTCGGCGTAGCGCTGGGAATCGCCGGGCGTATCTTCCAGACGATCTCGGGTAATCCACTCGGTAGCCCAGACATCGTCGGTCTGTCGACGGGATGTGCCACCGGCGCGCTGATCGCGATCATCATTCTGGGGTCGAGTCCCACGGTCACTGGGGTTGGTGCGTTGCTCGGAGGACTCGTTTCGGGTGCGATCATCCTTGCGTGCGCGGGCGGCATACGGGTCACGGGTATTCGTGTCGTCCTCGTGGGCATTGGCTGCTCGGCGGCGTTGCGCGCTGTCAATTCGCTGCTCATCGTCAAAGCTCCGCTGGAAGCAGCGCAGCGTGCGCAGCTGTGGAGCGCCGGCTCATTCTCCGGCGTTACTCTCACGCGTCTGATGCCTCTGTTGATCGTGATTGGTGCCGTCGCCGTGGCGTGTGCCGTTTTCGCGGTGCCCCTCGGTCTTGTCGCGATGGGCGACGACGTGGCGACGGGACTTGGTGTGCGAGTACGTCGCACTCGCGTGCTCCTCATCATCGTCGCGATCCTCCTCGTCGCATCCGCGACATCGGTGGCGGGACCCGTTGCTTTTGTTGCTCTCGCCGCTCCGCATGTCGCGCATCGGCTGTGCCGCGGCGGGGGAGTTGGATTCACATCCTCCGCTCTCGTCGGAGCTCTGCTTGTGCTGGTCTCAGACGTGTGCGCACAGAGGCTCGTCGCTCCAGCCGAGCTTCCCGTCGGCGTCGTGACGGGCGTCGTTGGGGGCGTGTACCTTCTCTGGTTGTTGATTCGTGAGGTGAGATCGTGAGTGAGTCTGCTGCGAGCCGTGGGCTGAGCGCTCGGGACATCGTCGTCGGCTATGGAAAAAATGCCCCGATCCTCGAGGGGCTTTCGCTGGATGTTCTGCCAGGAGAACTGACCGTCATTGTTGGCCCGAACGCATGCGGCAAGTCGACGCTCCTGCGTTCGCTGGCCCGAGTGCTTGGCGTGCGACGTGGTGTGGTCGAGCTGGATGGGCGAAGCGTTGCCGATATGAATCAGAAGGCTCTTGCGCGTCGGCTGAGTTTGCTGGCTCAGTCGTCGGTTGCTCCGGGCGACATGTTTGTCGAGGATTTGGTTGCGCGCGGCCGCTATCCCTATCAGTCGGTGCTTCATCAGTGGAGTGCACAGGATGACGAGGCGGTGGCTCGTGCGATGAAGGACGCGGGGGTTGCGGACCTCGTGGGCCGTCGAGTCGGCGAGCTGTCGGGCGGACAGCGTCAGCGCGTGTGGATCGCGATGTCGCTCGCCCAGGCGACGGACATTCTGCTCCTTGATGAACCAACGACGTATCTTGACCTCAACCACCAGCTGGAGGTCCTGCGTTTGGCGCGCCGCCTGCATCGGGACGGCGTGACGGTCGTTGCGGTACTGCATGACCTGCATCTGGCATTCCGCTACGCGACGCACCTCGTGTTCATGAAGGACGGCGAGATTGTGGCCCAGGGGGCACCGCGTGACGTTGTGACGGCAGAACTGATCGAACGCGTTTTCGGTGTGCCCTGCAGGATCATCGAAGATCCTGAAACCGAATCGCCACTCGTGATTCCGACGCGATAACCCGGGCGTTGTGATCCCCAATATCTCAAATCTTGACCGGCGGGTCACGCGACCCCATAATTGTCGGATAATATAATTCACAAGAAGTTGGAGGAAGGCTGATATTTGCTGATAAAAACGTGTTTTGACTGCGTGTTCCGGTAATTTGCTTGTTGTTCGCAATTGCGGAACAGGCATCAGGCAATAGTATTGTCTCTGTAGCTAGTGGTTACTCGGACACTGACATATTGATTCTGGGCCTGCTGGAGCCGATTAGCACACGACATCCCGTCAAGATAGAGAAGGACACAGATGACGACACAGATGCGATCATACGGTAGGGGACTGCGCATGCCTCTGCTGGCTCTGACCGCGTCTGCTTTCATCGTTGGTGGAGTGTTTGCGGCTGCTCAGCCCGCATACAGTGTTGACGGAGTTGTCGGCGCGGGCGGACAGTGCCTCACAGCTGCTGACGAGGATGCGTCCATCGTTGTTTCGTCGGTCGTCCCTGCCGGTTCCTCGCTGCATGTGGAGGGTTCCGGCTGGGGCGCTAGTTCTGAGACGTTGCGCGGCTTTGTCATCGTCACGCTCGACGATGGGAAGGAACTTCGCCCTGACGGCGTCACTCTTCCCGCCTGGGTTCCCGCGTCTGTCGTTCGCAATAAGGCCGCCTGGAGCGTCGCCGAAGTGTCGACTGCCGGTGCCTTTAGCGCCGACATTGACCTTCCGTCGACCTGGACGGTTGGATCTGAGCATTCGATCATGATCGGCGATGGTGTGACCGGAACCTACGTGCAGGTGTCTGTAACGGTCGTAGAAGCCAGTGCGCAGGTGCCCGCGTGCTCGCTGACGCCAACCGACGATTCTTCGGTTGCGCCCTCTGATCCGTCGACGGATGAACCGTCGACGGATCCTGATGGCCATGCAACTTCTGATGTAGTCACCGATGGGTCGACGGAGTCTCCGGCTGATGGTGGCGTGGATAACGCAGCTAAGCCTGTCGTTGATCTAACGGATGACGCTTCCGGTGATGCGTCGGCCAGCGCTCCCTCCACTGTGGTGGCGTCCCCGTCCCCTCGCGTCGCCCCCTCAGCTGACGCCTCGGATACGTCGCGCTCGTCGGCGAATCCGGTGCCCTCCGCCTCGGCCTCGTCCGCTTCTTCCTCCGGGGGTAACGGTTCGTCTTCTCCTGTCGATGGCAGTGCTGGCGCGAACGGCGACACTCCGTCTCCCTCCCCGTCCACGGAGCAGGAAAGCGTGTCCGCTTCGCAGATTGGTCCCAAGGCTCATTCGGAACAGCAAGCGACGAACCAAGCCGTTCGCGAACAGGAGTCTCGCCTTAATGGCTGGATCCTCGCAGGTGGCGGTCTGCTTGCCCTCCTTGGAGCGATCGTGACGGTCAGCATCGTTCGTCGCTCGCATGGGGTGCTGCGCTAAATCTCGCACGCATGCGGCGATGCGCTGGGAATGTGTGCATTAACCACATGGTGTGTGTTGGGATTTAGCATTCGTGCGTCACGCCTGTTACTCTTGATCCAGTACAATAGTTTCTGCGGATTTAGTCACTTAGGAGAACGGTATGCAGCACGGACGCGCATCGTCTGCCGTCGCCGCTCGGAGGTTCGTCGGTCGCAGTCGAACCATGAGCCTGCTCATGGCGCTGTTCCTGTTTGCGGGCATCGGCCTCGCGATCCCCGGTTTTGCCGCCCGTGCGGATGACGCCCCGCGCTACGGTGTGTTTGAAGGTGGCAAGCTTCGCGCAGCCATGTCGGAGAACTCCGATTTCGCTGCTGAACATGTCAAGACAGGATTTTGGGGACTGATTCTGGACCACGGTCAGGTCACGCCGCTGCAACGTCCGACTTTTACTCGTAACAATGAGTCCGTGACGGCGAACGACCCTGATCTATGGGCTGCTGCCTCGCTCGCCGATCCCACGATTATGACGGAGATTCCCAATGGTACGAACAATGCCGAGGGGATTACGTGGAAGGCTGGAACCGTCCACACCGTCACTGTCGTGATGTACCGCAGTGATTCCTCCGGGGTTGAGCCCGACCCGGTCACCTATACAGTGACGGTGAATAGCCCGTACGTCGACAACATCGACGACCCGACGCCCGCTCCCACTACAGATCCGACTGCTGCGCCTTCGGACGATCCGACGGCTTCGCCCGCTCGTACGGATGAGCCTGCCCCCACGACGGACCCCGAACCCGCTCCGACGACGGATCCGACTTCCGAGCCGACCGTTGATCCTGCCCCTGCACCCGCTCCGGACCCGGTTGTTGAGCCCACGACGGAGCCTTCCGTCGCTCCCGCACCCCTGCCCGACGATCCGCAGCTGCCGGCCGTGCGCCCGACGCCGACTCCTTCCGAGAGCGCGTCCCCCACGCCCAGCCCGTCCGCTTCTGCGACCGCTTCGCAGCCGTCCGAAACCCCTGTGTCGCCTATTACTGACGTGTCCCAGCTCACCGACTCGAACAAGGGTGGCGTGAGTGCGGCCTTCACGGCTGGCCAGCTGACCATCAACGTGCCTCCGGAGAAGGCGGCCGTCGGTGACTGGGTGAGCGCCAATATCATGCAGACCGGCGAGGCCCGCTGGCTGCAGGTCGAGGACTCCAACAAGGTCACCATGGACCTTACGGGTCTGCCGACCGGCGAATACAAGGTCGTTGTGGCCAACCGCTCGCACGAGCTCGTCGGATGGGCCGAATTCAAGGTTGCCTCCGCTGTGGGTGCTGCGGAGAACGGTTCTTCGGTCGATGCATCGGGAGCCGTGAAGCTTCACGCCGAGATGCTCTCGTCTTCCCTGGCCGGTGACGAATCCGAGGGGCTCAACGGATACCTGCTCGGTGCCGGAGCCTGCATGCTGATCCTCGGCGGCCTCGTGGTTGTCCAGGTTCTCTCCGGTCCTAAGATTGGCTCCTCCTCGAATGGAGTTACTCTGTCCTAAGCTAGGTTTCATGGATCTGTTTGATTCTGAATCTGTCGACGAGTCGGGCGTGCCTGCTTTCAACGCGGGCGCGCCCCTCGCCGTTCGTATGCGCCCGACGACCCTCGACGAGGTGGTCGGACAGGCTCACCTGCTCGGTGAAGGGGCACCGCTGCGCCGCCTCCTGTCGCCCGGTTCGAGCGATGGTGTCGCTGTTTCCTCCGTGGTGCTGTGGGGTCCGCCGGGAACGGGTAAGACGACCCTCGCGTATCTGATCGCGCGTGCGTCGGGGCGACGTTTCATTGAGCTGTCCGCGGTTTCCTCCGGGGTGAGCGATGTCCGGCGCGTGGTTGATGATGCGCGTCGAACCCTCGCCAGCGGGGGAGAGGAAACGATTCTGTTCGTCGACGAGGTGCATCGCTTCTCTAAGTCACAGCAGGATTCACTGCTTCCGGCGGTTGAGAATCGCTGGGTGGTGCTCGTTGCGGCTACGACGGAGAATCCGTCATTCTCGGTTATTTCACCGCTGCTTTCGCGCTCGCTCCTGCTGACACTGCGGCCGCTGGATCCGGACGCGATCGAGGGGCTGATCCGCCGTGCGCTGGTGGATGAGCGTGGACTCGCGGGGCGTTTCTCCATCACAGACGAGGCCGTGGCTGGCCTCGTGCGTCTGGCGGGCTCGGACGCGCGAAAGTCACTCACTCTCCTTGAGGCGGCGGCTGGCGTCGCCAGTGACGATGGCTCCGGCGAGATCACTGTCGCGAGTGTCGAGGCAGCAGCCAATCAAGCTCTGGTTCGGTGGAGCAAGGACCAGCACTACGATGTCGCGAGCGCGTTCATCAAGTCGATGCGAGGGTCTGATGTGGACGCTTCCCTTCACTATCTCGCCCGCATGATCGAGGCTGGGGAAGATCCGCGCTTTATCGCTCGACGCATCATGATTGCTGCCTCTGAGGAAATTGGCATGGCGGCTCCCGAGGTTCTCACCACGTGTGTGAGTGTCGCACAGGGTGTCGCGCTTATCGGCATGCCTGAGGCGCGCCTGCTCCTCGCTCAGGCGGTCGTCGCCGTGGCGACAGCCCCGAAGTCGAATGCGACCTACCTGGCGATTGACCGAGCCATCGCGGATGTGCGCGCCGGGCGTGGGGGTGCGGTGCCCGAACATTTGCGCGATGCGCACTACGCCGGTGCGAAGACTCTGGGCCATGGTGACGGTTACCTCTACGCGCACGATCACCCGCACCATGTCGCCGCGCAGCAGTACCTGCCGGACGACCTGGAAGGTACGCAGTACTACGAGCCGACAGAGAATGGGCATGAGGCGATGCTCACGAAGCGGCTCGGTGTAATTCGCAATCTGCTGAAAAGACGCTAGGATGGAACAGTTGTCCGCACCAGCGGGCACCTGGGGCCTTAGCCGACGGATCTTCGTGATCCTGGAGTTGGCCCCATGCCGGGATGCCCGGCATGACATGAGAAACAGGAAGAAGAAACATGGCAACGAATCGTTCCCGCAAGCAGGTGCGCGAGTCCCGCGCCCTCGGTCTGGCTCTGACCCCCAAGGCCGTTCGCTACTTCGAGAAGCGCCCCTACGGCCCCGGTGAGCACGGCCGCACCCGCCGCCGCCAGGACTCCGACTACGCCGTTCGTCTGAAGGAAAAGCAGCGTCTGCGCGCCCAGTACGGTATCCGCGAGTCGCAGCTGCGCCGCGCCTTCGAAGAGGCCCGTCGCACCGCCGGTCTGACCGGTGAGAACCTGGTCGAGCTGCTCGAGATGCGTCTCGACGCCCTCGTCCTGCGCGCTGGCTTCGCCCGCACCATCCAGCAGGCCCGCCAGTTCGTCGTGCACCGTCACATCCTCGTTGACGGCAAGATCGTCGACCGTCCGTCGTTCCGCGTGAAGCCCGGCCAGACCCTGCAGGTCAAGCCGAAGTCGCAGACCACGGTTCCCTTCGAGATTGCCGCCGAGGGTATTCATCGCGACGTGCTGCCCGCCGTCCCCGAGTACCTGGATGTCGAGCTGTCTCGCCTCAAGGCGACCCTGGTGCGTCGTCCCAAGCGCGCCGAGGTCCCCGTGACCGTCGACGTCCAGATGGTCGTCGAGCACTACTCGCGCTGACACTAGTCAACTCCGCGCCCCCGAGCAACGCTCGGGGGCGCGGTTTTTTCTTTCATCCCACTGTCCGCTTGCGCGCGCCGATGTGTCGCGAGCGGCGCTAACCGTCTAACATGGGGGACTATGCGTACGTCTGAAATCCGCACCCGCTGGCTCGACTACTTCGAGAAGCAGGGTCATGAGATTCGTCCTTCCGTTTCTCTCGTCTCTCCGGAGCCCTCGATTCTATTCACGATCGCGGGCATGGTTCCGTTCATCCCCTACATCACGGGCGTTGAGCCTGCGCCGTGGCCGCGCGCTGCGTCGGTGCAGAAGTGCATTCGCACGAACGACATCGACAATGTTGGTAAGACGACCCGTCATGGCACGTTCTTCCAGATGAACGGCAACTTCTCCTTCGGCGATTACTTCAAGGAAGGCGCGATCCACTATGCGTGGGAGCTGCTCACCGGTTCGCGTGACGAGGGCATGTACGGCCTGGATGGCGATCGTTTCTGGGTGACGCTGTGGGATCAGGATGAAGAGGCTTTCGACGTACTGACCAAGCAGATCGGCATGGATCCCAAGCACATCGTGCGCCTTCCCCGCGAGGAGAACTTCTGGGATACGGGCCAGCCCGGCCCCGCGGGTCCCTGCGCTGAGTGGCACTACGACCGCGGTCCCGAATACGGCCCCGAGGCCGTGGGCGGTACCGTCGACCCGGGTGGCGACCGCTACCTCGAGTTGTGGAACTTGGTCTTCGACCAGTTCATGCGTGGTGAGGGCTCCGGCAAGGACTACCCACTGCTGGGCGAGTTGGACAAGAAGGCGATCGATACGGGTGCCGGCCTGGAGCGTCTGGCCTTTGTCATGCAGGACAAGCCCAACATGTACGAGATCGACGAGGTATTCCCCGTCATCGAGGCAGCCATGCAGATGAGCGGTAAGCGCTACGGCCTGGGCGCTGCTGGCCCCGAGGCTGGCGCCGCTTACGACGACGACGTGCGCATGCGCGTCGTGGCCGACCACGTGCGTTCCTCCCTCATGCTCATCGGTGACGGCGTGCGTCCCGGCAATGATGGTCGTGGCTACGTGCTGCGCCGCCTGATCCGTCGCGCCGTTCGCTCGATGCGTCTGCTCGGCGTCGACGAGGCGACGATGCCCACGCTGCTCACGGCCTCGAAGGACGCGATGAAGGCCTCCTACCCCGAGTTGGAGACCAACTGGAAGACGATCTCCGAGGTTGCTTACGCGGAGGAAGATGCATTCCGTCGCACGCTCAGCGCCGGTACGACGATCCTGGACGCCGCGGTTGCGACGGCGAAGGAATCTAAGGGCACCCCCGTTATTTCCGGCGCGTCGGCGTTCTCGCTGCACGATACCTACGGCTTCCCGATCGATCTGACTCTCGAGATGGCTGCCGAGCAGGGCGTGTCGGTCGACGAGGAGGGTTTCCGCACTCTGATGGCTGAGCAGAAGGAGCGCGCACGCGCAGACGCTCGCTCGAAGAAGACCGGACACACCGACGTCCGAGTCTTCCATGACATTGAGAAGGCGATGGGTGGCGGCTCGACGTTCCTGGGCTACACGGAGCAGGCCGCCGAGGCCACTGTTGAGGCTCTGCTCGTCGACGGTGTGGCGGCTCCCGCTGCCAGTGCTCCCGCCGAAGTTGAGGTCATCCTCGATCGCACTCCGTTCTACGCCGAGATGGGTGGCCAGCTGGCCGACCACGGTACCATTCGCCTTGCAGGTGGCGGGGTCGTAGAGGTCCATGACGTCCAGGCTCCGATCCGTGGACTGAGCGTCCATCGGGGCACCCTCACCGAGGGTGCCATGACTGTCGGCGAGAAGGCGTACGCCGAAATCGATGGTGAGCGTCGCCTCGCTATCGCACGTGCTCACACCGCGACGCACATGGTGTACGCGGGTCTGCGGAACGTCGTGTCGGAGGATGCGACCCAGGCGGGATCGGAGAACTCGCCGTCGCGCCTGCGCTTCGACTTCCGCCACGGGTCCGCTCTTGAGGGCTCCCAGATCAGCGACATCGAGGCACTTGTCAACGAAAAGCTCGCCGAGAATCTGGCGGTGACCACCGAGGTCATGAGCATCGATGCCGCGCGTGAGTCTGGTGCGATCGCACTGTTCGGCGAAAAGTACGGTTCCGAGGTTCGCGTTGTCACCATCGGCGATGGGTTCGACCGTGAGCTCTGCGGTGGCACTCACGTGCCTACGACCGGTCACATTGGTCGCATCACGGTGCTGTCGGAGGGATCCGTCGGCTCGGGCGTGCGTCGTATCGACGCTTTGGTCGGCGACGGTGCGTACGAGTTCCAGGCGAAGGAACATGCGCTCGTCAACCAGCTCTCCCAGCTCGTGGGCGGCCGCGCCGATGAACTGCCGGCGCGCATCGAGTCGCTGCTGGCTAAGCTGCGCGAGTCCGAGAAGGAGCTCGAGAAGGCCCGTACGGCACAGGCCCTGAGCCAGGGTGCCGATCTGGCAGCTTCCGCGAAGGCCGTCGGTCCCGTGACCGTCGTCGCCTCAGCGGTTGGTGAGATGCCGTCTGCGGACGCTCTGCGTACCCTTGCGCTCGATGTGCGCGACCGCCTCGGCAATGAGCGCGGAACCGTCGTTGCTCTCGGTGGCATCGTTGGTGGCAAGCCCTCGCTTGTGGTCGCGACGAACGAGGCAGCGCGCGAGGCGTCGGTGAAGGCCGGTGCTCTGGTTCGCGCCGTCGGCAAGTACATGGGCGGTGGCGGTGGCGGCCGTGATGACATCGCTCAGGGCGGTGGCACCAAGCCCGAGGGCATCGCGGACGCGATCGACGCGATCCGCAAGGAAATCGAGGCTCTGTGAGTATTCGTCGGGGTATTCGTATCGGCGTGGACGTCGGCACCGTGCGTGTCGGCGTCAGCCGGTGCGATCCCGACGGCATTCTCACGATGCCTGTTGAGACCCTTCACAGGGCTCCCGATCTGTCTGATCTTGATCGCTTGGCCGACATTGTGCGTAGCCATGACGCGATCGAAGTGATCGTTGGACTTCCTCGGCACTTGCGCGGGGGAGAGGGGATCTCTGCGAAGGGTGCGCGCAAGTATGCGCGCCGCATCAAGAAGCTTGTTCCCGATGTTCGTGTCGCGATGGTCGACGAGCGTATGACATCCAACCAGGCGCACGCGCGTCTACGTGCGTCCGGGATTCACGAGATCGAGCATCGCAGCGTCATCGATCAGGTCGCGGCGCAGATCATTTTGGAACAGGCACTTGAGCTCGAACGCATGGGCGATCGACCTCCCGGTGAGGAAATCATCCTCGAACCAAGTGAAGGAGCGCACGCATGAGTACGCCTCCCCCTTACCCCTTCCGTTCTCGTCGCGAGATTCATTCCGGCGAGCGAAAGGTCTATTCCGATGCCGAGCTTCATGAGCAGCATGCATCGCGAGACGCGACCGCGACGCCCGCTGCGGGAACCGACTTGCGTGACGGTTCCTCACGTGACGAGGCCGTGGCACCCGTTTCGTCAACGGTGCGGGGCGAGCGCGCGCTTCCCTCTTTCGAAGAGGTGACGGAAACAGGTGCAACTTCTCGAGTATCCGGTGCGGCCCCGCGTCAGCGCAGTGCAGCGCAGGCAGCAGAATCGCCTTCTGAGACGACGGGCATGCGTTCTCGCCGCCTCGCCAGTGAGCGACGAGCGGCTCGCAAGCGCAAGCGCCACCGTCGGGTGCGGTCCTTCTTCATTATTGTTCTGGTACTTGGCCTGCTGGTTGGTGCCAGCTACGTTGCCTACGATCAGATCTTCAACTCGTCGACGACCTCGTCGGATGATTTCCCCGGGCCGGGTACTGGCTCGGTCGAGGTGACGATCGCTGAGAATTCGTCCGGACGCGATATCGGTCAGACGCTCGTGGATGCGGGTGTCGTGAAGTCCGTCGGCGCGTTCGTGCGTCAGTTCGAGAAGACCCAGGCATCGATGTCTATTCGCCCCGGTACGTACCGTCTGAAGCAACAGATGAGCGCCGCCGGCGCGCTCGCAGACCTGCTGGATGAGACGAACCGCGTCGATTCGACGATTACGATCACGTCGGGCCAGAAGATGTCCGAAGTCAAGAAGCGGATCGTTGACATTATGGGCGTCACCGAGGAACAGGTAGATGCTGCTTTCGCCGACACGGAGGCGATCGGGCTACCGTCTGAGGCTGGAGGAAACGCCGAGGGATGGCTGTTGCCCGGTTCCTACGAGGTGTCCGAGGACGACACCCCGACGACTGTCATCGCACGGATGGTCAAGGGAAGGATCGACCAACTGGATCGGCTGGGTGTTGCACCCGCCGATCGGCAGACCGTCCTCATTAAGGCTTCCATCGTCGACGGAGAAATGAACATCGACAAGTACATGCCGATGGTCGCTCGCGTGATCGAGAATCGCCTCGCCGACACGAATGGCGAGACGAAGGGGTACCTCGGCATGGACTCGACCGTCCTGTACGGCGTCGGAAAGACTGGTGGCGTTCCGGACCAAGCGGACCTGGACAACGACAATCCTTACAACACGCGCCTGCACGCGGGCCTGCCTCCAACCCCGATTGGGCAGCCCAGTGAGAAGGCCATTAAGGCGGTCCTGAACCCGGCTGAGGGCGACTGGCTGTACTTCGTCACCGTCAACCTGGACACGGGCGAGACCCTGTTTGCCTCGACTCTCGAGGAACAGGAGCGGAACCGCGAACAGTTCAAGGCGTACTGCGCCGCGAACCCGACGGTCTGCACCGCGTCATGATGTGGGCCGGTGTCATCGGTTCCCCGATTGAGCACTCTCTGTCGCCGGTGATCCACCGCGCGGCATGGGAGGACCTCGGAATTGAGGGATGGGAGTACCGCCGCATCGAGCAGGATGAGACGAGCCTGCCCGAGTTCATCGCAGGGTTGGACGAGTCCTTCCGAGGACTGTCGGTCACGATGCCCTGCAAGCAGGCGATTATCCCGCTCCTGGACGCAATTGATCCGCTCGCTACTGGGGTTGGTGCCGTGAACACGGTGGTTCCTTCCTCTGGCGTGCTCGCCGGCTTCAATACGGATGTCACGGGGATCGCTTCGGCGATTCGGCGCGCGTGCTCACAGGCGGACCGAGCGGTTCCCACAAACGCCGTCGTGCTCGGGGCACGAGCCACGGCCTCGTCTGCACTTGCCGCACTCGGTGAACTTGGCATCGTCACCTCCACCGTCGCCGCGCGCCGTTTCGGCGGGCCCGGTTCCGTCGTCGCTGCGTCCTCGCGTCTGGGCGTCAGTATCGATCAGGTGCTGTGGTCGGATCGCGACGCTGTTCTTCGTGCCCTCAGCGGCGCTGATCTCGTGATCTCGACGATGCCCGCAGGCGTTGCTGACCCGCTTGCCGAGCAGATGAGCGTTCGCGAGGGCCAGATTCTCCTCGACGTTGTTTACTCTCCTCGCGAGACGGCGCTGCGCAGCGTTTTCGAAAGGAACGGTGGCATCGTTGCCGAAGGCACCGACATGCTCATATTCCAGGCCGCAGCACAGGTACAGCTCATGACGGGGCGCAGCCCGAAGACCGATGCCATGCGTGGCGCGCTGGAGGCGGAGCTTGCCCGACGCGCCCGGGAGAGTGGGGGAGGAGCTGCCTCGTGATTCAGACGTGGCTGCCGCGGTGGCTGAGCGCTGATCTGTCGTTAATCTCCGGTTTTCTCACCTGGATCGTCGTTCTGTCGTGGCTGTGGCGTTCCGGGTGGAAGATTCAGCGCCGCTACTTTATTGAAGCGACGCAAAAGCCCCTGACCCGCAACGCGATCGTGTGGAGCGCGGGCATCGTCGGTGCACTCTTCTTTGTTGCGGCACAGATGCGTCCCGGTATGCCCGGTGTGATGACAGTCGCGATGATCGGCGCGCTGAGCGCTTACGTTGATGCGCGTACCCATCGGTTGCCGAACGCATATACGGTCGCGATGGCTATCGGCGTTGTCCTCGGTCTAGTCGTCGGCGGCGTGATTTCGCCGCTGTGGCAGGACCGACTCCTCGGCGCGCTCATCGGCGCGCTCATTTGGTTCGTGCCGATTGCTCTGTTGAATCGTTTGCCCGGTGGCATGGGCGGCGGTGACGTCAAGCTGGCTCCGGTCTTGGGGGCAATGGTTGGTTCCGTGGGACTGCACGCCGCTGTTTTTGCACTCGCGCTCTCCTTCGTCTCCGCCGGCGTTGCGGCACTGTGGAAGATCGTCGTCGGATCCGCGGGAACGAAAAGCCGCGTGCCGATGGGCCCCTGGATGATCGGATCAGCGCTTGTCGGCACCATTGCATGGGGCGTTGTCCCCGACTGGCTCTAGGGATAAGCACAGGTCTCATCGTGGACCATGGCGGGACGAGTACGCGTGCGGATGGGACAATAGAACCGTGAGTATTTCGACGCCTTCGTATCAGTTAGAGCCTGTGAGCCTCGAGTGGGGCCAGACGTGGCCTCCCCGCGACGTCTTTGTGAATCTCGCTGCCGAGCGTCGCGTGATCCCCGTGGTGCGCCGCGTGCTTGCTGACGAACTGAGCGCGGTGGGCGTCTACCGACAGCTCGCGCACGGCGACTACGGCAGCTTTATCCTCGAATCCGCCGAGCATGGTGGGTCGTGGGGACGCTGGTCGTTCGTTGGAGCTTCGAGCGCCGGTGCGATCGTCGCGCGTGACGGACACGCGCAGTGGATCGGTTCGCATCCTGAGGGTGCCCTGGAGGAAGGGACCTTCCTTGAGGTCGTGCACTCCGCCCTCGAAGAGCTCGCGGCGCCTGCGATTGAAGGAATGCCTCCTCTGACGGGGGCGCTTGTTGGATCTTTGGGCTGGGGCATCATCCCTGAGTGGGAGCCGACGCTCGCAGCGACCGCGCCGAAGGAATCCGATATTCCGGATGCGACGCTCGTGTTGGCCACCGAGGTCGCAGCGCTCGATCATGCGACTGGTTCGGTGTATCTGATGGCGATCGCCTGGAACCTGAACGGCTCAACCGACGGCGTGGACGGGGCATACGACCGCGCGATTGAACGCCTCGACGCGATGACCACGCAGCTTGCAACCCCGATCGCACCCGCGGTTCTGGGCAGCAGCGGTGCGACGCCGCCCCAGGTGCGCGAGCGGACGGCGCGCGCAGATTTCGAGTCCTCCGTTAACGCGGCCAAGCGTGCGATCGAAGACGGCGACGCCTTCCAGATCGTCGTTTCCCAGCGCCTTGACGTGTCGACGTCGGCCAGCGGCATCGACGTCTACCGGGTGCTACGCACGGTCAACCCCTCGCCCTACATGTACTTCCTGGACCTGCCCGACGAGTTGGGCGGTCACTTCGAGGTCGTCGGCTCGTCTCCCGAGACCCTCGTCAAGACTGAACGACGCCGCGTCTGGACGTATCCGATCGCCGGCTCGCGCCCGCGCGGCGCGGATTCGGCCGAGGACCATCGCCTGGCTGCCGAGCTTCTCGAGGACCCGAAGGAGCTGTCGGAGCACGTAATGCTCGTGGACCTGGCCCGCAACGACCTGTCGAAGGTCTGCGATCCTGCATCGGTCGAGGTCTCAACACTCATGGAACTCAAGCGCTTCTCTCACATTCAGCATATTTCCTCCACGGTGACGGGCGTGCTGCGCGAGGATGCTGACGCGCTTGATGCTCTGGTCGCGACGTTCCCTGCGGGCACCCTGTCGGGCGCGCCCAAGCCTCGTGCCATCCAGCTGATCGATGATTTCGAGCCCGCGGCGCGCGGCGTGTACGGCGGCGTGGTCGGCTACTTCGACCTGTCGGGGGACGCGGATTTGGCGATCGCTATTCGCACGGCTTCCTTGAAGGGCGGCGTGGCGTCGGTGCAGGCGGGTGCTGGCCTTGTCGCTGATTCCGTGCCCGCCCTTGAGTACGAGGAGTCGCGCAATAAGGCCGCCGCAGCGGTCGAGTCCGTCGTGCGGGCGTCGACTCTCGTTCCCCTGTCCTAACCCGTAGTGCGGGATGGCTGACTCGTTGGCGGCCATTTTTCGCTAGCCTAGGTGAGGATTGATCGTTTCTGCCTGAAAGGGGAGCGTCGTGAGCGTTCTCGATGACATTATCGCCGGGGTCCGGCAGGACCTGAAAGAGCGTGAAGACCGCGTCCCTCTGGCTCGGATCAAGGAGATGGAGACCCAGGTGCCGGAGGCGAAGGATGCGCTCGGTGCTCTGCGGGGACGCGACGGTGCCGTCAAGATCATCTCCGAAGTTAAGCGCTCGTCGCCGTCCAAGGGCGCGCTCGCAGCGATCCCGGATCCGGCTGCGCTTGCTTCCACGTACGAGGCCGGGGGAGCGTCGGTCATTTCGGTGCTCACCGAGCAGCGTCGCTTCAATGGCTCGCTCGCTGACCTCGATGCGGTGCGCGCGGCCGTCGATATTCCGATTCTGCGCAAGGACTTCATCGTCACGCCGTATCAGATCCACGAGGCGCGAGCTCACGGCGCCGACCTCGTGCTTTTGATCGTCGCTGCGCTCGAACAGAACGTACTCGTGTCCCTGCTGGAACGTACCCGGTCGCTTGGCATGGAGGCGCTGGTGGAGACGCACTCTCGGCTCGAAGCCCTGCGCGCGATGGAGGCCGGCGCCTCGATCATTGGTGTCAACGCTCGGAATCTGAAGACCCTGGAAGTGGACCGCTCGACCGTCGAGCAGGTCATCGATGTGATCCCCCAGGACGTCGTTGCCGTCGCAGAGTCCGGCGTTGCGAATGCTCACGATGTTTTTGAATACGCCAAGTGGGGCGCGGACGCCGTGCTCGTTGGTGAGGCGCTTGTGACCTCTGGTGACCCGCGCGCGAGCATTCAGGACATGGTGAGTGCCGGACAGCATCCCGCTCTGCGAACGGATCGGAAGGCTCGCGTCGCCGCGGCGCGTCAGGAAGGACAGTGATGGAAGCCGAAAACTTCGCGCAAGGACCGTACTTCGGTGATTTCGGTGGACGCTTCGTCGCCGAGTCCCTCATGGGCCCCCTCGAAGAGGTCGAGGCGGCGTGGAAGCGCCTGTGGCGCGACAAGTCGTTCCAGCGCCGCCTGCGTGACCTGTTCCTGAACTACGCCGGACGTCCCTCTCTGCTGACCGAGGCACCGCGTTTTGCGGCCGACCTCGGCGGCGTGCGAGTGTTCCTCAAGCGTGAGGACCTGAACCACACGGGCTCGCACAAGATCAACAATGTGCTCGGTCAGGCGCTGCTCACCAAGGAGCTGGGTAAGACGCGCGTTATTGCCGAGACCGGCGCGGGGCAGCACGGCGTAGCCACCGCAACCGCCGCTGCTCTCCTTGGCCTCGACTGCACGATTTACATGGGGCGTGAGGATACTGAGCGTCAGGCCCTGAATGTCGCGCGCATGCAGATGCTTGGTGCCGAGGTCATCGCTGTGACCGCGGGCTCGGCGACGCTCAAGGACGCGATCAACGAGGCCTTCCGTGACTGGGTGACCAACGTCGAGACGACCAACTACATCTTCGGTACGGCCGCTGGTCCTCACCCGTTCCCCGAGCTGGTGCGCGATCTTCAGCGTGTCATCGGCGACGAGGCGCGTGCCCAGCTGCTCGCCTCCGAGGGGCGACTGCCCGACGTCGTCGTGGCGTGCGTGGGCGGTGGTTCCAACGCCATTGGCTCGTTCACCGCGTTCATCGATGATCCCACTGTCGAGCTGCTCGGTTGCGAGGCGGCCGGCGACGGCTTCGAGACCGGGCGCCACGCCGCGTCGATCACTGCTGACGAGGTGGGCGTGCTCCACGGTGCCCGCACGTTCGTCCTGCAGGAACGCGACGGCCAGACGAAGGCCTCTCACTCCATTTCCGCCGGCCTGGACTACCCGGGTGTCGGCCCGCAGCACGCGTGGTTGGCGCGCTCGGGTCGCGCCTCGTACATGCCTATTTCCGACGCCGAGGCGATGGATGCTTTCCTGCACCTGTCGCGCACGGAGGGCATCATTCCCGCCATCGAGTCCTCGCATGCCCTCGCCGGTGTGCGTGCATGGGCCCGCGCGAAGGCCGAGGCTGAAGGCCCCTTCGCGCCTGGTGAGGAGCCGATCGCGATCGTGACTGTGTCGGGTCGCGGTGACAAGGACGTGGATACGGCCTCGCGGTGGTTTGGCTACGGTCACGCGAAGCTGCAGGTCATCGACCCCAGCGCCGGTCCGTCGGGCGTTGCCATCCTGGACGAAAACGAGGAGAAGTGACATGACGCGCGCACCCCACTCTGCTGTCGCTATCGATGCTGCCCTCCAGCGCGGCGACGCCGCACTGATCGCCTACCTGCCCGTCGGCTTCCCCTCGGTCGAGGACTCAATCCGCGCGGGAAAGGTCTTGGCGGACTGTGGCGTTGATGTCATCGAACTCGGCTTCCCGTACTCGGATCCGGGTATGGACGGCCCGACCATCCAGCGCGCGACCGTTGCGGCTCTTGAGCGCGGCACCCACCTCGAGGATCTCTTCCACGCTGTGGACGAGCTGACCTCGTACGGTATTTCGACATGCTCGATGACCTACTGGAACCCCGTCGAGTGGTGGGGTGTCGAGCGCTTCGCGAAGGACTTTGCCGCCGTCGGTGGCTCCGGCCTTATCACGCCGGACCTGCCGCCCGAGGAAGGAGCGCAGTGGGAGGCGGCGTCGGACGAGTACAACCTCGAACGCATCTACCTCAGTGCCCCCTCGTCTCCCGAGCATCGGCTCAAGCTTATCGCCGAGCACTCGCGCGGCTGGGTCTACGCGGCCTCGTCGATGGGCGTGACGGGTGCGCGTGCAGCTGTTGGCGCTCACGTCGCCGACGTCGTGAAGCGTACCCGCGCCGCTGGTGCGGAGCGCGTCTGCGTGGGTCTCGGGGTCTCCAACGGTGCTCAGGCCCGGGAGATCGGTGCCTACGCGGACGGCGTCATCGTCGGATCCGCGCTCGTGAAGACTCTGTTCGATGAGAATGTCGACCGCGGTCTGAAGGCTCTGAGCGAGCTTGCGACCGAGCTGAAGTCCGGCGTCAGCGGGGCGCGCGCGTGAGCGCCCTGGTCGCGGCCGGTATCCCGTCGCCCTCGCAGGGCGTCTGGTACCTTGGGCCGATTCCACTGCGGGCCTACGGCATCATCATTGCCGCAGGCATGATCGTCGGCGTCTGGTGGGCGGCCCGCCGGTACCGCGACCGCGGTGGAAACCCGGACACGCTGTACGACGCCGCGCTCTGGGCGATCCCGCTCGGCGTCGTCGGTGCGCGCATCTACCACGTCATCACGTCCCCGGATGCTTATTTCGGCCCGGGCGGTGACCCGATGCTCGCCTTCCAGATTTGGCGCGGAGGTCTGGGTATTTGGGGTGGCGTCGCCTTCGGCGCACTCGGTGTGTATATCGCCGTCAAACGTGCGGGCGTCCGCCTCGGCCCGATCGCCGACTCCCTAGCTCCGGCTCTGCTGGTTGCCCAAGCGATCGGCCGATGGGGAAACTGGTTCAACCAGGAACTCTTCGGTGCTCCGACGACGCTGCCGTGGGGCCTCCATATTGACGCCGCGCACATGCCCGCCGGATATCCCGCAGGCACGCTGTTCCATCCGACGTTCCTCTACGAATGCCTGTGGAACCTCGCCTGCGCCGCCCTCATCGTGTGGCTCGACCGGCGTCACCGCTTCGCCGGCGGCCAGGTGTTCGGGCTGTACCTGATGGCCTACACTGCCGGCAGGTGCTGGATCGAGATGCTGCGCATCGACGATGCGCACCGGGTGCTGGGCCTGCGCCTTAACGTGTGGACATCCCTGCTCGTGTTCGCACTCGGACTACTCGTCTTCGTCATCGCCGGCCGACTCGGTCGCTCGACGCGCGTCGTTCCTGATGGCTCGAGTGACGATGCCGAGCATTCTGCCGGCGAGGACGACCCTCAGGCCAGTGCTCAGAACACAGACGCAGAAGCGTCGAGCATCGAAGTCGTGGAGGGCTCCTCCAACGACGCCGATCCTGAAAGGTCCTAATCGGGCCACCGTGGCACCTTCCGTATGCCAGAGTTCCCATCACAGGCGGATTCATGGGAATGATCACGTTGCCTCACTGCTGATCCTCCTCGTTTCAACTGTGATTGGACGGTAAACTCATACCTATGCGTCGAGCTAAGATTGTCTGCACTATTGGACCTGCCACTGAATCCCCTGAGCAGCTCCAGGCACTGGTGGACGCCGGCATGGATGTCGCGCGTATCAACCGGTCGCATGGAAAGGCTGAAGAACACGAGGCCGTCATTGCGCGCGTGAGGAAGGCGTCTGCAACGTCCGGCCGCGCGATCGCTGTCCTGGTTGACCTTCAGGGCCCTAAGATTCGCCTGGAGACGTTCCAGGATGGCCCTCAGGAACTCAAGATCGGTGACACCTTCACCATCACCACCCGTGACGTTCCCGGCACCAAGGAACTCGTCGGTACGACCTTCAAGGGCCTGCCCGGTGACTGCGCTCCCGGTGACCGCCTGCTGATCGACGACGGTAACGTCGCGGTCCGCGTTGTTGAGGTCACGGATACTGACGTCGTCACCCGTGTTGAGGTTCCCGGTATGGTCTCGGACCACAAGGGTTTGAACCTTCCTGGCGTCGCCGTCTCTGTTCCGGCCCTGTCCGAAAAGGACAAGGAGGATCTGCGCTGGGGCATCGAGCAGGATGCTGACTTCATCGCCCTGTCCTTCGTGCGTTCCGCCGAGGACATCAAGGATGTCCACGAGATCATGGACGAGATGGGTAAGCGCATCCCGGTCATTGCCAAGATCGAGAAGCCGCAGGCCGTTGAGGCCTTGGAAGAGATTGTCGAGGCCTTCGACGGCATCATGGTCGCCCGCGGTGACCTCGGTGTTGAGATGCCCCTCGAGGCTGTCCCGCTGGTGCAGAAGCGAGCGATCGAGCTTGCTCGTATCGCCGCCAAGCCCGTCATCGTCGCGACGCAGGTCATGGACTCCATGATCAAGAACCCGCGTCCGACGCGCGCCGAGGCCTCCGACTGCGCTAACGCGATCCTGGACGGTGCTGATGCGGTCATGCTGTCGGGCGAGACCTCGGTCGGTGCTTTCCCGATCGAGACGGTGCGAACGATGGCCGCGATCATCGAGTCGACGGAAGAAAATGGTGGAGAGCGCATCGCGTCCATCCCCGGCCTCTACGCCGACCGTGCGGGCGTCATTTGCGAGGCCGCGGCGCGTATCGCCGAGCACATGGACGCTCGCTACCTGGTGACCTTCAGTCAGTCCGGTACCTCCGCTCGCCTGTTGTCGCGCATGCGCCGCCCGATCCCGATGCTGGCCTTTACGCCGCTCGAATCGACGCGTCGCCGCCTCGCTCTGTCGTGGGGTATTCAGACCTACCGCGTGCCCGAGGTTCAGCACACCGACGACATGGTGTGGCAGCTCGACCAGGTGGTTCAGTCAGCGCACCTGGCAGACATCGGCGATCAGCTTGTGATCGTTGCGGGCATGCCCCCGGGCATTGCCGGTTCTTCGAACATGCTGCGTATCCATGAGGTCGGAGATGAAGCCGACTACGCGATCGGCGGAACCCGCCACGCGTGAGATACGTGAGTAGCGGGGGTGCCGGCAGTGGGCCGGTGCCCCCGCTCTTTTTGTTTCTTCACGTGGACAAAACAGAATCCGTGGAATAAAGTACTCGGATACACGTTGAGACACGTGGACGCCGCACCAACGACGGTGCGGCACAGCAGCAGATCGCTGCCCGGTGTTATCAGGAATGCCTGTGCGAACAAAGCACGTTTTCTGACGCGCCCGAATTGAAGAGGAGAAAGAGAAATGAATACGAACATCCGGACCGTGTCGGTCCACGACACTCTGTTTGGCCGCGTGGCCAACAACCTGGAGGTCGGCCAGCTCTCACGTGCCGTTGAGCCGTGGTTTGCTGACTTCCACGACTCGAGGGTCAAGCAGGCAATCGCCGACCTTGACGAGCCGGCCCGTCGGGGCGCGGCTGCCGAGTACCTCGGTCTCGAACTGAGCGTCGTGGCCTGAACCGTGACAAGGGGCCGACAAGCAATGCTTGTCGGCCCCTTGTTGGTCTGTACATATGCTGTATCAATTGCGGTGCGCGCGTCGCATATGCGCTGAAATGCCGGTACCATTAGGAGCACGTACTCCACTGGCGGTACCCCGAGTGGGATTCGAACCCACAACAAGCCGGGTTTGAGCCGACCGCCTCTGCCAGTTGGGCTATCGGGGCTTCGCGTGTGCGAGTTCCACAATAGAGCAGCTGAGCAAACCGATCAAACTGAGGAATATGACAATGAGTGAAGAGCAGGCTGAACCGCGTCGCGTCCTCGTCGCAGAAGACGAGGGGTTGATTCGTCTCGATATCGTTGAGACGCTGACCCAGGCGGGGTTCGAGGTCGTTGGCGAGGCTGCCGACGGTGAGGAAGCTGTCGAGCTGGCACTCGAGCTCGAACCCGATCTGTGCGTGATGGATGTCAAGATGCCGAAGATGGACGGCATCACCGCAGCGGAGAAGATCCTGCAGGAGTTGTCCTGCGCCGTCGTCATGCTGACGGCATTCTCGCAGACTGAGCTCGTCGAGCGTGCTCGTGATGCCGGTGCGATGGCCTACGTCGTGAAGCCCTTCAGCCCCGCTGACCTGATTCCAGCGGTCGAGATTGCGCTGTCGCGCCACGCAGAGATCGAGTCGCTTGAGGACCAGATCGCCGATCTGTCGGATCGCTTCGAGACCCGTAAGCGCGTGGATCGCGCGAAGGGCCTGCTCATGAAGAACATGGGCATGAGCGAGCCCGAGGCCTTCCGCTGGATTCAGAAGACGTCGATGGATCGTCGTCTGTCCATGCGTGAGGTCGCCGACGCGGTGATCAACCAGGTCGACGACTGAGTCATAGACGTGAGAATGGGGAGGGTCAATGGACCCTCCCCATTGCTGTACCCTGAGCTACTCAGTCGCGGTTTGAGCGCACCAGGATGCGGTTCGTCACGCGTGCGATCGAAATCAGACGGTCCGCCTCGTCGCGAATCTCCACGGTGTGAACGGTCGAGCTGCGGCCCAGGTGAACGGCGGTCGCGGTCGCCGTGATGATTCCCTCGCGTCCGGCGCTGATATGCGAGGCGTTGAGTTCTGTCCCGACGGCGTAGGCCTGCTTACCTGGGTTGGCTTCACGTGCGTGGATCTGTGCGGCAAAGGACGCTGCGGTCTCCGCGAGGGCAGCGGACGCGCCGCCGTGGAGGATCCCGGCGCTCTGACGATTCCCTTCGATGGGCATGGAGATCACAGTGCGCGTTGCGCTGTGCTCCAGCACCTCCATGCCCGTGACTTCCATCAGGGTGCCGGGCCAGTGGGCGCCGACCCAGCCGCCGCGTGCGAGCGGATCGGGTGAGGAAGAATGCGAGTGTTTCGTCTGGTGATCGTGTGTCATGGCATCTAGGGTGGCATGTGTGAGTGACACTGTGCTGATTATTGACGGCCATTCGATGGCTTTTCGTGCGTTCTATGCCCTGCCGCCGGATAACTTCGTGACGGCTACGGGCCAGCACACGAACGCCGTTTACGGCTTTGTCTCAATGCTGACGCGGCTGTTGGAAACGGAGAAACCGACACATATCGCCGTCGCCTTCGATGTGTCCAGGCACTCATTCCGTACTGAGGAGTATCCGGAGTACAAGGGGACGCGCGACGCAACGCCCGAGGAGTTCAAGGGCCAGGTGGAGCTGATTCGTGAGGTGCTCGATGCGATGGGGATCGTGTCGCTTTCACGCGAGGGCTTTGAGGCAGACGATATTCTCGCGACGCTCGCGTACCGCGCTGGCAACGATGGCGCGACCGTCCTCGTCGTGTCCGGAGACCGCGACTCCTTCCAGACGGTGACTGACAACGTCACGGTGCTATACCCGGGCACGGGTCCCGGCGATCTGCGCCGCATGACGCCTCAGACGGTGGAGGAGAAGTACGGCGTGCCGCCGCACCGCTATCCAGAGATCGCCGCAATCGTGGGCGAGACCTCGGACAACCTGCCGGGCGTTCCGGGGGTCGGCCCCAAGACCGCCGCACAGTGGATCAACAAGTTCGACGGCCTCGACAACCTGCTGGCGCGGGCCGACGAGATCGGCGGAAAGCGCGGCGCAGCGCTGCGTGAGCATATCGACGACGTGGTGCGAAACCGCCGCCTCAATCGCCTGCTGACTGACATGGACCTCGAGGTGTCGCCGAGCGATCTGGCGCGCCGCCCCACGGACATTGCTGCCGTCGATCGCCTCTTCGACTCCCTCGAGTTTGGTCGTCTGCGCCAGAAAGTCCGTGAGGTATCCGGGATCGGCATGGGGGAGGGGCACATCGACGAGGCCCCCGAGCCTGTCACCGACGTCGAGATCTCGGTGTCCCTCGCCGATGCCTCGTGCGACATCGCACAGTGGGGCCGCGCCCACTCACCTCTCGCCGTGCTCATCGAGGGGGATACGCGGCCGACGCGTGGCGACGTGACCCGCCTTGTCCTCGCCTCCGACAACGAGGCGCTCGTGATCGACCCCGTCGAACTGAGCCCCACGCAGGAAGTAGCGCTCGGCGAGCTGCTCGCCACGGCCTCGTCCCTCATCGTGCATGACGCGAAGGGTGCCCGCCATGCGCTCGCGTCGCGCGGCTGGACTCTCGGTGGCGTCGAGTTCGACACCATGCTGGCTGCCTACCTCGCTCATCCAGATCAGCGCTCGCACAAGCTGGAGGATGTGCTGTCGCGGGTGCTCGGAGTCGTTATCGAGGAAGAGGAAGGTGACTCTGAAGCTCTCTTCGATCTCGGCGATATTGGCGCTGGCCCGAGTGCGGCTCAGGTGCGTGCCGGTAAGCTGGCCGCCCATCTGCACCCGCTGGCCGCGACCCTGCGCACGCGCCTGGAGGAAAGCTCCGAGGCATCCCTGCTCACCGACATGGAGATGCCCCTGTCGGTCCTGCTGGGTCAGATGGAAGATATCGGCATCGCCGCTGACACGAGCGTGCTTGATGGCCTCTCAGACGAGCTCGGCAAGGCCGTCGATGCCGCGCGCGAGGGAGCGTGGGCCGCGGCGGGACGTGAGGTCAACCTCTCGAGCCCTAAGCAGCTCCAGGAGCTGCTCTTCGAACACTTCGGTCTGCCTAAGACGAAGAAGACGAAGACCGGGTACACGACAAACGCCGAGGCCCTGGCGGAGCTGCACGCGAAGACTGCGGACGAAGGGGGAGCGGGGCACGACTTCCTCGGGTTCCTGCTCACCCACCGCGACCGCATCAAACTCAAGCAGATGGTCGACTCGCTGTCCGCAACTGTTGCCTCCGATGGGCGCATCCACACGACCTTCTCCCAGGTCGCCGCGGCCACGGGGCGCCTTGCGTCTTCCGATCCGAACCTGCAGAACATTCCCGCGCGCAGCGCCGATGGCATGCGCATTCGCGGTGCCTTCGTCGCAGGCGAGGGGTTCGAGTCGCTCATGAGCGCCGACTACTCGCAGATTGAGATGCGTCTGATGGCGCACCTGTCCGGTGACGAGGCTCTCATCGAGGCGTTCAATTCCGGCGAGGACCTGCACCGCACGATGGCATCCATGGTCTTTGGAACCCCGGTTGTCGAGGTGAGCGCCGAGGAACGGTCGCGCATCAAGGCGACCTCCTACGGCCTCGCGTACGGCCTGTCCTCCTACGGCCTCGCCGCCCAGCTTGGCATTCCCGTGCCCGAGGCCGCCGCCCTGCGTGATCGTTACTTCGAACGCTTCGGTAAGGTTCGAGACTACCTCGAAGGTCTCGTCGCCCAGGCGCGTGCCGACGGCTACACCCAAACGATGTTCGGGCGCCGCCGCTACCTGCCCGACCTGCGTTCGTCGAACCGCCAGCGCCGCGAGATGGCCGAGCGCGCCGCTCTCAACGCTCCGATCCAGGGCAGCGCCGCAGATATCGTTAAGATCGCCATGATGAACGTTGTCGATGCCCTGTCCGAGGCCGGCTTGAAGTCTCGCCTCCTCGTGCAGATCCACGACGAACTGCTCCTCGAGGTCGCTCCGGGAGAGGCCACCGCGCTCGAAGCGGTCGTCCGCGACAAGATGGCGACGCCCGTGCAGCTCTCCGTCCCGCTCGATGTTGCCGTCGGCATCGGCGCGTCCTGGCAGCTTGCGGCTCACTGACCAGCGCGACGACGCGACGCACGCCACGGAAAGTGTCGCCAAATTCGTCACATTCGCCAGTCAAAGGCTGCTAAACTGGTCCCCGGTGTCTGGGGACAAGTGCATCCGCATTCGTCTCCGGACGCCGGAACTGTCCATCTACTATCCAGTCCGTTTCGGAGAAACTACTACATGACCACCAACACGCCGCAGGTCGCTATCAACGACATTGGTTCGGAAGCAGACCTGATCGCAGCCATCGACGAGACCATCAAGTACTTCAACGATGGCGACATCGTCGAGGGCACTGTCGTCAAGGTCGACCACGACGAGGTCCTCCTTGACATCGGCTACAAGACCGAGGGTGTCATCCTCTCTCGCGAGCTGTCCATCAAGCACGACGTCAACCCCGACGACGTTGTCGCCGTGGGCGACCAGATCGAGGCGCTCGTCCTCCAGAAGGAAGACAAGGAAGGCCGCCTCCTCCTGTCGAAGAAGCGTGCGCAGTACGAGCGCGCGTGGGGCCAGATCGAGAAGGTCAAGGAAGAAGACGGCGTCGTTACCGGTACCGTCATCGAGGTCGTCAAGGGCGGCCTGATCCTCGACATCGGCCTGCGTGGCTTCCTGCCCGCCTCCCTCGTCGAGATGCGTCGCGTCCGCGACCTCGCCCCGTACATCGGTCGCGAGATCGAAGCGAAGATCATCGAGCTCGACAAGAACCGCAACAACGTGGTCCTGTCCCGCCGCGCATGGCTCGAGCAGACCCAGTCCGAGGTCCGCACGAACTTCCTGCACACCCTGCAGAAGGGCCAGGTGCGCTCCGGCGTCGTTTCCTCCATCGTCAACTTCGGCGCGTTCGTCGATCTCGGTGGCGTCGACGGCCTGGTTCACGTCTCCGAGCTGTCCTGGAAGCACATCGACCACCCGTCCGAGGTCGTCGAGGTTGGCCAGGAAGTCACCGTCGAGGTTCTCGACGTCGACATGGATCGCGAGCGCGTCTCCCTGTCGCTCAAGGCCACCCAGGAAGATCCGTGGCAGGCATTCGCCCGCACCCACGCCATCGGCCAGGTTGTGCCCGGCAAGGTCACCAAGCTGGTCCCCTTCGGCGCGTTCGTCCGCGTTGAGGACGGCATCGAGGGCCTCGTCCACATCTCCGAGCTGGCTCAGCGTCACGTCGAGCTGCCGGACCAGGTCGTCAAGGTTGGCGAAGAGGTCTTCGTCAAGGTCATCGACATCGACCTCGAGCGTCGCCGCATCTCCCTGTCCCTCAAGCAGGCCAACGAGGGCGTGGATCCGACCTCCGAAGAGTTCGATCCTTCGCTCTACGGCATGGCTGCCGAGTACGACGAGAACGGCAACTACAAGTACCCCGAGGGCTTCGATCCGGAGACCCAGGAGTGGATGGAAGGCTTCGACGCTCAGCGCGAGGCTTGGGAAGCCCAGTACGCCGAGGCTCAGGCCCGCTGGGAGGCCCACAAGGCTCAGGTCCGCAAGGCCCTCGAAGAGGACGCCGAAGCGGCTCCGTCCATCGAGGAGCAGGCCTCCTACTCGACTCCGGTCGACAACGAGGGCACCCTTGCTTCCGACGAGGCCCTGGCCGCGCTGCGTGAGAAGCTGACGAACAACTGAATCAGTCGTTCTGACTGACGGTCAACTCGTCAGTTCACGTACGTGAACGAATGAGTGGTGGTCCCCAGGTTTTCCTGGGGGCCACCACTTTTTGTCTGATTGCGTCTATCTGCTTGCGTCGCCGCCAGATTTCCAGCCGCCGCGAGGCCTATTGGGCTGGGCTGCTTGGTGTGCCCGTGGGCGGCCCGCCCGCGAGCCGTCCGCGCGGCGAGCTTCGCTCGGCGCGTCGACTCGTTGTCCGGCCAGGCCCCGCCGCCCACGGGCACCGCAGCCAGGCCCCGGCCGCCCGCGAGGCTAGGCGGCCTCACTTCGCTTTGCACCGCGCCTCGAAGCCCGCCCGTGCCCTCCGGACCCTCCGGCGCCCTCCACACCGTTGGTGCCTGGCGTGCTGATGTGTGGCTCGGTGCGTCGTCGTGAAGCCCAGCTATGGCTGTCGATCAGCAATTTCGCACGTAATTCCTCTATGGCTCATTCAAACTTTGAATTTGCTTTGTTGGTATTGCAACGTTTTTGGGGTGTCTCGAAAAATGACCGCGATAAATTACGTGCGAAATGTGGGCGGCGGTGGTGTCGTCGTCGCCCATGGGTGCCGCAGCCAAGCCCTGCCGCTCACGGGTGTCGAAGTCTGGCCCTGCCTCGGCCCGACAGGCGTTGCCCTGGCCTTTACTCACATAGCTGCTGAGCTCCCCAATTTCGCATGCAATTCCCCCGCGACTCTTTCGAAACATGAATTCACAACGTTGGAATTGCAACGCTCTTCGACATTATCGAAATTTCGCCCAATCGAATTGCATGCGGGTTTTCTGGGGAGTGGGCATGTGGCTGCGCGCGGGTGTCACAGATCTTTCGCGTGAAACTGCCGTCGCCTTTGCTTGCTTGTGCCCGTGTGGGGTTGAAACCGGTGGCACCTTTGCTCGTGTCTACTTGCGTCGGATTGAAACCCTTGTCTCCTTTGCGGGCCGGTGAGGTGGGCCAGTTGAAACCGCTATCGCCTTTGCGGGTGAGAAATGGGTGTTTTTGGTGCATTTTTTGGTTGCAGAGGTGTTGTCGGTTTCAACGGTTGCTGTTCGTGGGCGCGCAGTGGTGATGGCGGTTTCATGCTGGCCTGCGTCAGTGGCTGCAGTGGTGGCGGTGGTTGCATTGCCGCCGCGTCGCTGCGCGCTGTGCGCGAAAAAGTTCGCCCTGCTTGGCCTGTTGTGGGTGTGAGCGCGAAATAGTTCGCCCAGTGTGCTGATAACACCCCAAATTTGGCGTTTTTGGGCTTGCTGGGCGAGTTTTTTCGCAGGTGGCCCGAGGTGGCCCGTTGCTGGGCGAACTTTGTCGCGGATAAGCCACTGGAAACCCCGTGCTGGGCGAACTTTGTCGCGTGTGCGGCCCGAGATGAAGTATGGCGGGTACGCCTTTGTGCAGAACAGTCAGGCCGATGGTTGTTGAGCGAAACCGGTGACACCTGTGCCATTGGACAAGGGTCGTTTTCGTGGCCGCTTCGGCGAGCAGCGGTGTTTGGGGTTTCAAACTTCTTGTGATCGCCGCCTGCAGAGGTGGCACCGGTTTCATATGCCCGTAGCCTGAGCTTTGGGACGGGCCGTTTGTGGCCCCGTGGGTGTTCCGGGCCCCGCAGGTCTCGCGGTGGCCTCCAATCGGGCAAAGCTGGGCACGATGCGGCCAGGGCCCTCTACGAGCTGTGATTAGGCAGCCGGACGCTTCATCGTCGCCAGGTCGATGCACGCGCCGATCGCCGCTGCGATGACCGTGGGGAGAATCCAACCGAGCTGGTTCGACTGGAGCGGGCTCCACATGAGAACAGTATTGATGTGCTCGGTGTAGACGCCGACGTGTGCCAGCGTTGTCGCCGCCGACCAGGCTGCCGCCGTCCACGAGCCCAGACGGAAGGTCCAGATCGCCGGCGTGGCCAGGCGCACCGGATGGGTAGCGATTGTCAGGAAGACGATGGTGATCGCGATGGGGTAGAGGAACGTGATGATCGGTACCGCGATGGCGAGCACCGAGCTAAGACCCGCCGACGCTAGCACGAACGAGATGATTGTGAAGACGATCATCCACGATCGGTAGGAGATGGCCGGCAGCAGGCGGTGGAAGAACTCCGATGTTGCAGCAATCAAGCCGACCGCCGTCGTCATGCAGGCCGTCAGCACGATGAGGCCAAAGACGATTTGCCCGGGCCACCCCATCGTCATCTGTGCGGCGTCCGCGAGCAACGTCGCGCCGTCGCTGTAGCTCTGAGCATTGGGGATCACGTGGCCGATCAGGCCCAGGCCCACGTACACGACGGCGAGCAGGAACCCCGCGATCAAGGCCGCCGTCGAGGTACGGCGCACGACCTTCGCGCCGATCCCGCCACCGGTGTGTCCGAGCGATGTGACGACGATGATGCCGAAAGCCAGAGCGGCGATCGAGTCCATCGTCATATAGCCCTCGAGAAGGCCTGCGGCCAGGGGAGTGGCGGAGTATTCGCCGGTCGGAGCATCATGTGAAGCGGGTAGTGATGCGAGGCACAAGAAGACCAAGAGAACGAGAAGCCCGAGCAGGATCGGGGTAAGGATCTTGCCGAGGTTGTCGATAATTTTTCCGGGATTCCAGCACAGATAGAACGCGATGCCGAAGAAAATGAAGCTGAAGATGATCGACGCGGGAAGGGACTTCGTGCCGATGAGAGGCGCGACGGCGGTTGAGAAGGACACTGCGCCCGTGCGCGGAAGTGCGTAGAAGGCTCCGATCGACAGGTACACCATGACGGAAAAGACGATCCCGAAAGACTTGCCGGCGCGGCTCACGAGGTCGCGCATGTCGGTGCCCGACAGGGCGATCGTAATGATAGAGATGATGGGCAAAGCGACGCCGCCGATCAGGAAGCCGATCATCGCAGGGCCGAAGTTGGTGCCCGCGGACGCGCCCATGATCGGCGGGAAAATGAGGTTACCTGCGCCGAAGAACATGGAGAAGAGCGTCAGGGAGGTTGCGATAAGGACAGCGGTGCTGCTTGAGCGCCCAGTGGAATCATCATTGACTGTCTGCGTCACTGCTACTCACTTGATGGTGTGGGTTGTATAACAGAGCCAATTCTTGCACGACGACCACGAAAAGCAACAATTTGCGGGCTACCCTGTGGGTGTGAACACGACTCTGAGCTGCGGGGCATGCACGGCCACCCTAATCCGTCCTATGGGCAAGCCTCACGCGCAGGGACCGCGCCGCATCATTGCGGTGAGCGGAGGCATCGGTTCGGGTAAGTCCTCGGTGACGCGCGTCCTCGCCTCTCAGGGCGCGGTGACGGCCGATGCTGACGCGATCGCGCGGGAGATTCTCGAGCCGGGAGAGCCGACGCTGACCGAGGTTGCACGCGCCTTTGGGGACGACCTGCTAAGGCAGGACGGGAGCCTGGACCGGGGGCTTCTCGCCTCCCGGGTGTTCGGCGGCGAGGGAGCCGACGAACGCGTTGCTCGGCTCAACGCCATCACCCACCCCGTCATCGAGGCGCGCGCGTGGTCGATCCTGCGTGGAGCCCCGGAGGGCGCTCTCGCGGTCTATGACATCCCGCTCCTCGTTGAAGGGGACCACGCGGATCGTTTCGACGCGGTCGTCATCGTTGATGCGCCCGTCGAGGAGCGCGTCAAGCGCCTGGAGGGTAGGGGAGTAACGCCCGAGGACGCGCGTGCACGTATCCGCGCCCAGGCCTCGTCACAGGAGCGCCGAGCCATTGCGACGATCTGGATCGACAACGAGGGGAGCGCCGCAGACCTCGAGAAGGTTGCGCGGCTTGTTTATGAGCGTTGGCTGGCCCCGGACGATGCCCTCATCGATTGACGAGGCCGGGGTGCTCCACGCTCGTCGCGAACCCGTGCGCTTTGTGCGCGCAACCCGAGTGCCTGGACGGTAGCGTAGGGGCGTGAGCAATAGCGCCGTGACCCGCCAGAACAAGCCTTTCGAGGTCATCTCTCCCTACACGCCCTCGGGTGACCAGCCCAAGGCCATCCGAGAGTTGGCTGCGCGCATCCGAGACGGCGAACAGGACGTCGTCCTCATGGGTGCGACGGGCACGGGTAAGAGTGCGACAACGGCCTGGCTCATCGAGGAGCTGCAGCGCCCCGCGCTCGTCCTCGAACCGAACAAGACGCTCGCCGCCCAGCTCGCGGCCGAGTTCCGAGAGCTGCTTCCAAACAACGCCGTCGAATACTTCGTCTCCTACTACGACTACTACCAGCCCGAGGCCTACGTGCCCCAGACGGACACCTTCATCGAGAAGGACTCCTCGATCAACGACGAGGTCGAGCGACTGCGCCACAGTGCCACAAACTCGCTGCTCACACGGCGCGATACAGTCGTTGTCTCTTCAGTGTCCTGCATCTACGGCCTCGGCACACCCGAGGAGTACGTGGCCCGTATGATCGAGCTCGAGCGGGGCATGATCATCGACCGTGATGCGCTGCTGCGCCGCTTCGTCGCCATGCAGTACGTGCGAAACGACATGGCCTTCACGCGTGGCACGTTCCGCGTACGTGGCGACACGATCGAAATCATCCCCGTGTACGAAGAACTCGCGATTCGCATCGAGATGTTCGGTGACGAGATCGACTCCCTGGCTGTTTTGCACCCGCTCACCGGCGACGTGATCGACCACGTGGACCATACGTACCTGTTCCCGGCGTCGCACTACGTGGCCGGCGAGGAACGCATGAAGAAGGCGATCGCCTCCATTGAGGACGAACTCGACGATCGCCTCGCGTGGTTCCGCGGCCAGAACAAGCTGCTTGAGGAGCAGCGCTTGCGCATGCGCACAACTTTTGACCTGGAGATGCTCAAGGAAATCGGCTCGTGCTCGGGCGTCGAGAACTACTCTCGCCACATCGACGGGCGCGGACCCGGCACGCCTCCGCACACGCTTCTGGATTACTTCCCAGACGACTTCCTGCTCATCATCGACGAGTCGCACGTGACCGTCCCGCAGATCGGCGCGATGTTCGAGGGCGACATGTCGCGTAAGCGCACCCTCGTCGACTATGGATTCCGTCTGCCCTCCGCGATGGACAACCGCCCGCTCAAGTGGGACGAGTTTACCGAGCGGATCGGACAGACCGTCTACCTGTCTGCGACCCCCGGTCCGTACGAGCTCGAACGCTCCGACGGCGTCGTCGAGCAGATCATTCGCCCCACGGGCCTCGTCGACCCGCTCGTCGTCGTCAAGCCCACCGAAGGGCAGATCGACGACCTCTTGGAGCAGGTGCGTCTGCGCGTCGAACGCGACGAGCGTGTCCTCGTCACCACCCTCACGAAGAAGATGGCCGAGGAGCTCACGACTTATCTCGCCGAACGCGGCGTCAAGGTGGAGTACCTGCACTCCGACGTCGACACCCTGCGTCGCGTCGAGCTGCTGCGCGAGCTGCGCCTGGGTAGCTTCGACGTGCTCGTCGGCATCAACCTGCTGCGCGAGGGCCTCGACCTGCCCGAGGTCTCTCTCGTGTCGATCCTCGACGCGGACAAGGAAGGCTTCCTGCGCTCGACCCGCTCGCTCATTCAGACGATCGGTCGAGCCGCCCGAAACGTGTCCGGTGAGGTCCACATGTACGCGGACAACATGACCGATTCGATGAACGAGGCGATCTCCGAGACGATGCGTCGCCGCGAGATCCAGATCGCCTACAACAAGGAACACGGCATTGACCCGCAGCCGCTGCGCAAGAAGATCTCCGACGTCACCGATATGCTCGCCCGCGAGCAGGTCGACACACAGACCCTGCTCGAGGGCGGGTACCGGAAGGAAAAGAGCAAGCGGGAGCGCACCGACGCCACCGGTGACGGCCGCGCCATGTTATCAGGCCAGCGCGCCGAAGCCGAGCTCGCCGAACTCATCGAGGAGCTGTCCGCCCAGATGATGACCGCCGCCCAGCACCTCCAATTCGAGGTCGCGGCTCGTCTGCGTGACGAAATCGAAGACCTGAAGAAGGAACTGCGCGCCATGAAGCGCGCCCACTGACGCCGGCCCGCCTCGTGTGCCTGTGAGCGCGGGGCGACCCCGGCCTCGTCGACAAGCGCCCCGGAGAGAATCGCGACCGACACCACGTCGCGCGCAGGGACGCGACACGACACGGACCCACTAGGATGGAAGCGTTAGCGGAGGGGAGTACTCCCACCAACAGTGGCGTCGTCATCACGACGGCCCGCCCACGCGGCGCGGCCTCCGGCGTCACCGGCCAGGATTTCCTGGCGGGAGGAGACCTCCGGTACCCGCGACTCGTACCGGAGGCACCACGTATGCACGTGCACGCCCTTGCCTGGATCGTCCTGGCTGGCATCATCCTGACCATGATCGTCGTCGACATCGTCGGTCACATCCGCACACCCCACGAACCCACGCTCAAGGAAGCAACCTGGTGGTCCGTCGCTTACATTGTGATCGCCCTCGTTTTCGGTGCCGTCGTCTGGGCGGTCTGGGGAGCCCAATACGGCCAGGAATACTTCGGCGGTTACATCACCGAAAAAGCGCTGAGTATTGACAACCTGTTCGTGTTCGTCATCATCCTGTCCACCTTCCGCGTGCCCAGGAAAAACCAGCAGGAGGTGCTGCTCGCAGGCATCATCATCGCGCTGGTTCTGCGCCTCATCTTTATTCTCGCTGGTGCCGCACTTATCGAAAACTTCTCGTGGGTCTTCTACCTCTTCGGCGCGTGGCTGCTGTGGACTGCGGTCAGCCAGGTGCGTGAAGGTGCCAGCGATAACGACGACGAGGAATACCGCCCGCCGTCAATCGTGCGCTGGGTGTCGAAGGTCGTGCCGGTGACCGACGGCTTCATCGGCTCACGCTTGATCTACCGTCACGGCGGCCGCACCTACATCACGCCGATGCTTCTGTGCATCATCGCGATCGGCGCCGCCGACGTCATGTTTGCAGTCGACTCGATCCCCGCGATCTACTCTCTGACCTCCGAGCCATACCTGGTGTTCGCCGCCAACGCGTTCTCGCTACTCGGTCTGCGCCAGCTCTATTTCCTCATCGACGGTCTGCTCGACCGCATCGTGTTCCTCCACTATGGCCTGGCCGCGATACTCGGTTTCATTGGCTTCAAGCTCATCAACCACGCCCTGCACACGAATGAGCTGCCGTTCATCAATGGCGGCCACGAAGTATCCGTGATCCCCGAGCCGTCTATCGCGTTCTCGTTGGGCTTCATCGTCGTGACGATCCTGATCACGGTCGTGGCCTCCCTCGCGGTGTCTAGAAAAAGGCGCGCGTGAGGTGAGCCGGCCGTGGGACAGCGCTAAAATTCCATGGTCGGATAGTTAAGAGGTACTCATGGTTGTTCACCCGTGGGCGTGGGGTATTTTGTTCCTCGTTGCCATCGGTCTCGTCGTGCTCGATTTCCTCGGGCATGCCCGTAATCCCCATCCGCCGACGGCTGCCGAGGCAGCCCGCTGGACACTGTTTTACGTGGGGTTGGCAGCCATCTTCGGCGTCGGAATCTGGCTGACCAACGGGTGGCTATACGCTCAGGAGTTCTACGCGGGATGGGCGATGGAATGGTCGCTGTCCGTAGACAACCTCTTCGTGTTCATCCTGATCCTGAAAGCATTCCGGGTGCCGCGAGAAAACCAGCAGAAGGCGCTGCTCTTCGGCATCGTCATCGCACTGTTGCTGCGCCTCGTGTTCATTCTGCTGGGTGCCGCCCTCGTTGCACGCTTCTCCTGGGTGTTCTTCATTTTCGGCGTGTGGCTGCTGTGGACGGCGTTCTCTCAGATCAAGGAGACCGCGACCGGCGGAGGCAACGACGAGGAGTACGAGGAGAATGCGTTCATCCGTGTCGTGCGCCGTGTCCTTCCCATTACGGACGGCTTCATCGGCGACCGCATGCTGTACCGCCACGGCGGACGTACGTACCTCACCCCGTTGTTCGTCGTCGTGCTGGCGCTAGGATCCGCCGACCTCATGTTTGCCTTCGACTCGATTCCCGCGATCTTCGGCATCACCTCGCAGGCATTCCTGGTGTTCTCGTGCAATGTGTTCGCGCTCATGGGTCTGCGTCAGCTGTTCTTCCTGGTGGATGCTCTCCTCGGCAAGCTCGTGTACCTGGGCTACGGCCTCGGCGTCATCCTGAGCTTCATCGGCATCAAGCTGATTCTCGAGGCCCTGCATTCCAATACGCTGCCCTTTATCAACGGCGGCCGCGGCGTTGAGTGGGCGCCGGAGATTTCGGTGTCCGTATCGCTGGGAGTCATCGTCGTGACTCTGGCGGTCACCGTGATTGCGTCACTGGTGCGCAGCGCGATGGACGATGAGGGTGCCGATGAGCGCTGACAGCCTGATGACTGATGAGCGTGGCCTGAGCGCCGCCGAGGTTGCCGAGCGCGTCGCGCGCGGCGCGGTCAACCGGGTGAAGGATCGGACTTCCCGCTCCGTGGCGTCGATCATTCGCGAGAATGTGCTGACGCTGTTTAACGCGATCATCGTCGCGGCGTCGGTCATCGTGCTGCTGTTCGGCGACCTGCGTGATGGCATTTTCGGTGGCGTCATGATCATCAACGCGGTGATCGGCATCGTGTCTGAGCTCCGTGCCAAGCGGACCCTCGACTCGCTCGCCATCGTCGATGCTCCGCAGGCGACCGTCCTGCGTGACGGGACGCTGTCGGTCGTCCCCGCACGTGACGTCGTGCTCGACGACGTCATCGATCTGACGCTCGGCGATCAGGTGAGTGTGGACGGCACGGTTCTGTCCTCGGCGGGCCTCGAGATCGATGAGTCGTTGCTGACAGGCGAGTCGCGCCCCGTGAAGAAGAAGCAGGGCGATCAGCTGCTGGCCGGCACGAGCGTCGTCGCGGGTGCTGGCCGCATGATCGCCACGGCCGTGGGGGAGCGCGTCTACGCTCAGGGGCTGTCCGAGCAGGCGCGCGCGTTCACGCGCACGGTCTCCGAAATCCAAACGTCGATCAACCGGGTGCTGCAGGTCGTTTCCGTCATGCTGCTTCCCATTGTTGTCTTGACCTTCTACTCGCAGAATCGGATCGCTGGCGGCCAAGGAGGAGACTGGCGCGAGGCCCTCGTGCTCTCGGTCGCCTCGGTGATCGGCATGATCCCGCAGGGCCTGGTGCTCCTGACGTCCATGAACTTCGCGATCGGCTCGGCGACGCTGGCGCGCCGCGGTGTGCTCGTTCAGGAGCTTCCCGCCGTCGAGGTACTCGCGCGTGTGGACTGCCTGTGCCTTGACAAGACGGGTACGCTCACCACCGGCGGCATTCGCGTCCGTGCCGTCGAGATTATCTCGGGCGACGAGGCCGCGGTGCTCCGCGCTCTGGCGAGCGCAGCAAGCGATCGTACCAACGCGACGGCGGAGGCCATCTGGGATCACCTTTTCGACGATGTGCGCGCGGGCGCGACCGAGCGCGTCGAGTGGTCCGTCCCCTTCTCTTCGGCCCGCAAGTGGAGCGCGTGGGGGAGCGAGCGCGAATCCTGGATCCTCGGTGCCCCCGAGTTCGTCATCGACGAGGCATCGGCTGGCAATACGGAGCTCCTCGCGAGGGTGCGCGGCATCGCTGCGGAAGGTTCCCGCGTGGTGGCCCTCGTCCACGCCGACGAGGCCGTGGCCGACGATGAGCTTCCCACGCGCCGCACGGTCGCCGCCCTCGTGGTCCTCGAGGAGGACCTGCGCCCCGACGCGGCAGAGACTCTCGACTACTTCCGCTCACAGGACGTGCACGTGCGCGTCATCTCGGGCGACAACCCGACGACGGTGGGTGCGCTGGCCGCGCAGGCGGGCCTCACCGCACCTGACGGGTCGCCGGCGCGCCTCATGGACGCGCGAGACCTGCCCGAGGACCTGAGCTCTGAGGCATTCATCGACGCGATCGAGAGTCACGACGTGTTCGGGCGCGTGACTCCCGAGCAGAAGCGAGCGATGGTCGGTGCACTCCAGGCGCGCGATCACTGCGTGGCCATGACTGGTGACGGCGTGAACGACGCCCTCGCGCTCAAAGACGCCGACCTTGGTATCGCGATGGGTAACGGCACGCAGGCCACGAAGGCGGTCGCGCAGATCGTCCTCGTGGACTCGAAGTTCTCGGTGCTGCCGGGTGTCCTGTCGGAGGGACGCCGCATCATCGCCAACATGGAACGCGTGTCCTCGCTGTTCCTGGCCAAGACCACCTACGCTGCCGTCCTCGTCATCGTGACGGCCCTGGTCGGCTGGCGATACCCGTTCCTGCCGCGCCAGTACAGCTACATCGACTCGCTGACCATCGGTATTCCCGCCTTCTTCCTGGCGCTGTGGCCGAACCCACGCCGCTACGTGCCGGGCTTCCTGAAGCGCACACTGTCGCTCGCGATACCGACGGGCATCATCCTGGCAGCTGCCGCCCTCACCGCGTTCGGGATTGTCGATGGCCCCCCGCAGGCGCGCGAGTCCACAGCCGCGATCCTGTCCCTCATGCTGGGTGCCATCTGGCTGCTTGTCATCACCTCGCGTCCGCTGTCGACGTGGAAGTGGGTCCTGCTGGCGAGCGTCATTTCCGCGACCGTGGGCGGCGTGCTGATTGCGCCCGTGCGCAACTTCTTCTCGATGGTCGCGCCGAGTGGTTACGAGTGGCTTGTCATCGTCTGCGTCGGTGCCTGTGCCGCTCTCCTCATCGAGGTTGCTCAGCGCATCTTCTACGCGCGCCAGTTTGCACGTTCCCTGGAGGGCTGAGCTCTCACGGAAACGCAGCGAGGCCGGCGTCGGGTGTGAACCCGACGCCGGCCTCGTTCGTCTGTATTAGTCAGAACGCCCGAATGACGGGGTTCCACTCGCGGATGAGGCGCGCCTGGATGACCTCGGCGACGTAGAAGGGATCCTCGTTGAGGATGCGCTTGACGTCAGCCTCGCTTTCTGCGTTGATGAGAATCAGGGCGCCGGGGATCTCGCCAACGAGAGGACCGGACGCAATGTTGATTCCCTGCTCGAGCAGGCCGGACAGGAACGCGCGGTGCGTCGGGCGAACCTCGTCCATGGTCTCGGTCATCGACGGGTTATAGACGTATTCAACTGCGTAGTAAGCCATACGCATAACACTAGCCCTGATCCCGGCATTTGCCTAGATGACGGATAGTATCGAATGGTGCATGACAAGCTAATCATTCAGGGTGCCCGCGAACACAACCTCAAGGACGTGAACCTCGAGCTGCCCCGAGACTCCATGATCGTCTTCACCGGCCTGTCCGGATCCGGTAAGTCCTCCCTCGCTTTCGACACGATCTTCGCCGAGGGACAGCGCCGCTACGTGGAGTCACTGTCCTCGTATGCGCGCCAGTTCCTCGGGCAGATGGACAAGCCCGACGTGGACTTCATCGAGGGCCTCTCTCCCGCCGTGTCCATCGACCAGAAGTCGACCTCGCGCAACCCGCGCTCGACCGTCGGCACGATCACGGAAATTCACGACTACCTGCGTCTGCTCTACGCCCGCGCTGGAGTGGCGCACTGTCCCGTGTGTGGCGCCCGCATTCAGGCCCAGACTCCGCAGCAGATCGTCGACCGAGTTCGCACGATGGACGAGGGCACGCGATTCCAGGTGCTCTCCCCGGTCGTGCGCGGCCGTAAAGGCGAGTACCAGGACCTCATCGACGAACTGCGCTCCGAGGGCTACACGCGCGCGATCATCGACGATGAGATGGTTCGCCTGGAAAATGCGCCCAAGCTGGAGAAGAAGCTCAAGCACACGATCGAGGTCGTCGTCGACCGCCTCGTCGTGCGCGAGGGCATGCGCCAGCGCCTCACCGACTCCGTCGAGACCGCCCTGCGCCTTTCCGACGGCCTCGTCGTCATCGATTGCGTCGACCTGGACGCCGACGATCCCGAGCGACGCCGTCGCTTCTCCGAGAAACGCGCGTGCCCCAACGACCACCCGCTGATGCTCGACGAGATCGAGCCGCGCACCTTCTCCTTCAATGCCCCCTACGGCGCGTGCCCCGACTGCGCGGGACTCGGTTTCCGTCTCGAGGTCGATCCCGAACTGGTCGTCCCCGACGAGGAGCTCTCCCTCGCCGACGGCGCGGTCATCCCCTGGAATTCGAACTTCAAGTACCACAAGAAGCTCCTCGAATCCCTGGCCAAGGAGCTGGGATTTGCGATGGGCACCCCGTGGAAGTCCCTGCCCAAGAAGGTCAAGGATGCGATCCTGTACGGCAAGGACTACGAGGTCACCGTCAAGTTCCGCAACCGCTGGGGGCGCGAGCGCTCCTACTCGACGGGCTTCGAGGGCGCCGTCAACTACATTGAGCGCAAGCGCGAGGAAACCGAGTCCGCCGCGGTGTCCGAAAAACTCGACTCCTACATGCGCGAGATTCCATGCCCGACGTGCCACGGCGCGCGCCTCAAGCCCGAGGTTCTCGCCGTGCGCATCGGTGACAAGTCGATCGCCGAGCTGTCCGACATGTCGATCGCGGACGCTCGCGCGTTCCTCGCGGACGTCGAGCTCGAGCAGCGTGCCCGCTCGATCGCCGCGCCCATCCTCACCGAGATCGAGGCCCGCCTGGCCTTCCTCGTCGACGTCGGACTCACCTATCTGACGCTGTCGCGAGGTGCCGGAACCCTCTCGGGCGGTGAGGCGCAGCGTATCCGACTGGCTACGCAGATCGGATCCGGCCTCGTCGGCGTCCTGTACGTCCTCGACGAACCTTCGATCGGCCTGCACCAGCGCGACAACCGCAAGCTCATCGCCACGCTCGAGCGCCTGCGCGACCTGGGCAATACGCTCATCGTCGTCGAGCACGACGAGGAGACGATGGAGGCCGCCGACTGGATCGTCGACATCGGCCCGGGTGCGGGAGAGACCGGCGGCTGGGTCGTGCACTCGGGCCCGCTGTCGGAGCTGCTGAAGAACCGCAAGTCGTTGACGGGCCAGTACCTGTCGGGCAAGCGCCGCATTGTTCTTCCTCCGACCCGACGCCCGATCGACAAGAAGCGCGTCGTGACCGTCAAGGGGGCGCGCGAAAACAACCTGAGGAATGTCGACGTGTCCTTCCCCCTCGGCGTTCTCACTGCGGTCACAGGCGTGTCCGGTTCGGGGAAGTCGACGCTGGTCAACGGCATCCTGTATCGCACCCTGGCCTCGCGCCTCAACGGTGCGCGCATGGTGCCCGGCCGTCACCGCACGATCACGGGCATCGAACAGCTCGACAAGGTCGTGCACGTGGACCAGAGCCCGATTGGTCGGACGCCGCGCTCGAACCCGGCGACCTACACGGGCGTGTGGGATCAAATCCGCAAGCTTTTCGCCGAGACGCAGGAGGCGAAGGTACGCGGCTACGGCCCGGGTCGCTTCTCCTTCAACGTTAAGGGTGGACGCTGCGAGTCCTGTAAGGGCGACGGCACCCTGAAGATTGAGATGAACTTCCTGCCCGACGTGTACGTGCCCTGCGAGGTGTGTCACGGTGCCCGCTACAACCGCGAGACCCTCGAGGTCGAGTACAAGGGCAAGACCGTCGCCGACGTGCTCGACATGCCGATCGCAGAGGCCGCACAGTTCTTCGCGCCGATCTCACGCATCGCCCGCCACCTCAACACGCTCGTCGAGGTGGGCCTGGGTTACGTGCGCCTCGGCCAGAGCGCCACGACCCTGTCGGGCGGCGAGGCCCAGCGCGTGAAGCTGGCCTCCGAGCTGCAGCGACGCTCGACCGGGCGCACGGTCTACGTGCTCGACGAGCCGACGACCGGCCTGCACTCCGAAGACATCCGCAAGCTGCTCCTGGTTCTCCAGTCGCTCGCCGACAAGGGCAACACCGTCATCGTCATCGAGCACAACCTGGATGTCATTAAGAGCGCCGACTGGATCATCGACATGGGTCCGGAGGGCGGTGCCGGCGGCGGAACGGTCGTCGCGCAGGGAACGCCCGAGGAGGTCGCGAAGGTGAAGGAGTCTTTCACCGGCCAGTACCTGGCAGAGGTCCTCGCGAAGGAGGCCGCGCGCGACGCCGCTGCCCAGTAGCGTGAACGGTTAGGATGGGCCTCATGCTTCCTGGTTTCCGCTATTTCGGCCACATGTACTACTGGCCAGCATGGGTCCACCTGATCGTCATTGCGCTCATGGGCGTCGCAGCTGCGCTCACGATCGCCGCGCTCATGGCACGCGGGGTTGGTCGATCGCGTGTTTTCGGCCTGAGCTGCGGGTTCGTGGCGGGCATCGGAAACCTGAGCCTGTGTGTTCTCGTGCAGGCCGAGGCGCGGCACACGTGGCACATGGGCATGGTGGGCGCGCTCTATACGGTCGCGTTCGTTTTCTTGCTGATGACGCTCGTGTCTCTGTGGGGCGGCGGATCGAGCGGATTCCTGTGGTCGCGAGCCTTCCACCTGTTCCTGGTGGTCGCGATGGCGATCGCCGGCATCATGGAGTTTGCATACCGTCTGGCGTACTGGATCCCGCTGCCCGTCGCGGGCGTCGCTGTCCTTCTCGCGCTCTTCTGCGCATTCGTCGCCGGTCGTAACAGCCGGGATTAGCAGGCTTTCACGCACGAAGCGGCCCCAACCTCGTCATTGAACGAGGCCGGGGCCGCTTCGTCGGATTGGAATCCCAGGGCTGGTCGCCGGGTTACTCCTGGTTCTTCGCTGTCTCGCCCGACGCGTACAGGGCGTCGACCTCGTCGGCGTAGTCGGCCAGGACGCGGCGGCGCTTGAGCTTGAGGGAGGGTGTCATGTAGCCGTTCTCCACGGTGAAGGCTGCGTTGACAATGCGGTAGCGACGGATTGACTCGGCGCGAGAAACCGCCTTGTTGGCGCGGGCGATCGCCTTCTCCAGCGATTCTCGCACCTCGGGCAGGTTCGCGGCCTGAGCCGCATCCACGACGGGCAGGCCGTGGGTGGCCAGCCATTCGGGCAGCATCTCTGTGTCCAGAGCGATGAGTGCGCCGATGTACGGGCGGTTGTCGCCGACCACGATGATGTTCGCGATGAGCGGGTGCGTCGACAGGGACTCTTCGAGGACCTCGGGGGAGACATTCTTTCCGCCCGCGGTGACGATGAGCTCCTTCTTGCGGCCCGTGATCCGCAGGTGGCCGCGATCGTCGATGGAGGCGAGGTCTCCGGTCTTGAACCAGCCGTCGACGTACGCCTCGGCCGTGGCCTCGGGCAGGTTGTGGTAGCCCTTCGACACGGAGATGCCCTGCACGAGCAGCTCGCCGTCGGGAGCGATCTTCATGCGGTTGCCGGGCCAGGGGAAGCCCACCGAGTCCGGCGGGAAGTCCTGCGGCGTCTCCACGGAGATCGGACCGGTCGTCTCGGACAGGCCGTAGCCCTGGAGGAGCGTGATGCCCAGGCCGCGGTAGAAGTTTGCGAGGTCGAGGGCCAGGGGAGCGCCGCCCGAGATGATCGTGTGCAGGTTCGGGCCCAGGATCGCGCGGACCTTCGACAGGACGAGCGCGTCGGCGACGCGTCCGCGCAGCTTGAGCGCCGTCGACGGCCCGGGAGAGGGCATCGCCGAGGCGTCGGGGACCGGCGTCGTGTCCGGGCCAGGACCGGCGACGGCAGACTCGGGAAGGGGAGAGTCCACGTAGGCGGTGGCCTTGGACAGGGCGCGCGCCTGCTTGGCGGCCCACGCAAACATGCGGCCCTTCACGCCGCCTCCGGCCTTCGCGGCCGCAGCATTGTAGACCTTCTCCATGACGCGCGGAACCACGAGGAGCATCGTCGGCTTGAAGGTCGCGATGTCGTTGACCAGGTTGCGCGTGTCGGGGGAGAACGCGGTGACGCCCTGTCCCGCGAGCAGGCAGTACATGACGAAACGCGCGAGCACGTGGGCGACCGGCAGGAAGAGCAGAGAGCGCGACTTCGGGTCATTGATGAGGAGAGGCAGGAAGTCGTAGGCCTGCAGCATCGGCGAGATGAAGTTGCCGTGCGTGAGCACGACGCCCTTGGGCATGCCGGTCGTGCCGGAGGTGTAGATGACCGTCGCCTCGTCGCTGAGCTTGACGGCGTCGGTGCGCTGGCGCACCTGCTCGACGCTCACGCCCTGAGCGGCACCCGTCAGGACGCGCTCGGCACCGCGGTCGAGGGAGAGGATATGGCGCACGCCCTCGGTGCGCACGGACTCGACCAGCTCGGCCTGCTGCGTGGTGGCCGTAATGACGATGCGCACGTCGGCGTCGGCCAGGATGTGGGCGATCTGCGAGGCCGAGTCCGTCTCGTAGATCGGCACGGTGATGGCGCCGCAGGACAGCGCGGCCACGTCAATGAGCGCCCACTCGTAGGAGGTGGGGGCCAGGATAGCCAGGTGGTCGCCGGGCTCAAGCCCGATGCCGATGAGGCCACGCGCAATCGAGTCGGCTTCGCCGAGGAACGTCTCCATCGTGACGGGACGCCACGCGCCGACGTTGGAGCGGCGCTCAATCGCGATCTGTCCGGGGTGAGACGCCACGCGCTGGTGGAGCATCTTCGGCAGGTTCATGTCCTCGGTGGCTTCTCGCGTTGCGATCGACTCCCATGAGCCGTCGGCGAGCCTGCGTACCGTCATTGCGGTCCTTTCGTGGGGTGGCGCTGTGCGCCGTGCGTGGTGGGATCAGTTCTTCTTGCCGCGGCCAAAAAGCCCGTGCTTCTTGGGCTTCTCGGCGGAGACGGGGCCGCCGTACAGGGCATCGATCTCGTAGGCGTAGTCGGTGATGACCTTGCGGCGGCGCAGCTTCATCGACGGCGTCACGTAGCCGTTCTCGACGGTGAAGGTGGCGTCGATGATGCGGAACTTACGGATCGACTCGGCGCGGGAGACTGCCTTGTTGGCGCGCTCGACGGCCTTCTCGAGGGACTCGCGGACGGCGGGCAGCTCGGCCGCCTCGGTGGGCGAGCACTGAGGCAGGCCGTGCTTGGCCAGCCAGTCGGGCAGCATGTCTGCGTCGAGGGTGAAGAGCGCGCCGACGTAGGGGCGCTGGTCGCCGACGACAATGACGTTGGCGATCAGCGGGTGCGTGGCCAGGGAATCCTCGAGGACCTCGGGGGAGACGTTCTTGCCGCCCGCGGTCACGATGAGTTCCTTCTTACGGCCCGTGATGGTCAGCTGGCCCTTGCGGTCGATCGAGCCCAGGTCACCCGTGTGGAACCACTTGCCGTCGGGCATGACCTCGGCGGTCTGCTCGGGCAGGTGGTAGTAGCCGGGCATGACGGACTGGCCGCGCACGAGAATCTCGCCGTCCTTGGCGATCTTGATGAAGTTGCCGGGCAGGGGCAGGCCGACGCCACCGACGGGGTTCTTGCCGATGTGCTGGACGGAGATCGGTCCGGTGGTCTCGGACAGGCCGTAGCCCTGAATGAGGGTGATGCCCATGCCGGCGTAGAAGTGGGCGAGGTCGGTGGCCAGGGGCGCGCCGCCGGAGACGATGTAGCGCAGGTTGGGGCCCAGGACTGAGCGGATCTTCTTGAGGGCGAGCGCGTCGGCGATGCCGTGACGCATCTTCTTGAACAGGCCGGGGCCGAAGGTCTTCTCGGAGGCGACGGAGTAGGTGCGCGCCTGCTTGGCGCTCCACGCGAACATGCGGCCCTTGATGCCGCCGCCGGCCTTGGATGAGGCAGCGTTGTAGACCTTCTCGAGGACGCGGGGGACGACCAGGAGCACGGAGGGCTTGAAGGCCTGGATGTCAGGCAGCAGGTTCTTGATGCTGGGGGAGAAGCCGAGGACCCCCTGGCCCGACAGGATCACGTGCATAACGAGGCGAGCGAGCACGTGGGCGACGGGCAGGAAGAGGAGCAGGCGGGTCTCGGGGGAGTCGATGACCTCACCGAGGACCTGGCGGGCACCCTGCGCGGTAGCCACGAAGTTCGCGTGCGTCAGGGCCACGCCCTTCGGGATTCCGGTCGTGCCGGAGGTGTAGATGATGGTGGCGATGTCCGAGGAGGAGATGGTCGCGCGGCGCTGCTCGACGTTCTCGATGGTGATGCCGGTGGCGGCGCGCGCGATCATGCGCTGGGCACCGCGGTCAAACGAGTCGACCGCCACGGTGCATGCGGGGGCAACGGAGTGCACGAGCTCGGCCTGCTGAGTAGTGGCCGTGAAGACGCGGGTCACGTGCGCGTCGGTGAGGATGTGCTCGATCTGGGCGGCGGAGTCGGACTCGTAGATCGGGACGGTGATCGCCCCGATGGACAGGAGTGCGAGGTCGAGGAGGAGCCACTCGTACGAGGTCGGGGCCAGGATCGCGATGGCGTCGCCGGCCTGCACGCCGAGTCCGATGAGGCCGCAGGCGGTGTACTCGACCTGGCGCTGGAGCTCAGCTGTGGTCAGAGAGCGCGTGGAGCCGACGGAGGAGCGCTGCTCGACGCACACCTGGTGCGGGTGGGTGAGTGCCCGCTTGGCCAGCATGTCCGGAACGATGTCGTGTTCGCCGACCTTGTACGTCGGCTTGATCGTGTACGAGCCGTCACGCATGCGCTTCATCGTGTCCTCCGAGATGTCGGTTCAAAGACTGAACAACAGGTTCGATGTGAGTCTACTGGTTGTGGCGCGGCCCCCGCCCCATAATTGGAGCAGGGGCCGCTGAGTGACGATTAGATCACAGGTCGTAGTACATCTGGTACTCGTAGGGATGCGGGTAGGCGCGCATCGGGGCGACCTCGTTGGTCTCCTTATACTCGAGCCACGTGTCGATCAGGTCCTGCGTGAAGACGTCGCCCTCGGTGAGGAACTCGTGGTCCTCGCGCAGTGCGTCGAGGGCGGCCTCGAGCGAGCTGGGCAGCTTCGCGATGTCCTGGTACTCGGCCGGCGGCAGCTCGTACAGGTCCTTGTCGATCGGCGCGGCCGGCTCGATGCGGCGCTTGATGCCGTCGATGCCCGCCATGAGGCATGCGGAGAAAGCCAGGTAGGGGTTCGCGCTCGGGTCCGGCACGCGGTATTCCACGCGCTTGGCCTTGGGCGACGTGCCCGTCACGGGGATACGGATGCACGCGGAGCGGTTGCGCGCCGAGTACACGAGGTTGATCGGGGCTTCAAAGCCGGGCACCAGGCGGCGGAAGGAGTTCACCGACGGGTTCGTGAAGGCGAGCAGCGCGGGCGCGTGCTCGAGCAGTCCACCGATGAACCAGCGCGCGGTGTCGGACAGGGAGCCGTAGCCGCGCTCGTCGTAGAACAGGGGCTCGCCGTTCTTCCATAGCGACATGTGCGTGTGCATGCCCGAGCCGTTGTCGCCGAACAGGGGCTTGGGCATGAAGGTCGCGGAATGGCCGAATTCAAGGGCCGCATTCTTAATGACGTACTTGAACTTCATCATGTCGTCGGCCGCGGTCTGCAGCGTCGCGAAGCGGTAGTTGATCTCCTGCTGGCCACCCGAGCCGACCTCGTGGTGGGCGCGCTCGATCGTCAGGCCGACCTCCTCGAGGAGTCGGCTCATCTCGTCGCGCACGTCCGCGTACTTGTCGGCGGGGGAGACGGGGAAGTAGCCGCCCTTGACGCGCACCTTGTATCCCATGTTGCCGCCCTCTTCGGCGCGGCCGGTGTTCCAGTACGCCTCGGGCGAGTCGACGGAGAAGAAGGTGTTGTGCGGGGTGACCTGGTAGCGCACGTCGTCGAAGAGGTAGAACTCCGCCTCGGCGCCGATGAAGCACTCGTCAGCGATGCCGGTCGAGCGTAGGTACGCCTCGGCCTTGGCGGCCACCTGGCGAGGGTCGCGCGAGAAGGGCTCGTCGGTGAAGGGGTCGACGATCGAGAAGTTCACGACCAGGGTTTTGCGATCGCGGAACGGGTCGACGAACGCGGAGGAGATGTCCGGGATGAGCTTCATGTCGGACTCGTGGATGGCGGTGAATCCGCGTACCGAGGAGCCGTCGAACATGAGGCCGTCCGACAAGGCGGCGTCCAGGAACTCGCTCACGGGGATCGTAAAGTGCTGCTGAACACCGGGGACGTCGCAGAAGCGCACGTCGACGAGTTCAATGTTCTGCTCGGAGATAAAGTCTGCGACCTCTTGGGTGGAGGTGAACATGAACGTCCTTCTTTGTGGGAGAGCTGTACTCAAAGGTCAAGAATCGGTCAATTCGTGACCAAGTCCAGTATATGCCTACAGGTGCCGCCTGCGTGTATTGGTTTCATTATTCAAATGTTTCATGACATAGAGCACGCCCGAGGTGGGTGCCGGGCGCTCCCAGCCCTGGCCTCGTACCCTGGGAGCGTGGCAGATCCTTCGACGTACCGACCCCGCACGGGAGACATACCGACTTCGCCGGGCGTCTACCGATTCTCAGACCCGCAGGGCCGCGTCATCTACGTCGGCAAGGCAAAAAACCTGCGCAATCGCCTCACGAACTACTTCCAGGACTTGGCGAACCTGCACCCGCGTACCCAGCAGATGGTGACGACCGCGAGCGCCGTGCAGTGGACCGTCGTGCGTTCCGAGGTCGAGGCCCTGACGCTGGAGTTCACGTGGATTAAGGAGTTCAATCCGCGCTTCAACGTTATGTTTAAGGACGATAAGTCCTACCCCTACCTGGCGGTGTCGATGGGGGAGCGCTTCCCTCGCGTGCAGGTGACGCGTGAGCGTAAGCGGGCGGGATCGCGCTATTTCGGCCCGTACACGCAGGTGTGGGCGATTCGCGAGACGATTGATCAGCTGCTGCGCGTCTTCCCGATGCGATCGTGTTCGGCGGGCGTGTTTCAGCGCGCGAAGGCGCAGGGACGCCCGTGCTTGCTCGGCTACATCGACAAGTGCGCGGCGCCGTGCGTGGGGCGCATTTCCATGGAGGAACATCGCGAGCTCGCCGAGGGCCTGTGTCAGTTCATGGAGGGGCGCACGGGTCCGGTGATCCGTGAGCTGGAGGAGCAGATGCGCCAGGCATCCATGGAGCTTAACTTCGAGCGCGCGGCGAAGCTGCGCGACGATGTGTTGGCTCTGCGTACGGTGCTGGAGCGCAATGCGGTCGTGCTCGACGACGGCTCGGACGCGGACGTGTTTTCGCTCGTCAGCGACGACCTGGATGCCGCAGTGCACGTTTTTCACGTGCGCGGTGGGCGCATTCGAGGCACGCGCGGCTGGGTAATCGAGCGCGTGGACGGCGCGGATGATGCGGCGCTGATGGCTCGCCTTCTCGAGCAGGTGTACTCGTCGGCGTCGCCGGACGAGGCCGGGGCCGGGAAGTCGGCCAAGGTGGCGGCCGTGAGCGTGGACGACGTCGCCCACACGCCGACCTCGGCGATCCCGCGGGAGGTGCTCGTCTCTGTCGAGCCCGAGGAGAAGGAGACTATCGCGCGCTGGCTGGCCGACATCCGCGGCGCGTCCGTGTCGGTGCACGTGCCCAAGCGCGGCCCGAAGGCCCAGATCATGGACACGGTGACGGAGAACGCCCGACAGGCGCTCGCCCTGCACCGCACGAAGCGTGCAGGCGATATTACGGCGCGCTCCAAGGCGCTCGAGCAACTGGCTGAGAACCTCGATCTGCCCGGCGCGCCCCTGCGCATCGAGTGCTACGACGTCTCGCACACGGGCGGGGAAAATCAGGTCGCGTCGATGGTTGTGTTCGAGGACGGTATGCCGCGCAAGGACGCATACCGCACCTACAACATCCGCGGCGAGGATGGAAACGGCACTCCCGACGACACGAGCGCGATGAACGAGGTGCTCACCCGACGCTTCTCGCGGCTGCTCGCCGAGGAGGCCGGCGTCGAAGGCGAAGACGAGGACGGTGTCGCCTACGCTTCGGGCCCGATCGACGCGATGACCGGACGTCCCAAGCGATTCTCCTACCGGCCCGACCTGGTCGTCGTGGACGGAGGCCTGCCCCAGGTGAACGCTGCCCGGGCCGCCCTGGACGCGGTGGGCGCGGACGTGCCCGTCGTGGGCCTGGCTAAGCGCCTCGAAGAGGTGTGGATTCCCGGCGACGACTTCCCGCTCATCCTTCCGCGCACGTCGGAGGCCCTGTACCTCCTGCAGTACCTGCGCGACGAGTCCCATCGCTTCGCGATCACGAAGCATCGCAAGCGCCGGTCGAAGGCCCAACGCCGCTCGGTCCTCGACTCCATCCCAGGGCTTGGACCGACGCGCCAGGCCGCGCTCCTGAAGCATTTCGGCTCGGTCAAGCGGATTCGAGAGGCCACGCCCGAGCAGATCGCCGAGGTCAAGGGCGTGGGAGTCGGTCTTGCGCAGACGATCCGCGATAGGCTAGCGACATCGTCGAGGGAGGAAACACCATGACAACGACGCTTCCCGTGCCGCTGCCGGCGCGCGTGGCGCTGCCGGCGCGCGTGGCGCTGCTGGGGTCGGGCGAACTCGGTAAGGAAGTCGTGATCGCCCTGCAGCGCTACGGATGTACCGTGATCGCCTGCGATTCCTACAGCAATGCTCCCGCCATGCAGGTGGCGGACGAGTTCCGCGTCTTCGACATGAGTGATCCGGTCGCCCTGCGTGAGGTTCTCGATGCCGTGGACGTTGACCTCATCGTCCCGGAGGTCGAGGCCATCGCGACAGACTGCTTGAGCGCCTACGAGGAGCGCGGTGTGCGCGTCGTTCCCAACGCTTTCGCCGTCCAGGCGACGATGGACCGTCAGCGGATCCGCAACCTTGCCGCGTCCCTGCCCGGCGTGCGCACGTCCGCTTTCCGTTTCGCGCGCAGTGAGGCCGAGCTGGCCGCAGCCCTGGATGAGGTCGGTTACCCCGCCTTCGTCAAGCCGACGATGTCCTCCTCGGGGCATGGCCAGTCCCGCGTGACGGGACCCGAGCAGGCCGCCTCCGCCTGGGCACACGCTGAAGAGGACGCCCGCGCCACGACTGGCGTCGTCATCGTTGAAGAAGGCGTCGACTTCGACTACGAGATCACGCTGCTGACCGTGCGCTCCTGGGACGCAGCCTCGCGCGCCGTCACGACGAGCTTCTGCGCGCCCATCGGGCATCGCCAGGAGGGCGGTGATTACGTCGAATCCTGGCAGCCTATGGCCATGAGCGAGGCCGCCCTTGAGGGTGCTCGACAGATGGCTAAGGCCGTGACCGATGCCCTGGCTGAGGCTGGAAACGGCCCGTGCCTCGGCATCTTCGGCGTCGAGTTTTTCGTCCGAGGCGACGAGGTCTGGTTCTCTGAGCTCTCCCCCCGCCCTCACGACACCGGCATGGTCACGATGGTGACCCAAGCCCAGTCCGAGTTCGAACTCCACGCCCGCGCGATCCTCGGCCTGCCTGTCTCCACCACGCAGGCAACGCCGGGTGCCTCGGCGGTTATCAAGTCGACGAGCGCCGTCGAAACTCCCGTGTACAACGGCGTCGCCCATGCGCTCGAATCCGCCGACATCGTGCGCCTCTTCGGCAAGCCCGTGAGTCGCGCAGGAAGGCGTGTCGGTGTCGTCGCCGCCACCGCGAGCACGCCGAAGGAAGCGCGAGTCATCGCTAGGCGCGCCGCTGCCGGCATTACGATCGACGAGGCCCCCGCCCCGTCCGCCTAACAGCTCCCATCACCCCACCAGCCGACCCTCAGGAGGACGCCATGGCCGACCACACACCCACGGACGCGTACGACGAACGCCGGGACCAAGCCTCGTCGATCAACGAAGAGAATCCCCCCACGGTCCCCGAGGGCATCGCCGTGCGTGACATGGCTCGCGTCAAGTACGAGCCGCGCGCCTCCAACGAGGTCCTCATCATCACCGGCTACTCCGGGGCGGGCCGCACCGGTGCCGCCCGCGCGCTCGAAGACCTCGACTGGTACGTCGTCGACAACCTGCCCCCGACCATGCTGCCCGCCCTCGTAGGCATGATGTCGAACGATCCAGCTGCGGGCGTGCACCGCCTGGCTGTCGGCGTGGACGTGCGCTCGCGTACCTTCTTCCGCACGCTCGATGCGACTCTCGAACAGCTCAAGGGCGCGGGCATCGCCTACCGCGTTATCTTCCTCGAGGCCAGCCCTGAGACGCTGGTGCGGCGCTACGAATCCAACCGCCGCCCGCATCCTCTTCAGGGTGCCGGCACCCTCATGGACGGCATCAAGGCCGAGATGCGCCTGCTCGCGCCTCTGCGTCGCGCGGCCGACGAGGTCATCGACACGTCCACGATGAGCGTTCACGATCTGACGAGGCGAATCCGTGACATCGTGGCGGGGGAGGAGCGTCCCCTGCAGGTGACCGTCGAATCTTTCGGCTTCAAGCATGGCCTGCCTCTCGACGCCGATCACGTCGTTGACGTGCGCTTTCTCAAGAACCCGTACTGGGTGGACGAACTGCGCCACCTCACTGGTAAGGACCAGGCTGTCGCCGACTACGTGCTCTCCCAGCCGGGTGCGCGCGATTTTGCTCTTGGATACGCCGACCTTCTCGCCCCCATGCTGAGCGGCTATCTGGCAGAATTGAAGCCATTCGTGACGATTGCCGTCGGCTGCACGGGTGGGAAGCACCGCTCGGTCGCGTCCTCTGAGGCAATCGCGGAACGTCTGCGCACACACGGATACACGGTTCGCGTGATGCACCGTGACATTGGGAGAGACTGATGCCCTATCTTGATGCAGCCGGCTGGGTTCAACGTGGAGAATCCGGCCAGAACATCGTCGCCCTCGGCGGCGGACACGGACTGTCCGCTACCCTGCGGGCGCTGCGCCACATCACTCGAGCGCTGACGGCCGTCGTGACCGTCGCCGACGACGGAGGTAGCTCCGGCCGACTGCGCCAGGAGATGCCGATCCTGCCTCCCGGCGACCTGCGCATGGCGCTGGCGTCCCTCTGCGAGGAATCCGAGTGGGGCCTGACGTGGCGCGACGTCATGCAGCTGCGCCTCGACACGACCGGCCCCCTCAACGGGCATGCGCTCGGCAACCTGCTGATTTCCGGCCTCTGGCAGCTCCTCGACGATCCGGTCGAAGGCCTCGACTGGGTTGGTCGGCTCCTCGGTGCGCAGGGTCGCGTCCTGCCCATGTCGTCGACGCCGATCGACATCGAGGCGGATATGAACGACGGTGGTCGCCGTTACGTCGTGTCCGGCCAGTCGAAGGTTGCCGTCGCCCCTGGCACCGTCGAGCACGTGCGCATCACGCCCGAGGCCCCCGAGGTTCCCTCCGCGGTCACCGAGGCGATCTCCGAGGCCGACTGGGTGGTCCTGGGACCCGGCTCCTGGTACACATCCGTGATCCCGCACCTGCTGGTGCCCGACATCAATCGCGCTCTCGCCACGACCGACGCCCACCGTGCGCTCGTGCTCAACCTGGCCCGCCAGCGCGGCGAGACCGACCTCATGTCGACCGCCGACCACGTGCGGGTCCTGCGCGAGTACGCTCCCATGCTCAAGCTCGATGTGGTGGTCGCCGACCCGACGGCCTGTGACGACATCGACGACCTCATCGTCGCCGCCGAAGAACTCGGCGCGCGCGTTCTCCTTCGGCAGGTTCGCACGGGTGACGGAGCCCCGCACCACGACCCACTGCGCCTCGCCGCGGCGCTGCGTGACGCATTTGACGGCTTCCTTGGTGAGGTCGGACAGCCCGAAACGTGGTTACCTTAGAACCTGTTGCCTGCTGACAAACGACATGACATATCTGGAGAAGCCGTGTCCCTGACATCTGACATGAAGGACGAGCTGGCGCGCGCCGTCGTCACGACGCCGTCCGAGGTCGCTGCCGAAGTGAGCGCCACGTTGCGTTTCGCGGGAGGACTGCACCTCGTGGGCGGGCGCATCCTTGTCGAGGCCGAGCTCGACTCGCCCGTGGCCGCGCGTCGTCTGCGCACCTACCTGCAGGCACTGTATAACGCCGAGTCCTCCGTCGTCGTGGTGTCCGGTTCTTCTCTGCGACGTGGCAAGCGCTATGTCGTGCGCGTGGTCCACAAGGCCGACGAGCTCGCGCGCCTCACGGGCCTCGTCGACTCCCTGCGGCGCCCCGTTCGAGGCCTGCCTCCTGTACTCGTTGCCTCTGGAACAGCCGAGGCAGCGGCTATTTGGCGCGGCGCGTTCCTCGCGCGCGGCTCCCTCATGGAACCCGGGCGCTCTTCTTCGCTGGAGATCACGTGCCCCGGTCCCGAGGTTGCTCTCGCAATGGTTGGCTGCGCGCGTAAGCTCGGCGCCTCTGCGCGTTCCAAGGAGGTGCGTGGCACCGACCGAGTCTCCGTTCGTGATTCGGACGCGATCGGCACGCTGATCTCCGCCATGGGCGCCCCCCAGACCTTCGAGGCGTGGCAGGAGCGGCGTGAACGTCGCGAGGCTCGAGGGAGCGCCAACCGACTGGCCAACTTTGACGACGCGAACCTGCGTCGCTCCGCCCGCGCTGCCGTCGCAGCAGGTGCTCGCGTCGAACGCGCCTTCGAGATTCTCGGGGACGACGTGCCCGCCCACCTGCTCGAGGCCGGCACCCTGCGTCTGCAGTACAAGCAGGCCTCCCTCGAAGAGCTGGGCAAGCACACGAATCCGCCTCTGACGAAGGATGCTGTCGCCGGTCGTATCCGCCGCCTGCTTGCTCTCGCAGACAAGGTCGCGCACGAACGCGGCATCCCGGACACGGAATCTGCGCTCACCCTCGACATGCTCGAAGAGGACTGACTTCCTCCCCCTGTTACGTTCGTCCCGGGCCAAACGAGAATTACCCCACGTGCAAATTTCGAAATTGGATTGTGACAGAGTCCGCTTTCGGGTGTAGATTAGGAACTGCTGGAACCGCAGAAATCTGCGGGCCGGGCTGGCAACCCGCACGCCCGGTTGCATCGAAAACCGTGCCCTGTGAGGGCACGAGCAGGAGGAACCATAGTGACCACCCGCGTTGGCATCAACGGCTTCGGCCGCATCGGCCGTAACTTCTTCCGCGCCGCTCTCGAGCAGGGCGCGGACATCGAGGTCGTTGCCGTTAACGACCTGACCGACAACAAGACCCTTGCTCACCTGCTGAAGTACGACTCGATCACGGGTCGCTTCCAGGGTGAGGTGTCCTACGATGACGAGGGCATCGTCGTCAACGGCAAGCACATCAAGGTGCTCGCACAGCGTAACCCCGCCGATCTGCCCTGGGGCGAGCTCGGTGTTGAGGTTGTCGTTGAGTCCACGGGCTTCTTCACCGATGGCGAGAAGGCCAAGGCTCACCTGGACGCTGGAGCCAAGAAGGTCGTCATCTCCGCTCCCGCGAAGAACGTCGACGGCACCTTCGTCATGGGCGTGAACGAGGACAAGTACGACGGCGCCACGATGAACATCGTGTCGAACGCCTCCTGCACGACCAACTGCCTCGCCCCCCTGGCCAAGGTTCTCGAGGAGAACTTCGGCATCGAGCGTGGCATCATGACCACCATCCACTCCTACACGGGCGATCAGCGCGTCCTCGACGCCCCCCACAAGGATCTGCGTCGCGCCCGCGCCGCGGCCCTGAACATGATCCCCACCAAGACCGGTGCTGCCCAGGCTGTCGCCCTGGTCCTGCCCGAGCTCGAGGGCAAGTTCGACGGCCTCGCCGTCCGCGTCCCCACCCCGACCGGCTCCCTGACCGACCTCACCTTCATCGCGAAGAAGGAGGTCTCCGTCGAGGCCGTCAAGGCTGCCGTGAAGGCCGCCGCTGAGGGTGAGCTCAAGGGTGTTCTCGAGTACACCGAGGATCCGATCGTCTCCTCCGACATCGTGGGCGACCCGCACACCTCGATCTTCGACGCCACCGAGACCAAGGTCATCGGCAACCTCGTCAAGGTCCTGTCCTGGTACGACAACGAGTGGGGCTACTCGAACGCTCTCGTTCGCCTCACCGCCCTCGTCGGCTCCAAGCTCGCCTGAGCACACAGCTGAAACACCAGCCATGAGCTGATCAGCGAGATGCCCGTGCACGCTCGTGCACGGGCATCTCGTACATCACCACCGCCTTCAGACCGAAAGGACTCCTCGTGAGGACCATCTCCACCCTGGGCGACCTGCGCGGCAAGCGCGTCCTCGTCCGCTCCGACTTCAACGTTCCGCTCAAGGACGGCGTCATCACCGACGACGGCCGTATCCGCGCGGCGCTGCCTACCCTTAAGACCCTCACCGACGCCGGTGCCAAGGTCGTTATCATGGCTCACCTCGGCCGCCCCAAGGGCAAGGTCGATCCCGCCTTCTCGCTGGCCCCCGTTGCCAAGCGCCTCGCTGAGCTTTCCGGCGTGAAGGTCACGCTTGCCTCCGACGTTGTTGGCCCCTCCGCCGCCCAGACCGTTGCCGACCTGGGCGAGGGCGAGATCGCCCTGCTCGAGAACGTCCGCTTCGACCCCCGCGAGACCTCTAAGGTCGACGAGGAGCGTGAAGAGCTCGCCCGCGAGTACGCCAAGCTCGGCGACGCCTTTGTCTCCGACGGCTTCGGCGTGGTCCACCGCAAGCAGGCCTCCGTCTACGACATCGCCAAGCTGCTGCCCTCGGCCGCCGGCCTGCTCGTGCTCAAGGAGATCGAGTCCCTGTCCAAGGTCACCGGCGACCCCGAGCGCCCCTACGGCGTCGTCCTCGGCGGCTCCAAGGTCTCCGACAAGCTCGGCGTCATCGCCAACCTGCTGAAGAAGGCCGACATGCTCTTCATCGGTGGAGGCATGGTCTTCACCTTCCTCGCCGCTCAGGGCTACTCGGTGGGTAAGTCCCTGCTCGAGGAAGACCAGATCGACACTGTCAAGGGCTACATCGCCGAGGCCGCCGAGCGTGGCGTCGACCTGGTGCTGCCCGTCGATGTCATCGTCGCCCCCGAGTTCGCGGCCGACGCGCCCGCGACCGTCGTCAAGGTCGACGCGATCCCCGACGACCAGATGGGCCTGGACATCGGCCCCGAGTCCGCGAAGCTCTTCGCCGACAAGCTGGCTACCGCGAAGACAGTGGCCTGGAACGGTCCCATGGGCGTCTTCGAATTCGATGCGTTCGCCGGCGGCACCCGCGCCGTCGCCGAGGCCCTGTCCAAGGGCTCCATGTTCTCCGTCATCGGCGGCGGTGACTCCGCCGCGGCCGTGCGCCTGCTCGGCTTCGACGAGAACACCTTCTCCCATATTTCCACTGGCGGCGGCGCCTCCCTCGAGCTCCTCGAGGGCAAGGTTCTGCCCGGTATCGCAGTTCTGGAGGACTGACTCATGGCACGCACCCCCCTGATGGCCGGCAACTGGAAGATGAACCTCGATCACCTCGAGGCCAACCACCTCGTCCAGGGCCTGGCGATGGCCCTGTCCGATGCGGGCCACGACTACTCCAAGTGCGAGGTGCTCGTCATCCCGCCGTTCACCGACATCCGCACCGTCCAGACCATCGTCGATGCCGATGATCTGCAGATCAAGTACGGTGCTCAGGACGTGTCGATTCACGACAACGGCGCCTACACCGGCGAAATCTCCACCGAGATGCTGACCAAGCTCGGCGTCTCCTACGTGGTCATGGGCCACTCCGAGCGCCGCGAGTACCACGGCGAGTCCGACGAGCTCGTCGGCGCCAAGGCCCGCAAGGTCTTCGACGCTGGCATGACCCCGATCCTGTGCTGCGGCGAGGCCCTCGAGGTCCGCAAGGCCGGGACCTACGTCGAGTTCGTGCTCGGCCAGATCCGCGCCGCCCTCGCCGGCTGGAAGGCCGAAGAGGTCGCCAAGATCGTCATCGCCTACGAGCCCATCTGGGCCATCGGCACCGGCGAGACGGCTTCGGCCGAGGACGCCCAGGAAGTGTGCGGCGCCATCCGCGCCGCCCTGGCCGAGGACTTCGGTGCCGAGACCGCCGAGTCCACCCGTATCCTCTACGGTGGCTCCGCTAAGCCCGGCAACATCAAGGAACTCATGGCTCAGCCCGACATCGACGGCGGTCTCGTCGGTGGCGCGTCCCTCAAGGCTGACTCCTTCGCCGCCATGGCGACGTTCTACGCCTGAGAAGCCGTAGCGCGCTCACTCGTCCCAGCCACGTAAGCCGGGTCGGAGCGAACGCGAGGTGGGGCCAACCGGTGTGCCGGTTGGCCCCACCGGCATTCTCAGTTAAACTAAAGCTATATGTGCTCCGACCCGGGGCGAACTGCGATAGAAACTGGACCCACCGTGACCATTTTGAACAACGTGCTGATCGTGCTGATCGTCCTGACCAGCTTCCTGCTGACCCTGACTATTCTGATGCACAAGGGACAGGGCGGCGGCCTTTCGGATATGTTCGGTGGCGGTATTTCCTCGTCGGTCGGCTCCTCCGGCGTCGCCGAGCGTAACCTGAACCGCATCACGCTGAGCACGCTGCTTATTTGGCTGGTGTGCATTATCGGCTACGCACTCCTCGCGAAGTACGGTGGCTGACCCTCGTGGTCGACCTTGGTCTGTGGCTCCCCACGATTGTGTGGGGAGCCCTGTTTTTGTGGTCGTATCGCACCGAGCCCCGTCGTTTTCGCAATGCCTTTTTCTTTTTCTTCCTGTGTGCCTCCGCACTCGGGGCGATCTCGGCTCAGTTGGATCAGTGGTGGATTTCCGTGCCGATTGCGGTCGTGTTGATGCTCAGTCCATTGATCACGATCGTCTTCTTGTTGATTAATCAGGTCTTGCTGGTTCGCCGCGAGGGCTTCTCTCTGTCCCACGCGCTTCCCCTCCTGTTTGCGTGTGCGATTATTGCCTGTTTTTGTGCCATTCCCGCCGCAGTGGTGTCGCGCATGCCGGATGTGCTGATCGGTTTTGTGTGTGCGTTGACGGTGTGCGGCGCCTGGTTTTTTCTCTCATTCACCGCGCTTCTGTTGTACTCCTGGTTCTATCGCGCGTTGCCGAGGAAGCGACGCTATGACTTCATCGTCATCCACGGTGCGGGGCTTATCGGCGAGGAGCTGACACCTCTTTTGCGCGGCCGCGTTGATCGAGCCTACGACCTGTGGGTTGCGCAGGGCAGGCAGGCCACCTTCGTGCCATCGGGCGGTCAGGGCGCTGACGAAGTGATTTCTGAGGCCGAGGCCATGGCCCGCTACCTGCGTACGCTCGGGGTGCCGGATTCGCAGATCGTTCTGGAAGACTCATCGACGACGACGTGGGAGAACCTGATCAATTCGCGTGACCTGATCGCAGGTCTCGCCGGAGGGGCTACTCCCCGGTCGGCACTGGTCACGAGCGACTACCACGTGTTCCGTACTGCGATGTACGCTCGAGCCGTTGGCTTCAGCGCAGACGGCCAAGGGTCCAAGACTGCCTTCTACTATTTCCCGACGGCGTTTATTCGCGAATTCGTCGCGATCTCGCGAAAGTACTGGTGGCCCTATGCGGTCATCATGGGCGTATGGGCAATTGCAACGACTGTCGTACTTGCGACTTCATAGGCTCTCACGGGCGGGGCGTGCGCTGTTGGCCTACGACAGCGGCGACAGTATTTTCCTGTGTGTGCTTGGAAGCGGGTCAGTATCCGGTGATACTGACCCGCTTACATGCATGTTGATGAGTCTACCTACGGCAGTGTGAGACAGGATGCGGCCGCCTCGTCGAGGTAGACGCGCGTTGAGGGGGAGAGGACACCCGCGACCGGAATGTCAAGTGGCGACGCGCCTGCGAAGGCTTGTCCGAGGGCATCTGCCTTCGCGGAACCCGCAGTTGTCAGCCACACCTCGCCGCACGCGCGCATGACGGGCATCGACACCGTGATGCGCTGCGGCGGCGGCTTGGGAGAATTGCGGATCGCCAGAATGGGGGAGGCCTCGTCCATGTCGATGCGTCCCGGGAAGAGCGAGCAGATATGCCCGTCGGGACCCATGCCGATCAGTGCGATATCGAAGGAACGATCACCCATGAGCTCGTGCCACGTGGCAGTAAACGCTGCTCTTGCCTGGTCAAGGGAACCCGCGCCGGGAGAAGACACATCCGAGGTTGGCATGTGGACAAACTCAACGCCGGAAGCCGCGCGGAAGAAGCCCTCCCACGCCTGATCGTCATTGCGATCCTCGTCGCCGGCGGGCACATAACGCTCGTCAACCAGCCACACGCGCACGCGTGACCAGTCGACCTCGTCGACGAGTGGAAGCAACGATGGCAACAGACTCGTCGTGATCGCGCCACCGGAGATGGCCAGGTCAATGTGAGAACCGGCTGCGGCCTCGTCGATGAGGGTGGACAGACGAGTGAGGAACGCGCGGCCCACGGCCTCGTTGAGTTCCTCGACGGTCGGGTAGACCTCAAGCGTGTGGACAGCCACCATCGTCACTTACCCTCAGAGCTCACAGCCAGGCGCGGCAGTTCAGTCGTGAGGAGCTCGCCGTAGTAGACGTCCGGATCCAAGCGACGCAGGTCCTCCATGAGGGAGTCCTGCACGGAGCGGCGCGCGAGATTCACGGAGCGATCTTCGAGGCCGGGGCGCGACAGACGTGCGACCGACGAGGAAGCGCTACGCGACAGCGAGACGGTTGTATCGTCGTCGAAGAAGAACGAGATGTCCGTGATCGTGAGGGCCTCGGGGTCGACGACTCGCTCGACGGGCACGCCCAGCTGGTGGTGCAGCCACGCGGCCACGAGGAAGGGCGAGGGGTGCGTCGCGTTACCCGCGACGCTGATTGAGGTCGGCAGGCGATCGAAGTCCTCCGCGATGGCCGCCAGCAGCGCGCGCCACAGCGTGACGCCGGCCCACGCCAGATCCGTGTCGCCGGGGGTGTAGACGGCGGATAGGGCAGACAGCGTGTCCATGGGGCACTCGGTTGCGCGCGAATCGGTGATGCGTTTGACCGCGAGGCGACCAAGCGGGTGCGCGCCCGGATTTTGCGGGGGAACGACCGGCCAGTACGTGACGACCGGCGTATCCGACTGGAGCAGCGGCATGACGAGCGAGTCGATGTTCGACGCGGCCTCACCGCGAGGCTCAAGGATGATGATGTCGGACAAACCCGCAGCGTCGCCCACGCGAATCTGTGCATTGAGGCGCGCCGTGCCCTCGGAGGACTCGGGCTCGACGATGACGATGACGCGGCAGGGGTGCTCGCGCGAGACCGCGTCGGAGACCTCGATCGCGTTGTCGACGTCGATGAGGTCAGGTACGCAGATGATCAGCGTGAGGACACGGCTCAGAGCGGCGGAACCGCGCTCGTCGCGCAGCTCCACGATACGGGAGGCGACCTCCGCCGACGTGGTGTTCTTCAGGGTGATGATCACGGGAGCCTCCAGAAACGGCCGTCGCGGGCCAGCATGTCGTGCGCGGATTGGGGACCCCAAGCGCCGGGAGCGTAGGGCTCGGGCTGACCGCGGGTCTCCCAGAAGGACAGGATCGGGTCGAGGATCTTCCACGAGGCCTCGACCTCGCGCTGGTGCGGGAACAGGGGAGCGGAGCCGACGAGCGCGTCGAGGATGAGGCGCTCGTATGCCTCGGGCGAGTCCTCGGTGAACGCGTGGCCGTAGGCGAAGTCCATTGTCACGTCACGCACCTGCATGGACGTGCCCGGGACCTTCGCGCCGAGCTTGAGGGTCAGGCCCTCGTCCGGCTGGACGCGGATGACGAGCGCATTCTGGCCGGACTCGCTGAGTTCGGAGTTGCCGAAGGGGACATGGGCCGAGCGCTTGAAAATAACCGCAATCTCGGTGACGCGTTTGCCGAGGCGCTTGCCGGCGCGCAGGTAGAAGGGCACGCCGGCCCAGCGGCGCGTGTCCACGAAGAGCTTGATCGCCGCGAAGGTCTCGGTGGTCGAGTCGGCCGGGATGCCGTCCTCCTCGAGGTAGCCGCGCACCTGAGCGCCGCCCTGCCAGCCGCCGGCGTACTGTCCGCGAGCCGTATCGATGGCGAGATCCTCGGGCAGGCGCACTGCGGAGAGTACCTTCTCCTTCTCCGCCCGGATTTCCTCGGGGGTGAAGTGAACGGGCTCCTCCATGGCGGTCAGCGCCATCAGCTGGAGCAGGTGGTTCTGGATGATGTCGCGGGCAGCGCCGATGCCGTCGTAGTAGCCCGCGCGCGTGCCGATGCCGATGTCCTCCGCCATCGTGATCTGGACAGAATCGACGTAGTTCGCCTTCCACAGGGGTTCGAACATGGCGTTCGCGAAGCGCATCGCCATGATGTTCTGGACGGTTTCCTTGCCCAGGTAGTGGTCGATGCGGAAGACGTCCTGCTCGTCGAAGATTTGCGAAATGACGTCGGAGAGCTCTTGAGCGGACTGAAGGTCGTGTCCGAAGGGCTTCTCGATGATGACGCGTCGCCACTCGCGGCCCTGGCGCTTGTTGAGTCCCGTGTCGGACAGGTGCTTGGCCACGACCGGGAAGTATGAGGGCGGAATCGAGAGGTAGAACGCATGGTTGCCGCCGGTGCCGCGCGAGCGGTCGAGCTCTGCGACAGTGTCGACCAGCTGGCGGTAAGCCTCCGGGTCGTCAAACGTACCCGAGACGAAGCGCAGGCCAGAGCGCAGCTGGTTCCACGTGCCCTCGTTGAAGCCGGTGCGGGTGTGCGCTTCGATGGATGCGCGCACGTACTCCTCGAAGTCCTGCGGGCTCCAGTCGCGGCGGGCGAAGCCGGTCAGAGAGAAGGCCGGGTGGAGGAGGCCGCGGTTAGCGAGGTCGTAGATGGCGGGAAGAAGCTTCTTGCGTGCAAGGTCACCCGTGATACCGAAGATGACGAGGCCGCAGGGCGGAGAGATGCGCGGAAGCCTGCGGTCCTGTGGATCGCGCAGGGTAGGAATCTCGTTGGTCACGAGTGGTCGCTCCGTTCGCTAGGTGGCAGGACGAGGCCCGGTCATGAACGCTCCTCCACGCAGGTGGGTGGAACGGGACCGAGGACCCACGCATACCTAAGAGAATAGGGCTGCTGGCACGCCCTCGCGCGCCAGCAGCCCTCTGTCAGTTCAGTTGACTACAAAGTCACGAACGAGCGGCCTCGATGGATTCCTTCGCGGCGGCGGCCACGTGCTGCGCATCGATGCCGTACTCCTTGAAGAGGAGTTCGCCCGGGGCGGAGGCGCCGAAGTGCTCGATGGAGACCGCGCGTCCGGCGTCGCCGATCCAGCGGTACCACGGCAGGGCGATGCCGGCCTCGACCGAGACGCGGGCGCGCACCGACGGGGGCAGGACCGAGTCGCGGTACTCGCGATCCTGGGCCTCGAACCAATCGAGGCAGGGCACGGAGACGACGCGGGCGGCGACGCCGTCGGCGGCCAGTGCCTCGCGCGCCTCGAGGGCGACGGAGACCTCGGACCCGGAGGCCAGCAGGATCACGTCGGGCGTGCCCTCGGTGTCCGCCAGGACGTAGGCGCCGCGCGCCAGGTCCTCGGTCGTAGCCAGTCCGGTGCCTTCGCCACGTGCCGGGTTGGGCAGGTTCTGGCGCGACAGGATGATGGCGGCCGGGTGGGACTGCTCGAGGATGGCCTTCCAGGACGCTGCCGTCTCGGCGGCGTCGGCGGGACGCACGACCGCGAGGTTCGGGATCGCGCGGTAGGACGCCAGGTGCTCGATGGGCTGGTGGGTCGGGCCGTCCTCGCCGACGCCGATGGAGTCGTGGGTCCACACGTAGGTGACGGGCAGGTCCATGAGGGCGGCGAGGCGCACTGCGCCGCGCATGAAGTCAGAGAACACGAAGAACGTGCCGCCATACGCGCGGGTGAGGCCGTCGGCGGCGATGCCATTGAGGGCGGCACCCATCGCGAACTCGCGCACGCCGAAGTGGAGGTTGCGGCCGAACTCGTCGCCGCTGAAGGACGAGGAAGAACGGTGCGGGGGCAGGAACGAGGGCTCGCCCTTGAGGAAGGTGTTGTTCGAGCCGGCGAGGTCGGCGGAGCCGCCCCACAGCTCGGGCAGGACGGGGGCGATCGCGTTGAGGACCTGGCCGGAGGCAGCGCGGGTCGCGATGGCCTTACCCTCTTCGAACGTGGGCAGCGCGGCTTCCCAGCCCTCGGGGAGGCGTCCTTCGAGGAGGCGCTCGAGCAGGGCGGCCTGCTCGGGGTGAGCGGCCTTCCATGCCTCGAAGCGGGCGTCCCAGTCCTTGCGGTACTCGGCAACGCGGGCGGCGGCGCGGGCGCGGACCTCGTCCACGATCGCGCTATCGGCGTCGAACATCTTCTCAGGGTCGGCACCCAGGGCCTCCTTGAGGCCCTTCAGGGCCTCGGTGCCCAGCTTGGAGCCGTGGATGGCCCCGGTGTTCTGCTTGCCAGGTGTCGGCCAGCCGATGATGGTGCGCAGCGCGATGAGCGAGGGCTTCTTGGTCTCGGCCTTGGCGGCGTCGAGGGCGTCGTTCAGGGCGGCGGTGTTCTCCTCGTAGGAGCCGTCCTTGCCGAGCCAGTCGACGCGCTGGACGTGCCAGCCGTAGGCCTCGTAGCGGGCCAGGACATCCTCGTTGAAGGCGATGGAGGTGTCGTCTTCGATGGAGATGTGGTTGTCGTCCCAGATGACGGTGATGTTGCCCAGCTCCTGGGTGCCAGCGAGGGAGGAGGCCTCGGCGGAGACGCCTTCCTGGAAGCAGCCGTCACCAGCGATGACGTAGACGTTGTGGTCGAAGACTGACTCGCCGAGCGGAGTCTCGGGATCGAGCAGGCCGTGGACGCGGCGGGCGTTCATGGCGAAGCCAACGGCAGAGGCGATGCCGGTTCCCAGGGGGCCGGTCGTGATCTCGACGCCCTTGGTGTGGCCGTACTCGGGGTGGCCCGGGGTCAGGGAGCCCGCGGTGCGCAGCGCCTTGATATCGTCGAGTTCGAGACCGAAGCCGGACAGGTAGAGCTGGACGTACTGGGTCAGCGACGAGTGGCCGGCCGAGAGGATGAAGCGGTCGCGACCGATCCAGCGCGGATCCGCCGGATCGACGTTCATGACCTTGTTGTAGAGGAGGTAGGCGGCGGGGGCGAGCGAGATGGCGGTACCGGGGTGGCCCGATCCGGCCTGCTCGACGGCGTCGGCGGCGAGGAGCTTAGCGGTCTTGACCGCTTCGTCATCGATGTGATCCCAGTGAAGTGTCACGGTGGTCTCCAGTTGTTGGGCCCCAGCGTTGGGGCAGGAAATGGTTTACCGCGTCACAGTCTAGCGAAAATGTGCGCTTGCCGGTAGCGCTCACGCGCATTTGTTGCATGGTCGCTTACCCTGTCACCATGACATCCCTCGAAGCTCTCGTCCGCGACTGGGTGGACTATCTGCGCGTTGAGAAAGGGGCGTCTGCGCATACAGTTTCGAACTATCGTCGCGACGTCGCCCGCTACGCGTTTGACATGAAGAGTCGAGGCAAGTCCAACGTCGAAGACGTTAGTGCTTCGGATATCGAGGATTACACGATGCGCCTGGCATCTGGGCAGGTCACGGGATCTCCGGCTGCTGCCTCGTCGGTGGCGCGCGCGTCGGCGGCTATTCGCGGACTCCACAAGTATGCGCTGACCGAGGGGGCAGTCGGAACCGATGCGGCTGCGCAATTGCACGCTCCGCGTCAGGGGCACCACCTCCCCAAGGCCCTCTCGGTCGACGAAGTGGGGCGGCTTCTAGACGCCGCCCACGCCGATGATTCTCCTATCGGCCTGCGCGATGCCGCCCTCCTCGAGCTCCTCTATGCCACGGGGGCCAGGGTCTCCGAGGCCGTCTCGCTTAGTGCCGACGACCTCGACCTGGACGGAGACGTTCCCGTCGTGCGACTATTCGGAAAAGGACGCAAAGAACGGATTGTTCCCGTGGGATCCTTCGCTGTGGATGCCCTCGACGCGTATCGGGTGCGCGCCCGCCCAGCGCTCGCCGCGCGAGGCCGGGGATCGACCGCGTTTTTCCTGAACTCGCGGGGAGGCGCGCTGTCCCGGCAGAGCGCATGGACTGCGATCCGGCGGGCGGCCCAGGCGGCGCAGCTGGAGGAGCGGGTGTCCCCACATACGCTGCGACACTCCTTTGCGACGCACCTGCTGGAAGGGGGTGCGTCCGTCCGCGAGGTGCAGGAGCTTCTCGGGCACGCGTCGGTGGCGACAACCCAGATCTACACCCAGGTGAGCGCTGCCGCACTGCGCGAAGTCTTCACGCTCTCGCACCCTCGGGCGCGTGGCACCAACGCATCCGCGCGGTGATGAATTAGGATAGGGGCGTGACCACGAACTCGCACCCTACGCTGACGCCCGACCTGCACGAAGAAGCGGTCGATTTTCCTGTGCCCGCGCCGCTGTCGGGGCACGGTCCCGCCCGTGTGATCGCGATGTGCAACCAGAAGGGCGGTGTCGGCAAGACGACCACCACCATCAACTTGGGTGCCGCGCTGGCGGAGTATGGTCGCCGAGTCCTGATCGTGGACTTCGACCCCCAGGGTGCTGCATCCGTGGGTCTGGGCATCAACGCACTCGACATGGAGCAGACCATCTACACGCTGCTCATGAACCCGAAGGCGGATGTCAAGGCGACGATCTGCCACACGTCGACGGAGAACCTCGACATCATCCCCGCAAACATCGACCTGTCCGCGGCCGAAGTCCAGCTCGTCAACGAGGTCGCCCGCGAGAGCGCCCTGGCTCGCGTGCTGCGTCACGTCGAAGCTGACTACGATGTGGTCCTCATCGACTGTCAGCCCTCCCTCGGCTTGCTTGCGGTCAACGCCCTGACGGCCGCTCACGGTGTCATCGTCCCCGTGGAGGCGGAGTTCTTCGCGCTGCGTGGCGTGGCTCTGCTGGTTGAGACCATCGAGACGGTACGTGATCGCATCAACCCGCGCCTGAAGATCGACGGCATCGTCGCCACGATGGTCGACTCGCGTACGCTGCACTCGCGCGAGGTTCTTCAGCGCTTGCAGGAGGCCTTTGGCGACCTCGTGTTCGATACCCGTATCGGACGCACGATCAAGTTCCCGGATGCTTCCGTGGCCACTGAGCCGATTATTTCCTACGCTCCCAACCACGCGGGCGCTCACGCGTACCGTCGACTCGCGCGGGAAGTCATCGCCCGTGGCGACGCGGCCTGACAGTCTCGAGGTTCAGGGGGAGTTCGACCTCTTCGCGGTCTCGCTCCCGGTTTTTGAGGGTCCGTTTGATCTTCTTCTATCGCTGATCGCGCGCAGGAAACTCGACATCACCGAGGTCGCGCTCGCGCAGGTGACCGACGAGTTCATCGCGTTCATGAAGGCGTCCCCGGACCTGTCGCGCACGACGGAATTTCTGGTCGTCGCGGCGACGCTCCTGGACATGAAGGCCGCGCATCTGCTGCCCACTATCAACGAGGAGGACAATGCGTCCGAGGCCGACCTGGAGGCCCGCGATCTCCTGTTCTCGCGGCTCCTGCAGTACCGGGCTTTCAAGGAAGCGGCGAAACATATCGACGAGCGGATGGGGGAGTACGGCTCCTACGTTGCCAGGGACGTGCCTCTCGAGCCTCATTTTGCGGCCCTCTTGCCCGAGCTTCGGTGGCGCACGACTCCTGAGGATCTAGCGCGCCTGGCCGCGGATGCCCTGTCGTCGACGAGCCCGACAGTTCAGGTCGCCCACCTGCACGATCCAGTTGTTCCCGTGCGCGAGCAGGCTCTGCTCGTCTCGTCGATGCTCGCCGAGGCGGGGCGCATGACCTTCCATGAGCTCGTCGAGGACGCCCCAACGCGTGCGGTTGTCGTCTCTCGCTTCCTCGCGCTCTTGGAGCTCTACAGGCGCGGAGCCGTTGAGTTCGAGCAAGACGGGGCGCTTAGCACACTGATGATTCAGTGGACCGGCAGCGAGGGAAACATCGACATCGACGTGGACGACTATGCGGGCGTGGGGGACGCGGAGCCAGCCACGGCCTCGTCCCCGCCCGAGGGAGCGATTGAGACAGAAGGAGGAGACGCCGATGAGTGAGAACATGCTGCGCGGTCCGATCGAGGCGATCCTGATGGTGGCCTCGGAGCCGGTTGCAGCCTCCGATCTCGCCGACGTGCTCGGAGTGAGCGTCGAGGATGTCGAAGCGCAGCTGCACGGTCTCGCCGCCGAGTACCTGGGCGAGGGGCAGGATCGCCCGCGTGGTTTCGAGCTGCGCGAGGTCGCAGGCGGCTGGCGCATCTATTCCGCGCGAGCATACGCTGACGCGGTTGGCCGCTTCGTCGTCGGATCGTCGCACGCGCGTTTATCTCAGGCGGCGCTCGAAACGCTGGCGGTCATTGCCTACCGTCAGCCCATTTCGAGGGCGCGAATCTGCCGTATCCGTGGGGTGAACGTAGACGGCGTCGTACGCACGCTGCTCGCCCGAGGCCTAGTGGAAGAGACGGGACTGACACCGTCCGGTGCCCGCCTGTACGGGACGACCGGGGAATTTCTTGAGAAAATGGGACTAACGAGCCTGTCGGAGCTGGTACCGTTGGCACCCTACCTGCCAGACGCCGACGCGCTGGATGAATTGGAGGAAGAACTATGAGGGCTAACCCCTACACCGAGGGTGGAGTGCGCCTGCAGAAGGTGCTCGCCCAGGCTGGCGTCGCATCCAGGCGCGCGTCCGAACAGATGATCGCCGACGGCCGCGTGAGCGTCGACGGCACCGTGGTGCGTAACCAGGGTGTGCGCGTGGACCCGGCCAAGCAGGTCATTCACGTGGACGGCGAGCGTCTGATCCTGGATGAGACGAAGCACATCGTCCTAGCTGTCAACAAACCGATCGGCACTGTGTCCACGATGAGCGACCCGGAGGGCCGCCCCACGATCGCCGACCTGATCGCCGACTACCCCGAGCGTCTGTACCACGTGGGTCGCCTCGATATTGACACGTCCGGACTGCTGCTGCTGACGAACGACGGCGAGCTGGCAAACCGTCTGACGCACCCCAAGTACGAGATCCGCAAGACCTACGTGGCGCGTCTGCACGGCGAGGTCAAGCCCGGCGTCAAGCGCACCCTCATGAAGGGCATCGAGCTGGAGGACGGTCCGATCAAGGTCGACTCCTTCCGCATCGTCGATACCTACGGCGATATCACGACCGTCGAGATCGTTGTGCACGAGGGCCGTAACCGTCTCGTGCGCCGCATGATGGAGGCCGTTGGCTACCCGGTGCGCGAGCTTGTTCGCACGGGCTTCGGTCCGATCACTCTCGATCACCTTAAGCAGGGCACGACCCGCCGCGTGAAGGGCAACGCGCTGAGCGCACTGTACGGGGCAGTTGGACTGTGAGCACCTCTGACGGTGTCGGCGCGCGCGTCGTGCAAACGGCTGGGCCTGTCCTCATCATTGGATCGGGTCTGCTGGGTGCGTCGCTGGGCTTGGCGCTGCGGGCCGGGGGAGTACGCGTCTATCTCGAGGACGCGTCGCCCACCTCGCTGCGCCTGGCCTCCGATGTGGGGGCAGGGCAGGTATTTGGCGACGTCCTTGCCGAGGCCGGGGTGCGCCCGAGCGACTGTGGCTCGGATACGCCGTCCTACAAGGCACCTTCCATTGTCGTCGTTGCGACGCCCCCGGATGTCGCTGACCGTGTGATTGTCGAATCGCTGTTGCGTTTTCGAGATGCGATCGTCACCGATGTCGCTTCGGTGAAGGACGCGGTCGTTGCGGACGTACTGCGCGGATTGGAACGCGAGGGTTGCCCGGAAGCAGCCTCGCGCTACGTCGGTTCGCACCCGATGGCCGGTCGCGAGCGCAGCGGTGCCGGCGCTGCCGATGCCGACCTGTTCTACGGACGCCCGTGGGTGATCGTTGCACACGAGTCGACGTGGCCGCGGGCGGTGCTGGTTGCGCGCGCGCTGGCAACGGACGTCGGTGCTGTGCCTCTCGAGATGGACGCTGGCACGCATGACCATGCCGTCGCTCTCGTGTCGCATGTTCCGCAGCTGGTGTCGTCGATGCTCGCCGCGCGTCTTGTTGACGCCCCCGCCCAGGCGCTGGGTCTGGCAGGGCAGGGGCTGCGCGATACCGCCCGTATTGCGGCGTCCGATCCGCGTCTGTGGACAGCGATTCTGGCCGGCAATGCCGGTCCGGTCGCACACATCCTGCGCGAGCTACGCACCGACCTCGATGATTTGCTCACGCACCTCGACGCAGCCGCTGAACTTGGTCCCCTGCGTGGCGGTTCCGTGGGTGCGATCAATCGGGTGATGACCGCGGGTAACCAAGGCGTCTCCCGGATTCCCGGCAAGCACGGCGGTGCGCCGTCTCGATACCGCGAGATCGAGGTGCTCATTCCCGATGAGCCGGGCGCTCTCGGCAGGCTTTTCGGAGAGCTTGGCGAGGCAGGCATCAACATCGAAGACTTGGTGTTGGAGCACTCTGCGGGCGCACAGGCAGGCGTCGCCCGCGTCATGATTGACCCGGCGGTCGCAGACCGCGCCGTCGCCGACCTGGAAGAACGGGGTTGGCGACTCATCACCCACTAAACGACCTCGGTGAGGAGAACGTTTTGATGAACGACACGATGCGTCGAGACGCTATTTCGCGCGTCGGCATGACGATTGCCATCGATGGGCCGGCCGGTTCGGGCAAGTCCACGGTGTCGAAGGTTCTGGCGAGCCGTCTGGGCATCGGCTACCTCGACACGGGCGCCATGTACCGCGCGCTCACGTGGTATTGCCTGGACGAAGGCATCGACCTGGAGGACACGGCGGCGGTCGCTGCGGCGGCTGATCGCATGCCGCTGCGCCTCGTGTCGAATCCGTCGGATCCGCACGTGTGGATCGGGGATCGTGAGATCACCCTCGAGATTCGCGAGCCGCGTATCGCCCTGGCGATCAAGCACATTTCGACGAATCTCGACGTGCGTGCGTGGATGGCGACGGAGCAGCGTCGTCGCATGATGGAGGCCCGCGAGGAGGGCTCCGGCATGATCGCAGAGGGGCGTGACATTACGACCGTCGTCTGTCCCGACGCTGATGTGCGTGTTCTGTTGCTCGCCGATCAGGAGGCCCGTCTGCGCCGCCGGACGCTCGAACTCTACGGCGATGCGACTGAGGAGCACATGGAGATCGTGCGGGCCCAGGTTGAGGGCCGTGACAAGGCCGATTCGCAGGTCTCTGAATTCATGGTGGCCGCTCCCGGCGTTGAGACGGTTGACTCTACGGGTCTCGATATCGATGGCGTCTGCGAGGCTGTTCTGGTCTACGTCGACCGCGATCTTGCGGAGCGCGACGCGTCGCATTGAGTTGTTTTTTCGGTTGATGTGAGTGTCAGAATCCCGTTCCGTAGGGCCCTTGACTACCCTGTGCTCCGGCTGACGGATAGCCGCCCTGCGGATTGCCGTAAGAACCAGTGCCATACATCTGGGAGCCGGGCTGCGGTGTGCCCGCCCGCGGGTAGTTCGCGGTGCCGTAGGTGCTGGGCGTGACGCCGTACTGCGGCCCGTTGGGGCCGTTGAATACCGTCGGCGGGGTCGAGTTTCGCTGCGTAGCCTTGAAGATCGCGTAACGTACCAGGATGCCACCTCCGACGATGAGGACTGCCAGCACGAGCGAGATGATGGTGACGACGGGATTCTTGGAATGCGAACGGAATCGGATGCGTCTTATCGGCATCGTCACGGCCTGCGTCTGCGCTCGCGTTCCTGCAGCGACCGTGGCAGGGGCATAGGCGGGAGCGCTTGAAGACGCACTCACCGTCGGGTTCGCCACAGCAGGAGCTCCCTGCGTAACGAATGCGGGTGCCATGAGGCCTGCGGTTGCCAGAGCAAGGCTCGCCGCGACTGAGAGGAGGCGTCGACTGGTCATTGAAGAAACTCTCGTGGATGCAAGTTGTGGGGACAGCGGATAGTGTAGTCGCCTCGTGCTCGCCGACTCATTTGTTCCGTTTTCTGACATGTAGCGCGGGCAAACTCTCAACGAGAGCCCTACGTGCCATGAGTGTGTTGTGGCGCACGCAGGTCGGCTTGCCTCTCCTTGGGAAGATGCGCTATAGTTCTACAGGTCGCCGCGGCGACGAACTAAATACGGGCTGTGGCGCAGCTTGGTAGCGCACTTGACTGGGGGTCAAGGGGTCGTGGGTTCAAATCCCGCCAGCCCGACTGAAGGAACCACGAGAACTTGTTTCTCGTGGTTTTTTGTATGCACTGACCGGCAGTTGGTGCGCCGTGCAGCGGTGGGGACCTCTGTCCCTGGTCCGTGGCATCACATCGGTTTGTAACCGAAATGTGACGCATCATTTATTTGTTATATTTCGGCTGGTAAATGGGCGTTTTTGGCTAATCTTTCGCGTATTTGTGCAGGTGTAAGCCGCAGGTTTCGTTCGTAGTAAGGGACACATTTCCTTCAAGGACTGCAGTAAACTGTCTCACAGGTCGAAGTCGTCAACGGGGATGATTTCGACCTGCTTATCTATGCGACCACTGTGGCGGTTATGCGCTGCCAGTGGACGCGACGACGTGCAGTGTTGCGTTCTCTCCGCGGGCCTCGCGAGCTGCCCTGATGCACATCCCGGCCTCGTCCAATGAAGACCGAGGCCGGGGCAGGATCGCGTGCGCAGCTACACGACGTTCACTTGGATGTCGAAGCGTCCATATCGGTGCCGTTCGCTGCGAACTCCTGAAGGGTGGGAGCCTGAGGATCCGGATTCTGGAACTCGGTCACGGTCGTCACCTTCTTGACCGCTGGATCTGACACCGTCATCGCGGTTGTGTTACCCGCCTGATCGACGATGTTGAGCCGGTTGTCGGCGTCAAGTTCGACAACGAAGAGGTCTTCCAGTTCACCGACGCCAGCCGACGCAAGCTCTGCGCGCAACCACTCCTCGTCACGACGTGCCAATTCGAGGTTATCGGTCACGACCTGCCCATCGGACACCGGGGCGTAGTTGACGCCGCCCTCGCCCTTGCGGCGTACCGTCAGGGAGCCGTTGGCTTCGCGTTGGACGAGGCTGATGTCGCTGAGCGAAAAGATACCCATGCCGCGTAGCTCTGCGAGAAACTCGACCGGGTCGAGCTTATGATCCGGACTGTCCAGCGCATCGGGAGTGAAGCGTCCGCCCTCGATGATCGTGTACGCCTTGCCCATAACGAGCGAGCGGGTCGACATGGACTTCGACGTCAGGTAGTTCAGGCCCGAGACGATCGCGAAGGTGACGAGCAGGACGCTGATGTACTCCGCGAACGAGATCGCACGGTTGTAGATGACACCGCCAATGATGCCACCAAGAATGAAGTTCCCGATAAAGTCGATCGGTGTCATCTGGACCGTCTGCTGCTTGCCCGTGAGGCGCAGGTGAAGGACGATGAGGACGACACCGATCAGGAGCTTAAAGACCGTCATCTCGAAACCATGAAAATCGAACGTGACGCCACTCTATCCGCGTGTTGCAGGGCATTACCCCGCAGTGTGATCAGCTCGTCGGATCCGCGTCGATGGCCCCCTGAACATCGTTGAAGATTAGGTTGGAAATCTCGACCTGTACCGTCTCAACCTTCGGCACGTCGCGCAGCAGCAACGGATCATCTGCGGAGGTCTGGAGGGCGAGCGTGCCGCAGCCGAAGATTCGGTCGTCGAAGTCCTTCTCGATCTGAATGTCGGAGATTCGGGTGAGCGGCAGGTCGTGGCCGGTGCGCTTGATGATGCCGGTGCGGGTGATGACCCGCTTGGTTGTCACCGTGTAGGTCGTCGTGATCCACTTGATCCAGGGAACGAGAATGAGCGGAATCGACAGGAGGAGCACGGCGATCCAGATAGTCGGGATCGCCCAGTAGCGCGCGTTCTCGGAAACGTAGAAAGAACCGACAGCCGCCGCGATAACGAGGATCGACTCCACGATGATCGCGGGGAGCAGCTTCTTGATGTGGGTGTGCATGTGGCGGACGACGATCTCGTCCTGGCTGAGGAGCTTCTGTGACAATGCCATGGCACCATCATGCCAGATCTCGTGGTCGAGTGAGGACGCCGCTTCGCCGGTCGGCGCTTTACCGAGGCCTGCGGTGTGTTCCCACGATATCGGTGTTGACGATGCCGATCGCCGCCATCAGCGCGAGCATCGTCGTAGGACCCACGAAGCGAAACCCTCGGCTCTTGAGGTCGGCCGCGAGGGCCACCGACTCCGGCAGCTGCGTGGGAACCTCGTCCTGCGAGCGAGGGTGTGGATCGTGAGCCGGTCGATACGACCAGACCAGTTCGCCCAGATGGGAAGGGCCGTCCGTCGTGTCTGGATTGTTCCTGATGGCAACCGTCGCGTGAGCGTTAGCGATTGCCGCCTCGATTTTGCGGCGGTTATGAATGATCCCGGGTACGCTCACGAGACGATCAACGTCGTCGGTTGTGAACGCAGCGACGCGGTCGGGGACGAATCCCCCAAACGCCTCCCGAAAAGCCTCGCGTTTTGCCAGGACCGTACGCCAGGAAAGCCCAGCCTGGAACCCCTCCAGCACGAGACGTTCGAAGACCCCAGCCTCGTCGTGGATCGGCATCCCCCATTCGGTGTCGTAGTAGCTGCGTAGCAGCTCGTCATGGGAGGCCCATGTGGGGCGGACGAGTCCGTCGTCGCACTGCGTCAGGCCGAAGGCTAGGGGTGGAACAGCGGATTGCGTAAGCGTTGTGTTCATACGTCGATCCTGCGTGCGTGGCGTCCAACGGTCAAGCGACAACATCGATGCCTGTGGATAACGGCCCTGGGCGAAACGACCCTGTGGAAACACGCCAGGGGAGCGGCAGGTATGCGTGTGGCCCGCCCCCTCGGGAGAAGCGGGCCACGCGGGTTGGCGTGTCCTTACCTGCGTCGCTTCTCGCGCACGCGCACCGAAATCTGAATCGGCGTACCTGCAAAGCCGAAGGTCTCGCGCAGGCGGCGTTCGATGAAGCGGCGGTATCCGGGATCAAGGAAACCCGTCGTGAAGAGTACGAAGCGCGGGGGCTTGCTCGAGGCCTGGGTGCCAAAGAGGATGCGTGGCTGCTTGCCTCCACGCAGCGGGTGGGGGTGCGCGGCGACGAGCTGGCCAAGGAACGCGTTGAGCTGTCCGGTGGGGATGCGCGTCTCCCAGCCTTCGAGGGCGGTATCGAGGGCGCGCACGATGCGGTTGGTGTGCCAGCCGGTCTTCGCCGCCAGGTTGATACGCGGCGCCCACTGGATCTGAACCAGCTCGCGCTCGAGCTCGTTCTTGATCTCCTTCTGGCGCTCCTCGTCAACGAGGTCCCACTTGTTGGTGACGACGACGAGCGCGCGGCCCGCGTCGATGACCTGCTGAACGACACGTACGTCTTGCTCGGTCAGCGGTGTCGAACCATCGATGAGGACGAGGGCGACCTCGGCCTTCTCGATCGCGGCCTGGGTGCGGATGGAGGCGTAGTAGTCGGCGCCCGTCGTCCGGTGCATCTTGCGGCGGATACCCGCGGTGTCGACGAACCACCACGAGCGGCCGTCGAGCTCGATGAGCTCGTCGACGGGGTCACGCGTGGTACCGGCGAGCTCATTGACGACGACGCGTTCGCCTCCGGCCAGCGCATTGAGCAGGGAGGATTTACCGACGTTGGGGCGACCGACGAGGGCGACGCGACGCGGGCCGCCCGACGGCAGGGCCGAGGCAACGGCCGACTCGGTCGGCAGGACCTCCATAACGACGTCCAGGAGATCACCGGTGCCACGCCCATGCAGGGCGGAAATGGGGTAGGGCTCGCCCAAGCCAAGGCTCCACAGGTAGGCAGCGTCAGCCTCCTGCAGGGGAGAGTCCACCTTGTTAGCGGCCAGGATGATCGGCTTGTTCTTGGCGCGCAGCATTTCCACGATGCGTTCATCCGAGGCCGTGACGCCGACGGTCGCATCCAGGACGAGGACGACAGCGTCAGCGAGGTCGACGGCGATCTCAGCCTGCTCAGCGACGGAGCGATCAAGCCCCTTCACGTCGATCTCCCAGCCGCCCGTGTCAACGAGCGTGAAGTCGCGACCAGCCCATTCAGCGGGGTACGAGACGCGGTCGCGGGTCACGCCCGGCGTGTCCTGCACGACGGCCTCGCGGCGACCGAGAATGCGGTTGACCAGCGTGGACTTACCGACGTTGGGGCGACCGACGACTGCAAGGACGGGCAGGCCGGCTGCGACGTCGTCAGAGTCCGCGAGCGCAGACTCGCCTGCCAGGAGCGCCAGGTCCTCCTCGTCCAGGTCGAATTGGTCGAGGTTGGCGCGCATGAGACGGGCGCGAGCCTCGGTCTCTGTTTCGCTCAAGTCGATCGCGTCGGGCGAAGCGACGTCAGCGTCGGCGATGTAGTTCTCGGCCGCGTCCGCGTCGAATGCTTCGGTCGCGTCGGGCTGGTTCTCAAAGTCATTCACCCGCTCAGTCTACGGCGTGGCGCGCCGCGAAGGCCCGATGGGGCCCTTGCAGCGCGCCAGTTCACAGCTTCGCAGCGATTATTCGTGCGCGCGCACGTCGCCAGCGAGGACTTCGGCAGCGACGGGCACGTCGTTGTATCGGTGGTGGATCCCCTGGATTTCCTGGTACCACTCGGCACCCTTACCCGTGATGATGACGGTATCTCCGGGCTCGGCCGCCAAGATCGCGCGGCGCACGGCGTCGCGGCGGCAGGTTGTCACCTCGGTGACGTCTTCCATGCCCGGGCGCACGGAGGCGATGCCCCGCAGTAGGTAGTCGCGGATTTCTTGCGGGTCCTCGGTGCGCGGATTCTCGTCCGTCACCCACAAAACGTCTGCTTCGCGTGCAGCAATTTCGGCGAGGTGCTCACGCTTGGTGGCGTCGCGATCGCCATCCGTGCCGAAGACAACGACGACGCGGCCTGGCGTCAGCTCGCGGGTCGAGCGTAGAGTCCATTCGAGGGCTTCTGGCGTGTGCGCGTAGTCGACGATGACGAGCGGCTGACCTCCGGGCGTCGGGTTGACCTTCTCCATGCGTCCCGGAATCTGGGGAGCATCCTCGATCGCCGAGATCACATCCGCGAGGTCGATGCCGAGGCTCACTGCGCTGACAATCGCGACGGCGGTGTTTTGAATATTGACCTCACCCAGGATCGGCATGGCGACGCGGTGGCCGGCGCCCGATGGGTCGACGAGCGTGAACACGGTGCGTCCGATCGTCTGATCGGGCGTGACATCTCGCACCTGCCATTCGGCGGCCTCCTCGGAAAGCGCGGACACCGTCGTGACCGGTACGGTCGCCTGCTTCGCGAGACGGCGACCCCATTCGTCATCCACGCACACGACGCCTCGGCGGGAATGCTCGGGGGTGAACAACAGGGCCTTCGCCTGGAAGTAGTTGTCCATGTCGCCGTAATAGTCGAGGTGGTCGTGCTGCAGGTTCGTAAACGCGGCAACGTCGAAGACGATGCCGTCGACGCGGTGCAGGGAAAGTGCGTGCGCCGACAGTTCGATAACGCCCGCGCCGCACTCGTACTGCTCGGTCGCAGCCAGGAAACGGGCGATGACGGGGGCTTCGGCGGTCGTACGCACGGCCTCGAACGAAATAGGGCCGACGTGCGTTTCCACGGTGCCGCACAACGACGCGTTCGGGAATCGCGATGCGATGGCGGCGCGCATCAGGTACGAGGTCGTCGTCTTCCCGTTCGTGCCAGTCACGGCCATCGTGGTGAGGCGAGTGGCGGGGGATGCGTAGACGTTCGCGCACAGCTGCGGAACGACGGCGCGCGGGTCCGCCACCTGGATGACGGGCACGCCCAGGCCGCGTTCGAAAGCCTGGGTACGGCCCTCCTCGTCGGTGAGAATGACACTCGCCCCGGCCTCAATCGCCGCGTGCGCGAAACGGATGCCGTGCTGCTTAAGGCCAGGGATAGCGACGAACAACCAGTCGGCCTCGCAGTCGTCGGACGACACGGTGATGCCGCGTAGGGCGAGGGGGGACTCGGCGATCTGGGCAAGCGAACCGTCGGCACCGTAGAACCCCTGGATCTCCAGGCCTTCGACGGCGCTCGTCAACGAGAGCGGAGCGATCGTGGGACGAATATCAGTCACTGAAGTCATGGGTCTACTGTAGTTCGTCGCGACGGCGGCGCGCGCCACACATACCGGCGGTGACACAGTAGGATAGGTGGCATGCAGATTTTGACACGCAACGAAGCAACGCATCGCGCTGCCCATCTTCATGTCTTCGCCATCGACGTCGTTGTCGATCTTCGAGACGCACAGGACACCACGAATCCGACCTACCCCGTCACGTCGACGCTGACGTTGACGTCGGACGAGGAACGCACTTTCATCGACATCGCTGGCGAGGTGAGCGAGGTCCTCCTCAACGGAGAACCCCACGTTTTCGACGACGATGAAGACCGCGTGTGGGTCGGTGGGCTGCCGGTGGGGGAGACGATCACCCTCGAGGTTCGCGCCCTGGCGCGATACTCGCGCAGCGGCGAGGGCCTGCACCGCTACACCGATCCCGAGGATGGTGAGATCTACCTCTACACTCAGTTTGAACCCAACGACGCTCACCGTGCGTGGCCGTGCGTGGACCAACCGGACGTTAAGCCCGAGTGGACGTTCCATGTGATCGCTCCCGCCGGCTGGGTCGTCTCCTCCAACGGCGTTGAGACAGCCGCCGAGGTCGTGGATGACTCAGGTGCACTGCGCCATGACTTCACGGCAACTCGCCCGCTTTCGTGCTACATCACGGCGATCGTCGCCGGCCCGTGGGCGGTCATCGACGGCGGCACGTGGAGCGGCGGAGCATCGGATGGCGGTCACGCAGAGCTGGCGCTGCGCCTCCTGTGCCGTCGTACGCTCGCGCGCTACCTCGACTCCGACGACGTCTTCGAGGTAACCCGTGCAGGACTCGATTTCTTCCACGAGCGCTACGGAGTGACCTTCCCGTGGGGATCCTACGACCAGGTGTACGTGCCTGAATACAACCTCGGCGCTATGGAAAACCCTGGGTGTATCACATTTAACGAAAACTACATTTCGCGCTCCACGCCCACCTTCTCTGAGCGCCAGCGCCGAGCGAACACGACGCTGCACGAAATGTGCCACATGTGGTTTGGCGACCTCGCCACGCCCTCGTGGTGGGATGACCTGTGGCTCAAGGAGTCTTTCGCCGAGAACCAGGGAGCCAGCGCGATTGCGACCGCGACCCGCTACGTGGGGGAATGGGCGAACTTCGCGATGAACCGCAAGATCTGGGCCTACACGCAGGATCAGATGCCGACCACGCACCCGATCGCCGCCGACATTCCGGACGTCGCCGCTGCAAAGACAAACTTCGACGGCATCACCTACGCGAAGGGTGCCTCCGTTCTCAAGCAGCTGGTCGCCTGGGTCGGGGAGGACGCCTTCTACGAGGGCGCGCGCCGCTACTTTGCCGAGCACCAGTTCGGCGCGACCAATCTGCAGGACCTCCTCGTCGCGCTTGAAGGGGCTTCGCGCCAGGAGCTCTCCTCCTGGAAGAGCGCATGGCTGGAGACCTCCGGCCCGTCGACGCTGTCCGCTTCGTGGGTGACGGACAACGTCGGTGCGATCACGGACTTTACACTCCATCAGAGCGGTGAGGCCTGCAACGGCGTGCTGCGTCCCCATCGTGTCACCGTTTCGACGTGGCGCGTCGCGGCCGGGGCGCTTGAGCGTACCCACGTGTTCGACGTCCGTATCGACGGCGATAGCGCGCCGATTGATCCCGAGGGAGTTGTGGCGGTTCCCGGAGGCACCGCGTCCGCTGACCTGGTCGTCGTCAACGACGATGATCTCACCTACGCGATCTCGCGCCTCGACGAGCGCTCGACTGACGTCGCGCTGGCCTATGTGGGCACCATCGATGCGGCTATCACGCGGGCCGTCATCTGGGCGTCGCTGTGGAACGCCGTGCGAGATGGTCTGCTGGATCCGCGTCGCTTTGTCGTCGCGGTTCTGAACGCCGTTCCCTCTGAAACTGAGCCCGCGATTCGTGATCGCCTCCTGCTTTTCGTCGCCGAGGCGATCTCCTCCTTCCTGCCGGGGCATGCTCGCGACGACGTCCATGACCAGGTGCTTGCGACGACGATTCGCCTGTCTCGTGAGACCGAGGACTCCGACGCGTGGCGCTCGTACACGCGCGCGTTCATTGCCGAGTTCGCCGCCCGCGGTGGCGACGAGTATGAGGCGACGGTCCGCGACTTCGCCAGCAGCGACAACCCCGATATCGCCTGGCGTGCGAGGCGCGCCCTGGCTGCCCGTGGCCTCGCCGACGAGGCGGCCATCGAGGCCTGGCGCAGCGCCGACGGCTCGGGAGAAGCCGCCCGTATGAGCGTCGAGGCCCTCGCGTCACTGCCCTCAGAGGAGGCCCGCGCTCGTGCCTGGGAATCGGTGTTCTCCGATACCCTGTCGAACGACTACCTGACCGCGACCCTGGCAGGCCTGCAGGCCTCGTCGTGGGAGGGGGAGCCCGGCATAGGCAGCGCCGTCGAGCGCATGATCACCTACTGGGAGACCCACACGATTGGAATGGCGCTGCGCTATGCGAACGGCGTTCTCGCTCTCGGTGTCGACGTTGACCGCGATGGTAGCGTCGAGCGCTCCGTCGGACTGGCGCACCGCTGGCTCGACGAGCATGAGGATGCGCCGGCGCAGCTGCGCCGCATCGTCGTTGAGCACCTTGACGCTTTCGAACGCGACGAGCGCGTACAGCGTCGCTGGAGTTCGGACCAGTGACGCGGCTGGGGCATCGAGGCACGGAGCCGGGGGAGGAGCGCAACGACGCTGCTCCCCAGGCCTCCTCCGTGGACCCCGCGGCCTCGATGTCCCTGCTTACGTCGCTTCTGTCCAACCCACTGGATGCCGGCTACGAGCACTATCGCGCAGACCACGGCTCCCGGCCCACGGGACTTTTCGGCCGCATCGCAGTCTTCGCAGTGGCTGTCGCCCTCGGGTTCGGATCGGTGATCGCGATCGACTCACTGCGGCACCCGGCCAATGACGTGAAAGCCGACCTGAAGGCGCAGGCTGCCGCGCGGTCGAGCAACGTCGAAGCCTTGAGCGACGAGGTGCAGTCGCTCGGCCGTGCCGTCGACGACCTGTCGCAGTCTGGCTCTCCCATCGCCGTCGATGGTGCACGCGATCTGGTGACGGCCACACGACCCGTCCGCGGCCCCGGCATCACAGTGACGCTCACGGATCGAAGCGGTCCGGGAAAGGGGAGCGGAGCCGTTCGGGATCAAGACGTTGCGATGGTCGTCAACGCCCTTTGGGCTGCTGGCGCGGAGGCCATTTCGGTTAACGGCCAGCGCATTGGGCCCGATACTTTTGTGCGCACCGCAGGATCGTCCATTCTGGTCAACGTCACCCCTGTGTCCTCTCCCTACGAGGTCGTGGCGATCGGTGACTCAAACGCGCTCTCCGTCGCGCTTGTCCGCGGTTCCACCGGTGACTACCTGTCCGCCGCACAATCGGTGAGCGGGATGACCGTGAGCTCGAAGGTCTCTCAATCGCTGAGCATGGAAGCGCTGGCACCGACCTCATCGCAGTACGCACAACCGCTGGACACACAACCCGAAGGAGACATTCAATGATCGCCGTCATCGGATTGATCATCGGCATTGTTCTCGGCGTCTTGCTCGACCCGACCGTGCCCGCGTGGCTGGCCCCGTTCCTTCCCGTCGCCGTCGTTGCCGGCCTCGATGCGCTCTTTGGCGCGGGGCGCGCATGGCTGGAGGGGCGATTCGCCGACCGCGTGTTCGTGACCTCGTTCTTCTGGAATGTCGTCGTTGCGTGCCTGCTGGTCTTCCTGGGAACCCAGTTGGGCGTGGGATCCGCCATGACGACGGCCGTCGTCGTCGTGCTGGGTATTCGTATTTTCTCCAATACTGCCTCGATCCGTCGTCTGCTCCTGAAGGCCTGACATGAGCGAACAGAACACACAGACAGGTCCCTCCGTCGCCGAGAGTGATCCCGCGCCCCGCGGGCACGGCGTTCACCGTGAGTCACACACCGGCCCGCGCCTGTGGGCGCGGGCGCGGCAGGCGTTCTTCGCGCTGCCCCGTGGGCTGCACGTTGTCATGCTCGTGATCTTTATGATTTTGGGATTCGCGCTTGCCACGCAGGTGCGCGCGCAACGGTCCGACCCCCTCGAAGGCCTGTCCGAACAGGATCTCGTGACGGTGCTCGATGAGTTGGGTACCCAGGAGCAAAACTTGCGTACGCGTCGCGGTGAGCTGTCCAACGAACTCGATGAGCTGAGCAGTGCCGCGGATGAAGCGCAAGCTCGCGAACAGGCGGCACGTAAGGCCGAAACGCAGGCGCAGATTGCCGCTGGCACAGTACCGGTGCACGGCCCCGGCGTCACGGTGTCGGTCGTTGACCCCGGCGCAAATCTGACGTCGACGCAGTTCGTTATGACGCTCGGTGAATTGCGCAATGCGGGTGCCGAGGCGATCGAACTCAACGGTATCCGCCTGTCAACGCGGTCTTCCTTCACCGGGCAGGCCGGCGCGATTGCGGTCGATGGAACTCCTATCGCGTCGCCCTACACGTGGAAAGTGATCGGGGAGTCTCAGACGATCGCCACCGCGCTGGACATCCAGGCTGGTTCGGCGGCCCAGATGCGCGCAAAGGGTGCCAACGTGGCGATCACTCCGTCGGCCGACATCACGATTGAGTCGATTGCGACTCCGCGCGCGCCCCAGTTCGCAACCTACCAGTGAGGTCCCACTGTATAATCAGCGGGGAAGTCACCGTGCCCGCGCCTGTCGGAAGGTGAACGTTTACACTTAATCCAGTCCATGAAATGATCGTTTGGAGCGCACAATGTCCGACAACCAGCCGTTCGACCCGACCGCAACTTCCATCTTTGGCCTTGCGCCTGTGACGGAGGATGTCGAAGAGGCTCCCGTTGCCCTGTCTGCTCGCGATCGCGAGGCTGTCGAGGCACTGCCCGCCGGCTCCGCACTCCTCATTGTCCAGCGCGGCCCCAACACCGGCGCGCGCTTCCTCCTTGATCCCGAGGTGACGAACGCCGGTCGTTCGCCCAAGGCCGATATCTTTCTGGATGACGTGACGGTCTCGCGCAAGCACTGCCAATTTATTGCTTCTAACGGCGGCCACATCGTGCGCGATTCTGGTTCGCTTAACGGCACGTATGTGAACCGTGAGCGCGTCGATTCGATCGAATTGCACGCCGGCGACGAGGTGCAGATCGGCAAGTATCGCTTGACCTACCAGCCGTCGACCAAGCAGGCCTGACGTGTGCGCAGCTCTTGCACGTCGCCACGAGGTTGTTTCCGCTGAGGAAGCGACCTCGTGGCCACATGATGCGGACCACTCGCCGGAGCTGTCGATCGGCCGTGTCGTTGATGCACTGAAGGACGAGTTCCCTGCGATCTCGTTGTCGAAGGTTCGCTATCTTGAGAGTGAAGGCCTCGTTTCTCCCGCTCGCACCGGATCGGGGTATCGCAAGTATTCGGCCGCTGATGTCGAGCGACTGCGTTACGTCCTGACCGAGCAGCGCGATTCTTTCACTCCGCTGAGCGTGATTCGCGGGCAGCTTGATGCGCTCGACGCCGGTCACGAGCCCGTGCGGCGCCGCGTCGCGCAGGTCGTCTCTTCAGAGGGGCAGACGGTGTCGCTGGGCGGCCGCCGGGCCATTCCGGCGGCGGATCTGTCGGACCTGACGGGCGTCGACATGGACACGCTTGAGCGCTATGCGCGGCTGGGCCTAATCACTCCGGACCTGGCCGGTTATTTCCCTTCCCGCTGCGTGCAAGCCGTGTCCACCATCGCGCGTCTCGAATCTGCGGGAGTGGATGTCCGAGTGCTGCGCGGAGTCCGTCAGGGCGCGGAGCGCAGCGCGGATATCATCGATCAGACGGTTTCTTCGCAGAGGGGGCGAGGCCGTGGTGCGGACCGGGAGCGTGCACGCGCCCGCGCTATCGAACTGGGCGACTTGTTCGCCGAATTGCATCGGGACATGCTGGCGGTGGCCGTATCATCGCTGGCTGAGGACGGGGGCTAAGTCTCATGTTCAACATGAAGGTTAGACTCGCCGGGTCGGTCATTGACCGAGCGTCACTAGTGCTCTACCGTAGTCCTGTTCTCATCACATATTACCCGCAAGGAGCCCCCGAGTGAGCGCACAAGCGAACGCCGCAAGCCGGCAAGGCATGCTGTTCGGCGATCCCCTCGAGGGGTTCGACACAGACGAGATGGGCTATCGCGGCCCCGTCGCGTGCAGCGCAGCCGGCATCACGTACCGTCAGCTCGATTACTGGGCTCGCACCGGCCTCCTGCAGCCGTCGATCCGCGCCGCGCGCGGCTCCGGCTCGCAGCGCCTCTACTCCTTCCGTGACATTCTCGTCCTTAAGGTCGTCAAGAAGCTCCTGGACGCCGGCGTTTCTCTGCAGCAGGTTCGTGTTGCGGTGTCGTCGCTGCAGAACAGGGGAGTGGATGACCTTGCCTCCATCACGCTGATGAGCGACGGCGCTTCGGTCTACGAGTGCACGTCCACCGATGAGGTCATCGATCTCCTCCAGGGCGGGCAGGGCGTGTTTGGAATCGCTGTGGGCCGCGTCTGGCGCGAGGTCGAGGGCTCGCTCGCGGAGCTGCCCCTTGAGCGCTCCGAGCCCGTGTTCGTCGACGAGCTCGCCGAGCGCCGTCGGTCGAAGCTTTCCGCTTCCTGATACGCATATTAGGCGTGAGAGTGGGGCCCAGGCGCGATGCCTGGGCCCCACACCTATTGATTAGTGAGCGCCGACTGGGCGATCAACGCCGTCCAAGAGGACGCGTCACGGTGTAGTCGGCCTCCAGATCCTTGATTTCCACGGTGACCATACCGTTTTCGTCGACGATGTAGGACTCTTCGATAAGGGGGCCATCATCGGTGCGAATGACGGGCACGGTCGAGAGGTCAATGTCGGAATGGCGCAGGGCGTGATCGAATGGGACGATGACTTCGCCGTAGGGCTGCAGGTCGCCGCGGGGCACCCCGGCCTCGTCGAACGATGAATACTCAACGAAGCGGAAATAGCCGATGTTGTGCGCGGCGCGGTAGCGACGTTTGATCGTCAGGGTCTCACCGGGAGCAAGCTCAGTGTTCGGCTCCAGGAGGGTATCGAACGAGATGAACGAGCCTGCCTCGCGCTCGCGGAAGACGCCGACGCCACGCGAGAGCTGTTCGCGCACCGTGTACGCCGCCTCGGGATCGGCACCAATCGCCAGACCGATCGCGGTCGAGGCTGCCGTGTGCGGCGAGCGGTGCACGCGGCGGCCGAAGCGCGAGCGAAGCACGCGGGCGACCAGCGGCAGCTGCGAACCGCCGCCTACAACGTACAGGCCGGCGATGTCGCCGCCCAGCTGGCCAACGCCTGACGCGTCGGGCACCAACAGGGGCTCCATGGCCTCGATTGTCGCCTCAACGAGGGCAGTGGCGGCCTCGTAGAAGTCGGTGACCGGAATTGTCACAGGCTTTCCATCGACGGGTACTGTGATGAACTTCGTCGAGGGGGAGAGGGTCTCCTTCGCGTCGCGTGAGTCCTCGATCAAACGCTCCCACGCCTGGTCGCCAAGCTTGCCGGAATCGGTGCCTGCGGCCGTGGCGAGGCGGGTAGCGAGCACGACGTCGAAGTCATCGCCGCCAACCATGTTGAGGCCGCGCGATCCCATGACCTCGTGGAGTGTGCCCGTGGCGGACACGATGGAGGCGTCAAAGGTACCGCCGCCCAGATCGTAGACGAGGATCGCAGTGCGCTTGGAATTGAGGGTGCCCGCGTGGCGGTGCGTGTACTCGAAGCCCGCAGCGGACGGTTCGTTGACCATCGCGAGCACATCCCATCCTGCGCGGCGGAAGGCCTCGAGAGTGAGGAAGCGCTGCGCCGACCAGGCGTGCGCAGGGATCCCGACGAGAGCTTCGAGTGGCTCCGAATCGGGTAGTGAAGCGATCGAGGAGTTAGTGCGCAGCTGGCGCTTGACGTAGCTGAGGAAACCCGTCAGCGCTTCGAGGATCGAGATGCTGTGATTGCCCAGGCGCAGCGTTGACGTGTCAGTCACCGAAGGATCGGACAGCAGGCGCTTGAAAGAGCGCAGGTGAGGAGCACCCTCCCTGGCGGCATCCTCAGCATCAAATCCGTAGACCAGGCGGTCGCCGTCAAGAGCGATGATGGATGGAATGAAATCGACTGTATCGTCGTGATTGTTAACGAAAGAGACGATCGGGTAGTTCCCCCGATCGACGATAGCGATCGCAGTGGTCGTGGTGCCAAAATCAACTCCGAGTCTCATGACACCAACACTAGCGTTTAAATAGGGGAGGTCCTAGGACGTCTCGCCGGGCGTTCGCACATTCCTCAGTAACGCCCTGTTCGCAATGGTGACAAAGAGCCAGGCGAGCAGGAAGTAGACGCATCCGGCAATGGCATCAACCACATAATGATTGGCCGTTGCGACGATTGTCACGATGGTTAAAACGGGGTGAATGGCGAGAAGCAGTCGCGCCCACCACGAGCGCCACACGTACGTGCCGAGCATGAACGCAACCCACACGGACCAACCCATGTGCATCGATGGCATGGCACCGAAGGGATTCGCAAGCGTGCCGAACAGCTGAGAATATGCGGACGTGTGCTCGGCCACCGCATCGACAAAGCCAAAGTCGGGAACGAGGCGCGGGGGAGCCAGAGGATAGATCCAGTAGGTGATGAGCGCTCCGATCGTCATGATGACCAGAGTCCACCGCGCGCTGCGATAGTGAGCGGGAGCCTTGCGCCATAGGACAACCAGGGCGAAACCGGTCATAACGAAGAACGAGACCGCGTACTGCGCGGCCGCGAGAGATGCGAGCAGCGGATGAGCCGTCAGCCAGGCGTTCGCAGAGCTTTCGATGAACAGTCCGAAGCGAGACTCAAAGGCTGCGACGTCGTGTGCGTGCGCGATGGCGACGGACTTGGGTGCCTTGGCGAGAAACGACAGAATCGAATACGACAGGCAGGCCAGCGCGAGCACGATGGTTTCGCGAATGGCAGGGGGGCGCTGTACGCGCACGTCACGGTCTGTCGTCATGGATGTAACTGTACCGCGTGGTCGGAGGGTGGTCGATAAAGAAAAACAGACATAATGTACATTATCGGATCGTAGGGTGGTGTCGTGACGACGCCGCGGAAGCGTTCCGCTTGACGCGTCAGATAGAATGGACCCGTTTCATTCGTTTGTTCAGGAGGCTGTTATGGCTGACCGCGCACTGCGTGGCATGCAGATCGGTGCGAAGTCCCTCGAGTCTGAGGACGGTGTTGTTTTCGCCGATCGTTTCGTCGTTCGTTACGCGTGCCCCAACGGTCACGAGTTCGAGGTGACGCTGTCCAGCGAGGCCACCGCGCCTGCGACCTGGGAATGCAAGTGTGGCCAGACGGCCGAGCTCATCGGCGAAACTGTCGAGGATGAGGAAAATAAGCCTGTTAAACCGCAGCGCACCCACTGGGATATGCTGCTTGAGCGTCGTTCGATCGAGGAGCTTGAGGTCGTTCTGACCGAGCAGCTGACCGCGTATCGCGAGGGTCGCCTGCGTCCCGAGGGTTCCTACCGCAAGGGCTAACGCTTCGGCAGCAGCTGTCGCGCGGCCTGGGCCAGTCGGCTCAGGCCGCCTTTCGTTACCATCACGAGTTCCTCGACGAAAATCGACGAGTCGAGCTTCGATTCGCCGGCCATGCGCTCGTCGAAGGTGATCGGAACCTCGGCGATGATCGCGCCGAGGGAACGCTCGAGTTCGGTCATTTCGACCTGGAACCCGAATCCTGTCGTCGCTACCCGACCGAGAACCTCATGCTCGCTCAGGAAAGATGCGCGGTGAAGGCGCAGGCCCGCCGTCGCATCGCGGACAGGCGTCCCCAGACATAAACGGACATAATAATTACCCGCCTTGGACAGAGCGACACGCTTCGCCGACCAACCGTTGATGGCACCGCCGGGCACCCAGCGTGAACCGATGACCAGGTCCGGACGATCTAGACCGGCCATGCGGCTCAGTAGCTTCGGCAGGTCGACGGGGCGATGTGAGCCATCCGCATCCATCTGGAGGATGAACGGATATCCATGGTCGATGCCCCAGCCCATACCATCGACGTACGCGGTGGCAAGCCCTGACTTCGCGGGGCGGTGAAGGACATGGAGACGCTCCTCGCCCTGCCGTTGGGTGTCGACCCACTCCCCCGTTCCATCGGGCGACGAATCGTCGACGATGAGCACGTGTGCGCTCGGAACATTCGCCCAGATGTCGCCCAGAATCGTCGGCAGGGTCGACATCTCGTTGTACGTCGGAATAACGATCAGGGTGTGGTCGCCACACGGCGACGGAAAGAGGGGTACCGATTCAGTCATGAGGTCATCTTGCCGAATTTAGTGGCCGGACGCACGTCTGGCGCGCGCCGACTCTCTGATTCCTTGTCCGATAACTGTTACGGTGGTGAGAATCGCAATGACCAGCGTTGCCGCCATCACGGCATCTGGAATCCTCTCCCCCGCTGAAGCTGTCAACGTCTGCGAGGACCGAAGCGGGATGTCGGCAACGAGCGTCGCTGCCTCCTCGGTACCCGTGCTGGCGAGAATCGAGCCGTCGGGACGAATCACGTACGAGTGGCCGGTCGTTGACGCCTGAACGGCGCTGCGCGAATACTCCATTGCGCGCATGCGCAGGAGCTGGCCCTGCTGCGCGGACTCGCCCGACGAGCGGAAATGATAGTTGTTCGAGGGAACGACGATCGCTTGACCACCACGGGAAACGCCCTCACCAATCACGAGCGGGTATCCTGCCTCGAAACAAATTCCGACGGCCAGGGGAACGCTGCGACCGTCGCGCGCCCGGATCGTCATCAGGGGAGGCTCCTCCCCCGCTTCCATGTCCTTACTGGCCTGAGCGACCTCCGTCGCAAACGAAGCAATGACGTCCCGGAAAGGAATGAACTCGCCAAAGGGAACGGGAACGTGCTTTGAGTAGCGGGCGGCCTCGTCCATGCCCGTGCCAGGCTCCCACACCGCCAGCCAGTTCTTCACGTGGTCGCGCTCGTTCAGGTTCGTGTAGCCGATCAGGATCGGAGCATCGAGCGCTGTGGCCGCCGAATCGATGGCCTGGCCGATTGCAGGGAATGCGAGCGGATCGCGATCGACGGAACCCTCGCCCCAGAGCGCAATATCAATCGGACGATCAGCGACCTGCGGTGAACTCGCGAGCTCGAGGGACGCGCGCACGTTGTTGTTGGTCACCTCCCCCTCGCGGCTGTATGCCTCGGCCCCGGGCAGCGCAATATCGCCTTGGACAACGCCGACGCGCAACATGCCGTTCTCCGCCTGATTAGGCAGGGAAATGGCGATGGGGGCGACGTATGCGGCGGCAACAATGACGGCCAGTGCGGGGCGCGAAAACCAATGCTCGCGCGAAACGGCGGCATCGCGAGCCGCGAAAGCGCGGCGTACAAGAACGGCAAGAAATACGACCACTGCGGTGATGAGCGTGGTTCCACCGTAAGGCGCGAGATGGCCGAGCGGCGAATCCACCTGGGGTAAGGCAACGGATCCCCACGGGAAGCCCGACCATGGCCAGCGCGAGCGAGCAGCGTCGACGCCGGCCCAGGTCAGCGCGAACAAGAAAGCCTGGACGAGTGGACCGCGCGCCCACCGCCATAGCTGGGTCCAGCGCGCAAAGACTACCCAGCCCATGAAGAAGAATGTCTGCACGAGCGCGAGAACGAACCACGGAGGCGTCGTGCCAACGGCCAGCGGAATCCAGTCGATGAGAGGAACCCAGAAGCTCATGCCAAACACGAACGTCACCGTCAGCGCGCGCGGGGCCCTGGCCTCGTCAATGCGCGACACGAACAGGGCAAGGGCAGGCACCGATAGCCACCACCAGCCCACGGGTGGAAACGACGCGTACAGCGCGAGGCCGGCGATCGCGGCGATGATTGAATCGCCGCACACGTGTGCGAACGATGCACGCTGGAAGATGTGCTGATGTCCCACTAGCCCTCCGGGTGTCTCAAATCGTCGACCACGCAACGATACCGCGACCGATGCGGTCCTTCGCGGCTTCGGCTTTGCGCGTGAGCTCGCCGCTAGACGACGCCGACGCGATCTGACCGAGGCAGTCCATGACCTGACGCATCCAGCGCACGAAGTCTCCGGCTTGGATTGGCGTGGCATCAATCGCCGTAGCCAGCGTCGAGCCGTGCGCCCACGCAAGCGTGGCAGCCATCAGGCCGGCATCAAGGCTCGGGGTAAGGTCGCAGCCACAGGCCTTTTCGATGCGGTGAACGCGCTCCAAGGTCGCCAGGCTCTCGTGCCATGCTTCCTGCAGTCGAACTCCCACGCCCGCAGGAGCCAGCTGCTGCGCATCGTCATCGGAGCGAGAATCGTAGACGAGCGCGGACACCATCGAGGCGAGCTCCGCCTCGTCGAGTTCGTTCCAGGTTCCCTCGTTCATCGACATGGCCACCACCAGGTCGCGCTCACCGAAGATTCGGCGCAAGCGTTGACCCGCGTCTGTGACCTCGTCTCCGACCAAAAAACCGAGCCGTTCGAGGACCGCACAGACGCGGTCGAACTGGGCGGCCACGGAACCCGTCTGAGAATCGATGGATGAACGCATTCGATCGATCTCGCGCGCCAGGCGCGCCCACTGAGCGCCCGCCCGAGCGTGCTCCTCGCAGTGCGGGCAGCGGTGAACCGGATGCTGACGCATCGCTATGCGCAGCGCCGAGATCGGATCGGAGGCCTGCGTGGAATCCGTGGGGACCTCGTAGATGCCTTTGGCTGCGCCGGAGCGTAGCTCTCCGGCGATGCGCGTGCGCTCCTTCGTTCGCCGAAGCGCGGATCCACCGGGAATCGACATGTGTCCGACGACAGAAATTGCACCGCGCACGTCTTCGGGGGCCAGCGCCCTCCACGTGGCGTCCTCCCCGATCACCGAGACCTGGGCCCTGCCCGAGGCGCTGGTGGCCTTCGCCCCAACGACGCACAGACGTGTCTTGCGGCCACGAGTCAGTGCCAGGACGTCGCCCGGGCGCACGCCGGACAAAAGACGACGGGATTCATCTCGGGTCTCGCGCTTACGCGCACGCGCACCAGACTTCTCCGCCTGACCCAACTGGTCGCGCAGCGTCAGGTACTCGCGGACATCTCCGTGCGAACACGACAGGTCCTCGGCGATCGCATCGCGCTGCGCCTCCAGATCAGTCAGGCGCGATGCGAGTGTGACGACAGCGGAATCGGCCTGGTACTGGGCGAAGGAAGACTCCAACACCTTGCGAGTCTGGGCGCGCGTCGAGCGCGCGAGCAGGTTGACGACCATGTTGTACGTCGGAGTGAACGCGGAGATCAACGGGTACGTGCGCTTCGATGCGAGGGCGGCGACCTCTTCGGGTGCCACTCCCCCGCGATGCGAGACGACCGCGTGCCCTTCGGTGTCGATACCGCGGCGCCCCGCGCGTCCCGAGAGCTGCGTGTACTCGCCGGCGGACAAAGAGACGTGCGCCGAACCATTCCACTTCGTGAGAGACTCGATGACGACCGTGCGCGCGGGCATATTAATGCCGAGCGCGAGCGTCTCAGTTGCGTAGACCATCTTGACGAGGCCGCGCGAAAACAGGTGTTCGACGCTCTCCTTCATGAGGGGCAGCATGCCAGCATGGTGCGCGGCGATGCCGCGCATGAGGCCGCGCTTCCAGGCCTCGGCACCCAGGACGATGGCATCCTCGGGAGGAAGAAGTGCGATGACCTCGTCCACGTAGCTCTCGATTTCGGCTGCTTCCGAGCGAGTCGTCAGCGTAATGCGCGTGGAGAGGATCTGGCGCACCGCATCCTCGCATCCTGCCCGCGAGAAGATGAACGTGATAGCGGGCAGAAGGTGAGCTCGATCGAGAGAAATCAGCGTCGAGGGACGCGATTCACGCCGCACGCGGACCTCGCGGTTCCACGAGCGTGAGCCGCGCCCGCCGCGCATTCCAGAGTCCCGCGTTGCGGCCACGAGCTCGGGATTGAGCTTTCCTTTTCCGGTCGGCGCATACAGGTCAAAAATGTCCTCGCCGACAATCATGTGCTGGTAGAGAGGCACCGGGCGCTTTTCGGAAACGATGATCTCGCAGGTGGAACGAACTTCCCGGATCCACGCGCCAAATTCCTCGGCGTTCGACACCGTGGCCGATAGCGCGATGATCGCGACGTGTGCGGGCAGATGAATGATCACTTCCTCCCACACCGGGCCGCGCATCTTATCCGCCAGGTAGTGGACCTCGTCGAGGATCACGACGCCCAGATCGCGCAGGGGTGCGCCCGCGTAGATCATATTGCGCAGGACCTCTGTCGTCATGACAACGAGTGGGGCACCAGAGTTAACCGACGTGTCTCCGGTCGCCAAACCGACGTTGTCAGCGCCGTACAGGTCGCACAGCTCCAGGTACTTCTGGTTTGACAGCGCCTTGATCGGCGTCGTGTAGAACGCGCGCATTCCCTGCTCGAGGGCGACGTAAGCACCAAACTGGCCGACGATCGTCTTCCCAGCACCTGTGGGCGCGGCAACGAGGACGGAGCTGCCAGCCTCGACGGCATCGAGTGCCTGGATCTGGAACGGGTCCGGAGTGAAGCTCAGCGTGGAAACCCAGCGTGCGCGTAGCGACGATGCGGCCTGCGCTTCGGCCTTGTACGCGGCGTAGCGCTGGGCGGCGCTACCCACACCGAGGCCGACTTCCTCCTCGCGGCTCGCTACGTGCTCAGTATTCCGGGCGCGGTGTCGACGTCGTTTGGGGCTCACGATGCATCCTCTCGGGTCCAGATCGACAAAACTGAGCGCGCACGGCATGCGGCGTTGTCGCGCATATCCGGCGTTACTGCGCGCAGGTGTGGAGCGACGTCAATGAGGAGGCTCAGGCCCCACTGTTCGTTCCAGATCGGCAGGGTGATGCGTGCTCCCCCGCCGTCCAGCTCGGCTTCGATGCGACCGTCGTATTCGTCGGCGATCCAGCGGGCATCGCGATCGACGTCGAGCGTCCAGGTGGGTGCGTCATGGCGCACGCGGCGCGGCTCCTCGACGCGCGGCCCCTCGCCGCGCACGTCGCTGATCGACGCGACCGCGAAGCTGCGCGCTTCCCCCGCGTGAGTGCACCAGCCGCGCAGGAGCCAGCCGCTTGCGCTCGCTTCGAGCGACCACGGGTCGACGATGCGGCGCGTGCGAACGCCCGAAGCGGACACGTAGGTGAAAGAGACTCGTTCTTCGCGCAGGAGAGCATCGCGCAGAGTCTCAAGGCTCGCGCTTGACGAGGCCAGCGAAGGGATCGCTTCCACGTGCTGTTCGGCGTCCGCCTCTTTCAGGCCACCGAGCGCGCAGACGACGAGGGCTGCGTGCGGGACGTGAGCGGAAAGCTCCTTGCCGAGCAGCGGAGTCATTGCAGTCAGGCCAATGAGAAGGGCCTGCGCCTCAAGCGTAGACAGACGCAGCGGTGCCGAGGCGCCCAGCGTCGAGCGCAGCGATACGCGCTGTTCTTGCTCGTAGAGCTCCCAATCAACCTCGAAGGATGCGCCGGGCAGTGAATCACCGACGGACGCCAGATACTCGATGTCACGACGCACCTGCCGGCGAGTGCGATGGAAATGCGCGGCGATCTCATCGACGGTTGCGCCCGGATGCTCGCTCATCCACGCCACCATCGACGCGAGCCGGACAACGGCCAGCTGGACGTTCTCAGGCATCGCGCTCACCCCACGTGGCAGCGGTACGTAGGCGCGTTAAAATCGCGTTTCGCAGCAGCTCGGGTGCAACGACAACCACATCGGCAGCCACAGGAAGAAGACGACCGATCCACGTTCCCATCTCTGCGCCTTCGAGTGCGATACGCTCCCAGCCATGCGGAGGCGCACCGTATTCCACACCCGATGCCCCGGCCTCGTAACCGTGGAGAAGCGTGCGTGCAGTGGACTCCACGCGCACGTCGACGACCGGCGAGACGAAGGATGACACGCGGGGAAACGCCACTCCCTCGGGCGCAAGCGACGCATCGCCCGGTTCACCCAGAAAAGAAATCTGCGACCGTATACGCGACACGCGGAAAGTGCGCTCGCCCCCTCGGTCGAGATCCCAACCCCACAAGTACAGGGCACGCCCCTGCACCGACAGAGCCCACGGCTCGACGGAACGCTCAGTCAATTCGCGCGAGCCCGGGTATTCGAAACACACCACGCGCCGCTCGCGAATGGCCTGCGACAACACGGTGGCAGCCCCAATACCGGTCAGACCCAGGCGAATCGTGGGAGCGGAAACGTCGTCGGAGGAAGCGGCGGCAGCCTTCGCATCGATAGCGTCGGCGAAAAATTCACTGCTATCCCACGCACGTGCAGCCAACGACATCAGCGCACGGTCGGCACTGGTCACCGCAATGCCGGGCGCAAAAGAATCCCAAGCGATGCTGTAGCGCTCCCCCGAACGAATCGTCATGTGTGCACCCGCATCACGCAGCGCGTCTTTGTCGCGCTGGAACTGCGTTTCAAAGGCATCATCTGCGAGCCCCTGATATCCGGGAAGGGCGCGCAACTGTGCCTTCGTGCGCCCGGGACGCGCGCCCAGGAGCTCCACAAAAAGCTCAAGGACGCGCACGTTAGCGTTGACGGCGGTACTCACCCACCTACCCTACGTGAAACGCGCGCGTCCCGAGCATACGGCGCACCGTTTAGGACTGAGGCGTGCTGTCGCTGGCGTTCACGTAGTCGTTAGTCACGATCACGGTCGGATCGACATCCCCCTCAAGAACACCAATCGAGTTGAGGAACGACACCATGGACGACCACGTGGCGAGATCCTGCACGCCGTCAGCGTGCGCGTCATCCCCGAGCCATAGCGGAACGGTCGCTGCGAGCACGGCGTTCGCTGCGGCCAGCGAGGTCTCGTCACTAAGCGTCGTGTCCCACTTTGCGGTCGCGTCAATCGCGACCTGAGGATCGGCGGCGATCGCGTTCATCGCCTCGGTGGTCGCAGACACGACCGCGCGCGCCGCATCCGGGTGGGACTGCGCCCACTCGCGCGTCGTAATGATCGAGGCCGCCACCAGCGGAGTCGAAGCGCCATCCAGCGGGATCTCCCGGATGTCGATACCCGCCAGCCTCATCTGCACCGCGTCGTTGTTGGTAAAACCGACGACCGCGTCCACCTGGCCAGCCGCAAGGGCTGCCTGCTGCGTGTAGCCGATCGACGAAATGGTCACGTCCGAGGTCTGCAGGCCACCGGCCTTGATGGCGGCGAGGGTCGCGTAGTAGCTCGAACCGTACTCACCGGGGATACCGATGTTCTTTCCGGCGAGGTCAGCCAGGCTCGTGATCGACGACGAGGCTGGGACGATGACGCTACCCGGGTAGGTCGCGTAATACTGGCCAATCGACACGAGGTCCAGGCCCTGCGACGCTGCAACCGCCGCCTCGTCGCCGGAGGCAATGACCACGTCCTCCTGACCAGCGAGAAGCGCCGTGAAGAGGCCCTCGTCCGAGCCGTGATGACGAATGGTGGGCGTGATACCGGCGTCGTTATACAGTCCCTGAGAATCGGCGACGTAGACGGGGGCAAACTGCACGTTCGGAATGTAGGTCAGGCCGATCGTCACGTCCGAGGTGCCCCGCGAGGACGCGCCCGACTGCGTAGCGCCCGGACCGACTGTGCAAGCGCCCAGAGCCAGCGTGGCGCTGGCACCGAGAACGGTCGCGCGAACGATAGTGGAAAGCTTCAAGGGTTTTCTCCTTCACTGCGTGATGGCGTAGCGCTTCGACCGCTCGATTCGATACACGATGACGTACAAAATTGTTGCCATGATGCACAGGATCGTGATGATGACGAACATGCCGGCGGTGTCCACGTTGCTTCTCATTTGAGTGAGTACCTGCCCGAGCCCGGACCCTCCCATGACCATCTCGCCCACGACTGCGCCAGTGACAGACAGAGCAAACCCATTGCGCAGGCCACCCAAAATAGCTGGTGCAGCAAGAGGTAGCTCCATGTGTATCGCCATCGTCCAGCCCGTTGCGCCGTCGAGTGCGGCGGCTTCAAGTAATTCCTGATCGATATGACGCAGGCCGACGACAGTGGACACAAGGATCGGGAAGAACACCATTAATGCGCACAGCACAATGACCGGTGTGATGCCGTACCCGACCCACAGCACGAGAATGGGGGCGATTGCGATGGCGGGCAACGCTTGGGTTGCTCCGAGGAAGGGTTCCACCGCCGCGGCCAACAGCCGCCAGCGGTAGATCGCATACGCTAACGGCAGCGCAACGACCGTTCCGAGCGCACACCCCGCGATAGCCTCGCCTCCAGTCACCGCAATCTGGCGCCAGGTGGTGGGGCGCTGAAGCAGCGTCACGCCTTTTCGGGCAACGGCAAGCGGATCGGGTAGACGCCAGGCTTCGATGCCGGTCAGCGTCGTAGTCAGCCACCATCCCGCCAGCATAAGGGCGAGGAAGATGATCGGTGCCGCGACGGTGAGCGCACCGCGGGGCTTGTTCCGAATTGCCACGACTTACTTTCCGACACCGGGGGTACGCGCAGCACAGCAGACGCACGGATGCGCCTCATGCACTCCTCCCATCCGGACTTTAACCGTCGGTGCCGGAATTTCACCGGCTCAACCGTCCTCGTTCTGTGAGGGCGGGTCGCGGACTATCACCGCCGGTTCGGACTTTCACCGACCCCGGAGTACTCGTGTGCCATTGTGCCACCGACGGGCGCAGCGCGCGAGGCGTATTCGCTATGAAAGAAAAAGGGCGGCCGGACGGGATACTGCCCCGTTCCGGCCGCCGGAAAACTTGTGTGATCAGTGCGAGTGGGCATTGGCGAGCTCGCGCAGCGCCTCAACCTCACGATGAGCGTCTTCCGCACGGAAGACCGCGGAACCGGCGACGAAGTTGTCAGCACCGGCCTCGGCCGCGCGCTCGATAGTCGCGCGGGAAATGCCGCCATCGACCTGGATCGATACCTGCAACCCCGCGGCGTTGATCGCGGCGCGAGTGCGCTCGATCTTCGGGATCATCTGCTCGATGAAGGACTGGCCGCCGAAACCGGGTTCGACCGTCATGATGAGGATCATGTCGAACTCGTTGAGGATGTCCACGAACGGTGCGATGTCAGTCGCGGGCTTCAGAGCCAGGCCGGCGCGAGCGCCGATGCGGTGCAGCTCGCGCGCCAGGCGCAGCGGCGCTGCTGCGGCCTCTGCGTGGAAGGTGACGGACTCACAACCGACCTCCGCGTACTGCGGAGCCCAGCGATCCGGGTCCTCGATCATGAGGTGCGCGTCGACCGGGAGAATACCGGACTTGACGACAGCCTCCGCGACGGGCAGACCCCACGAGAGGTTGGGGACGAAATGGTTGTCCATGACGTCGACGTGAGCGATGTCCGCTCCTGCAATCTTGGCCAGCTCACCGCGCAGGTCAGCGATGTCGCAGTTGAGAATCGACGGGCTAATTGTGGCGTTCATAACGCATATGCTAGCGCTTGCGCAGACAGGCCACAAACATAAGATCCGTGCCGAAACGGTGGTCCCAAAGCTGGAGTGTCCGTCCCTGACCGGCGATGACGCCGGCTGAGGCGGGTACGTCTAGCGCCTCGGGTGCACACTCGTTAGCGAGAGCCACGGTGTCAAGCAGCTCGACCTCGCCAGCCTTGAGCAGACGCTCAACCTGTTCACGCGTCTCGGCAGCGTGCGGCGAACACGTGATGTACGTGAGAACGCCGCCGGAGCGGGTGAGCGCGACTGCGCGGTCGAGAAGTTCGCGCTGAAGAACAGTCAGCTCCTCAACGTCCCCGGGGGTGCGATTCCAGCGGGACTCGGGGCGTCGCCGCATCGACCCCATGCCCGAGCAGGGCGCGTCGACGACGACACGATCAAACGACCCGAGCGGCCATGCGCTCTGACCTCCACCGAAGGTACGACCGTCACCACTCACGACCTCGATGGAGTCGAACTGGCGCGTCGTGCGCTCCACGAGGCGGGCACGGTGCGGGTGCACCTCGTTGGCGGTCACGCGTGCTCCCGCGTCGGCAGCGAGACCGGCGAGAAGGGCGGCCTTGCCGCCGGGACCCGCACACAGGTCGAGCCAACGCTCGTCTGAGCCACCCTCGAGCGGTGCTGACGCGGCGATGAGGGCAGCGAGCTGCGAGCCCTCATCCTGGGCGCCGGAGCGGCCGTCGCGAACAGAGGGAAGGCGTGCGGGGTCGCCAGATTCGAGAAGCACTGCGTACGGGGAGACAGCGCCCAAGGCGACGCGCGTGTCGAGAATGTCCTCGGCCTCGTCAGCGAGTTCGTCCACGCTCATCAACGACGGGCGAGCCACCAGAGTGACTGTGGGAACCTCGTTATCGGCCTCGAGAACGTCGAGAAGTTCGTCCTCAGGGTAACCGTGGGCCTTGAGGGCATCACGGAACGCAGCGACCATCCATGCCGGGTGTGAGTAGCGCACGCCAAGAGCCTCGTCCTCGTCCGCGATGGCATCCATGGCTGCCTCACGCTCAGATGGGTCCTCACGGGTGATCGAGCGAAGTACGGCATTGACGAAGCGGACGGGGCCGTCCGTCAGGTGCTCTCGAGCGACGTCCACAGTCGCCGACACAGCAGCATGATCGGGCACGCGCATGTCGAGGAGCTGGTGGGCGCCCATACGCAGGATGACGAGGGCGCGGGGGTCAAGCTCGGAGAGCGGACGATCGATGTGACGCGAGATCACCCAATCAAGGCGGCCGACCGCGCGCAGCGTGCCGTGGACGAGCTCGGAGGTGAAGGCGGCATCCCTATCAGAGAAGTGCCCGTCGCGCCGTGCCTGACGCAGAGCTTTCGGCAAAATGATGTTCGCAAATGCGCCCTGGGTCGCGACCTCGTGAAGAACGTAGTAGGCGATACGACGAGGCTCATCGGCCTTGCGCAGCTTGCGGTAACCGTCCGCGTAACGCCTCTCGCTCATCGCTCACCCTCCAGCTCTCCACCAAGGCGCAGGTCGTCGGAGGGCCGCGCTCCCCTCGCCCAGGCGGCCGCGTCCATCCAAGACTTACCGGCCGGAGCGACCTTGCCGAGCACGAGAGCGCCGCTCGCGCATCCGACGGTCACCTGCTTCTTCGTCACCTCGAGCTGTCCGGGAGCAAGATCGTCTCGCTCCACGGGCGTTGCCTTGTCGAGCTTCATGCGGGCCCCGCCCGGCAGCACTGTGTAGGCACCAGGATTGGGTGTGACGGAACGAATGATACGGTCCTCGTGCCCGGCGTCATGCGTGAACGACACGTAGCCATCGACGTGCTCCAAGCGGCGCGCATGCGTCACGCCTTCGGAGGGCTGCGCAGTAGCGGACGCGTGGCCTGCGGCAAGCGCATCGGCGACGCCGAGCACCTGATCAGCCCCGGCCTCGGCCATGGACGAGAGCAGCTCACCCGCGCTCTCGCGAACGATCGGAACCTCGATGCGCGAATAGACGTCGCCCGTATCCAGGCCCTCCTCGAGGTTGAACACGCAGGACGCGGTGGTCGCATCGCCTTCACGAATCGCCCACTGGACCGGCGCGGCTCCGCGCCACCTCGGCAGATCCGAGAAATGCAGGTTCACCCACCCGTGGGTGGGCATTGACAGTACGTTCGGTGGCACGAGGCCGCCGTAGGCCACAACCACGCCAAGGTCTGCATGGACATCTTCAATGCGCTGGGCGATGTCGGGGGTCTTCAACGTCGTTGTCTCCAACAGTTCCACGCCGGATTGGGCGGCTACTTCCGCCACCGGAGACGGGTACATGGTCTTGCCGCGGCCTCGCCGAGCCGGCGGGCGTGTGATGACGAGGGCGACCTCGTGGGACGACGACAGCAGGGCCCGCAGCGTGGGAACTGCAGCCTCGGGGGTACCAGCAAAAATAATGCGCACGGCCGCCAGTTTACGGCACTGCGCAGGCCCTGACTCAGAAGAGCTCGGGTGGGTTCACGCTCATTTTGACGAGCGGAACCTTGCGGGCACTGCGCGAGCGACGAATGTCGGTGAGGACCGCGAGCATCGACGCAGCTCCAGCCAACGGCGTTCGCACCAGCGTACGCACCTCGTTTTCTTCGCCCTCACGCTTCGCCGGTCGTACGACTGTACCGACCAGCTCAGCCCCGCCCTCGCGAATGACCTGTTCGGCGACCTGGCGGACCTGAGCAGCCGGACCATCGAGAGCGACCATCGTCGTGGCCGGGAAGAAGCCCAGGGCCTCGCGCTCATCCAAGAGACGATCGGCGTAGTCGGCGGGAGCCCAGCGCACGAGCGCCTGCCCCAAGGCATCGGGAATCGTTCCCACGACGAGGCCGGGGTGGCCTGGGCGGACCAGAGACAGCGCGTTGAGCCACCGCCTGGCAGCTTCCTCCGGGGCCCACAGCTCCGCGCGGCCAGCAAGCGCGTGCGCGTCGAGGATTATTGCAGTGGCGTAGCCGCCGTCCACGTCCGGCTCAGCGCCCGGCGTCGCAACGACAACAGTGGGACGCGCGGGAAGCTGACGGCTGATGCGATGAGCTGCCGAAGACTCAAGGACCGACGCGTCCGGGAGATTGCGCGCGATCTCCTCGGCCGTACGTGTGGAGCCGACTCGAGCGGCGCGAAGCTCTGTGCCGGAGCAGTGCGGGCATCGCCACGTCTGCGAGGTACGCGCACACCACGAGCAGGTTACCTCTCCCCCGCTGGCGACAGCGAGAGGCCCGGAGCAATGACGACAGCGAGCACGTTCGCCGCAGCGCCGACAGATGACCGTGGGCCAATATCCAGAGGCCGCAACCTGGATGAGCACGGGGCCTTCGCGCAGCCCCTGGCGGATCATACGCAACGCGGCCTGAGGAATGCGCATGTGGCCGCTGGCACCCTCGCGTTCCGCTTCCGCCGCGCCATGCAGATGTACTCGAGGAGTCGCTTCGCGCAGCGCGCCGGGCACGGGATCAAGACTCACAGCCCATCCGGAACGAACGAGTGCCTGTGCCTTGACCGAACGCGCATACGAGGCGACGAGGAGCCCCGCGCCCTCCACCGCGCACCGCTGCACGGCGACATCAAGAACATCGCAGCGAGGGAAGCGGCGTTCACGAAGGCGATCATCGCCGTCATCGCAGATGACGATGAGGCCCAGCTTCGCGCACGGAACCCACGCCGCCGAGCGTGTCCCAACCACGATCGGAAGACGCCCGAGCGTCGCGGCCGCGTGGACACGGTAGCGCTCCTCGGGACTCACTTCACCACCCGTGAGGGCGACGGGTACACCGAGGTCCTCCTCGAGTACACGTGCGTAGCGCGCTGCATCCTCTCCGGTCGCCGCCACGATGATGGCGCTACGCCCCGACGAAATGGTGGCGGCGACGGCATCCGACAAGCACGCGCGCATCCGGGGACGCAGCGCGGTCATGACTGCACGCGGCGACTGGCCGGCCGCAAGGCGCTGAAGCAACGCCTCCCCGGCGCAATAAGCTGCCCAGCCCTCAGACACAGTCGGAGCCGCAACGGACGGCCACGCCGACTTGTGCGCCTCGACAACGGTCTTTTCACCGCGCGCGTGCCGCGGCGGAATCGCAAGCGACAGCACCTGGGAGGTCGTCGCAAGAAAACGCGCCGCGATGCGACGCGCACTCTCATACAGCGCGGGGGAAAGCACCGGGATCATCGACGATACCGACTCAATCTGCGCGGCATCGTCAAGCACATCGCGCCGTGTGCGCTCGACGATCCAGCCGTCAACGCGCGTACCCGAAAACCGCACGCGAACTGCACGGCCGGCCTCGGCCTCGTCAATGAACTTATCCGGAACGACGTAGTCGAGCGGCCGATCGATGTGCGGCAGATCGACGTCAACGAGCACGCGTGCGATCTCCGCAGTGCGCGACCGCGGTGGATCGAAACCGTCAAGCATGCCCTGTTGGGTAGTCATGATCCTAGTGAATCACGGCCCGCACACATGTGCGTCCCGCTCTCAGCCGAGAAGCTTCAGCCCGTACTTCGCGACCACCATGGCAAGGACGCCAAAGACGACCAAACACCACAGCGCCCAGTCGAGGCCCTGAGCGACGATACGACGCAGCCCCTCAGGCGCCGGGATGACACCGTCGCGAATATTGATGCGAGTGATTCCACCAAAGACGAGCGTCGTTGTCAGGGTGATCAGCAGGCACCACGGGCACAGCACCTGGATGATGAAATACGACTGCCCGAACAGCCAGAACGCAAAGAACAGCGCGATCGTGTACAGCAGGTTCGCACCCAGCATGTACCAGCGCGGGAACTTCACGCCCGCGAAAATAGCGACGGAAATCGCGAGAACCACGGACTCGAAAAAGATGCCGAGGAAAGCGTTAGGAAAGCCGAGGATACGCGCCTGCCACGTCTGTGCGACCGTCGAACACGACAGCACGGACGAAATATCGCAGCCAAAGCGCGCGGTAGAGTCAGCGGCCAGCTGCCAAGCCTCGATCGAGAGGACAAACGACGTGACCAGGCCGATGAAGCCGGAAATGATCATCTCCAGGCTCGTGCGTCGACGCCACGCGCGGCGAGCGGAGTCTGTCTCGTACGAGGGCAGGTAGTCTGCGGCTTCCAGTGTCTCGCTCATGCGAGCGCAGCCTTGAGCTGGTCGACGCGGTTGATCGCTTCCCACGGGAACTGGTCACGGCCGAAGTGTCCGTACGCGGCGGTCTCACGGTAGATCGGACGCAGCAGATCGAGATCTTCGATCATGCCGAGAGGACGCAGGTCGAAGACCTCGCGGATGGCGTCCGCGATGCGCTCTTCGGGCACCGAAGCAGTCCCGAACGTATCGACGTACAGGCCGATCGGGCGAGCGCGTCCAATGGCGTAGGCAAGCTGAATTTCGCAACGCTGGGCGATGCCAGCGGCCACGACGTTCTTTGCGACCCAGCGGGCGGCGTAGGTGGCGGAACGATCGACCTTCGACGGGTCCTTGCCGGAGAAGGCGCCGCCGCCGTGACGGGCCATGCCACCGTAAGTGTCAACGATGATCTTGCGGCCGGTGAGGCCGGCGTCCGCCGCGGGGCCGCCCAGAACAAAGCGACCCGACGGGTTGATAAGAGTGGTCATGGATCCGGTTGCCAGAGCGAGACCGGACTCCTCGATAACAGGGGTGATGACGTTGTCGCGCACCGCGTCGGCGATCGCAGACTGCGACAGCGCCTCGTCGTGCTGGGTGGACACGACGATCGTGTCAATACCCACCGGCGAACCGTCTTCGTACGCGAGAGTCACCTGAGTCTTGCCGTCGGGACGCAGCCCCTCAACAATGCCCTGCTTGCGAACGTCAGTTAGGCGCTTTGCGAGACGATGTGCCAGCCAAATGGGTGCGGGCATGAGGTCCGGGGTGTCCGAAGAAGCGTAGCCGAACATGATTCCCTGATCACCCGCACCGAGACGGTCACGTGGGTCACCGCCCTGGGTGCCGCGCACTTCAAGGGCTTCATCGACGCCGCCGGCGATGTCGGGGCTCTGGCCGTCCAGCGACACGGAAACGCCGCAGGACGCGCCGTCGAAGCCAACGCGCGACGAGTCGTAGCCGATCGAAAGGATCTCACGACGCACAATCTCAGGGATTTCAACGTACGCCTCGGTCGTCACCTCACCGGCGATGTGGATGAGACCGGTGGCCGCCATCGTCTCGACGGCAACGCGCGAGTGGGGGTCGGCGGCAAGCAGCGCGTCGAGGATCGCATCGGAGATACGGTCACAGACCTTGTCGGGGTGACCTTCGGTAACGGACTCAGAAGAAAAAAGCTGTTGACTCACTGCTTTAGATTATCAAGGAATGAAGCCATATGGCCGACAAGACCAGCGGCCACCTCATCCTTTGAGCCGACGTAACGGCCCGCGATGTGGCCGCTGGCATCGAGGAGGCGAATATCGTTAGGCACGTCGCCAAATCCGAGGCTCTCCCCCACCCGGTTCAAACAGATGAAATCTGTACCTTTTCGGGCGGCCTTGTCAGCGCCGTAGGCGAGAATCTCCTCGTCGGTACCGGTCTCGGCGGCGAAACCGACGACGAGGGGCGGGCGCTGGGCGCTGTGCCCGATCTCAGCGAGGATATCGGGGTTACGAACCAGGCGAATCGTCGGAGCGTCCTCGGTCAATGGGTCCTTCTTCATCTTCGACACCGAGGTGGTCTCGGGCCGGAAGTCCGCGACGGCTGCCGTCATGACGAGAGCATCGGCGTCGGCCGCAGAACCGATCGTTGCCTCGCGCATCTGCAGGGCACTACCCACACGAATGACCTGCACGTCCGGCGGCAGCGCTGCGAGTAGAGCCGACTCAATGTTGGCGGCAATCACGCGTACAGAAGCGCCGGCTCGCGCCGCTGCGGAGGCGATTGCCAGTCCCTGACGGCCGGATGACTGATTGCCCAAAAAACGGACCGGATCGATGGGTTCGCGCGTCCCGCCAGCGGTGACAACAACCGTGCGGCCCGCGAGAGCGTTCGATGCCTGCTCGTGGGCATCGAGGAGGTTGAGAGCCACCCGAGCAATCTCCTCGGGTGAGGGAAGGCGTCCGATACCGCTATCGCCAGAACCGAGTGCCCCGGACACAGGATCGATGACGTGCACACCGCGCTCGCGAAGCGTCTTGACGTTGGCCTGCGTGGCGGGTGCCAACCACATGTTGGAGTGCATCGCGGGGGCAACGACAACGGGCGCGTTGGACGCGAGAACCGTCAGCGACACCATGTCGTCGGCGAAGCCGGCGGCGAGGCGCGCCAAAGAATTAGCGGTCGCGGGAACGACGACGATGAGGTCTGCGACGCGAGCAAGCTCCACGTGCTCGGCGCGCCCCTCCCCCGCGATGTCAACTGCGACCGGGCGAGATGTGATGCCCTCCCAGGTGGAACGCCCAACGAAATCCAGCGATGCGCGCGTCGCAGCAACATACACGTCGTGGCCCGCGCGTTGACACTCGCGGACCACGATGGGTGCTTTAAAGGCTGCGACGCCGCCGGTCACTCCGACGACGATCGTTGCCATATCAGGCCTCGGGGTTGGCTTCGAGAGACAGGAGGCCTTCGTTGATCTCGCGCAGGGAAACTGCCAGCGGCTTCTCATCGGGCTGCACATCAACGACCGGACCCACGAACTGGATCATGTTCTGCTGCAGCTGCAGATTGTAGGAGTTAATCTGGCGCGCACGCTTTGCAGCGAAGATAACAAGCGCGTACTTGGAATCGACGTGCTCCAGCAGATCGTCAATGGGCGGGGACGTGATGCCCACGGGCTGGGCAACAATTCCGGACATGCGTGTATTCCTCTCAGTGGCGGATTCAGGTAGATACTACTCCAGGCCAATGAGCCGAGCCAGCTCATCCACCGCGTGCTCCACGTCGTCGTTGATCACAACGTGGTCAAACTCCGAGGCAGCGTCGAGCTCAACGCGGGCAGTAGCAAGACGACGAGCCTGTTCCTCGGGGCCTTCGGTGCCACGCCCGATAAGGCGACGCTCGAGCTCCTCCCACGACGGCGGAGCGAGGAAGATGAACTGTGCGTCGGGCCTGTTTCTGCGGACCTGGCGTACGCCGGCCAAGTCGATCTCGAGGAGCACCGGCTTGCCAGCGGCGAGGGCTTCATCGACGGGCCCGCGAGGTGTCCCGTACTTGTTTTTTCCATGAACAAGCGCCCACTCCAACATGTCTCCGCGTTCGATCATTGCATCGAACTCTTGATCGGAAACGAAGTAGTAGTGGACGCCGTTCAGTTCACCGGGCCGAGGATCGCGAGTCGTTGCCGAGATCGACACGTTGAGCGTCGGGTAGCGCTTCGTGAGCGCAGCGACAACAGTTCCCTTTCCAACGGCCGTAGGGCCAGCGAGGACAGTCAGTTGAGCCTTAGTCATGACTCAAGTGTGCCACGCTTGACCGAGTCAGCCGAAACGCTCGACGAGCGCCTTCCGCTGGACGGGGCCGAGGCCACGCACGCGCCTGCTCTGGGCGATCTTGTACTCGTCCATCAGCACGGCAGCGGTGTTCGTGCCGACGCGCGGCAGCGACTCCAATAGCGAAACGACCTTCATCTTCGCCACGGCTTCGTCTGAATCAGCGAGTTCCAAAACCTCCGACAGGTTCATCGAGCGCGCCTTGAGCGCGTTCTTCACTTCGGCGCGACGCCTCCGTGCCTGCGTTGCCTTCTCGAGAGCCTGTGCCCTCTGTTCCGGCGTGAGATCAGGTAGTGCCATTCTGATCATCTCCTCCGTTGGGATCTTCGGTAAATAAACTATGTCACCTTCCCGACCACTAGTGCCAGACCAAAACGCTGCTCTTTTAGTAACAGAGCAGATTATTGCAGCGAATCGACCGTCGCACGGTAGGCGTCTCGCAGGCCGGTGATACTTGGGCCGGAGCGCAGGATTGCGCGGGAGGACGAGGCGAGTACAGCATCTTCGGCTCCGGCGAAAACCTCCCTGACCTGCGCCGGGCCAGCGCCCTGTGCGCCTACTCCTGGAGCCAAAAAAGCGCCATTGAGCGAAGCGAGATCGATGCCTAAACGCCTGACTGCGTCGCCAACCGTGGCACCAACGACGATGCCAGCAGGGCCAAGGTGCTGTTGGTCACATTGCCTGTTGAAGTCCGCCAGTTGGGACACGACGGACCCCGCAACGCTGGTTCCGTCCTCGCCACGGGCGTGCTGAACGGAGGCACCTTCGGGGTTAGACGTGAGTGCCAAGACGAACACTCCCCTGCCGGTCTGTCGCGCCAACTCGAGGGCTGGGGTCAGCGATCCGACGCCGAGGTAGGGCGACAGCGTGACCGCATCGCCGGCAAGCGGAGAGGAATTCGACAGGAACGCCTGTGCATAGCCGTCCATCGTCGAGCCGATGTCACCACGCTTAGCATCCACAATGCACAGCGTTCCGACTTCGCGGCAGGCAGCGATGACCTCCTCGAGGACGGCGACACCTCGAGAGCCGTGCCGTTCGAAAAACGCGGCCTGAGGCTTGAAGGCGGCAACGCGACCACCGAGCGCCTCGATGACACGAAGGGAGAACTCTCGCACACCGTTCGCGTCGTCGTCAAGTCCCCATTCCTGCAACAGGCCCGCGTGAGGATCGATGCCCACGCAAACGGGGCCATAGGTGCGCATGGCGGTGTACAGACGGTCGCCGAAGCCGACCGAGGTGGCAGGCTTGATCGCCGAAGTAGTCATCGTATTTCCTCCGATCGAATGGAATCCCATTCCTGTAGTGAGCGCACGGAGTATGCCCCGCGCATACGCACTTCGATGGCCTGCACCATCGCGTTGAATGCCTGCAGCGTGGTCACCGCAGGGCGGTCCTGCGAGGCTGCGGCGGCACGGATCTGATAGCCGTCATTACGCGGCGCGCTGCGCTGAGGCGTGTTGACGACCATGTCAATCGAGCCCTCGTTGATGAGGTCGACGACCGTGGGCTCTCCGTCATGGCCGCGGCCCTCGGAGGACTTACGAACAGTCTGCGTCTCGATGCCATTGCGGCGCAGGACAGATGCTGTTCCGGAGGTCGCGAGGATGTTAAAGCCCATCTCGTGCATACGGGCAGCCGGTAGAACGATCGCTCGCTTGTCGGTGTCTGCAATCGAAATGAAGACGGTGCCCGACGTCGGCATGTCGGTCGAAGCGCCGAGCTGGGATTTGGCGAATGCCGTCGGGAAGTCGCGATCGATGCCCATGACCTCGCCGGTCGAACGCATCTCGGGACCGAGGACGGTGTCGACGATCTCACCCTTGTCCGTGCGGAAACGCTTGAACGGCAGAACGGCGGCCTTCACAGCGATCGACCCTCCGTCGTGAATCTCGCGGGCGTCCGTGTCTGGCAGCATCCCCTGCTCGCGCAGGGAGGCAATCGTCGCCCCCACCTGAATGAGGGCCGCGGCCTTTGCGAGCTGTACGCCCGTCGCCTTCGAGGCGAAAGGAACGGTACGCGAGGCGCGCGGGTTCGCCTCGATGACGTAGAGGGTGTCAGAGAGCAGGGCAAACTGAATGTTGATTAGGCCGCGCACGCCGACGCCTCGCGCGATCGCCTCGGTGGAGGCCGTGATGCGTTCGAGCTCGCGCGCGGACAGCGTCATGGGAGGCAACACGCAGGAGGAGTCACCCGAGTGGATGCCAGCCTCCTCGATGTGCTCCATGATCGCGCCCATGAAGAGCTCTTCGCCGTCGTACAGGGCGTCGACATCGATCTCGATGGCGGCGTCCAGGAAGCGGTCGATGAGGAGCGGGCCGCGCGAGAACAGCAGGTCAGCATCATGGCTTGCGAGGTATTCGCGCAGCGCCGGCTCGTCGTTGATGATCGCCATGCCGCGACCACCCAGCACGAAGGAGGGACGAACGAGGACCGGGTAGCCGACCTGCTCCGCCACGGCGATAACCTGCTCGGGTGTGTTCGCGGTGTCGTGTGCGGGTGCCGGGCAATGAGCGGCCTCGAGAACCTTGCCGAACTCCTCGCGATCCTCTGCCAGGTCGATGGCGCGCGGGCTGGTGCCCAGGATCGGCACGCCGGCGCGCTCGAGATCCGCAGCGAGCGACAGTGGCGTCTGGCCACCGAGCTGGACGATCATGCCCTTGACGGGGCCGGCCGCGCACTCGGCGCGGTAAATCTCCAGGACGTCCTCGAGCGTGAGAGGCTCGAAGTAGAGGCGGTCGGAGATGTCGTAGTCAGTCGAGACCGTTTCGGGGTTGCAGTTGACCATGATGGTCTCGTAGTGGTCGCGCAGCGACATGGCTGCGTGCACACACGAATAGTCGAACTCGATGCCCTGACCAATGCGATTAGGACCTGCACCCAGGATGATGACGGCTTCGCGCTCGCGCGGACGGACCTCGTTCTCCTGGTCGTAGGTCGAGTAGTGGTAGGGGGTGCGGGCCGCGAACTCGGCGGCACAGGTGTCGACCGTCTTGAAGACGGGGTGGATACCAAAGGCACCGCGCACCTCGCGCACCGTGTCCTCGGACAGGCCGCGCATCGCAGCGATCTGGCGGTCGGAGAAGCCGTGGCGCTTCGCCTCGGCTAGCACGTCGCCCGTGAGAGCTTCAGCCTCGCGGATGCGGGTTGCGACCTCGTCGAGGAGGAACATCTGGTCGAGGAACCACGGGTCGATCTTCGTGGATTCGAACAGTTCCTCGAGCGTCGCGCCGCCACGGATAGCCTGCTGGACCTGGACGAGACGGCCCTCGGTGCCGACTCCCGCAGCCTTGACGAGCGCGCTGGTCTCCTCGGGGCTGGGCGCCTCCCCGTCCCAGTGGAACTGCACGCCGCCCTTATCGATCGAGCGCAGGGCCTTCTGCAGTGCCTCGGTGAAGGAGCGGCCGATCGCCATGGCCTCCCCCACGGCCTTCATCGAGGTGGTGAGCGTCGGGTCGGCGGCAGGGAACTTCTCGAAGGTGAAGCGTGGGACCTTGACGACCACGTAGTCGAGCGTCGGCTCGAACGAGGCCGGGGTCGAGCCCGTGATGTCGTTCGGGATCTCGTCGAGCGTGTAGCCGGTGGCAAGGCGCGCGGCGATCTTCGCGATCGGGAAGCCCGTCGCCTTCGAGGCCAGCGCGGACGAACGCGACACGCGCGGGTTCATCTCGATGACGATGATGCGGCCCGTCTCCGGGTGGATCGCGAACTGGATGTTACAGCCGCCGGTGTCCACGCCCACGGCGCGGATGACAGCGATGCCGATGTCGCGCAGGCGCTGCATCTCGCGGTCGGTCAGGGTCAGCGCCGGAGCAACCGTGATCGAGTCGCCCGTGTGCACGCCGACCGGGTCGACGTTCTCGATCGAACACACGACGACGACGTTGTCCGCTTTGTCGCGCATAAGTTCGAGTTCGTATTCCTTCCAGCCGAGGATCGACTCCTCGAGGAGGACCTCGGTCGTGATCGAGGCGGCCAGGCCCTGGCCGGCGATGCGCTCAAGATCTTCGGGGGTGTAAGCAAAACCGGAGCCGAGGCCTCCCATCGTGAAGGAAGGGCGAACGACGAGGGGGTAGCCAAGTTCGGCGGCAGCCGCGTGGCACTCTTCCATCGTGTGGGCGATGAACGAGCGGGCGACCTCGGCACCGGAACGCTCGACAATCTCCTTGAACTCCTCGCGGTCCTCACCGGCGCGAATTGCGTCGATGGATGCGCCGATCAGCTCGACGTTAAAACGCTCAAGAATGCCCATTTCGGACAGTGCGACGGCCGTGTTCAGTGCCGTCTGCCCGCCCAGCGTGGGCAGTAGCGCGTCGGGGCGCTCCTTCTCGATGATCGAGGCCACGACCTCCGGGGTGATCGGCTCGACGTAGGTGGCGTCGGCGATGCCCGGGTCGGTCATGATGGTCGCGGGGTTGGAATTGACGAGGATGACGCGCAGGCCCTCCTCCTTCAGCACGCGGCATGCCTGCGTGCCCGAGTAGTCGAACTCGCACGCCTGGCCGATGACAATGGGGCCCGATCCGATGACGAGGACGGACGACAGATCGTTCCTGCGGGGCATCAGTGGGTCTCCTTAGCGGTGGTCATCAGGGAAATGAAGCGATCGAAGAGCAGCTCGCCGTCATGCGGGCCGGCTGCTGCCTCGGGGTGGTACTGGACGGAGAAGGCGGGAATATCCAGGGCGCGCAGACCCTCGACGACGCCGTCGTTGAGGCCGACGTGGGAGACCTCGACACGCCCGTAGCGACCCGAGTCGAAGGGAGCGACCGAGGGCTCCCCCACCGGGGCATCCACCGCGAAGCCATGGTTGTGAGCGGTGATTTCAACGCGGCCCGTGGCCACATCCTTCACCGGCTGGTTGATGCCGCGGTGACCGTAGTCCAGCTTGTAGGTGCCATAGCCGAGAGCACGCCCGAAGAGCTGGTGACCGAAGCAGATACCGAAATACGGGATACCCGCGTCCAACACGGCGCGCAGCACGCCAATCTCGCGGTCGGCCGTCGACGGGTCACCGGGGCCGTTGGAGAAGAAGACGCCATCCGGCTTGAGCGCCTCGATGTCCGCGAAGGACACGGTGGAGGGCACCACGTAGACGCGCACTCCGCGCGCGGCCAGGTGGTAGGGCGTGCGCGACTTGATACCCAGGTCGACGGCAACGACGCGTGCGATGGGCTCCTTGCCCTCGAAGTCGCCGAGGGGTTCCACGACGTAGGTTTCGTCCGTCGATACCTCAGCGGCCAGCGCCGCTCCGCTCATCGCGGGCGAATCTGCGACGATGCGCACGAGGGAGGCCACGGCCTCGTCCCCCAGGTACTGCGCGCCCACGGGCAGCGCATCGCCCGAGAAGATGCCTGCGCGCATGGCACCGCGCTCGCGGATGTGGCGGGTGATCGCACGCGTATCGACGTCGGCGATGCCGACGATGCCCTGAGAAATCAGCTCGTCCTCCAGCTCGCGACGCGAGCGCCAGTTAGAGGCGCGGCGGGCGGCGTCTCGCACGACGAAGCCAGCGACCCAGATGCGCGAGGACTCGGGATCCTCGTCGTTGACGCCGGTGTTGCCGATGTGCGGGGCCGTCATGACGACGATCTGGCGGTGGTACGACGGGTCAGTGAGCGTCTCCTGGTAGCCGGTCATGCCGGTCGAGAACACGATCTCGCCGAGCGTGCGGCCCCTCGCGCCCCATGCGCGGCCCATGAAAACGGTGCCGTCCTCCAGGACGAGCAGAGCGATATCGGACGTGGTCATCGGTCCTCCTTGGCAATCGGGGTGGCGTCGACGACCGTCGGGACGCCGCCATAAATCGTGTAGCGCACCTGTCCGGGCAGTTCCATGCCACGGAACGGGCAGTTCGTGGAGCGCGTCCACTGCTTGGCCGGGTCGACCGTCACGCGGACGGTGGGATCGACCAGGGTGACGTGTGCGGGGGCGCCGACAACCAGGCCCTGGCCTTGAGACTCGACGCGGCCGATCTGTGCGGGGACGGTTGACATGACGCGGGCGACGTCCGCCCAGTTCATGCGTCCCGTGTTCACCATTGTCTCGATGATGATCGGCAGCGCCGTCTCCAGGCCGGTCATGCCAAACGCGCCGGCCTGCCACTCGCAGTCCTTCATCTCGAGGGGATGGGGCGCATGGTCGGTGCCGATGCAGTCGATCGTTCCGTCGGCCAGGCCCTCGCGCACAGCCTCGACGTCCTCGGCCCGGCGCAGCGGCGGGTTCACCTTGTAGAGCGGGTCGTAGGTGGCAGCCAGCTGTTCGGTGAGGAGCAGGTGGTGCGGCGTGACCTCGGCCGTAATATCGACGCCCTGTGCCTTGCCCCAGCGAACGAGGTCAACCGAGCCTGCGGTCGACAGATGACACACGTGCAGGCGCGAGCCGACGTGCTTAGCGAGCAGGATGTCGCGGGCGATGATCGCCTCTTCGGCGACGGCGGGCCAACCGGCCAGGCCAAGCTCGCCGGACAGCGTCGACTCGTTCATCTGAGCACCCTCTGTGAGGGCAGGATCCTGGCTGTGCTGGGCGATCACGCCGCCGAAGCCCTTGACGTATTCGAGGGCGCGGCGCATGAGGACGGGATCGGACACGCACTTGCCATCGTCGGAGAAGACGCGGACCTTCGAGCGTGAACGAGCCATCGAGCCGAGCGACGCGAGATGCTTGCCTTCCAAGCCTTTGGTGACGGCACCGACGGGACGCACCTCGACCCAGTCGGCCTCCTCTCCCAGGCGCAGCACCTGGTCGACGATGGCGGCGCTGTCCTGCGTGGGCGTCGTGTTGGCCATCGCGTGCACGGCCGTGTAGCCGCCCACCGCTGCCGCGCGCGTGCCAGTGAAGACGGTCTCGGCGTCCTCCCCGCCCGGCTGACGCAGGTGGGTGTGAATGTCGACGAGGCCGGGCAGAGCGATGAGGCCATCTGCGTCGATGATGCGCGGGTCGTGCACGGCGTTACGAGCGTCGGCACCGATCGCGACGATGGTGCCACCGGACAACGCAATGTCGGTGGGATCGCCGCCGAGCAGCGAGGCGCCGGTGATCAGGATGTCACGGGTCTGTTCAGTCATTGCTGCGTCCTTCCGATGCGAGAAGCAGGTAGAGGGCGGCCATGCGGATGCACACACCGTTCGACACCTGTTCGACGATGACAGATTGGTCCGAGTCGGCTGCCTCAGCGCAGATTTCGAGGCCTCGGTTCATGGGGCCGGGATGCATGACGACGGCGCTGGGGGCCAGCGTGGCGAAACGCGCGGGGGTGAGGCCGTACTCCGCGTGGTAAGCACCGGGTGAGGGGAAGAACCCACCGCCCGCGCTCGACATGCGCTCGCGCTGTACGCGCAGCATCATGACCGCGTCCGGGCGGCTCGCCAAGGCCTCGTCAAAGTTGTAGGAGGTGTCGCAGTTCCAGGTCTCGACGCCGATCGGCAGGAGCGTCGGGGGCGCGACAAGAGTGACGCGGGCACCCAGCAGCGTCAGAAGATCGACGTTGGAGCGCGCCACGCGCGAGTGGAGGACGTCGCCGACGATGACGACGTGGGCACCGTCGAGGCCGGTGCCGGGGGTGGGCATTCCATCGTCACCGAGGGAAGGCGCGTAGTGGCGGCGAAGGGTCATCGCGTCGAGGAGTGCCTGCGTCGGATGCTGGTGGGTGCCGTCACCGGCGTTGAGTACCGGCAGGTTCATCCAGCCGGCGTGTGCAAGACGGTGTGCGGCACCCGACGAAGAGTGGCGCACAATGACCGCGTCCGCGCCCATTGCCTCCAGCGTGAGTGCGGTGTCCTTGAGGGACTCTCCCTTAGAGACGGAAGAGCCGCGTGACTGGAAGTTGATGACGTCGGCGCTCAGGCGCTTGGCGGCGGTCTCGAAAGAGATGCGGGTGCGCGTCGAATCCTCGAAGAAGAGGTTGACGACCGTCTTGCCCTGAAGCGTCGGAAGCTTCTTTATGCCGTGGCGCTGAGTGGCGGCCATCTGCTCCGCTGTGTCGAGGATCAGAATCGCCTCCTCGCGCGTCAAGTCGCGGATCGAAATGAGATGGCTCAGGCTCATCGTTTACAGGCCTTTCCCGAGAAGGACGCCATCGCGCCCGTCTGTTTCATCGAGCAGAATGGTGACGATTTCGTCGCGGGACGTCGGCAGGTTTTTGCCGACGTAATCCGGGCGAATCGGAAGCTCGCGATGACCTCGATCGACGAGGACTGCGAGCTGAACGGCCGCGGGGCGACCGATACGAGTGAGAGCATCGAGCGCGGCCTTGATGGTGCGGCCGGTGTACAGCACGTCGTCGACGAGGACGACGGTCTTGCCGTTAATGCCAGTGCGAGGCACCAGGGTCTCTTTCGGGGCCCTCAGAGGCTGAGAGGCCAGGTCGTCGCGGTACATCGTGGTGTCGATGATTGCGAGTTCCGCGTAGGTCCCAGATACTTCGCGGATGCGATTGACAAGTCGGCGTGCCAACGTTGCACCACGAGTGGGGATGCCTGCGATCACGAGATTATCGCTGCCGCCGTTTCGTTCGACGATCTCATAGGCGATGCGTGTCAGGGAGCGTGCGACGTCGCCAACTCCCAATACTTCTTTGCCGCGCGATGCGCGATCTGCGTGCACTTCGGCCACGCTTACTCCTTCCCCGCCTCACGGGACGGTCATTAAAGGATCTGTCGTACGTCCATCCTACGCTCCTCGTCAGGAGCCTGTGTGACGCCTCCACGTGTGAAAGACCACGTGAGTGGCGTTAGACTGCAGGAATGAGCCAGGAGTCGAAGCAGTCCAACCCCGGGCAAAGGGCCGGTGTGACACCGCTGGCGCACGGCCGCCCGGTGCCCGGACACCGCGTGACGCTTGACGATATTGCTCTCGCTGCCGGCACATCGATCGCGACTGTGTCACGTGCTCTCGGGGGGTCTCCGCGCGTCGCCGCCCCAACCCGCGAACGAATCGAAAAGGTCGCCGAACAGCTCGGTTACAGGGCCAACATTGCGGCATCGCTCCTCGCTTCGGCGCGGCCGCAGATCCTCGGACTGGTCTGTTCCCTTGGCCAAGAACTGCATGTTCGCTACCGTGCTGAGGCTATTCGATACGCTGAGGATCGCGGGTTTCGTGTCATCGTGGAGTCGATCGACACCTCGCGCGACGTCGACCGAGCCTGGGAGTCTGTTCTGCAGCTGCGCGCTCAGGCCGTCATTGCTGTTGACTCGACGTGCATCTCGACGCGATTCACACATACCCCGACCGTCCTCATCGGCCAGCGCGCGCCTCGTCGTGACATCGATCTCGTCACAAGTTCCAACGAACGAGGCATGGAGCAGGCAATCGCTCTCCTTGCCAACCGTGGCAGTCGACGCATTGCCTTCCTTGAGGGGCCTCCCGGGCCCTCCGCACGGGCGCGCAAAGATGCTTTTACTCAAGCGTGCAGGGCTCACGAGGTCGATGCGCTCACGGTGCCGGGTGGTGACAACGTCGATGCGGGCTTTCTCGCCGTTCGAGCGGGTGTCCCTGCGGGCGTCGATGCGCTCGTTTGCTACAACGACCAGTGCGCGCACGGCGCGATTCTTGCACTACTTGGAGACGGCCTCGTTCCAGGCCGCGACATGCTTATCGTCGGCTGTGATAACTCGGCGATTGCTTCTTCACGTGCCCTCTCCCTGACGTCGATCGACCGTGCGCCGTCACGTGTTGCAAGCTTGGCCGTTGATCAAGCGATCGCGCGAGCGATCGGTGAAGGCGGCAGTCCGGCTCGTCAGCGCGTTGACACCGAGCTCGTCGTGCGGGCCAGTACGGGATAGCCGCGCGGAACGAGCTAACCGTGAGCCCGTTTCGCGCGGCCCTCCACGTCTACTGCACCGAGGACATCAGACACTCAACGAGCGTCGCATGAACGTTGGGCGTGCCGAGGAGAATAGAACCCTTGTAGCGCACGTCGAGCGGAGTTCCATCCAAGCGTGTCGCAAGCGCACCGCACTCGGAGGCGATGAGTGTCGCCGCGGCGATGTCCCACGGGGATACCCACATATGGACGAACGCTCCAGCCCGCCCGACCGCGACCTCCACGCACTCGAGCGCCGCAGAGCCGTAGCGCCGATGGCCTCGGCTGTCCTGAAGTGCGCGGGCAAGCCTCGGCAGAGCGAGAATCTCTTTGATGTCGGTGATGACGATGGCGTCTCGATACGATGGCGCATCCGCTGCCCGCGGAAGCGGCGCTCCATCGACCCACGCGCCCTGGCCTCGGATCGCATGGTAGATGCGGTCGGCAACGACGTCCGCGACCACGCCAAGAACCGGAATTCCGTCCTCGCACAGGGCCAGTGACACCGCATAATCGCGGTGGGTTTCCACGTAGTTCATCGTGCCGTCGATCGGATCGAGAACCCAGACGAGCCCGGTGAAAGAATCAACGGCGTGCCCCTCCTCCCCCAGCAGCGGCAAGCCTGTCGTAGCGTGAAGGTGGGAGGCAATGTCCGCTTCGATCGCCTTATCGACGGCCGTCACGAGATCGTTGCGACTTGCTTTCGTATGAACGTCAAGATCCACGGGCGGGTGAAGGGCGATGCTCATTCCCCTGTGGACAGCCTCGATAGCTGCGTTGAGCAGGTGCTCCATATCGGCGTTCATACTCACGATTCCTCCTTCGCCTCACTGAATTCACGGTCAGCGCGCAGGTTCCGCTCCTCGAATAACGCGACCATGATGAGACAGGCGAGGCCGACTGCAGCCGATGCAAACAGGACGGTGAACGTCGATGACCAGCCGTGGAGGTGCCATCCGAGGATCGTTACGCCGTCCTTCGTTGGGTCGGCTATACGTCCGAGAAGGACTTTCGCCATAGAATCGCCGAATACGTATCCAAACGCGCGGGGTACCGCGTTGACGACCACGGTTGCGGTCTTAGGTGCAAAACCGATGACGCAGATGCCAATCAAGGTGACGGGGCCGAAGATGAGGAAGCCGATCATGAAGAGCGCGCCGTAGACGACAGGAGCCGACGTTGCATGTGCGTACACGAAGAGCGGGATGACCACCGCGCCCATGCCGATAGCAGCGCTCAGGGCGCGCCGGCCGCCCATCTTGTCGGAGAAGTAACCCCATAGAAGTGAGCCTGCGAGGCCGCCGAGTTCGAGTGCAATGGTCGTGTTCACTGCGAGGTAGTCGGAGAAACCGAGCTCCTGACGCGTGTAGAGCACGTTCCAATTGTCGATACCGATGCGTACGCAGTAGGCGGCGACGTTGGCGATGCAGAGGAACCAGACAGCCGGATTCTTCACGACGTAATCGAGCAGGATGCGTCCCTTGGAGGCGGAGCTGGTGACCGCGTCAGCCTTCGACTCGGGCTCGCCGAAGATTGCCTCGGGCGTGCTCCAACCGAGTTCCTTCGGGTCGTCCTTGCCGTAGAACCATCCCCATATGCCGATCGGTATGCAGATGACGGCAGGGACGATGAACATGCCGATGACAGATCCATTGAACAATGTGTTCGCGCCCCAGAGAGCGAGCACGCCGGCCACCATCGCCCCGATGTTATGCGAGGCGTTCCACCAGCCGATGAAGCGACCGCGCAGCGCGCGGGGCGTCCATCGGTTCATCGTCGAGTTGCAGCAGGGGCCTCCGGGAGCCTGGAACAGGCCATTGAGTGACCACAGGAGAATCATCCAGCCGAACGGACTGTGGAGCCACGCAAGCACGAGGCCGATGAGAATCGATGTAATGCCCGACGCGAGCAGCAGTGCTGAGATGACCTTCTTGGTGTTCTTGCCATCGATGAAAAAGCCGAGGATGAGTCCACCGAAACCGTAGGTCAGCGAAAAGGCGAAGCCAATCGTGCCGAGTTGAGTCGTCGTCAGGCCGACCTGTTCAACGAGGAATGGTTGCGCGGACTTGAAGTTCGTGCGTAGCAGGTAAAAGCCGCCATACACGATGACGAGAACGGCGTACGTCTTGAGGAACTCCATGAGCCACTTTTTGCGTTGCTGTTCGAGCGTCAGGGAGGTGGGTGGAGACGTACGAATATCGAAAATGCGGGATAGATGCGTCATTGCTGTCTCTCCAGTGTTGTCGGTGTACGCGGGCGATGATGGCAACGGTGCCATCGGCGTAACGCCAACAGGATACAAGCGCTTACATTCAGTGTCAAGGCTCACTTGCGCCTGCTCTTAATCGGTCATGAACAAGTGTTTAACGGCGCAATGCGTCGGCATTCGATTGGCATTAAGAGCGAAGTGTAGCGACCGGTACTCACGCTCATCTGGCTTGGAATCAATGTGACCTTGTTGTTGCGCGGTGGCGTGTGCTATACCCGGTAGGGGTATGTGGCGATACCCCTACCGGGTACCGTATCTTCTATGTTAGAACGCAGCCCAGTTGGCAGTGCAATGAGAGGGGGAAACCCGGTAAAATTCACTCGGTGCCGACGGCGCTGAAGAGACTTCACTATAGAAAGGCCCCACTATGACGATCGAACAGCTTCCCCACCCCGAGGTTCACGGTGGCGGCTGTGGCTGCGGCGAACACGACGTTGCCGTGCCGACCATTGACGCGACCGCTATCCCCCACCGTCTGCGCCATGCTGCTGTCCTCGGCGCCGCCCAGTCGATGAACGCCGGTGAGTCCTTCATCATCCGCGCTCCGCACCTGCCTCGTCCGCTGCTCGCGCAGATCGCGCAGCTGCCCGGCGAGTGGACCTTCGAGGTCATCGTCGACGGCCCGGAGTTCTGGGACGTGCGCACGACTCGTCTTGCTCTCTGACACAGCCTCATGACGTGGTGAAGGCCGACTCTCGCATGAGAGTCGGCCTTCACGATCAGTATGAAGCGAGCGCTCAGTACTCCTCGAGGAGTTCATCAAGCTCGTCGTCAACGGTGCCGCCATCCAGCGGCTTGGCGCCTTCAGGCAGAGAGCGTGCGGGCGCTTCCTGCGCCGGCAGCTCATTGTCGGACGATGACTCAGCCTCATCGGAAGCTCGGACGTCCTGTTCCTCGGAGCTGCGACGCGACCACGCGGGGGACGCGAGATCCTTACGGATCGCGTCGAGAACCGCGTTCACGAACGACGGCGACGTATCGGTCGAGATCGATCGAACGATCGAAATGGCCTCGTCGATGACGATAATCGGCGACACCTCGTCGTTCTCGAGCATCTCCCACACCGCCACGCGCATGACCGCGAGGTCGACGGCAGCGATGCGATCCAGGCCGGGCACGCGAGCGTGCGCCGAAATCAGCGAGTCGATACGGCGCAGATTGTCAGCCACGCCCGCGATGATCTGGATCGAGAACTCCGGGAGCGGAGTCTGAGCCGCGGTGATGACGCGGCGCTCGCGCAGGAGGTCGCGCAGCACGTCGGGGTTGGATCCCATGCCGCGCTGGTCGGCCTCGTAGACAACGTCGGCCGCGCGCTTACGGGCCTTGGTGCGCGAGGTGAAGCGGTGCTGCTTCGACATTACTCGGTCACGCGACCCGAGTACGAGCCGTCGCGGGTGTCAACCTTGACGCGGGTGCCTTCCTCCATGAAGAGGGGGACCTGGATCTCGTAGCCGGTCTCGAGGGTCGCGGGCTTGGTGCCGGCGGAGGAACGGTCGCCCTGCAGGCCGGGCTCCGTGTGCGTGATCGTCAGGACGACGGTGGCGGGCAGCTCGACAAACAGGACGGTGCCGTCATGCTGGGAGACGATAACGTCCTGGTTCTCCACCATGAAGTTGCGGGCGTCGCCCACGGTCTCGGCGGGAACGTTGATCTGCTCGTAGGTGGACTGATCCATGAAGACGTAGTCGGTGCCGTCCTGGTACAGGTAGGTCATGTCGCGACGGTCGACGGTCGCGGTCTCGATCTTCAGGCCCGCGTTGAAGGTCTTGTCGACGGTCTTGCCGGACAGGACGTTCTTGATCTTGGTGCGCACGAAGGCCGGGCCCTTGCCGGGCTTCACGTGCTGGAACTCGACAACCTGCCAGAGCTGGCCGTCGATGACCATAACCAGGCCGTTCTTCAGATCATTGGTCGTTGCCACAGGGGTACCTCACTTGAGAAGAAATCAGTAATCAGGGGTCAGTTTACACGCGCGTGCGACCAAATCCGCGACTTCTTGCGGGGTGCGGGCACTCGTATCCACTGTTGTGTCGGCCACGGAGGCGTATACCTCGCGCGCTTGCTTCATCAGCTGGGTGAGCACGGCGCGGGGTGCACCGAGACCAACCGAGCGGGGAGCACCGAGGCCTTCTCGGCGTGATACCGCGGAAAGATCGGCACCCAGTTCAATGACGAACGCGCCGTTTGCGCGTGCCCGTTTGATCGACGAGGCAGTGGCTGGGTCGAGCGGCTGCGAGGCGCCGAGCGTGACAATGCCCTCGTCGAGGCTGAGGAGACGCTCGGCCTCTTCGCGCGCTGTGGCGGACAGGCGCGGATCGCGTCCGACCACGAGGGTGCGCATTGGTGCGCCCAGGCGTTCCTCTACGGCTTCGTCGACCTCGTAGAGCGGCAGTTCATGACGGCGCGAGAGCTCGCGGCCAACGGTGGTTTTGCCGCAGCCCGTGACTCCGATCAAGACGATGAGGCTCATGCGCGAATACCAATCTGAGATGCGGGGTGCGTCAGCTCCTGCGGTTCGACGGAGACCGTTCCCGGGTTTGCGATGCCGTCAAGGAGGACGAAACGCAGGACTCCGCGCCGCACTTTCTTGTCGGAGAGCATGATGTGGGTGAGCTCGTCGAGAGTGCTTCCCTCATAGCGGATGGGCAGCCCGACTCGGGAGAAGAGCTGGTCGTGGCGAGCAACCTCGTCAGCGCTGAGCATCCCCCTGGCCTGAGCAAGTCGCGCCGCGAAGCAGCAACCGACGGCCACCGCATCGCCGTGGCGCCAGGTGTAGTTGTTCGCGCGCTCGATTGCGTGCGCGAGCGTGTGTCCGTAGTTGAGGATTTCACGCAGGCCGCCCTCCGTCAGGTCGGCCGACACGACGCGGGCTTTCACGGTGATTGCGCGGGTGGTAATCTCCGCGAGCTGCGGGCTGTTCGATCGCAGAAGCTCGCTCGGTTCCGTATGCTCGACGATGCGCAGGATCTGCGGGTCGGCGATGAAGCCGCACTTGATGACTTCGGCCACGCCGGCCGCCAGATCGGGTGCGGGTAGGCTCTCGAGGAGATCCATATCGGCAACCACGGAAGTTGCCGGATAGAACGAACCGACAAGGTTCTTCCCGACGGACGTGTTGATTCCCGTCTTACCGCCAACGGCCGCGTCAACCATAGCGAGGAGTGTCGTCGGAACGTTGATAAGGGTAATACCCCGTAGCCACGTGGCAGCAACAAAACCGGCCATGTCGGTGGTCGCTCCACCGCCCATGGCGACGATCGCGTCTTTGCGCCCGAGCTGAAGGCGCCCGCACTCGTCCCACAGGGAGGCCACGACGTCGATGGATTTTCCGGCCTCGGCATCGGGATGATCGACGCTCGACGCGTCGATGCCCTGCTCACGCAGGTACTGCGCCAGAGCCTCGGCACGGTGAGCAAGAGGCCGCGCGTGAATGATGAGCACCTTGGTCGCTGCCTCATCGAGGGCCTCACGAATCGGCTCGAAGCCGAGCCCGTGTCCGACCGTGATGGTCGAGGGGTGCTCTCCGGTGACGCGGATAATCGTGCTCATGAGTTCTCCAACTGCTGTGCGATGGCGGTGACGACGTCGTCGACGGGACCGGGTCCTGACTCGACGACGATCGTGGCGACGGCTCGGTAGTGAGGCTCGCGCTCGGCGCGCAGGCGTGCGAGGGTCCCGGACGGATCCTGGGCCAGCAGCGGCCGATGCGTCTTCGAGGCGGTGCGACGAACGAGCTCCTCGTGGGGAGCATCGATGTAGACGACCGTGTGCCCACACAGGAGCTCACGAACGGCGGGAGTCGCCGCCGCTCCCCCGCCCAGGGACACGACGGCCTCGTGCGTGAGCGCGTCAGCGACTGCTGCGGTCTCCATCAAACGAAACGCTGCTTCTCCGTCGGAAGCAAAAATATCGGCAATCGGTCGGCCCTCGCGCTCGACGATCAGCGCATCGGTATCGATGTGCGCGACACCGAGACGCGTCGCTAAAAGCCGTCCGACCTTCGACTTGCCCGCACCGGGCAGGCCAACGAGGACGACGGGCCCGTGAGCACTCATGCGCGCTCCCCCACCGCCGCGAGGTAGGCATGAAGATTCCTGCGCATTTCGCCGACCGATCGACCACCCGCGTGATCCGACAGGGCATCCGCGAGCACGAGGGCCACTTCGGCCTCGGCGATCACTGCGCCGGGCACGACCTGGCAGGTGTCGGAGCGCTGGTGCAAGCCAACGGCCTCCTCACCCGTCGCGAGATCGACGCTGCGCAGCGCGTGCGGAACGGTCGAGATCGGCTTGAAAGCGGCGCGCGCGACGATCGGTGCTCCGTTGGAGGTACCTCCCTCGATGCCTCCGGCGTGGTTGGAGGTGCGGGTCAGGTGTCCATCATCGCCCCACACGATCTCGTCGTGGGCCGCGGAGCCAAGCAGTGCGGCCTGCGCGAAACCGTCTCCGATCTCAACGCCCTTGACCGACTGGATCGACATGAGGGCGGCCGCCAGGCGCGCATCGAGGCGCTCGCGAGCGGTCACGTGAGTGCCCAAGCCGACGGGAACGCCGTATGCGATAACTTCAGCGACGCCCCCAATCGTGTCACCCGCCTGCTTGGCGCCGTCGACGGCTGCCTCGAAGCGGGCGTTATCCTCCGGATCGAGCGTGCGCATCGAGGCCTCGCACAGGGCCGCCTCGTCTCCGGGCGTGGGACTCGACGAGGCCTTGGCACGTTCCGCGCCGACAGAAACGACGTGAGAGACGAGACGAACGCCGGCGACCTGCTCCAGGAGAGCTTCGGCGAGTACACCGAGTGCAACGCGTGCGGCGGTCTCGCGGGCGCTGGCGCGTTCAAGAACAGGACGCGCCTCGGGCAGATCGTAGGACAGCATGCCGGCAAGATCCGCGTGACCGGGCCGGGGCCTCGTCAGTGGTCGGTTACGAGCGATCTCACGCTCGTCACCCGTTCCCGCGTCGATGAGAAGCGCAGACGGATCGACCGGATCCGCACTCATCACCGTCTCCCACTTGGGCCACTCGGAGTTGCCGATGCGGATGGCCACCGGAGCGCCGGTCGTCACTCCATGACGCACGCCGGCCAGGATCGTCACCTCGTCGGCTTCGAACTTCTGGCGCGCGCCGCGACCGTAGCCGAGGCGACGGCGCGCGAGGCCTCGGCGCAGGTCCTCGGTCGTCACCTGCAACCCGGAAGGCAATCCCTCGATCGTTGCGAGCAGTGCGGGTCCGTGCGATTCACCGGCGGTCATCCATCTCAGCATGCCTCCCAGTGTCCCACAAGCGACAAGCCTCGTGCGAAACGGCTCTCACGAGCTGAACGGTCACGACTGAGGCGTCTGATCCACGTTCGTAGCGGTGCCGGGTTCCGTACCGAGAATGTCGATGACAACGCACAGCGTGTCGTCACCGGCGGCCAAGTCCGGAGGAATCGTGATGGCCAGTCGCGACCCCACCTTCTGGTCAACGAGAGCCGTCGCGAGGCCCTTCATCGCCGTCCCCAGGTTGATGACCTCGGGCACGCCGGTCTCCCACGTTGACACGCGCACGGTGCCGTCCGTCCAGCCAACAACCGTGAACTGGGCGACGACCCGGTCGCCTTCGTGGACCTGCACCCCGTCGCCCTTGATGAGTGTCTGGGTTGTGACGCCGCCGGGAAGCGTGTCAACGTGGCTGATGATCGGCCCCTCCGGGCTCATCTCGACGCTCATTGGTCCGACGCTGGCGTCGACCGGCGTACCGGTTGCGATCGACGGCAGGATATCGACGACGTCGACTTCGATGTTGTTCGTCGATCCGTCGCCCATCGTGATGGAACGGAACGCGAGGACACGTGTCCCCTCGCGCTTGCCAGTCACCAGCCGCGAAAGGTCGTCATCGATCTGACCGGAGCCGACGATGCCGAGGCTCATCTGAGGACGGCCAGACTCGGAAAGCATACGTCCGCTGGTTCCGTCGAAAGCGGTGATGGAGACGAGAACGGGTGAACCTTCGGTGATCTCGCGACCGCTGCCTTCCTCAAGCACGCGCGCTTTGAAACCATCGATCTCCAGCGGCGCCTTGATCTCGATGGTCGGTGTCGCACCAACGCGGCCGGAAACGGTCACTCGGTCGAACAGAGCGAGCGTCGCCGACTGCGTAGCTGCTTCGGGCACGCTCGCTTCGTCTTGCGCGGAGCGCGGATGCAACGCCCACCAGGTGAGTCCGCCTCCCGAGGCGATGAGAACCACTGCGAGCACAACGCGCAGGAGGATAGCGCTGCGGGAGATGCCGCGGGAGCGCTGCGCACGCGCTGCCGCGCGCTGGGACGATCCACGTGCGCGGCTCACGGCGCGGGATTCGGTGGACGACGACTCAGGGCTCATGCGGGAATCGTAGGAGACTGAGCGTCGATTTGCGCGATGAGCGCGTCGACACGCGGGTCGCTCGTGGCTAACGGATCCTGCAATGACAACGGAATCGTCGAAGACTCGTCGAGGCGCACGTGCACCCAGTCGACGCTCAGATCGGCTCTGGCGTCTTCGGCGGCTGCGATGATGCGTCCACGCAGGCTCGCGCGTGTCGTCGCTGGCGCGATTGTTCGCGCGCGATGTACACCCTCGACGGTCGTGAGGCGTCGCATGAGTCCCGCGCGTTCCATTCGCTCCCACAGGCCGTCTGCGGTGATATCGGAGTACGACAGCTCGAGCCGCGCCACACGCGGATCAGCTAGGCTCGCTCCACTGCGCGCACAGTACGACGTCAGGAGCTTGTGCTTGATCGCAATGTCGAGCTCGGTATCGATGGTGCTCCAGTCGCCGCTGGCGATTGCATCGATGCCTCTACCCCACAGGTCGACGACGTAGGCGCGCATCGGATCCAGCTCCGCGAGCGGAATGCGGGCGAGCACACGTTCACGAATCTCCCTTTGCAGAGCGACGGCGCTCGTCGTACGACCATTGGCGAGCTCGAGGGGCGCGGAGCCGGACAGATCCGAGTTGACCTCGCGGATCGCACGCATCGGATCGGCGAGCGCCAGATCTTGGATCTGCAGACCGTCTTCGATCGCGTGGATGAGGAGCTCGGTCATTCCTACTTTCAGCGCGGTAGTCGGCTCGGCGACGTTCGTGTCGCCGACGATGACATGCATGCGTCGGTATGCGCCGGAATCAGCCAAGGCCTCGTCGCGCGTGTTAATGATCGGACGCGAGCGCGTGGTCGCCGAGGACACGGCATCCCACATCTGATCGGCGCGCTGGGAGAACTGGAGGCGCGCAGATGCTGCAGCGGTGTTGATCCACCCGTTGCCGACAAGGATCTGGCGCGTCACGAAGAATGCGACGAGCGCATCGGCGACCTGACGGAAGTCACGGCGCCGATGGAGAAGATAGTTTTCGTGGCAGCCGTAGGAGTTGCCCTGTGAGTCCAGGTTGTTGCGGAACAGGTGCAGGTGCAGGTCTGAGCCGAGTTCGGCCAGGGCCTCGTCTGCCTGGACGGCCAGATCCGCAAGCATGGAGGCACCAGCGCGATCCTGTTCAAGCAAGTCCTCAAGACGATCGCACTCGGCAGTCGCGTACTCGGGATGAGCGCCCACGTCGAGGTAGAGGCGCCCACCGTTGCGCAGGAACAGGTTCGAGGAACGCCCCTGATGCAGGAGCGGCTCGAACAGCTGGCGAGCGGCGTGCTCGGCATCCATCGGCGCGCCCCCGCTCGGGGATGCGGCCGTGAGCCCGTACTCCGTTTCGATGCCGAAAACTCGACGCCTCACGTCACTGGCCGCCCTTCTGGACGAAGCCCTGGACGAACGCTTCGGCGTTGGTTTCGAGAACGGAGTCGATCTCGTCGAGGAGAGAGTCGATCGACGAGGTGTGACCCTGAACCTGGCCGGCTGCCTCGAGAGAGTCGTCTTCGGGGGTCGGGCCACCTGCAAAAATCTGATTCGACATTATTCGTTCTTCTTTCTGTCCGTTTATCGGGTAGATGTATCGCGCGCGTCGGGAAGCGGGAATCGGACGAGGTCCCCCTCACCCGGGTCAAAGACGAGCGAGGACCATGACGCCTTCACGAGGTCGGGTCGATTGGCGACGGCCCATCCGCGCACGTGAGCGCGAGTGTTCGTGGGTGCCACGTCTGCGGCACGCTCGACCTCCTCGTCCGACACGAGGCGGCGCACCATGCCGGCCTTCGCGAGTCGATAGACGAGGCCGTGGCTAGGACGCAGGTCTGACCACTGCAGGTCGATGGCGGCCAGACGCGGATCGCTCCACTCGAGCCCGGCGCGTTCCTTCTGTCGCTTGACAAGCTGGTATTTGCCCACCCACTCGACCTCGGTGGCCACCGAGAAAAGATCGGCGCGCATGCGGTCGAGCACCGACTGCCAGAGGGTAAGAATCTCCTGGTCGGCCTCCGTGGGCGTCGTTCCCGTTTCCTCGAAAGTGTCGAGCACCAGGTCCAGGTAAACCTGCTGGAGCTCTGCTGCCGTGTAGGCTCCGCCCGCGGTCGCCACCTTGTAATCGAGGTCGGGGTGATGCGACACATTCCAGGTTTCCTGCACCGGATCGTCCATGACGATCGAATCCCAACGTAGGTCCGTGCCCTGCTCGATTGCCCACAGGACGAGCGACGTCGTTCCGAAACGCAGGAAGGCCGAGACGTCGAACATGTTGCCGTCTCCGCCGATCACGTGCAGTCGGCGGAACTGAGCGGGGTTCGCATGCGGCTCGTCACGCGTGTTGATGATCGGGCGGTTAAATGTGGTCTCCAGTCCGACTTCGTTCTCAACAAAGTCGGCACGCTGGGACATCTGGAAGCCAGGAACCTCGCTCTTTTGCCCGCGTCCGACGCGGCCGGCACCGCAAATGACTGGACGCGTCACCATGAAGGGCGTGAGACCTCGGACGATTGCATCGAGGTCGGTGATACGAGCCATCTGGTAGTTCTCGTGGGTGCCATAGGCGGCGCCCTTGCCGTCGGTGTTGTTCTTGACGAGGACGATGGACTCTTCGCCCTGTTCCTCCAGGCGTGCCATGACACGTTGGGCGATGATCTCGCCGGCACGGTCCCATAGGAGCGCATCGCGCGCACCGATCGTCTCGGGTGCGGAGTACTCGGGGTGCGCGTGGTCGACGTACAGGCGTGCGCCATTCGTGAGGACGGCGGTCGTCGCGGCTGGAAGGGCCAGTTCTTCGGGGGTCGGCCGAGCGACGCGCTCCGAACCACCAGACGGTGCGAGGTGGTACGGATCGTCAGTGAGCAAAGACGGGTCCGCCGCAGCGCGCGACATGCGCATGCCACGCAGATCATTCAGCGGGTCCTCCCCCGTGTAGTCCCAGCGGACAACACCTGCGCCCGCAGCTGGCGTGCCATCGCGGCTGATCTCTCCGTACGTGGTGACAACCTTCGTCGACAAAGCGATTGGGTTTGCCCACGCGTCGCCCGGACGGTAAACGCCGTACTCGGTCTCGGTACCAATAATGCGTTCGCTGCTCATTTCACCGTTCCAATCGGCTTCACGCTAACAATCTCGGGAGCCAGGCCACTGGTGCGCGCCCAGTCTTCCGGCGAGGAGGTTGCAGCGAGTTCAAGTGATTCATTCATCTCCTCGTGGACCCCGCGCAGCAGATGATCCATGCTCAGGCCAGACGATGCGCCCGTCAGCGCGTCCTTAATCGCGTACTTCTTGGCGCGTTCGACGATGCCGGCAATGAGTGCGCCGGACACCAGGTCGGACAGGTAGATGCGCTTGTGGTCACCGTTCACCAGGGTTGCGAGGAAGAGCGCAGTCGTCTCGTTACGCGCGTAGAGCGCATCGACAGCGCGTTCACTCATGCCCGCCACGGCCTCGTTGATGCCACCGAAACGCTCGATTTCCGAGGCGTGAATCGGCACCTGGGGCGTCAGATACTTCGAGAAGATGTCGAGGGCGCCCCCGCGGTCCGGACGATCCACGCGGATGCGCACGTCGAGGCGCCCCGGCCGCAACACCGCCGGATCGATCATGTCCGCGCGGTTGGATGCGCCGATGATCACGACGTTGTCGAGGGATTCGACGCCATCCATCTCGGCGAGGAGCTGCGGAACGATCATCGTTTCGACGTCTGAGGACACGCCCGTGCCACGCGTGCGGAACAGGGCCTCCATCTCATCGAAGAAGATGACGACGGGAGTATCGCCGGCTGCGAGTGTCCGCGCACGAGCAAAGATGGCGCGAATCTGGCGCTCAGTTTCGCCGACGAACTTGTTGAGCAGTTCCGGACCCTTGATCGACAAGAAAAACGTCGACGCTCCCCCGCGCTTGGACAGCGAGTTCGCGACGGCCTTGGCGATGAGGGTTTTACCCGAGCCGGGAGGCCCGTACAGGAGAATGCCCTTGGGCGGACGCAAGCCAAACTGGCGATACAGCTCAGGATGGTTGAAAGGCATCTCGATCGAGTCGCGCACCTGAGCGATCTGATCATCGAGGCCACCGATGTCCTCGTATGTGACGTCGGGAACCTCAGGGGTGAGCAGCTGCTCGACATCCTCGCGCACGATACGCTCGAACGCGATGCCAGAGCGGGAATCCACGACGAGGGAGTCTCCGGGGCGCAGGTTTCCGTGGCGCAGAGGGCCTGCCAGCTCGAGCAGGGTCTCCGCGCCGCCTTCAGTCGCCACGAGTACCCGGTCTACCCCAACCAGCTCAAGGACGGACACGACCTGTCCGCTGCGCGGGAAGTCATCCGCGGCGACGGCGATCATCGTGTCATCAAGGCGCACCCACTGCCCGTACGACAGGTCAGTGACATCAAGCTTTGGGGCGACGGCGACACGCATGCGCTTACCGCCCGTGACGACCTCGATTTGACGCGATGCGGGGAATGCTCGCACGAACGTGGCCAGAGTCTGCGGAGGGCGCGACACGTCGGCCAGCTCGCCCTGCAGCCGGATCAACTCGGTGCGCGCGGTCGTTAGCGCGGTGGTGAGTCGGCCGTTCTTTTCCTCCAGTGATATCAGGCGTCGTTCAAGAGCCTGACGGGTGTCGACCTCACTCATCGGTTGCTGCCTCACGTCCCTCCGGTGCCCATGTGTCGGCCTGCGCGACGACGTCGCGGCGGACCTTGCGCACCTTCTTCTCGGAGTTCACGCGCTGACCGACCTTTTCCAATGACCAATCCTGCTCGTCGTCCCACGCGCCGCCCTGGCCTTGCGCCGCCTTTGCCGGGCGCGTCGAACGTTCCTGCGGCGTGACGCCGGGTGCCAGGAGGCGGGTAACCACCAGGAAACCGGTGTGAGCCACCATGCGATGTTCGGGGCGCACTGCGAGGCCGTCGAGGTGCCACTCTCGGCGCATATCCTCCCAGGCGATCGGATCAGTGAAACGTTCGCAGGCACGCAGATCCTCGACGAGACGCGACATCTGGGTCACGGTCGCGACGTAGCACACGAGCACGCCGCCCGGGATGAGCGCATGGGTAATGGCTTCGATGTTCTCCCACGGCGCGAGCATGTCGAGCACGACCCGGTCGACGCTGCCCTCTTCGGCGGACCACAGCACCTCGTCAACGTCACCGACGCGCAGGTCCCACGCGGGGTGACGGCGACCGAACCACAGGTCGACGTTGGCAGCAGCAATGTCAGCAAAGTCCTGGCGGCGCTCCACGGAAATAAGACGGCCCTGCGGGCCAACCGCATCCAGCAAGGCCATCGACAGCGCGCCGGAGCCAGCGCCGGCCTCGACGACGGTCGCGCCGGGGAAAATATCACCCATGTGGGTGATGACCCCTGCGTCCTTGGGATAGACGACGGCGGCACCGCGGGGCATCGACATCACGTAGTCGACCTGAAGCGGGCGCAGGATCTGGAACTGGCGGCCTTCCTCCGTGACGATCACCTGGCCGTCGGGACGCCCAATCACGTCGTTATGGTTGAAGCCGCCGCGATTGGACTGGAAACGGCCCCCGCTCACGAGGATCACCTGGTGGAAGCGACCCTTGGGGTCGCGAACCTGAACGCGATCACCCGCAGAAAGGACGCCTCGGCGGGTGGGCTGGCCAAAATCGGTGGCCGACATCGAATTATTACGCTGCATAGTCATTACGTAAAGGATACCGCTTGCCAACTGCTGCGCCCATGGCAGGACACAGATGAGGGTGGGAGGGGTTAGCGTGGTATTCATGACAGACCTGATCACCCCTTCTGCGGGCGAACGTACGTGGGAACCCGCTCTCTCGGCCTCGCGAGCAAAGGAATACGAGCGCTGCCCCCTGCAGTACCGCCTTCACGTCCTGGACGGGTACCGCGAACCGGAAACACGCGCGAAAGCGCTGGGAACAATCGTGCATGCGGTGCTGGAAAATCTTTTCACTCTGCCCGCGCCCGAGCGCACGCCCGAAGCCGCGCGCAGCCAGGTGTGGCCCCAGTACGAGGCCCTCGCGTCAAAGAACCCGGAGGTTCCCGCGTTATTCCGTGACGCCGCGGACCGTGATGCTTGGCTTGACGAGGCACGCGCGGTCATCGACGGGTACTTTGCGATCGAGCAGCCTCAGTGGATTGCGCCCGCAGCGCTCGAGCAGCGCGTGACGACGACGACCTCGGGCGGCGTGCGTCTCCTCGGTTTCATCGACCGTGTGGATCGCGCCCCCGACGGGCGACTGCGGGTCGTGGATTACAAGACCGGAAAGGCGCCCGGCCCGCGCTACGTGGACGAGGCCCTGTATCAGCTGCGTTTCTACGCGCTGCTCCTCGCGCGTACGCAGGTGCTTCCTTCTCGCATGCAGCTCGTTTACCTGAAAGCCGGCCAGGTCATCACCTTCGATCCTGAGGCCGGTGATATCGCAAACTTTGAGCATCACATTGACCAGCTCTGGGACTCGATTGCCCACGACATCGAAAATGACTCGTTCACGCCGCGCAAGAATCCCCTCTGCAACTGGTGCGGAGTGCGTTCGCTCTGCCCGGTGTTCGGTGGGACCACTCCCCCGCTCCCCGAGCAACATGCACGGTGGCTGTCACACACTCGGCTAGGCTAGACGCATGGACTTGAAGCAATGCGGCCGCACCGGGCTCTACCTGTCGGCCATCGGCATCGGCACGCTGACCTGGGGGCGAGACACTGACGGCCCCGAAGCGCTCGACATGTTGCGCCGGTTTGTCGACGCGGGAGGCAACCTTGTGGAATGTTCCGCGTCCCACGGCGACGGCATGGCAGTCGACATCCTGTCCGAAGCCATCGCAGCGGTGGGGCGCCACCGCGTGGCGGTGGCGTGGCGCGGCGGCGTGCGTCGGGCATCCGAAGGCGCGTGGGTGAGCGCCGCTGGGCGCGGCGATCTGCTGCGCAGTCTCGATGATGCCCTCGCACGGTTGGACACGGACTACGTGGACGTGTGGATGGTCGAACCGCGCTCGGAGGTTCCCCTGGAGGAAACTCTCGAGGCGGCAAGCGCAGCCTACCGCTCTGGCCGTGCGCGCTACGTGGGACTGTCGCGGGCGACGCATTGGCAGCTTGCCGAGGCCGTGACACGCGGCGTGGTCGGCGCGAGCGCTCCGATCTCGGTGGTGGAGTTCCCCTTCTCGCTCGCCGATACCTCGCGCGCGGCGGCGGTTGCCGAGCTGAGCGAACACGGGGTCGGCGTCATCGCCGCATCCGCGCTGGCCGGCGGTGCCCTGACAGGCAAGTACCGCCACTCGACGCCCGCGGACTCGCGCGCTGCTTCGCCGCATCTGCGCCACCTGGTGGAGGGGCACCTGACGGGGTCGGCTCGAGGCGTGATTGAGGCCGCCACGCGCGCGGGCGCGGGACTGGAGCGTTCGACGGGCGACGTGGCGCTTGCCTGGGTACGCGACTATCCGGGAGTTACGAGTGCCCTCGTCGGTCCCCGCACGTTGCGCCAGCTGGAGACCCTGCTGGACTACACGGAGCCGTTGCCGACGCCCATTCGCCAGGTGCTCTCCGAAGTGGCTCAGTAAGGCACGCTTGTCGCGATCCCCATCATGTGACTGCGCAGAGAGATGGGTGGGGCCCGAACCGTTTGGTTCGGGCCCCACCCATCTCTGACAAGCCGATGATCGAATCAGTCGTCGACCTCGATGAAGTCGTCGTCATCATCCTCGTCGCCGTCTTCCTCATCTTCATCAGAGTCGTCGAAATCATCGTCGTCATCCTCGGAGTCATCGAGAATATCGAACGGCAATTCCACGCCCAGCTGAGTGAACAGAATGTCGTCGTAGGTGAAGAACGCGTCACGCAGCGCAAGCTCAGCTGCTTCGAGCGCGGCGTCGTCGGCCTCGTCTCCATCGCGGGCGATGTCGAAGTGGTTTTCGAAAGCGTTGAGCAGGCGCGTCAGCGCGCGGCGGGCATCTCCAGTCATGACAGTCATTCTACCGTGAGACGGCACACTTTATCAGGGGAGGTTGAGCTGCGAACGGATAACGGACACCATCAGGTCCGTTCCCTTGATCTCTGCTGTCTGTTCGGCACCGAGAATGCGGGTCTGCCCATCCGCGTCAAGCAGCTGCGACGCGCCCATGTTCGGACCGAGGGGGAGGATCACCCATTCCTTCGTCGGCTGGTAAATGGCATCGGGCTTCTCCCCTTCGATCTGCGCGGTGATGTTCGCGATCACGACGCGGGCCTGCTGGCGCGCGGCATCGGCGCGCTTCGATTCACGCACGTCGGTGAGGTCGCCGACAGCGTAGACGTTCGGGTGATCCACGACCTGCATGGTGCCATCAACGCGAATGGTGCCGTTCGGGTTCATGACAGACTCGTAGTCGCTGCCGATCAGGAAGCCGGTGTTGGCGCGGGCACCGTAGCACTGGAACCACAGGTCGGCCTCGATGACGTCGCCGTTCTTGGTTTCGACCATGAAGTGACCGAGATCGCCGACGTTCTGCGGGGGCAGGTAGGCCAGCTCCGAGCCGGTCACGACGCGCACGCCGAGGGTGCTCAGCTGCTCGCTGATCTCGTTGCGCAGCGCATCGGTGTATCCGGGTGTGCCCAGGATCTGATCGGAGGCCTCGACAATCGTGATGTCCAGGCCTGGGAAGGCGTTGGCGAGCTCGCCGGTCAGCTCGATACCGACGGTGCCACCGCCGACGATCATGACCGAGCGGGCACGACTGAGGTTCTCGTGCAGCTGCTCGAGGCGGGCCTTGGCCACGGACGAGCGGTAGGAGGAGTACTTCGCGGGGAAAGGATAGGTCGATCCCGTCGCAAACACGACGTAGTCCGCCTCGATCGGGTCACGGCCGAACACGTGAACGGTCGTGCCATCAACACGCGACACGGTGCCGCGCACGACCTCGCCGCGGTGCAGCAGGTTCGTGTACGGCATGAAGATCGCGTGCTCCCACACGGTGTCGACAGCGGCACGAAGCGCGGCTGCGTGGTGGACGAACTGGTCCTTCTGTTCGATGAGAACAACGTCCGCGAGGGGATCCAGCCCCTTTGCGACCGTGACGCCTCCGTAACCTCCGCCGATGACTGCGACGCGTGCCATGTCTTTCCTCCTTATGAGTGAACCGCGTCTATTGTGTCACCTGGCGAGCACGAACGCGCGTGCTAGGGACCTTAGTCCGCGTTACTCGTGTTCTCCCCCGTCTCCAGACCGAGGCCTCGGGCGATATTGGGCGCAAAGAAGTTCGGTCCCTTGAGGACCTTTCCGTCCTCGCGCAACTTGACGGAGCCGTCGGGCATGAGCTTCGAAAGGTTCGAGGCCTGGACCTCGGCGAGCACAGAATCGAGGTCCATGCCGGACTCGATCGCCATACCGTAGATGACGTAGACGAGGTCGGCGAGGGCATCCGCAGCCTCGATGACGTCGCGCTCGCCATCATCCGCAGCGACTGCCTCGGCGGTGGCCGCCTCAACGATCGCGCGGGCGCGCTTGCCGTACACCGCTCCCATGAGTTCGGCGAACTCCTCGGCGATGAGGCTCATGCGCAATCCGAGACGCTCGTAGGACAGCGTCGGATCGTCGAAAGACCGAATCGGCACCGAGTAGGTGCGATGGAACTCCTGGACGAGTTCCATCGGACTGGGAGCGCCCTGCGCGGACGAGGTGGGGGCATTCTTCTCGCTCATGCGTGATCCTTTCGAGACTGTTCCCAGGCAGTGGCCAGGATATTCGTAAATGCGGTGATCGTTTGATGTCCGTCGACGAGGAACTGCGCGTCGAAGACGTACGTAGGGACGGCGGTGACGCCCATGTGCATCGCCACCTGGAAGTCCGAATAGACGCGGGACGCCCATTCCTCGTCGCCCACTGCGAGAGCAGCAAGCTCCGGTTCCATGCCAATGTCCTGGGCGCACCCGATGAGGACCTCGGGGTGAGAGATATCCAGGCCCATTTCGAAGTGCGCACGCATGATGGCCTCGGCGACTTTCAGCTGCAGCGAGGAGGGACCTGCCACCGTATCGGCATCAATATCCGCATCGTGCGCAGCCGCGATGACGCGGTGTGCCCGCGACGTCGGAGCGATGATGAGGTTGTCGAAGTCGAAGCGAATCCCCTCGCGCGCACCGAGCGCTTGCATACGCTCATCGGATTCGCGCACTTCTTCGAGCGTCGCAGCACCGGATTCAACGAGGGCCACAACGCGGGGCTTATCCACGGGGCCGTCAAGTTCCGGGTCGAGAAGGAAAGCGTGCAGGTAGACCTCGACCTCGTCACGATGCTCGAATTCCTCGAGGGCTGCGCGCAGGTGCCGCAGCCCGAGATAGCTCCACGGGTCGCAGGTGTCGAGCCACATGTCGATACGCACGATGCCTCCTCACGGTTGATATGGAAAACCCCGGAGCCTTTTGGCCCCGGGGCATCTCGTGCGCGGAGGGGGACTTGAACCCCCACCCTCGTAAAATGAGGACTAGCACCTCAAGCTAGCGCGTCTGCCTATTCCGCCACCCGCGCAGGTGAGCGATGCGAACCGTTGCGATCCGCAAGCGAGTAGAAGCTTAACACGATGTCAGCAACATGCGCCAATCGAAACTAGGAGTCTTTTTCGCCGTCACGCAGACGCGAGTCGAGAGTCGAGAAAACCTTGACTATAGAATCAATATCGCCTTCCGTCATGCCGTCCAGGAGGTATTCGCTGACGGTCTGCTGATGCAACTCTGTGGCAGCAAGCACAGTTTCGATTCCCTGGGTGGTGAGGCAAGCGTCGTAACCGCGGCGATCGACAGCGGACGGAATACGCTCCACCCACCCATCGCGCGACAGATTCGAGACGAGGTAGGTGACGCGCGACGGAGAATAAACGACGCGGTCGGCCAGCTCTCCCATGCGCAGACGATGGCCAGGTGCCTCCCAGAGGGCCAGCAGGATGTTGTAGTCGGGCATGGAAACCCCGTAGGTGCGCTTGAGACGCGTCTCGAGAATGCCCTGTAGGCGCCCGGACGCCTCGAAGAAGACTCGCCATGCGGCAGCGCGCGCACTGTTGGCCTGAACGATCGGTGTCAGCCGAGCTCGTGATTCCATGTCTCCCTCCTCGTGGTCGTGTCGGATGCTTCTCTCGGGATAATAGGGCATAGTGACTAAGAAAGCACCAACAACGCGGGGGAGCCACGTGTCTTTATCCATTTCTGTTGTCCTTTTTGACATCGACGGAACGATTGTCGATTCGGCTCCTGCCGTCATGAGTGCATTTCGTGGTGCACTGGCACACTATGATCTGCCGATCCCCGACGATCAGCGGCTTCGCACGTATGTCGGCCCGCCGCTGTGGTACTCCTTCGGTGACCTGGGGTATGAGGGTGAGCTCCTCGCCAACCTCGTGAGCGGCTACCGCGCCCGATACCAAGCCCACTTTCTTGATCCCGAGCCGTTCCCCGGAGTCATTGATCTCCTCCAGGACCTTCACGATGCGGGTGTCCCGCTGGCGACCGCAACGTCCAAGCAGGCACCGATGGCTCTGGCCCAGATGGAGCACCTTGGCCTGTCCAGCGTTTTTGATGTGATCGCCGGGGCCACCCCCGATCCGGCATCGAGCAAAGCAACCGTCATTCACGAGGCCCTGACGCGCCTGGAAGATCGCGGTGCCGACGTTTCCCACCCCGTCATCGTTGGCGACTCAATCTGGGATGTGCGCGGCGCCAAGGAGGCCGGCATTCCGGTGATTGGTGTTGGATGGGGCTATGCAACCGAAGACGGCCTGGACGATGCGGACACCGTGTGCGAGACGGTCGATGACCTGCGGACCTACCTCCTGAATGGCGTGGCGAAGCACGCACGGAACGGGAGCTAGCGAAAGTCTCGGGAACGCACGTTGACGGGCAGTTCGATGGGAGCGATCCGGAATGCTTGCACGTTAATCGCACCGTCGCCCCATTCGAGCGTGCCGCGAACGAGGAGCGCGTTCGACTCCAAGCAGACGCGTCGAAACTTCTTCCACGCGCCCACCGACACGGAGACGTTAACGAAACCCGTCTCGTCTTCGAGCGAGAGGAACGTGATCCCTCCGCCCGTGTGTGGGCGCTGTCGATGGGTGACGACTCCGGCAACGTCGACAATGCGTCCGGCCAGGTGCTCACCTAGCTCGCCGGTCCGAAGGGCGCTAGCGGGCAGCGATCCGCGCACGTAACTGAAGGGGTGCTGGCCCGGGGTCAGCCCCGTCGTGGCGACATCCGAGCGCATGCGTTCCATCTCCGATAGCGAAGGTAACTCGGGTACGCGCGAGCCCACCTCCGTACCGGGAAGAAACGGCTGCCATTGGCCGCCTCGAACCTGCGGCTGAGCGAGCGCTCCCGCGGCCCACGCCCCCTCGCGCCTGCCCACCCCCAGGCACTCGAGGGCGCCGGCCATCGCGAGTTTTTCCATGGCGGAGGCGCTTACGTGGGCTCGCCGCGCGAGGTCCGCCTGACTCGTAAACGCTCCCTGGCGCCTAGCTTCGACGATGCGCTCGGCGGACGCGCCCAGGCCTCGTACCTGATTCAGGCCGACGCGCACCGCAAGGTCGCTATCGACGTCGAGGGGAACGGTGCCGCGCGAGGGTAAAGACTCCGAGGGCCCGGGGCTGTAGGACTCCCCCGTCTCATCCTCGCTCACGCGTTGCACGCTCGCGTCGACGAGCGAATCGTTGACCGACGGCCCTACTACACGCACGCCGTGTCTGCGGGCATCCTGTACGAGGGTCGCGGGAGAGTAGAAGCCCATCGGCTGGGAGGCCAGGATTGCGGCATAAAAGTGCTCAGGGGCGTGCACTTTCAGCCAGGACGACGCGTACACGATGTGCGCAAACGACAATGAATGAGACTCCGGGAATCCAAAGTCTGCAAAGCCCTTGAGCTGTTCGAAGATGCGCTCGCGCGTGGGCGCGTCGATCCCCCGCTTTTCCATGCCGACCATTAGGTCCCCCTTCAGGGCTTCCATGCGCTCCGGGCTGCGCTTGGCCCCCATCGCGCGACGCAGCTGATCGGCACGCGATCCCGACAAGCCCGCCGCATCCGTCGCAATTCGCATGAGCTGCTCCTGAAAGAGGGGCACACCGAGCGTCTGGCGTAGAGCGGGCTCAAGGAGTGGGTGCAGATAGGTGACCTCCTCGCGTCCCGAGCGTCGCCGCAGATATGGATTGACTGAGCGCCCCTGGATCGGCCCCGGTCGGATCAGAGCGACCTCCACGACAATGTCGTAGAAGCAGCGCGGTTTGAGCCTGGGAAGCGTATTCATCTGCGCGCGCGACTCCACCTGAAAGACGCCAACCGTGTCGGCTGCGCACAGCAAGTCGTAGACCCTCGGATCCTCCTCGGGCAACGTGTGCAGACCCAGGGGTTGCCCCTCGCGCCCGCGCACGACGCGTGACGCCCAGCCGCGCAGCTGACTCGAGGCCTCCCCCACGCCTGCACCGCCCGCCTGCAGCTCATCGAAAGCGACGCGCAACGCCGTCAGCATGCCGAGCGATAGCAGGTCAAACTTCACGAGGCCAGCATCCGCGCAGTCTTCCTTATCCCACTGGAGGACCGTGCGTCCCGGCATCGCGGCCCACCCAACCGGGCATATGCGTGACACCGGCTGATCGGTGAGCACCATGCCGCCTGAGTGGATCCCCATGTGCCGGGGAAGACGCGAAAGCGCGCGGGACGCGTCCTCAACGAGGGGCGGCACCTCTCCCCTGCCCTGAGACCAGGCTGTGGCCGTGCCGGCTGGGTATCCGAGGGCGCGCGCGACGTCGCGGATCGCTGAGCGCGGGCGATACGTGATGACGTTTGCGACCTGGGCCGCGCGATCCCTCCCAAACGTGTCGTAGACGTACTGGATGACCTCTTCTCGGCGGCAGGCTTCGATGTCGACATCGATGTCGGGCGGCCCCGAGCGCGCATCGGACAAAAATCGCTCGAAAAGCAGGTTGTGACGTACCGCGTCCACCGCCGTGATTCCCAGGCAATAGCACACCGCCGAGTTGGCGGCGCTCCCCCTGCCCTGGCAAAGGATTCCGTTGCGGGCACAAAAGTCAACGATCTCCTTGACGATGAGAAAGTAGCCCGCAAAGCCGAGTCGCTTGATGACCCCGAGTTCGTGATCGATCGTCTCCCATGCCCGGGGGTGGTGCGCGCGCGATCCGTAGCGAGCGCTCGCCCCCTCGTATGCGCAGTGCGCGAGCCACGTGTCCGGGGTGTGTCCGTCGGGGACCTGGGTGCGCGGCAGGCGCGGGGCGACGAGGCGCAGGTCGAAAGCGCACGAGGCCGCGACCTCGCAGGCGTTGTCGAGAGCCTGCGGGTGCGCCCCGTGCAGCCGCGCCATCTCGGCGGGCGAGCGTAAAAAGGAGTGGTGTGCGCCCAGGTGAGCCTCCGCCTCGTCCAAAGAGGAGCCCAAGCGGGTCGCCGCCAGAATGTCTCCGAGCGCCTGCTTCGAGGGCGAGGACATGCGCGCTCCACTCGTTGCCACCAGGCGAGTTCCGCTCGTACGCGCAAGCTCCGCGAGCACGTCCCCGACCTCCTCCTCGTCCCCGCGGGCCCCCTGCCATTCGACGAGCACATGGTCGCGACCAAACGCGTCCACGAGCCCGTCCAGTACTCGGCGTGCGGACACCGTGCCTCCCGCTCGCAGCGCGCGCATGAGCGGGCCCCGCCTGCCGCCGGTGAGGACGAGAAGGTCACCCCCGGCCTCGCTCAGATTGACGAGATCGTGGCGGGGTTTGCGCTGCCCGGGTTCGCTCAGCGCTCGCTCACTCATGGCCCCCACGAGATTGGCGTAGCCGCTGGGGCTGGCCGCCAGGATGGGAAGGCGCATCCCCGGATCTTCCGCTCCGGGAGCGAGTCCCCACCCCGGCGCAGATGAACCCGCAACGATGCCCCTCAAGGCATTCGGCACGAGCGTCAGCTCAGCGCCGTACACGATCGGCAGGCCGGCCGCGCGGGCGGCCATGGTCGTCTGAACCGTCGAGTACATGCCGTCGACGTCGAGAATTGCGAGGGCGTCGAGCCCGAGGCGCGCAGCTTCCTCCACCATGCGTGCGGGTTCGTCGGTCCCGTCGAGAAACGTGAAGGCGCTGTGTGCGTGCAGTTCTGCGTAGCGTCGTTCCGTGGTCACCCAGCCATTATATAGAACATGTGTTCGATAGTGATGGTGGGCTTGTTAGAGTGCCCGTACAGGTGGGATGAGCGGCACCCTTCCTTTGAGTCACAAGCCCTATGCTGGGGGCATGGAATCCATGCTTGCAGCGTCGCTCCACTCCCCCGGTGCCCTGGTACTCGAGGAACGCCCTGTTCCAACACTCGGCCCTCGCGACGTTCTACTCGCAGTCGAAGCAACAACGCTGTGTGGGACGGATCTGCGCATCGCGACGGGACAAAAGACGAACGGCGTCGCCCCGCACGTGATCCTCGGTCACGAAATTGCCGCTCGCGTCTGGCGCATCGGAGGCGAACTCACCGCCGGCGTTGACGTTCCCGCCCCCGGCACGCAGGTCGGCCTCGCACCGGAGATTGCCTGCGGGCATTGCACTCCCTGCACGAGTGGGCGCTCCAACGTGTGCGCGAATATGCGCCTGTTCGGTACGGGGGTCGACGGTGGCCTCGCGGATCTCATTCTCGTTCCCGACGAAGCGCTCGCGTGCATCACTCCCGTCACAGCGCAGATCGCCCCTCCGATCCTCGCCCTAGCGGAGCCTCTGTCCTGTTGCGTGCACGCCACGAGCCGTTTGCCCATCAACGCACGTTCTCACGTTCTCGTCCTGGGGACCGGTCCGATTGGTCTCATCCACTGCGCGCTCGCGGCTTCCACGGGAGCCAACGTGATGGCGTGCGGCCGGCAGGCGCGCCTCGAACCCGCGCGGGCAATGGGAGCTGAGGTGACGACCGCCGCCCAGGGCGAGGAGCTTGTGCGTGAGGTCCTTGCATGGACTGACGGCCTCGGAGCAGACGTCGTCATCATCGCAGTCGGAGACCCGGACCTCGTCCCCATTGCCGCTCAGTGCACCCGCATTGGCGGCTACGTTTCCTTCTTCGCAGGCTTCCCCGCGGGGGCAATGGCTCAGCTCGACCCGAACCTCGTGCACTACCGCGAACTAACCGTCAGCGGCAGCGCGAACGCGACCCTTGATGACTACGCGGCGGCCGTTGACGCGCTCTCGAGCAGGCGCATCGACCTGTCACCACTCGTCACACACGAGTATGAGCTGTCCGACGTGCGAGACGCCCTCGAGGCCGTGCGAACTCGCGCCGGACTGAAGATCGCCGTGCGCCCGAGGGGCGTGACCGCCCCTTAGTCGAGGAGCCCGCGCAGGTCCGCTTCGCTGAGCCAAGCGCCCGTCCCGGTCCCGTTCATCACCGAGGAAATGAGCTGGCGCTTACGATCCTGGAGTTCCACAACCTTTGCTTCGATCGTATCCGTCGCGACCATTCGATAGACGTTGACTTTCTTCGTCTGGCCGATGCGGTGTGCACGGTCAATTGCCTGCTCCTCGGCGGCAGGGTTCCACCAGGGATCCATGACGTAGACGTAGTCCGCCTCGGTGAGGGTCAAGCCGGAGCCGCCGGCCTTCAGGGAGATGAGGAAAACCTGGGCCTGCCCCGAGCGGAACTTCTCGATCACCTCGGCACGACCACGCGTCGATCCATCGAGCTGCACGACGGATATTCCACGGCGCACAAGCGTGTGTCGGATACGCTCCAGGAACGAGGTGAACTGGCTAAAGACCAGCGCCTGATGTCCAAGTGGCACGATCTCGTCCAGGCGATCCGCCAGGTACTCGATTTTCGCCGACCCCACGTGCGCGTACGATTCCTCGACAAGAGCCGGATCGAGCGCTAGCTGCCGCAGCCTCGTAATCGACGCGAGCACACTCATTCGGTTTGCATCCACGTCGCGCAGCAGATCGAGAATCCGCGCGCGCTCGCGTGCCAGGTACTGGTCGTAGATATGGCGATGCTCCTTACCCAAATCGACGCGCACGATGTCGACGATCTTATCGGGCAGATCCGGAGCGACCTCCTCCTTCGTGCGACGCAGAACGAAGGGGGCGACATAGGCCGTCAAACGCCCAAGCATTGCCGGATCCGTGCCGTTTTCAATCGGCCTGCGCACCTGCTGCTGGAACGTCTCCCACGGGGGCAGGAGGCCGGGGCACGTCAAGGACAGCAACGACCACAGGTCCCCCAGCGAGTTCTCGATGGGGGTACCCGACACCGCCAACTTCCAGGGTGACTCAAGATCGCGAAGCGCGCGGTACGTCGCGGTGCGAGGGTTTTTCACTGCCTGCGCTTCATCGATGACAACTCCGCCGAGGCTCACCTGGCTCCACTGCTCCGCCTCCAGGCGGGCGAGCGTGTAGGAGGTGACGACGATATCCGCATCGGCAACCTCCTGACGGATCGTCGTTCCACGGCGCGTGGCGGTTTCCGTCACCGCGCGCACTCTCAGGTGTGGTGTGAAGGTGCGCGCCTGATCTATCCACACGCCGACGACCGAGGTCGGCGCAACGACCACAACAGGAGACGCGTCGCCCGCGGGTGCGTGCGCGCGCAGCGCCGCCACGGCTGACAGGATCTGAACGGTTTTCCCCAGGCCCATGTCATCAGCCAGAATTCCGCCGATGCCACCGGACAGGCGAGCCGTCAACCACGCGTGCCCGCGCCTTTGGTACGGGCGCAGGATCGAACTCAGCGACGGTACCGGCGGCAAACCCTTATCCGCGGAGCCGTCTCGCAGCGCAGCGATCCGCGTCCTCCACGCGTCGCTGATGCGTACGTGGTCGGATGCGCTCGCAAACAGATCGACGATGCCGACCTGCATCGGCGTAAGCCTGACCCCCTCGCCGTCCCATCCCGCCAGGGTGCGCGCCTCTTCCAAGAGAGCCGCCAACGATCGAATACGTTCACCGTCGAGGCGAACCCACGTTCCCTCGACCTCGACGTAGTCCTGCCCGCCAGCGATCGCCTCAAGCGCGTCGCGCACGCTGATCGTGACGCGCCCCAGGCGCAGGCGCACGTTGAGGTCGAACCAGTCGCGCTCGGCTGAATCAACGCTCACATCGACGTCGAAGCCGTCTTCTCGCACATCGATCGCACGCACGTCATCCGCAACGTCCCACACGAGGCCATCGACGCCTTCGGAATCGACAACCGCCTCCAAGAATACGGGAACGAGCCACGGAGACAGCCTCCCCGTTGTCGGAGGCGCGCTCCACAGGGCGGAATCCAGCCCGCGGCCCCACGACTCGACACGCCCCACGATCTCGGCCACCGCCTCGTCGCCCAGGCAGTGAGCCACAGGGGTGCGCGAGCGCGACTCACCCTGGCAATACTCGGCCCACCAGCGCACCACGACCCATTCCCCGTCGCGACGCACCGTGCCCACAAGGGACACATCCGGGCGAGCCTGAGCGTCAAAACTCCCATCGGAGGACGCCATCGAAAAACGCCTGAGGAGGGCGGGCAGCCACGTGCCACGAAACTGCGCGACATCTTCAACAGGAACATGCAGGCCGCGATCGAGAGGGAAACCGTCGAGCGTTCCCACCCCTTCGATGCGCGCGATCGCGCGCCCTCCATCCAGCAACAGCACACTCGCGTCCCGGTCGATGCGCGGCCTCGTGATCACCTCGTCCCCGTTGCGCGCGACGACTCTGATATCAAGGCCGTCGGAACCCGAGCGCACATCAATGTCCGCGTCCCACGTCGCGTGCGAGAGCACCACCAACTCATCGGCCTCTGGCGAGGCGTAGAGCTCAACCCCAGCCCGCACCAGGCGTGACAGCCACGCGTAGGCATGCTCGCCCAGCGAGCTGAGCGTCACCTCCGTGCGCGAGTGCCACGAACGCGATTCACGCGACAGGCGATATCCCTCGCGCATGAGAGAAACGTGCGTGGGATCCAACCCATCCGTCACAGACGCCCACTGGGTCGCCGTCAGATCGAGCCACGAGGCCCGCTTCGTCGTCCACCCCGATGAGGAGGCCCGGCGCAAAGGGATAAGAGACGGCTCGACGCCGGGATCATGCGCGTCAACGACGAGGGCCAACGGCTCTCCCATCTGATCGCGGTCTGCGCCCAGCATCTGTTCGAGAACACGGCTCCACTCAGGCACCGGCCGCTGCTTGTCGCGGGCATCTTCGCGCCCGACGATGAGCGTCGCGACCGCATGCGGACAGTCACTGCGCAACGGGCAAGCACACGTGAGGGAGGGACGTACAGCGCCCTGCGCGACGCGCACGCGATAGGTCAGCCCAGCTTCCTTCACGCGCGCCTCGGCCTGCTCCCCGTCCTCACTCCAGGAAAATTCCCGCACCGCGCCACCGCGCGCCAAACGCAGGCCATTCGCCCATGTCGCCGGACCAACGAGGGCCATCATGTCGTCATCCGACAGTGAGGCCAGCGTGTGCGACAGAGATACCATCCTTTCAGTCTACGGCACCCACCCATTCCCAGCACCGGCTCACTGGGCCAGCCCCTCGATCGCCCACTCCCCCTCCTTCCATACGAGGAGAACGTCCCGTCCATCCTCAAGCAGAGCCCTCATATAGGCCCGAGGTCGCTCCTGCGCCCACCAGCGCCCTCCCACCGGCCAGGGCCCTTCCATGCGCGCGATAGCGACACGGCGCCCTCTCCCAGACACGGATTGCGAGGCATCACGCTCGCTCACGAGGTAGGCGGGGGCAGCGCTCAAAGCCCCCCGATGGTCCACACGCACATCGTCGAAGGCACCCGATGCGCCAACGATCCTCACGCGTACAGGCTCGTCAAAGAGCGTCGCCGGAGGCTGAGCGATGCGCCCGTCCCACGCCCCCTCGCGCGGACGAAGGAGAGGTTCGCTTCCCCATCTGGCCATCACAACACGGCTGCGCGGATCATATCCGCCCTGCACCCGCGGCATCAGGAGAGAATCTGGCCCCGCCATCCCCTGGATGCGCACGACGCTGCGTGAGACATCGCGCTCGCGGTCTGACCGCCCCCACAACGCTGACGCACTGTGCCCCACCCGCGGATCACATGCGGTAAGGCGTATACAGGTCACTGCGGCGCTGGGCCCTTCGATACCTGAAGTCCACCCCGCGAGCGTCCAACGGACGCGCAGCGCAACGTCGTCGAACGCGGACACTTCGCATCCGCTCCACGTGCGAGTGCGCTGACCGCCCCCTCCATCCTCCACATCGATGCGCAGCGTCTGCGAGGCGAGTCCGCCTTGCCACAGCCTTTGCGACAGGTCTCGTGCGATGCGCCCAATGGGCACCATCATCGTGTCAATGGAATCTCCCCCCACATCAATGACGCACTCCACCGTAATGTCAGGTTGAATGCGCCCGGCCAGCGTGATGGTGCTATCGCCTCCGGAGGCGAGATTCCAGAGCGCTTCGCCGACGTCGCCGAAGCGCTCGCACACACGGCCTCGACCCAGCGCCAGAAAATCCGCGCACGTGTGGACTCCCAGTCCTGCCAATAGCTCAATGGCGTCAGCCGCTCTGTCAGCCATCGCGTCAGGAACGGCCCACAGGGCGCGATGTAACGGGATGCGCCCCAGGAATGATCGGCTTTCTCCTGCAGGAACAATGCGTCCCTCGCGCGCCGCCTCCAGGGATGCGACCGGACCATCGGCAATGCCAACAAAACACTCAACGCCGACGGCTTCTTCAATCGCCGACACCAAAGCCAAGGCGGCGGCCTCCTCACTCCCGTGCCAACGGGCGGGGCCACGCGCCCGACACCTGGCCACCCCGGGGCGCACGCACTCCACCCCGGCCGCCACTGAATCGAAAGCATCGACAACGGCACTAAACGCTCTGGCCTCACGATCGGGGTCGCGAGGCAAGCAGACGAGATCGGGACATACGTACGTCGCCTCTCGTATGCTCATGCCGCTCCTGACCCCGGCGCGCCGAGCAGCAGCGCTGGCAACCTCGATGCGTTCGCCATGCACGACGGCCCCAGCTACCCCCGGCGGTAGATCGACCACGAGGCAGTGGACGGGCCAATCGGGCACCCACGCCACCATGTCACGCATCTAGACCACCAGCCGCATCCGTTGATGCACCCCATCGCGAGAGAGTCCCGGCCAGGGACGCAGTGTCACGATGGTGCGTCCCATCGATCGGGCCCGTGCGGCCAGGGTCCTTTGTTGTGAACTGGATAGTTCAGGAACGTCGAGGCAGACAACATCGCAGGCCTCTATCAGAAGGGAGCACAGGTCCCCCACCTGGTGATCTTTCCCTGTGTTTAACACCAGAACGCGGTCGAGGTCCATCCCCTGCTGAAAGGCCCATTCCCAGCCGATATCGCCCACTCCGCACACGCCGATCCATCCCTCGGAGGGGCACACGTCGATCAGTAATCGGATGAGCTCGGCTCTGCCAGTCGGCCCCAGAAGCACAGGAGAAGTGCCCATCTGCGCATGCTCGATGTCGTCACGCGCGCGCAAGCCAACAGCCTGTTCGGCACGGTTCAACGCGTCGCGTGCCGCCAGCAGTCGCGCGTGCGCATCGGTCATGGCTCCCCTCCCAACAATAGAACATGTGTTCGATAGTGGAAGTGTAGAACCCCGCTCACACATCTGCGTCCCGAACGCCGATCGCGCGTGAATAGGTCACAATGGAAACACCAAGAAAAGGAGCACGCATGAACATCGATCAGCGCCCCCTTGCCCCCAACCCCTACGAGGGCCTGGACGTTCCCACGTTCACACTGTCGTCGAGCGTCCTCACCGACGGCGCACCAATGCCCGAGTCGGCGACCGCCGAGGCCGGATCCCTTTCCCCGGACCTCACGTGGCACAGCTTCCCCGAGGGCACAGCGAGCTTCATGCTGACCTGCTTTGACCCGGATGCTCCGATCCCCTCGGGATGGTGGCACTGGGCAATTCTTGACATCCCGGCATCCATGACCCACCTGGAGGCGGGTGCCGGAGCGTCCGACCTCATGCTGGACGGTCCAGCTTTCCACCTGCGCGGTGATGCGGGCGAGGCCTCCTACTTTGGAGCCGCTCCCCCCGCCGGCGACCGCCCCCACCGCTACGTATTTACGGTACACGCCCTCGATACGGATTCCCTGGGGCTCGATGATGACGCGACACCGGCCATGGCCTCGTTCGTGGCGCTTGAGCACACGATCGCCCGTGCCTGCCTGACCGTTACCCACCAGGCCTGAGGACTATGCTGCACATTATTTTTTGGGAGCCGGAAATCCCCGGCAATACGGGAGCCGCAATTCGCCTGTCCGCATGCACCGGATCGATGCTGCACTTGGTCGAGCCTCTGGGCTTTGACATGGATGACGCGAAGCTTCGCCGTGCGGGCCTGGATTACCACGACCTCGCACACGTGAAGGTTCACGACTCCCTGGACGAGGCGCTCGCCGAGGTTCCGGGACGCGTCTGGGCGCTTACGGGACACGCGACCACCATGTACTCCGACGTTTCCTATGCCGATGGAGACGGCCTCCTCTTTGGGCGCGAGTCGGTCGGCCTCTCCGAGGAGGTGATGCATCATCCGCGCGTGGAGGATCGCGTGCGCATCCAGATGGTCGACGGGGTACGTTCCCTCAACTTAGCCAACTCTGCATCGATCGTCCTATACGAGGCGTGGCGCCAACTCGGCTTCCCAGGTGGCGTCTAGAACCGGACAGACAACAGAAAACGAGGCCCGGGTCGGATCCGCTCCGCCAGGCCTCGTTTTTATATACATCGCTCGTTCAAGCAATGCGTCAGTGCACCCTCCACGGGGCGGACGGACGTTCGACCTGCTCTGCGAGCGAGACAATCCTGCGCGGATTTGACCGCCACATCCAGACCAAGCCAATGATCGACACAACGAGCGGCAGGTAGTAGAAGTCCACACCAAAGCCGGTCCAGGCAGAGCGCGCGGAATTCAGCTCATCCAAGCCGAGCGAGGCGACCCACAAAATAATCGGAATAGCGATCGAGAGAGAGATCGTGACCCAACCAACCAGGCGCATGCGTCGCCCGTTGTGGGTGAGCGCCGTGGCCGCAATGAGATAGTCGATACCCGCGAGCAGAGCAACGATGCGTGGACCCCAGGGCTGCCCCTGCGCATGAAAAAGATCCAGGATAGCCGTCACGAGAATCCAGGCTCCGAGCAGCCAAAACAAAGCGATAATGATGCGGCCAAGCCCAAGCGACGGTGGGCGCTGATCGCGCGCACCGACGGCCTCGTTCGTCGTGTCATGTCCGTGCACATGTCCGATCCTACCGACAGCACTGTCACGACGCATTGCATGAGGGATGAGTGCCGCGCGCAACCATGCCGTGTGGCCTGATGCACCACGATGGAACACTGAGCTTCAGGACAGCGTTGCACAAACGTGGGACAATAGGCCTATAAGGACCGTGAGGCCCGCCATGAAAACAACCATCTGAGCTTCGGCTCATCAGCGAGGAGTTTTAAACCTTGAGCGAATCGACCTACGACATCGTCATTCTGGGTGCGGGTTCCGGCGGCTACGCGACCGCCCTGCGCGCTGCGCAGCTGGGCATGAAGGTCGCCCTCATCGACGGCGATAAGGTGGGCGGCACCTGCCTGCACCGCGGCTGTATCCCCACCAAGGCGTACCTGCACGCTGCAGAGACGGCCGAGGCCGTGCGCGAGTCGTCCAAGTTCGGTGTTTCCTCCACCTTCAACGGCATCGACATGGCTCAGGTGGGCAAGTACCGCGACTCGGTGATTTCCGGTCTGTACAAGGGTCTGCAGGGCCTGCTCAAGTCGCGCAACGTCGAGGTTATCTCCGGTTGGGGCCGCCTTGCCGACGCGAACACCATCGAGGTGAACGGCCAGCGCATCACCGGTCGCAACATTGTTCTGGCGACCGGCTCCTACTCGCGTTCCATCCCCGGCCTCGAGATCGGCGGCCGCGTGATTTCCTCCGACCAGGCTCTTCAGATGGACTGGGTTCCCTCCTCCGCAGTGATCCTCGGCGGCGGCGTCATTGGCCTGGAGTTCGCCTCCGTGTGGCGCAGCTTTGGTGCCGAGGTCACGATTATCGAGGCCCTGCCCCACCTCGCCAACAATGAGGACGAGGCCATCTCCAAGCAGCTTGAGCGCGCCTACCGTAAGCGCGGCATCAAGTTCCACACGAACACTCGCTTCGCCTCGGCGACGCAGAACGAGCAGGGCGTGCACGTCACGACCGAAGACGGCAAGGCCTTCGACGCCGACGTCCTTCTGGTTGCTGTCGGCCGTGGCCCCGTGACCGAGGGCCTGGGCTACGAGCAGGCCGGCATCACGCTGGATCGCGGCTTCGTCATCACCAACGATCGACTGCACACCGGCGTCGGTAACATCTACGCGGTCGGCGACATCGTTCCCGGCCTTCAGCTGGCACACCGCGGCTTCATGCAGGGTATCTTCGTCGCCGAAGAGATTGCCGGCCTGAACCCGACCATGCAGGCTGATATCAACATTCCGCGCGTGACCTTCTGCGAGCCGGAGATCGCCTCGGTCGGCATGACCGAAAAGCAGGCACGTGAAAAGTTTGGAGACCAGGTGCGCACCGTCGAATACAACCTCGCCGGCAACGGAAAGTCGTCTATCCTGGCCACATCGGGCATCATCAAGCTGGTCTCGGTTGAGGGCGGTCCGATCGTGGGCGTCCACGGCATCGGCGCGCGCATCGGCGAACAGATTGGTGAGGGCGAGCTCATGGTGAACTGGGAGGCGTACCCCTCGGACGTCGCTTCCCTGATCCACGCACACCCCAGCCAGAACGAGTCGCTCGGCGAAGCGGCTATGGCGCTGGCAGGCAAGCCGCTCCACGTCCACAACTGACCGAAATTTTTTATAGGAGAACACACATGGCAACTTCAGTGACCATGCCCGCTCTGGGCGAGTCCGTCACCGAGGGCACCGTCACCACCTGGCTCAAGCAAGTCGGCGACACCGTCGAGCTCGACGAGCCCATCGTTGAGGTGTCCACGGACAAGGTTGATTCCGAGGTCCCCTCCCCCGTGGCCGGCGTCCTGCTGGAAATCCTGGTCCCCGAGGATGAGACCGTCGAGGTCGGCACCGAGATCGCTCGCATCGGCGACGCATCCGAGGCCTCGGCGGCTCCCGCTGCTTCTGCAGCCGCCCCCGTTGCGGCTCCGGCCGCCCCCGTTGCGGCTCCGGCCGCCCCCGTTGCGGCTCCGGCCGCAGCTCCCGCTGCCACCCCCGCACAAGGCACCGAGGTCCGCATGCCCGCTCTGGGCGAGTCCGTCACCGAGGGCACCGTCACCACATGGCTGAAGTCCGTGGGCGACGCCGTTGACGCTGACGAGCCGCTGCTCGAGGTCTCCACGGACAAGGTTGACTCCGAGGTCCCCTCCCCCGTCGCCGGTTTCCTCGCAGAGATCCGCGTGCCCGAGGATGAGACCGTCGAGGTCGGTACCGTCGTCGCGATTATTTCCTCGTCCGCTCCCTCTGCTGCTCCCGTGGCCGAGGCCGCCGCTCCTGCCGCACCCGTGGCACCTGTTGCCCCGGCGGCACCCGCTGCGCCTGCCGCTCCGGCCGCCCCGACGGCTCCCGCGGCTCCGGTCGATCCCTTCCCGAATGCATCGACGCTCACCCAGACGGCTTCCGCGGCTCCGGTCGTTGAAACACCTGTCGCCGTGACCGGCTCCGCCTACGTCACCCCGATCGTTCGCAAGCTCGCCCGTGAACTTGGCGTCGATCTGGCTTCCGTGTCGGGCACCGGTGTTGGCGGCCGCGTTCGCCGTGAGGACATCGAGGCTGCCGCCGCTGCCGCTCGCGCTGCAGTTGCGACCCCCGCAGCTCCTGCAGCACCTGCGGCTGCCGCTGCACCGGCCACCGCTGTCCGCGAGCCTTCGCCGCTGCGTGGCACGACGGAAAAGATGTCGCGCCTGCGTCAGACGATCGCCCGCCGTATGGTCGAGTCGCTGCAGACCGCTGCTCAGCTGACCACGGTCATCGAGGTCGACGTGACGAAGGTTGCCGCTGTGCGTGCGCGTTCGAAGGATGCGTTCCTCGCCAAGCACGGCACCAAGCTGACCTTCCTGCCCTTCTTCGTGAAGGCCGCGACCGAGGCGCTCGCTTACCACCCGAAGATCAACGCGACCATCAACGACAAGGAGGTCACGTACTTCGACTACGAGCACGTGGGCATCGCCGTTGACACGCCGCGCGGTCTGCTCGTCCCGGTGATCAAGAACGCCGGAGACAAGGACATCGCCGGCATCGCTGCTTCGATCAATGATCTGGCTGCTCGTACTCGCGACTCGAAGATCGGCCCCGACGAGCTGTCCGGCTCGACGTTCACGGTGACCAACACCGGTTCGGGCGGCGCGCTCTTCGATACGCCGGTCCTCAACATGCCCGAGACCGCGATCATGGGTGTCGGCACGATCGTGAAGCGTCCCATCGTGATGAAGGGTGCCGACGGTGCCGATGTCATCGCGATTCGCTCGATGGTTTACCTGTCGCTGTCTTACGACCACCGTCTGGTTGACGGCGCCGATGCGTCGCGCTTCCTCATGGACGTGAAGAAGCGCCTGGAGGACGGCGCGTTCGAGGCCGACCTCGGACTCTGATCCTCACCGAACACTGATGGGGTGGGCCTCGCATGAGGTCCACCCCATCAGTGTTACTTGGTCAGTCACACAGTTCTTAGGCGCTATTGCGCCGCGGCACCACTTTGCTGATCAGCGGGCTCTGCCTTCACGACCTTTCCTGACACGGGATCGACGCGCACGCGAAGGTCGGTCGCTTGCGGCTCCGCACTTCTCTCGCAAGTTCCCGCTCGACATGTTTCCGAGGTGAGAACCGTCAGCGTCGCGCCGACATCAATAGCTCCCGGCTCACAGGCCAACACAGACACGTTATCGATCTTGGAGGACAACTGCGCGACGTGCACTCCCTCGCTGTGCATCGATGCGATGCGCGTCTTGTCTTGATCGAGCAGCTCGCCACCAAGAACGCTTTCGAGAGCCGTTGGATCACCGGCCACCACCGCCTCGTCGCGCGTGCGGATCGCGCGGTTAATCGTCTCCGAAAGTGCGGAAACATCGCATGCGCTACCGGCCGACTGCTCGAGCGACTGCGAGGGATCGCTGTGGAGAGCTGCCTCCCCTTGGCCATCGCTCGAACCTACGTGCAGCAGGCCGTAGACCATGATGGACACGCCCGCGACGATTGTCGTCAGCCCGAGCGCAAGGACGCCCAGCGCTCGGCGGCGTCCGTGCTGCCGGGACTGTTTTCGCCCATGTTTGTCAGGCGGTGCCAACACAGTGGAGTGCTCGGACCGATCATCTCTGCGAGTATCTTCGCGCAGCGCAGCCGCGCGCAGGTCCGCAATGACACGCTCGGGATCCACGGGCTCACGCGAAATCGGATGCTCGATCGGATCGTCAATAACGGGGGTCGCCTCTGTCAGACAATCCTCGCCCTCATCAAAGCCAAGCTCAGCCAGTGCCTCGTCCATGTGCAGAATGTGCGCAAGCTGACGCAGGCACGCGCGATCAGCCTCCGGACCGGTAAGCCCTTGACTCCACCCCGGGGTCCCGTCGCGCTCACCCAATTCGTCGATGAGATCGATAATGACCGCACGCCCGGATGGTGTCACGATGATGTTGGAGGGAGTTAAATCCCCATGAACGATTCCGGCGCTGTGCAAGGCACTGACTCCGGCGGCGATTCCTTCGATGATCTGCCGACGTGTCGCGATAGGACGCAAGTCGGGCGAGCCGATCTCCGCATCGAGGGGACGCCCCGCCACATAGTCGTAGACGATTGCCCAGCGGCCGTCGTCTGATCGCGCGACATCGCGCAGGGCAACAACGTGTCGCGACGTGATCGAGGCCCACGCCTTCCATCGCTCGAGGCACCGCTCTCCGTCTCCGGTAGTGCGCAGTGACAACAGTGCCTCTCCCGCATCCGTGCGCGTACGCCACACGGGGCCCGCCGTTCCGATATGGAAGATTTGGCCAACGTCGTAACCGCCAATGTTCATACCGACATTGTCCAAAGCTGAGCAATGTGATGCAACTCATTTCACAAAGTGCCTGATCGGACGGGTGGACTTTCGACCACCAATTGCACGTACAATAATGAGGCTATGAGTGAATCGAATTCCCCCGGCAAGAGGCGCTTCTACCAGAACGTCCTCGACGCGTACCGACTGACCAAACGCACGTACCCGGCACTTCCTTGGATGCTCCTCGGATCAGCCGCTGCAGTGATCGCCGTCTTCATGCTGGTGGCCTGGCTGACCAACATGTCGTTCATTGGCTGGCTTGTCGTCGGCATCCTGGGCTCGTTCACCGCTGCCCTTCTACTGCTGAGCGTTTTGACGCGCCGTGCACTGTACGCACAGGTTGAGGATACGGCTGGTGCCGTGAAGGTTGCACTGTCCCAGATTCAGCGCGGCTGGGTGATTCCTGAGCAGCCCGTGGCATTCACCCGCGAGCAGGACCTCGTGTGGCGCATCGTTGGCCGCGCCGGCGTCGTTCTCATTTCCGAGGGCCCCGCATCCCGCGTCCGTCCCCTCCTTCAGGCCGAGACGAAGCGGGTCACCAAGGTCATGCGCAACGTTCCCGTTCACCAGATCCAGGTGGGGCACGATGAAGGACAGATCGCTCTGAAGGATCTGCAGCGCGAGCTGCGCAAGTTGAAGAACGTGCTGACCCCCGAAGAAGTTCCCCAGGTTTCTGCGCGCATCAACGCTCTTCGCTCGGGCGAACCCCCCATTCCAAAGGGAATCGACCCCCTGCGCGCCAAGCCGTCACGCCGCGCACTTCGCGGAAACTGAGCTTTTTCAAGTGGGCAAGCACACGGTGCTTGCCCACTTGTGTATCCACGATCCGAGACTCATTCGACACGCATAGTATGCGCATGCTTGCATATCCATTACACGACACCACCCGAATCACGGATACCGAGGAACATAATCATGCACACGAAGAAGATTCTTGCCATGCTCACCCTGGCCGGTACCACGGCTGCCATGGCCGCATGCGCAGACCCGACGACGAGCACGAGCACCGCAGATGCTACGACAGGGGCAACCACGTCGACCACCTCGCACTACGACGTCTCGTCGATCCCGACCGTTGACGAGATTGCAGCGCTTGTTCCCGACGACATCAAGGAGCGGGGCATCCTGCGTAACGGCGCATCTACCGGATATGCGCCCGCGGAGTACATGGATACCGATGGACAGACCCCCATCGGCTACGACATCGACATCAACAAAGCGCTCGCCAAGGTCATGGGGCTGAATGCTGGAGAAACGAAGCACGCCGAATTCCCCACGATCATCCCCGCCCTCGGGACGAAGTTCGACGTGGGCATCTCCTCGTTCACCATTACCCCCGAGCGTTTAGAGCAGGTCAACATGGTGTCCTACCTGAACGTCGGATCCGCTTGGGGCGTCGCCGCTGGCAATCCGAAGAATTTCGACCCGTCTGACCCATGCGGAGCGACCATTGCGGTTCAGACCGGCACGGCTCAGGAAGATTACGCGGCGACCCTCTCCGACGAGTGCGTTGCGGCTGGCAAGAGCAAGATCACCGTCATGCCTCACGAGCTACAGACGGATATTGCCACCAAGTTGATTGGCGGCCAGTACGACGCAACCCTCGCGGACTCGACGGTCATTGGCTACACGAGCGCACAGTCAGCGGGAAAGATCGAGCAGCTGGGTGACACCTTCGAGTCGGCCCCTCAGGGCATCGCAGTCGCAAAGGATGATACACAGCTTGCCGAGGCGGTCCAAAAGGCCATGCAGTACCTCATGGACAATGGCTACCTGAACGATATTTTGGCCTCCTATGGCGCCGAGAATGCAGCACTGACGACCGCCGAGCTCAACCCGAGTGTCGACTGACTCGTGACACGCTACGCATAATATGCATTAAGATGCATACAGGTGCATAATAGTAGCAATAGCGGGCTGAAGCCCACTCCCATCGGAAGGCACATCATGACAATCTCGAAGGCACACGCCCTCATCGTCCTCGCAGCCGCGGCTGCTCTCCCCCTCGCCGCCTGCTCGGACCCGTCGTCGACCAGCACGTCGTCGAGTGGATCGGACAACTCCACGGCCGCGGCAACCACGGCCTCGTACGACGTGTCAAAGATCCCGACCGTTGACGAAATCGCCGCCCTGGTTCCCGACGAGGTCAAGGAGCGTGGCACGCTGCGTAACGGCGCTTCCGCTGACTACGCGCCGGCGGAGTTCCTCGGTGATGACTCGCAGACCCCTCAGGGTTACGATGTCGACATCAACAAGGCGCTTGCCAAGGTCATGGGCCTGAACGAGGGAACCACGAGCCACGCCGAGTTCCCGACTATTATTCCGGCGCTTGGCACGAAGTTCGACGTGGGCATTTCCTCCTTCACGATCACCTCCGAACGCGAGGAGCAGGCAAACCTGGTCTCCTACGTTCAGGTGGGCTCCGCCTACGGGGTCGCCGCGGGCAACCCGAAGAACTTCGATCCAACCGACCCATGTGGTAAGACCATCGGTGTCCAGACCGGCACCGCGCAGGAAGACTACGCGAACGAGCTGTCGGAGCAGTGCGTCGCCGACGGCAAGGACGAGATCACGATCATGCCGCACGACCTGCAGACCGACATCGCCACGAAGGTTATCGGCGGACAGTACGACGCGACCTTTGCGGACTCCACAGTCATCGGCTACACCGCCACTCAGTCCGGCGGCAAGATCGAGCAGGTCGGCGACGTTGTCGAGTCCGCCCCGCAGGGCGTGGCCATTAACAAGAACGACGAGCAGCTGACGCAGGCTGTCCAGAAGGCCATGCAGTACCTGATGGACAACGGCTACCTCGCCGACATTCTCGACACCTACGGTGCGAAGGAAGCCGCCCTGACGACGGCGGAACTCAACCCGGCAACCACCGACTGAGGCTCACATGGCACATATGAAAGACGGCGTCAAGCTGCTCGATGCCAAACCCGTCCCCCGGCCGGGGAGGTGGGTCAGCGCGATCATCGTCGCGATCCTCGCGGCAATGGCCATTCACGGCCTGATCACCAACGTGAATTTCCAATGGGACGTCGTGTTCCAGTGGCTCTTCTCCGTCTCGATCATGCAGGGCGTGCTCTTCACGATCATCCTGACGGTCCTCGCGATGGTGGTGGGCACCGCGCTTGCCATCACGATGGCGATCATGCGCCAGTCGGTGAATCCGGTGCTGCGCTGGGTGGCGATGGCCTACATCTGGTTCTTCCGTGGGACGCCTATCTACACGCAGCTAATCTTCTGGTCGTTGCTGCCTACGCTCTACCCGAAGCTTTCCTTCGGCGTGCCTTTCCTCGGCTCGCTGTGGGGCTGGGAGCTGACGTTTGATACGGCCACGTACTTCACGCCGTTCTGGATGGCGTTCATCGGTTTAGGTCTGAATGAAGGCGCGTACCTCGCGGAGATCATGCGCGCGGGTCTGCTGAGCGTCTCGAAGGGCCAGTGGGAGGCGGCGACGGCCCTGGGCATGCCGCGGGCTACGATCTTCCGCAGGATCATCCTGCCCCAGGCGATGCGCGTGATCGTGCCGCCGATCGGCAACGAGACAATTTCGATGCTCAAGACGACGTCCCTGGTGTCGGCGATCCCATTTACCCTCGAACTGACGTTCATCGCACGTCAGCGCGGCCAGGCGACGTTCGCTCCCGTGCCGCTCCTGATTGCGGCTGCGATTTGGTACCTGGTGATTACAAGCCTGCTGATGGTCATCCAGTCGATGATCGAAAAGCACTTCGGCAAGGGGTTCGAGCGCCGCGACAACGCCGGCGCACATGCGTCCACCAGCGAGGATAGCTCGGATGGGGACAACAAGAAGACGAGCACGCTCAAGTATTTGGATGTGACACCATGACGGACAAGGCTGTGGAGACGACGACCGATGCGACGCCAATGGTGTCCGTGCGCGGAGTCCACAAGTTCTTCGGCGACCTGCATGTCCTGCGGGGTATCGACCTGGACATCGCCTCCGGCGAGGTTTGCGTCATCCTCGGCCCCTCGGGTTCGGGTAAGTCGACGCTCCTGCGCTGCCTGAACATGCTCGAGGACATCAGCGCCGGCCGCGTGTACGTAGACGGTGAGCTGCTCGGCTATCGCGAGGACGAGAAGGGTATACTGCACGAGCGCCACGATAAGGAGATCGCTGCTCAGCGTTCCCGTATCGGCATGGTGTTCCAGCGCTTCAACCTCTTCCCGCACATGACGGCCCTGGAGAACGTGATGGAGGCGCCCGTTCAGGTGCTCAAGCGTTCTAAGAAGGAGGCCCGCGCGCAGGCTCTCGAGCTGCTTGACCGCGTGGGGCTGGCTGATCGCGCGGACCACTACCCTGCTGAGCTGTCCGGCGGTCAGCAGCAGCGCGTGGCCATCGCCCGTGCGCTCGCCATGGATCCGGAGATCATGCTGTTTGACGAACCGACCTCAGCACTCGACCCCGAGCTCGTCGGCGAAGTCCTCCAGGCCATGCAAGACTTGGCCGCATCGGGAATGACAATGGCGGTTGTCACCCACGAGATTGGGTTCGCCCGCGAGGTCGCCGATCAGGTCGTCTTTATGGATGGCGGCGTCATCGTCGAGGCCGGAGCTCCCGCGGATGTCATTGATAACCCGCAGGAGGAGCGCACGAAGGAGTTCTTCTCAAAGGTCCTCTAACACTAACGACGAGGCCGGGGCTGGTTCATTCCAGTCCCGGCCTTTGTCGTGCCGGCCGTGAAGCGACCGAGGTGGTGCCGTCAGGTGAGGGTAACGAGATCCAGGTAGCTGTCGTCCCACAGGTCCTCATCAGCGTCAGGCAACAGTAGGACGCGCTCGGGGTTGAGCGCCGTGACGGCGCCGGGATCGTGTGTCACGAGGATGACCGCTCCCTCGTAGTCGCGCAACGCCGCGAGAATCTCTTCGCGTGAGGCAGGATCCAGGTTGTTTGTCGGCTCATCGAGGAGCAGGACGTTTGCGCCCGAGATGACGAGTGTCGCTAAGGCGAGTCGGGTCTTCTCACCGCCGGAGAGCACGGACACGGGCTTTTCAACGTCGTCACCTTGGAAGAGGAACTGGCCGAGAATATTGCGCACGTGGGTGTCGTCGAGGGTGGGTGCGGCCTCGGCCATGTTTTCGCGGATCGTGCGGGTCTCGTCGAGCGTCTCGTGTTCCTGGGCGTAGTAGCCGAGCTTGAGGCCGTGGCCGGGCACGACGCGTCCCGAGTCAGGGTCCTCGATGCCAGAGAGCAGACGTAGGAGCGTCGTCTTGCCGGCGCCGTTGAGGCCGAGGACGACCACTTTAGAGCCGCGGTCAATCGCGAGATCTACCCCCGTGAACACCTCGAGAGAACCGTAGGACTTCGACAGCCCTTCAGCGGTAAGGGGAACGCGGCCCGACGGTGCCGGGTCGGGGAAGCGTAGGCGCGCGACCTTGTCCTGGACGATCTCTGAACCCGCTTGGGCGAAAAGCTCTTCGGCTCGGCGCAGCATCTGTTGTGCGGCGACGGCCTTCGTGGCCTTCGCGCGCATTTTCTCACCCTGAGCCTTGAGGTGTTCGGCCTTCTTCAACGCGTTCGCGCGTTCCTTACGGCGACGACGCTCGTCTTCCTCGCGCTGCTTGAGGTAAGCCGACCAGCCAAGATGATAGATGTCAATCTGCGCGCGGTTTGCATCGAGGTAGAAGACCTGGTTGACGGTGTCGCCCAGCAGCTTGACGTCGTGCGAAATGATCATGACGCCGCCGGGGAATGTCTTAATCCAGTCGCGGAGCCAGACGATCGAATCGTGATCGAGGTGGTTTGTGGGTTCGTCGAGGAGCAATACGTCGGCGTTCGAGAACAGCACGCGGGCAAGCTCGACCCTGCGTCGTTGACCACCGGAGAGGGTGTCGAGGGTCTGATCGAGTACCCGGTCTTCAAGCCCCAGCGAGTGCGCAATCTGGGCCGCCTCGGCATTGGCTGCCCAGCCACCAGAGTTCGTGAACTGTTGGTCGAGCTTCACGTAACGCTCCATGGCGCGCTGCTGACGGCCACCCTCGGTCGTTGACATCTCGTGTTCGGCCTTGCGGATGCGCGCGATGATGGAGTCGATACCGCGCACAGAGATGATGCGGTCACGAGCCTTCATCGACGGATCACCCACGTGGGTGTCCTGTGCCAGGTAGCCGACCGTACCATTCGACGAGATTGTGCCGGTGTACTCGGCGGCCCCTCCGCGGTCGCCTTCGCCCGCGAGGAGCCTCATCGTCGTTGTCTTACCCGCGCCGTTGCGGCCGACGAGACCGATACACATGCCTTTGTCGATACGGAAGCTCGCGTGGTTGACGAGCTCGCGAGGGCCGATGCGCAACGAGAAGTCCTGGACGTTAATCACGCTCCAAGAGTAGATGGAGGGGTGCGTGTGGGCGAATCAACCCGCCTGTGAGGCGGCGCTGTTGCGCATGATCACGCAAGTAGCGGGCACAATGGGTGTCGTAATTAACCGATATCTACTCAGCTTTGCGAGGTTTCATCCCATGACCGATAGCCCGGTCCCGTCTGGATCGGCGCGCCCCGCGCGCGCCCTTGACATCATCTCCGTCGCCTTCGTGGCGCTGCTGCTCATCTCGAATATCGCCGCGACCAAGGCGTTCATGCTCGGCACGTCCACTCACTATCTCATTTTCGACGGAGGCGCGATCCTCTTCCCGCTGACGTACATCATCGGCGATGTGCTCTCGGAAGTCTACGGATTCGCTCGGGCTAGGCGCGTCATCATCATGGGATTCGTGGCCTCCCTGTTGGCCTCACTCACTTTCTTCGTCGTGCAGTATCTGCCTCCGGCCCCTGATTACGAAAACCAGGAAGCTTTTGCTGCGGTCCTCGGCGTCGTGTGGCGCGCGGTCTTGGCCTCGCTTGTCGGCTACCTGGCGGGCCAGCTGCTTAACTCCTACGTTCTCGTATGGATCCGTCGGCGCTGGGGCGCGAAGCACCTGTGGGCTCGACTCATCGGCTCGACGATCGTCGGCGAGGCAGCTGACACCATCCTGTTCTGCACGATTCTCTTCTACGGCGAGATGACGCTGGGTAACTTCATCAACTACACCGTCACCGGCTACTGCTATAAGGTACTGCTGGAGGTCATCCTGCTGCCGCTGACGTATCCGGTCATCGCGGCCATTCGGCGCGCGGAGGGACTGAAGAAGGACGAGGTCTTCGACCAATGAATGAGAACTGGCTGTCCGCTCCCGATCCCGAGCAGCTCACGCCTTTTGAGCCCCCGGCTTCCAAGGGAGAGCACCATCCCGATAGAGGCTTCACGATCGGATATCGAATGGAGTCCCACGGCGGCCTCGGGCGCACCGGCGTCATCCACACCGCGCACGGAACGATCGCGACCCCCGCGTTCATTCCCGTCGGCACGAAAGCCAACGTCAAGGCCCTCACCCCCGAGATGGTGCGTTCGCTGGGAGCGCAGGCCGTCCTCGCGAACGCCTACCACCTGTATCTGCAGCCGGGATCCGACATCGTCGACGAGGCTGGCGGGTTCGGTCAGTTCATGAACTGGTCTGGCCCCACCTACACCGATTCGGGCGGCTTCCAGGTTCTATCTCTTGGGGCCGGCTTCAAGAAGGTTCTGTCACAGGAATTCTCCGGGCAGGCCGACCCAACCGACCCCGCCGTTCAGATGCAGGCCATCAAGGCCTCCAACGCGGTCGTCGACGACGATGGCGTTATCTTCTCCAGCCACATCGACGGTACGAAGCATCGCTTCAACCCTGAGGTGTCGATGGGGATCCAGCACCAGCTCGGCTCCGACATCATGTTTGCCTTCGATGAGCTCACGAGCCTGCTGCATCCGCGCTCCTACCAGGAGGAATCTCTCGAGCGCACCCACGCATGGGCTGCACGATGCCTCGCCGAGCACAAACGCCTGACCGAGGAGCGCTCCGACAAGCCGTATCAGCAGCTGTGGGGTGTTATTCAGGGCGCCCAGTGGGAGGATCTGCGTCGAGCGGCCGCACGTACGATGGCGGACATGGAGGTCGACGGCCAGCGCTTCGACGGGTTCGGCGTCGGTGGCGCCCTCGAGAAGGAAAACCTCGGGACAATCGTCTCGTGGGTATGTGAGGAACTGGGCGAGGATCGTCCCCGCCACCTTCTGGGCATTTCTGAGCCTGAGGACCTGTTCGCAGGCGTCGCAGCGGGTGCGGACACCTTCGACTGCGTCAATCCTTCGCGCGTGGCGCGCAACGCTGCGATCTACACGCCCGATGGGCGTTTCAACATCACGAACGCACGCTTCAAGAGGGATTTCACGCCGCTCGTTGAGGGCTGTGGGTGCTACACCTGCACCCACTACACGCGCGCGTACCTTCATCATCTGTTCAAGGCGAAGGAGATCCTGTCGGCAACGCTCGCGACCATTCACAACGAGTGGTTTACACTGCGTCTCGTCGATGGAATCCGCGCATCGATCATCGACGGGTGCTTTGACGAGTTCCGTTCCGACATGCTTGGCCGTTACGAGGCCGGGCGCCGCCGCTGAAAGTGTGGAGCAACCATGAGTTTCAATGACAACATCCGTTTGGATCCCTCGCGCGTTAGTACGTCCGGCGCAGGGCGGAAGATCGCAGGTGCGGGCGGCGGCTCGCTGCTCGGTGTTCTCTTGATCCTCGGGTTCTCCTACTTCACCGGCATCGATCTGACGGGCCTGCTGTCGACGTCTTCCGACACGTCATCGACCTCGTCATCGGCGGTCGATACGTCAACCTGCCAGACGGGACAAGACGCCAACACTCGCGTTGAGTGCCGCATGGTCGCCACTGCACAGTCCCTCGACGCGGTGTGGAAGACCCAGCTGTCCGCCCAGGATGCGGGCGTCGTCTATCAGCTGCCCGATTTCCAGATCTTCACGGACTCCGTCTCCACCGCGTGCGGTAACGCGACAAGCGCCGTCGGCCCGTTTTACTGCCCGGGAGATTCGACGGTGTACCTCGACCTCGGGTTCTTCGACGACATGGTCTCCAAATACGGTGCCTCCGATTCCGTGCTCGCGCAGGAATACGTCGTGGCCCACGAGTGGGGGCACCACATTCAGAACCTCCAGGGCGTCTTCCGCACGCACGACACCCGTGAGTCTGGCGATCAGGGTGCGGGCGTGCGCAGCGAGCTCCAGGCCGACTGCTACGCGGGCGTGTGGATGCACTGGGCATCCACCACCCCCGATCCTTCGACCGGCACCCCGTTCCTTAAGACTCCGACGGCCGATCAGGTCTTGGGTGCGCTCCAGACCGCTCAAGCGATCGGCGATGACCGTTTGCAGGAGAAGTACCAGGGGTCTTCGAACCCGGAAACATGGACGCATGGCAGCGCGGATCAGCGCGCCACGTGGCTGCAGCGCGGACTCGATTCGGGCGATATCTCGACGTGTGACACCTGGAGTGTTCCTCGGGTGTGAGCGGGCCTGCGGCTGGGTACAATTGAGTGCGCCGATTCGCAGGAGGAAGTCATGACACGCAGCATCGTCAAGCAGGCTCACGACATGTACGACGCGGTCCCCTACGAGGTGCCCGTGCCTGATGGATCGCTGTACAGCCTGCTGGATGATGCGGCGCGCTTGTACCCTGATCGCATCGCGCTCGACTACTTCGGGGCAACGACCACCTACGCACAGGTGCGTGATCAGGTTCAAAAGGCTGCTCGGGTTCTGCACGAGGCCGGGGTCGGGCCGGGTGATACGGTAGCCATCGCGCTGCCGAACTGCCCGCAGGCGTTTGTGGCCTTCTACGCGTGTATGCGTATTGGGGCGATCGCCGCGCAGCATAATCCACTCGCTCCGGTTTCGGAGATCGCAGGCCAGCTGGGCCGCCACGGCGGCAAGGTGGCGATTGTGTGGGAAAAGTGCGTGGATGCCTATCCACTCAGCGTTCTCGACACCGTGTTCACGGTGGATATTTCGCACGGTATGCCCACCTCGCAGCGTCTGCTCCTGACGCTTCCGGTCGCTCGGGCCCGTCAGACCCGCAATCAGCTACGTGGCCCAGTTCCTGCGGGCACGCGGTCGTGGGACCGCGCCACGGCCTCGTCGGCTCCCATTGACCCGTCGTTCCCGCTGCCCTCCCCCGACGATCGTGCGGTGATCCTGCATACTTCGGGAACGAACGGCATCCCTAAGTCCGCTCCCCTTACCCACCGTAACATCGGGGTCAACGTTAACCAGTGCATGTTTTGGGTCTGGAAGCTGCACGAGGGCGCGGAAACGTTCTTCTCGCTTCTCCCCTACTTCCATGCCTTCGGTCTGACGTTCTTCCTGTGCGCGTCCGTACGCAAAGCGGCCACCCAGGTTCTGCTTCCGAAATTCGACGCGCAGATGGCTCTCGACGCGCACAAACGACGCCCGATCACCTTCTTCGTCGGTGTTCCTCCCATGTTCGAGAGGATTCTTCGACTCGCCACACGGACGAAGACGGACATTTCCTCCATCCGTTACTCGGTCGCCGGTGCCATGCCCCTGTCGACGGGGCTCGCGGCTGAATGGGAGGAAGCCACCGGAGGAATGATCGTCGAAGGCTATGGCCTGTCCGAAACCGCTCCCGTGTTGACCGGTGCGCCTCTGTCGGACAAGCGCCGTCACGGGGTTCTTGGCGTCCCATTCCCTTCCACGCAGCTGCGCCTCGTCTCACTTGACGACGATACGGTCGACGTCGAGGACGGCCAGCCTGGAGAGATTATCGTTCGTGGTCCTCAGGTTTTTGAAGGATACCTGAACGCGCCAGAAGAGACCGCGCGCGTGTTTACGTCTGAGGGCTGGTTCAAGACCGGAGACATCGGCGTGAACAGCGACGGTTTCATTTCGATGGCGGACCGCAAAAAAGAACTCATTTTATCCGGCGGTTTCAACGTCTACCCGTCACAAGTGGAGGCTGCAATTCGCACTCACCCGTCGGTCAGCGACGTCGCCGTCGTGGGGGTTCCCGTTTCGGAGGCGACCGAAGAGGTCGCCGCAGCCATCATCATGGAGGACGGCAGCGCCCCGCTGACTCTCGATGAGGTACGTAGCTGGGCAGAGAAGACGATTGCGCACTACGCTCTGCCCCGCCAGCTCGTCATCATCGCCGAACTTCCGCGCAACCAGATGGGGAAGATCCTGCGTCGCAAGGTCGCCCAGCTCGTGCGCGACAAGCTCGGCCGGTAACGGTATGCGCCCGCCAGCAGGCGCAATCCTCCACTGTCCCGTGCTGGCCGAGGCACTGAAGCCATCAACGCGGTGATACCCGCGTACGACACAAATCCCCCGGAAACGTGAGCTTCCGGGGGATTCACGTCCATGCGTTGATCAGACGTTAAATCCAATGGCACGCAACTGCTCGCGGCCATCGGGCGTGATGCGATCCGGACCCCACGGCGGCATCCACACCCAGTTGATCTGGACCTCGTCGGTCACGCCGGACAGAATCGTCTGCGCCTGGCGCTCGATGACATCGGTCAGCGGGCAGGCGGCCGACGTCAGGGTCATATCGAGGCGCACTTGATTCTCGGAACCGATGACGACGCCGTAGACCAGACCGAGATCGACGATGTTGATGCCGAGCTCGGGGTCGATAACGTCCTTGAGTGCTTCCAGGACGTTCTCAGCGGCAAGCGTGCCCTGCTCAATGACGTCGGTGCCGTCAATCTGACGGGTGGGTACCTCGGCGGCCGACGCTTCGGGCGCGGGCGCTCCGAAGCGCTGCTCGACGGGCTCAGACTGAGCCATCGGGTTACTCATGGGTGTTCCTTTACTGCTCAGCGGGCTCGCCCGCGGTGGAAATATCGATGCCGGACTTGGCCATTGCGTCACGCAGCGCGTACCAGCCCAGGAGGGCGCACTTCACGCGATTGGCGAACTGCGACGTAGATTCGAGAGCGGCCGCGTCGCCAAGGGCATCGAGGATTTCATCGTCGACACCGAGGTTACGCGAATGCATCATGACCTCCATGTCCCGGTACAGACGGCCGATTTCCTCGGCGGCCTTGCCTTCGGTCAGGTCGGTCATCATGGACAGCGACGCGCGCGAGATCGAGCATCCGTCGCCGTCCCACTGCAGGGAGGTGAGCCGGTGCCCATCCAGTGTGACGCCCAGCGTCACCTCGTCGCCGCACGTGGGGTTCACCTGGTGCGACGAAGCGTCCATACCGCTCGGATCCCCCGCGCCGTGCTTCTCACGGGCGTGATCGAGGATCACCTGCTGGTACAACTGCTCAAGACTTCCCATGGCTACCTTTCCAAATGATTTCGGTACTGTTGTCGATTCTATCGGCCAAAGAAACGACGTACCTTCGACAAGCCATCGACGAGACGGTCAATCTCCTGCGCGGTGGTGGTTGGTGCGACCGACGCACGTGCGGAAGAGCGCACCTGGAAGAATGTATGGAGCGGGATCGCACAGTGGTGTCCGACGCGCACGGCCACGTCCACGGAGTCCATGAACTGGCCGACGTCGTGCGGGTGCACACCGTCAACGGCGAAAGCGACGACGCCGATGCGGTCGACGTCCGAATCCGGGCCGAGGACGCGGATACCGTCGATCGACGAGATTCCGTCGAGCATCATGGACGTCAGCGCGTGCTCGTGGGCCTCCACGCGGTCCATGCCGAGTGCCGACAGGTAGCGCAGCGCCTCGGCCCATGCGGCGATCTGTGCGACGGGCTGCGACCCTGCTTCGAAGCGCTCGGGCGGAGCCATGAAGGACGATCCCTCCATAGTCACCCATTCGATCATCGATCCGCCGGTGAGAACAGGAGGCATCGCAGCCAGGAGCGCGCCCCGTCCCCACAGTGCACCCGCACCCGTGGGCCCGAGCATCTTGTGGGACGAAAACACCGCGAAGTCCACGTCGAGCGCGGACAAGTCGAGTGGCATATGCGCGCTGGACTGGCACGTGTCGAGGAGGATCAGTGCGCCGACAGCCCGAGCGGCCGCGGTGACAGCCGCAACGGGGGAAACTGCGCCGGTCACGTTGGAGACGTGGGTGAAGGCAACCAGGCGAGTGTTCGGAGTGATGACGGAGAGAGTCTCCAAGTCGATACGGCCGTCCGGCGTCAGATCGAGCCACGCGAGCTCTGCACCCGTGCGCTCACACAGCTGCTGCCACGGAACGATGTTCGCGTGGTGCTCCGCGCGCGTACAGACAATGCGGTCTCCCGGTCCCACGCGCAAAGCGGCAGACTCCGCGCCGCCCAGCCCCTGAGAGGCGTTTCCTATGGACAGAGCGACAAGGTTGATCGCCTCGGTCGCGTTCTTCGTCCAGACGATCTCGTCGGGTGCGACGCCAGCAAACGAGGCCAGGGCACCCCGAGCGCTCTCAAAGGCGTCGGTCGCCTCGTCGCCAAGGAGGTGCGTACCCCGGTGAACCGCACCGTTGCTGTGGCGGTAGAACTCGGCCTCGGCGTCGATGACGCAGGCCGGTTTCTGCGAGGTCGCAGACGCGTCGAGGTACGCAATGGGGGCACCACCGCGCCCGACGCGACTCAGAATCGGAAAGTCGATGCGAATCGCGTCGAGCTCGGCGGCGGTGAAGTCCGTAGACACGGTGATCAGAGACCCAGGTACTTGTCGTAGCCGTTCTCTTCGAGCTCGTCGGCAAGCTCGGGGCCACCCTGAGCGGCGACGTGGCCGTCGACGAAAACGTGAACGTGGCTGGGCTTGATGTAGCGCAGGATGCGGGTGTAGTGCGTGATCAGCATGACGCCGCAGCCGGTCTCGCCGTGGACGCGGTTGACGCCCTCGGACACGATGCGCAGAGCGTCGACGTCGAGGCCGGAGTCGGTCTCGTCGAGGACGGCGAAGGAGGGCTTGAGGAGCTCCATCTGGAGGATCTCGAGACGCTTCTTCTCGCCGCCGGAGAAGCCGACGTTGACGTCGCGCTCGGCGAAGTCGGAGTCCATGCGCAGGTTCTCCATGGAGCTCTTCATGTCCTTGACCCACGAGCGCAGGGCGGGGGCCTGACCGTCAATAGCGGTCTTGGCGGTGCGCAGGAAGTTGGAGACGGACACGCCAGCGACCTCGACGGGGTACTGCATGGCCAGGAACAGGCCCGCCTTGGCGCGCTCGTCGACGCTCATCTCGGTGATGAGCTGGTCGTCGAGCCACGCCTCGCCCGAGGTGATTTCGTAGTCGGGGTGACCGGCCAGTGCGTAGGCCATGGTGGACTTACCGGAGCCGTTGGGGCCCATGATGGCGTGAATTTCGCCGGAGTTGATGGTGAGGTTAACGCCCTTGAGGATTTCCTTGGGGCCCTCGGCGGTCTCGACGGAGACGTGCAGATCCTTAATACGCAGAGTCGACATGTGTATTCCTTACAGCTCAGTTGTTACGGGACTTGGCCAGCTCGGCCTCGACGGTTGCCATGAGGTGGTCAACCACCTCGGGGACGCCAATCTGGTTGATCAGTTCGGCGAAGAAGCCGCGCACGACCAGGCGGCGTGCCTCGTGCTCAGGAACACCACGGCTCATCAGGTAGAACAGCTGCTCGTCGTCGAAACGGCCGGTCGCGGACGCGTGTCCAGCACCTTCGATTTCGCCGTTCTCGATCTCGAGGTTGGGTACGGAGTCGGCCTTGGCGCCCTCGGTGAGCACCAGGTTACGATTCAGCTCGTAGGTGTCGGTGCCGTCGGCTGCCTCGCGGATGAGGCAGTCGCCGATCCAGACCGAGTGCGCGTCCTTGCCCTGCAGGGCACCCTTGTAGGTGACGCGTGAGAAGCACTTGGGCTGAGAGTGGTCAACGAACACGCGATGCTCGAGGTGCTGGCCGCCGTCCACGAAGTAGATGCCGAGCATGTTGAGCTCGGCGCCGGGGCCGCGGAAGTCGGTATCGGCACACACGCGCACGAGGTCGCCGCCAAAGCTGACGACGATGTGCGTGAGCTTGGAATCACGGCCGAGCGCCAGGCGCTGGTTTGAGGCATGCAGAACGGTATCGTCCCATTCCTGCAGCGACACGACGGTCAGGTTCGCGCTGTCGCCCGTCTCGACCTCGACGGTCTGGTTGAGCGCAGCCTGCGCGGAACCGGTGTGCGAGAGGATGACGGTAGCCTTCGAGAACTTCTCGGCACGAATCACGATGTGCTGCGCGCGAGTGCCCTCGATGTCTGCGACGTTGATGCGCACGGGAGCATCGAGCTCGGCCTCGGCCGGAATCTCGACGACCGTCGCCTGCTCGAAGCCGTTCCACGCGACGACAGCGGTGCGGTCACCGGGGGCGAGGACCGTGCCAAGGCGCTTGTCATCGCGGGTCACGGTCTCGACGACGACGGGGGCGGGAGCGTCAACCGTCACGGGCGCGTCGCCCGCGTCATAGTTCGCAGGCTCGAAGAGACGCTCGATGCGACGCATCGGGGTGAATCGCCAGTCCTCCTCGCGGCCGTGAGGCACCGCGATATCGTTCAGGTCGAACGAGGTCGGACGGTCCGCGCGCGACGGGTGAGCCTTCTCAGCGTCGGCCCCGTGCGAGTGGGCCTTGTTCATGGTGTCGACAATAGTGTTGGGGGTCGTCATCAGCCGACGGATCCTTCCATCTGCAGTTCAATGAGGCGGTTGAGCTCGAGTGCGTACTCCATCGGCAGCTCCTTGGCGATCGGCTCGACGAAGCCGCGCACGATCATCGCCATGGCCTCGTTCTCGTCGAGGCCTCGGCTCATGAGATAGAAGAGCTGGTCGGCGCTCACCTTGGTGACGGTGGCCTCGTGCCCCATCTCGACGTCGTCGGTGCGCACATCGACGTAGGGGTAGGTATCTGTACGCGAAATCTTGTCGACGAGCAGGGCGTCGCACAGCACGTTCGACTTGGAGTGACGCGCGCGGGCATTCACCTGGACGAGGCCACGGTAGGACGTTCGACCACCGCCTCGAGACACGGACTTCGACACGATCGACGACGAGGTCTGGGGTGCCATGTGCACCATCTTCGCGCCGGTGTCCTGCTGCTGGCCGGGACCGGCGAAACCGATGGACAGCGTCTCGCCGCGGGCGTGCTCTCCCATGAGGAAGCAGGCCGGGTACTTCATGGTGATCGCGGCACCCATGTTGCCGTCAACCCATTCCATGGTGCCGCCTTCCTCAACCATCGCACGCTGGGTCACCAGGTTGAGAACGTTCGTCGACCAGTTCTGAATGGTCGTGTAGCGCACGCGAGCGTCCTTCTTCACGAAGATCTCGATGACGCCAGAGTGGAGGGAGTTCTCGTCGTAGATCGGGGCGGTGCACCCCTCGACGTAGTGGACGTACGAGCCCTCGTCGGCGATGATGAGCGTGCGCTCAAACTGGCCCATCGCCGAGGTGTTGATGCGGAAGTACGCCTGCAGCGGGATCGTCACGTGGACGCCCTTGGGGACGTAGACGAAGGAACCGCCGGACCAAGCGGCCGTGTTGAGCGCGGAGAACTTGTTGTCACCCGCGGGCACGCACTTGCCGAAGTACTCCTCGAAAATCTCCGGGTACTCGCGCAGGCCGGTGTCAGTGTCAGTAAAGATGACGCCCTGACGCTCGAGGTCTTCCTGGATCTGCTGGTAGACAACCTCGGACTCGTACTGAGCGGCGACGCCGGAGACCAGGCGCGACTTCTCAGCCTCGGGGATACCGAGGCGGTCGTAGGTGTCGCGGATTTCCTCGGGCAGGTCTTCCCAGTCGTTGACCTGGCGATCCGTGGGACGCACGTAGTACTTGAACGAATCGAAATCCACGTGGGACAGGTCGGGGCCCCACGCCGGCATCGGCTTACGTTCGAACAGCTCCAGCGCCTTCAGGCGGCGCTCCCGCATCCACTGCGGTTCATCCTTCACCTCGGAGATGAAGCGAACGATTTCTTCGTTAATTCCGGTGGGGACGTCCTTCGAGTAGTCGTCGGAGTCGTGCCAACCGTATTCGTAACCGCCGATCGACTCGATGATCTCGTCATCGGTCATTCGACGGTCATCAGCGCCCGAGGCGGGTGCCTGCGTCATAGTTGTGTCAACCTCTCGTTCTTAACCAAGTGCTACTTGCGTCGCACGTTCCGCGCCCCGGGGCGGATCACGGGCATACCCACGGGAATGTGGGTGGTGCACACGTGTCCTCCGCCAGCGAGCGTGGACAGTCGTTGGACGTGGACGTCCAACAGCTTGCCAAAGGCAAGCGTCTCGGCGTCGCACAGCTGCGGGAAATCTCCCGCGACATTTTGAATCGGGCAGTGGCCCTGGCACAGCTGCACGGCGAGCGTTCCACCGCCGATGTCGCGCACAGTGGCCGCGTAGCCATCCTGTGTCAGCGCATCGGCGAGCGCCTGGGCGCGCACCCTCGGATCGGATCCCGCATCGCGCACGATCGGGGCGTAGCGCCGCTCGATCTCGCGCGACCGCGCTGCAGCGAAAGACTCGACGGCTTCATCCCCACCGAGCTGCCCAAGGTATCCGAGGGCCTTGGAAGCCAGGTCGGAATATCCATCGGCAAGGTGAACGTGTGCCCGTTCGGTAGCGACATAGTGACGTGCGGGCCTGCCACGACCACGCTTCGACGGAGCACTGGGCTCGTGCTCGGCGATCTCCTTGGAGTCCAACAGGAGCGTGATGTGGCGCCGCACGGCAGCCGTCGTCAGCCCCAGGACCTTCGCAATCGACGAGGCCGTAACCGGCCCCTTTTCGACGATGAGATCGAGCACCTGCTGTCGAGTAGTGGCGTCTGATTCTTCTGCCACGTGTCCTCCGCTCCGACGCTCCAATGCTGCGCCTCTGTGTGCTTTTCTCTGGGAACGAGTGTACGCCAATTTAGATAAATAGGCGTTGCGAAAAGCCGCTAGGAGTGTTGGACGGCCCACAAGTCTCGGGACTAAGGGCCTACAGAGTAATCAGACGCGAAGCCACGGTGCGTCCGCGGGCCGCAAATCGGCCCATCCGCGGGCGCGAGCAGCGTGGGTGGCGAGCACACCGATGACGGCCGACGGATTATGCAGTCGCCCATCCAGCACCATGGTCAGCGCGTCGTCAAGGCGAACCCACGCATACTCCATCGTGGCTTCCTCGTCCTCACGTTCGAACACCTCATCGGCGTCCCGAAGCTCGCGCGCGAGAAAAATACGCAACGGCTCGGTCGAGCCACCGGGAGAGGTGAAATAGTCGACGAGCACATCCCAGCGTTTCGCGACCAGATCCGCCTCTTCAGCAAGCTCACGCTGCGCTGCGACGCGCGGATCCTCACCGGGGATGTCGAGCAGACCAGCGGGAATCTCCCACAGCGAGGCGCGCACGGGGTGACGGTACTGACGTTCCAGGAGAATCTCCTCTCCCCCGCTCTCACCTCGCAGCACAACCACCGCAACGGCACCCGGGTGGCGCGTGTATTCACGAACCACGGGCTCCTGGCCCTCAACAACAATGACGTGGTCCTTGACCATGTCGACGATGCGGCCGCTCCATACGACCTGGCTCTCTACAACCGTGTGGGGGCTCGGTTGATCCGCAATGGCCTGAACCTGCTCGTTCGACAGAAAATGCATGTCGTCTCTTATTCCTTCTCGTCCGAACGCGAAGAATAGCGTCCCACGTGACGTTTCAACGCAGCTTCAATCAGCCCCGCGAAAAGCGGGTGCGGGCGCGTCGGACGACTCTTGAACTCCGGGTGCGCCTGCGTTGCAACATAGTAGGGATGCTGCTTTGAATCAAGCTCGACGAACTCCACAAGTGAGCCGTCCGGAGAGGTTCCAGACACCTTCAAGCCTGCCTGTTCGAGACGCTCGAGGTAGGCATTGTTGACCTCGTAGCGATGGCGGTGTCGCTCGCTGACCTCGGTTGTGCCATAGGTCGTGGCAACGATCGAATTCGGGGCGAGCTTCGCAGGGTATGCACCGAGCCGCATCGTACCGCCCATATCGCCACCTCCATCGACGAACTCATGCTGGTCAGCCATCGTATGAATGACGGGCTCGGTCGTGTCAGGATCCATTTCCGTCGACGAGGCTCCGGGGATACCCGCAAGATGACGGGCAGCCTCAATCACCATGCACTGCAGACCCAGGCACAGGCCGAGCGTCGGAACACGATGCTCGCGCGCCCACCGCAGCGCACCAAGCTTTCCCTCGATGCCACGAATGCCAAAGCCTCCAGGAACAACAATCGCATCAACGCCCGCGAGCTCGCGGGCTGCACCTTCGGGAGTCTCGCATGTATCCGACGCAACCCAGCGAATATCGACCCGCGCATTATTAGCGAAGCCGCCGTGCTTAATCGCTTCAGACACCGACAGATAGGCGTCGTGCAGGTCGATGTACTTGCCAACGAGAGCAACCTCAAGGCGGTGCTTCGGGGAATGCACGCGCTCTAGCAGTTCCTTCCATTCCTTCCAGTCAACGTCACGGAAGGACAATCCGAGCCGCTGGACGAGGTAGGCATCGAGCCCCTCTCGATGCAGCGTCAGCGGCACGTTGTAGATAGAGGGAACATCGGCACACTCAATGACGGCGTCACGGTCCACATCGCACATGAGCGCTACCTTCGACTTAATGCCTTCCGGCAGCGGACGATCGGTGCGCAGCACCAGCGCATCCGGTGCAATGCCAATCGAGCGCAGTGCACTGACGGAGTGCTGCGTCGGCTTCGTCTTAAGCTCACCTGCTGCGGGCAAGAAGGGAATCAGCGACACGTGCACGAAAGCCACGTTCGAGCGCCCGAGGTCGTGGCGCACCTGACGCGCCGCCTCAAGGAACGGCTGCGATTCGATATCGCCGACCGTACCGCCGATCTCTGTGATGATCACGTCAGGGCGATTCCCGTTCTCATCGGGCTGCGCCTGGCGACGCATCACATTCTTAATCTCGTCTGTGATATGCGGAATAACCTGAACGGTATCGCCGAGATACTCACCGCGGCGTTCCTTAGCGATAACCGTGGAGTACACCTGGCCCGTCGTCGCATTTGCAGCGCCCGACAGGTTCACATCCAGGAAGCGTTCATAGTGGCCGATATCGAGGTCAGTTTCTGCGCCGTCCTCAGTCACGAAGACCTCGCCGTGCTGGAAGGGATTCATCGTGCCGGGATCGACATTGATGTAGGGATCGAGCTTCTGCATGACCACATGCAGCCCCCGGGAACGAAGCAACCTACCCAAGCTGGAGGCGGTCAAGCCCTTGCCCAACGAGGACACAACGCCACCCGTGACAAAAATGTGCTTGGTCATGGAATTTTCCGCACGCTCCGTGCGCATTGAAGTACTCACCATGGAACTTCAGTCTAACACTCCGTACATCAATCGGCCCCCGCGATCTCGGCAGATCAGCAGGGGCCGACGAGGCAAATCGCGTATTGACGCGCTTTACTTGTTGCTGGGGATGACAGACTGTGCCCCGTTACCCACACCGAAAGCGCGGGCACCCGTCGCGGGCGTTGACAGCGCGAGCGCGGTGTTGACAGCGGCAAGCGTCGTGCCGACCGAGTCAACCGTCGTCACACTGACCCCGCTGGCACGCACCTGCGTAATCATCGCGTCGCGACTGGAAGCGTCGCCGACGAGAACGCCGTTAGTCGAACCGAGGGCCTGGCCGAGGCCAACCCATGCATCCGGGTTCGAAGTCACCGCAGCTGGCGTCGCGTTGGAGGCAGCCGTGGCCTGCGCGCGCGGGCCGACCGCGACGATCGCCGTGGCACCTCCATTCGCATCCTCGTCAACGGTCATGATCGGCGTGGATTCGTCGGTGAGAATCTGACGCAGCAGGTCGGTCTCGGCCCCGGTCGTGGTGAGCACCTGGACGATCGAATAGCCCACGACACCGTCGGCGCTAGCGGTTTTAGCCGCACCGGAAGCGAGATGTGACGCCAGGGTCGTCGACAGTGTCGTGCGGTACTGGCTCATCGAAGTGGACTGCCAGTTGTCAGTGAGCGTCACTCGCCCGACGACGCTCGCGCCGGCATCGGTCAGCGTCGAACGAATCGCGGTCACGTCATCCTCAGATGCGCCGGGTAGCACGACGAGAGCAACCTTGGCCGAGCTGAGCGAACCGGTCAGCGTCGAAGAGGCGAGAGCCTTGAGGCCTGCGGCCTCCGCATCAGCTTGAGCACTCAGCAGCGGGTCCGCTGCCGAGACGCTCGCCGAGGAGCTGACGCCGGCCTGGATCCGGCTCTGCAGCGGGCCTGCCCCCAGAACGACGCCAACAGCCAGGGCGATGAAGATCCCGATGATCGAGACAACGTGGTAGCGGAAGTTAATCATTGGGCTCCTCCTGCGGAGTGCATCAGCGAGACGAAGAATGAAGTAACGGGGTGCAGCAGGTCGTTGCCCCACGGGGTCGACCACAGGGCAACGCCCATCAGGGCCAGCGCGACCACGGCCAGCAGGACAAGCGTCCAACCGCGCGGACGCGGGCGGAAGGTCGCCGCAACCGCCTGCGCACCGATAAGGCGCGAGCCGGCCGCGAGGCGCGAGAAGAATGCAGGGGCGACCAGGGCTCGGCCGGCATCAACCAGTTCCGCCTCCCCGTAGGACACACCGGCAGTGACGACAGCAGGTGCCGTCGAATGGGCGGCGACAACGAGAGCCGCATCGAGAGAGGTACCCGCCATAGCGATGCGTTCGTAAACAACGCCCATGCGGTCGAGCCGATCTGCGCCGGGGGCGATTCCGTCTCCTCCGACGCGGACGATGAACGATCGAGCCTTGCGGATCGCCTTCTCACTCATCAGTTCAGCGTCACCGACGACGAGGTCGAGAGACAGCCGGGCCTTCAGAGCCACGTCGGCTCCGGCGTCGACGGCGATCACGAACGGGCTCACCTCGGAGCGCCAACGCGCAAGCGCGCGCAACTCATCCTTTGCATCGGGCGCGCTCGTCACGACGAGAATCGGCCGCTTACTGAGGTCGGGGAGCTCGGGAACGTCGACGCCACGCAGCACCGTCGCGCCATCTTTCGCCAGATAGTCCTCAATCGAAGCGGCAACGCCGGCGAAAAGCGCGGACGAGTCGGCGACGTCGACGTCCAAGTCCTCCGAGGACACGACGGATCCGGTCGCGACGACGGAGCCGTCCACGAGGACCTTCGCGCCCGTCACCGTCACTTCTTGACCTTCACGCAGCGACATGATGTCCTGGCCCAGGTCATCGACGAGCACGATGCCGGCCTCGAGAATGAGGCGAGGCCCCAAGGCGGCTGCGCGTCCCGTCAGAGACGGCTGCGCGTTCAGAACGGCCACGGGACCGGCGGCGACAAGCGCCGCGGCGCTCTCGCGGTCCAGGTCCGCAACGTTGATGACGGCGATCTCGCCGCGTTCTAGGCGCGTCGCTAGGTGCTTGGGGCGGTCGTCAATGCGAATCCGCCCGGAGCGCGCGCTCGATTCCTTTGAAAGTGTCTCACTCATCCCTGCGATTGTGACACGGCGGAGGCCAAGACTTGCGAAGCGTGGCGGCGCGCCGCAGCTGAGTGCGGATCCCCACCCATCATGCGTGTCAATTCAGCTTCGCGCTCATCCCCACTGACTTCGCGTACCTGCGTGGTCCCATCGTTCTTCTCGATCACGAGGTGCTGATCGCCGAAAGCCGCGACTTGGGCCAAGTGCGTGACAACAATGACCTGCCGCGATCGTGCAAGCTTCTTGAGACGCGCGCCAACCTCCGTTGCCGTCTGGCCGCCAATACCGGCATCGATCTCGTCAAAGATGAACGTCGAGGACGCCTCGGTGCGCCCCAGCATCAATTCCAATGCGAGCATGACGCGAGATAGTTCGCCGCCGGAGGCTCCCTGTCCGAGTGGACGGGCGGGAGCATGAGGATGTGGCTGCAGCCGGAAGACGACGGTCTCGCACCCATTGGAGGTTGGTTTCGTCGGCTCACAGTCGATGTGCAGCGTCGCGTCGGGCATCGAAAGGGCGTGCAGCTCCTCGTTGACGCCCTCCGCGAGCTGTGCTGCGAGACGCACTCGCGCCTGCGTGAGGCGGCGTCCACACTCAAGCACGCGCTCCTGAGCGGCCACCAGTTCACGTTCGACCGTCTCGGGATCCGACCCTGGCGAAGAGAGTTCTTCGACGCGAGAGCGTGCCTCGTCAGCCCACACGAGGAGAGCCTCGATGTCAGCTGCGCGTCCGCGCAGAACGTCCTTGATGGCCGCGCGTCGCGCGTGGATCTGAGCCAGTCTCTCCGGATCCGCGTCGAGGCGCGACAGGTACGCTGAGACGTCATCAGCAAGTGCTTCCAGCTCGAGGACCTGATTGCGCGCGCGTCCCACAAACTCAGCCACGGCCTCGTCAAATCGAGCGGCATCATCGAGCTGCGCGTAGGCGTGCCGGGTTGCCTCAACCGCCCCGGTAAAGTCGCCCCGGTCATCACCCTTGAGATACCCCAGCGATACGCCAACAAGCGCGCGCAGGTCCTCGACGTTCGTCAGGCGCGCTGCCTCGCGAACGAGGTCCTCCTCCTCGCCGATCATAGGATCGAGCTCTTCAATCTGGCAGATGGCAGCTCGCAGGTCCTCCAGCTCCTCGGCATGCTCGCTCGCATCGCCACGCAACGAATCCAGGCGATGCTTGACATCGACCGCGTGACGGAAAGCGCCGCGGTACTCCTCGAGCAGAGCCGCGTGCTCCTCGCCGCCAAACTGATCGAGCGCACGGCGCTGGGCTGCCTCCCCCGTCAAGCGAATCTGGTCAGCCTGCCCGTGGATCGTCACCATCGACCCGACGATATCCGTCAAAACCGAGGCCGGAACGGGACGTGATCCCAGGTGCGCGCGCGACCGGCCGGCGGCGCGCACCGAACGACCGACGATCAGCTCGCCGCCCTCGACGAGGCCGCCGCTTTCCTCAACGCGTAGTGCAACCTCATCGTCAACCGAGAAAATGCCGTCGACGGACAGGCGATCAGCACCCGAGCGCACGAGCGCAGCATCCGCGCGGGCACCGAGCAGCAGCTGCAAGCTTGACAGCACCATCGTCTTACCCGCACCGGTCTCACCGGTAACGACGATAAGGCCCTCACCAAAGTCGACGTGTGCAGACTCGATGACGCCGAGATGCGAAATATCGAGCGACTCGATCACCGGGGACCATCCCTCCATCCGCGCACGGGAAGATTGAACTTACGAACGAGACGCGCAGAAAATGGCGTGTCGTCCACGCGCACAAGCTGAACGGGCGACGAACCGACGCGCGCACGGACCACTGCTCCAGCGGGGACGGTCATACGTCGCAGGCCGTCACACCACATCTCCGGAGGCGTCCACATGTCATCGAGAACAACGATCTCCACGCACGCCGACGGGCCGACGACGAGCGGGCGCGTGAAAAGGCCGTGAGCGGCCAACGGGGCGACGACAATCGCCTCCGTATCGGGCCAGACGACCGGGCCTCCCGCAGAGAACGAGTAGGCGGTCGATCCGGTCGGAGTCGACAAAATCATGCCGTCAGCACCGTACGTCGACACTTCCTGCCCGTCGACAACGAGGGCAAAATGAACGGGATGCGCGACATCGGTGTGCATGACGACAGCCTCGTTGAGCGCCCAGTCATCAGCCTTAGACCCGTCGGAGCGTTCCATCGTCACGTCCAGCGTCATACGACGCTCGACGGTAAAGTCACCGTCTGCGATCTTGCGGGCAAGGTCCCCGGTCCCCCTGTCGCCCAGCTCGGTCAAGAAACCCATGTGGCCAGCATTGATGCCGAGCAGCGGCACACCCAGTGCTCGAGCACTCGACGCAGCGACCAAGAATGTGCCATCGCCGCCGATCGAGAGCACCATGTCGATATCGCCACCCGAAGCGTCGTCCACGACGTCGATGCCACGTTCCTTGAGTGCGTCGGCGAGGCTCACGGCACTCGTCACCGCATTGGGGCGGTGACGGTGACGAACCATCAAAACTCGAGTCATCGGGAACCTCCAGCTGGACCGGCCTCAACCGCACGCCGGATATAGTCGGTGAGCTGCGTCGGCTCAATGGGATCTGGGTAGTCGCGGCGCATGTGCACGAAATACTCGACGTTTCCGGACGGACCAGGCAGAGGCGACGCCGCGATCGCGGCGATATCCAAGCCGAGGTCGATGGCGCAGCGCGCAACAGTCTCCACGGTTTCCACGTGATGCTCCGGATTACGGACGACGCCGCCATGTCCGAGGCGTTCCTTACCGATTTCGAACTGAGGTTTAACCATCAGGAGGAAATCGGCGTTGGGCGCGGCCGCGGCGACGAGCGCAGGAAGTACCAGCGTCAGCGAAATGAAGGACATATCGCCGACGACAAGCTCGGGAGCGGGAGCGATGGAAGCCGGATCGAGGGTGCGCACGTTCGTCCGATCGTGCACCTCCACGCGCGGGTCGCTCTGCAGCTTCCACGCGAGCTGGCCATATCCGACGTCGACGGCGACGACGGACGCTGCGCCCCGCCGTAGCAACACGTCGGTGAAACCACCCGTCGACGCGCCTGCATCCAGAGCGCGGCGCCCCTCGATCAACGGTGCCTTGTCGCCGAGCGCGTCGAGTGCTCCCGCAAGCTTGTGAGCGCCACGCGATACATATTCCGGATCATCCGATTCCTCGACGACGATCGCCTGAGCGGGATCCATCTGGCGCGCGGGCTTGAGCACGACCTGTCCATCAAGCTTGACACGCCCGTCCTCAATCATCTGCGCAGCAGCGGCGCGAGACTTCGCGAGTCCGCGGCGCACCAGCTCAGAGTCGATTCTGCGTAACTTCACGCGCCGCTCCCCTCATTGCCTTGCGCCGTCAGTTGCGCGCCGGGGCGGGCAGTGCCGCTCGGCGCGTCGGCAGACAGGGCCCGCCGTAGGTCGGCCTCGATCGCACGGAGCGTCTCTACTTGAAGGGACGCTCCAAGCTGATCGAAACCGACCAGGCGGGCTTCAGTCTGCTCGCGTAACGCCATCAGGCCTGCTCGTCCAGATCTGCAGTACGCTCCAGAAGCTCTTCAAGCTCCTCCTCACCGGGCAGGAACGCGGGGGTCGAAGCGTCCGGCTCGGGCAGCTTGTCGGCATCCGCGGCGACATCGTAGAAGTCGTCCTCATCCGGGGCGGCAACTGGTTCGGGCTGGGTGACGATGCCAGCGGGATCCTCGTTGTCGACGACCGTGATGTCGGGGCAGGTAACCGGCGAGCCGGCGCCATCCGCGTATTCCCACGCCGCAGCAGCAAGCGCGCGGTAGGAGTCAATGCTGATCGTGACAGGCTCGGTCAATTCGATGCCGTCGAGCGTGAGAGCGCCGGAGCGGGTCGCCTTGGCCACCTGGGAAACACCGCAGGTCCAGGTACCATCGCGGTGGTGCTTGGGTGCCGGGTGTGCCTCCAGCAGACCACGCATGTCGATCGCCAGGTAGCTGGGACGCTGGCCGCGCGGGGCGCGGATGACGTCGCGAGCCTGGTGAACACCGGTGAGGACATGCAGGGCGGGGACGCCTGCGGCAACAGCTCCCATAATGTCGGTCTCCAGGCGATCACCGACAGCGATCGGGTTCTGTGCGCCCACAAGCTCGCCGGCGCGACGGTAGATACCCGGTTCAGGCTTGCCGCCAGCGATCGGGCGCTTGCGCGTCGCGTGCTGGATGGCGCGGACCAGCGAGCCGTTACCCAGGGCCTGGCCACGCTCGATGGGCAAGGTTGCGTCGAGGTTCGAAGCATAGAAGGCCGCACCGCGCTCAATAGCGAAAGCTCCTTCGGACAGGAGCGCCCAGTCGACCTTCTTGTCGAGGCCCTGAACGACGGCGGCAGGCTCCTCATCGGCACTGTCCACGAGCACAAAGCCACGTTCCTCGAGAGCAAGACGCAAGCCGGCGCCACCGATGACGAAGACCTTCGAGCCCTCCTCGAGCTCGTCAGCCATAATCGCTGCGATGTCCATCGCGGAGGTCATGATCATGTCAGGGGTCGCCGCGAAGTCCATGGAGTTGAGCTTGTCGGTGACCTGCTGGGGGGTACGCATCGCATTGTTCGTGACAAACGCCGAGGCCATGCCCGCCTCGCGTGCCTCGATAACCGACGCAGCGGCGTGCTCGATCGTCTCGTCACCGGACCACGCCGTGCCGTCAAGGTCGAGCAGCGCGCAGTCGTATTCTTCAGCCAGAGCCACGCCGGAGCCGCGCAGCGGGGAACGCTTACCATCCACGTCCGCATCAGCGTACAGCGCGATGTCAACGATCTCCGTGTCCTCGACCTCAGCAGGCATCGACGCGACGACCTCAGTTGCTTCGTCTTCACGGCCAAGGTCGAGCAGGCGCTGCGCCTTGACCTCCATCAGGCGGCGACGCAACTCGTCGTCAGCACCGGCCGGCAGCGCTGCGAGTGCATCATCGACGATGACGAGGCCAACCTCGGCCTGGCCGAGATCCGCGCGGGCACCGGAAGAGACGAGCACGAGCTCGACCTGCTCCGCGAGATCGAGGGTCGAGGGATCGGTGGCGTCAATGATTTCAACGGCCTTTTCAGGATGGCCAAGACCGCGCTCTGCGTCAGCTTCCACAGCTCGCAGCGAAGAATCACCACGCATACGACGAACAGCGCGCACCTCGCGCAGAGCCTCCTCGTAGCGGCCCGACGCATAGGCGGTGAGCGCAGCCGCCTCGCGCACCACATCGACGCGGCCTGCCCGCGCGACAGCAGCCTGCGCATGCTGGTACGCAGCCTCGGGATCAAGATCGATCAGCTGGCCGGCCATTACCAGGTGACGGGCGACGATGTCACGATTGGGACCAGACAGCGTGGTCAGAGCGCGCAGAGCGTCGCGGTCAAGCTCATCTGCGCTGACACCCGCGGGAATCGTCGGCTCATTGCCGTTAGGCGAGACGTACTCATCCGTCGACGAGTAGTTCTTGTAACCGCCATCATTGCGAGGCCTGCCCCCGCGTGCGCGGTCCTGGAAGCCTCCGCGGCGGTCATCGCGGCGCTGGTAACCCCCACGATTCCCACGACGGTCATCGCGCGAACCGAAGTCACGACGATCGTTGTCGCGGCGCTGGTAACCCCCACGATCGCCATCACGACGATCATCACGGAAACCACCACGACGATCATCACGACGCTGGAAACCGCCACGCTCACCGCGATCCTCAAAGCCTCCGCGCCGGTCATCGCGACGGAAACCACGCTCACCGCGATCCTCAAAGCCTCCGCGCCGGTCATCGCGACGCTGGTAACCACCACGATTCCCACGGCGGTCATCGCGACGGAAACCACGCTCACCGCGATCCTCAAAGCCTCTGCGGCGGTCATCGCGCGAACCGAAGTCACGACGATCGTTGTCGCGGCGCTGGTAACCCCCACGATCGCCATCACGACGATCATCACGGAAACCACCACGACGATCATCACGACGCTGGAAACCGCGCTCGCCACGCTCGGGGCGTTCGCCGTCACGGTCGCGCCACTGGGGCTGGCGCTTCTGGTATCCACCACGGCCAAATTCGCCGCGTCCTCGAGTCTCTTCTGCCATGGTGTCTATCCTCTATTCCTGCGCCTAAGGCGCGCTCTTGTTCATGGTGCGCATAGTGCGCGTTCAACCACCCAATAGTAGACGACGGGCGGCTTGTCAGCGGCGCGAGGCCGCAAAAACGAGAGGGACGGCACGCTATAGCGGTCCGTCCCTCTCGATGAAGTGTGTTGTGGCGGTGTCCTACTCTCCCACAACCTGTCGGTTGCAGTACCA
>CAUTRF010000002.1:0-95715 GCA_963540795.1 uncultured Actinomyces sp.
GTGCGCGGCAACGGCAAGATCATCCAGGAGCTCGAGGCCTTCTTCAAGGGCGCCGGCTGGAACGTCATCAAGGTCATCTGGGGCCGCGGGTGGGATCAGCTGCTCGCCGCCGACAAGGACGACGCCCTCGTCCACGTCATGAACGAGACCCTGGACGGCGACTACCAGACCTTCCGCGCGAACGACGGCGCCTACGTGCGTGAGCACTTCTTCGGCCGCGACCCGCGCACCAAGGAAATGGTCAAGAACTGGACCGACGAGCAGCTCTGGGAGCTCAAGCGCGGCGGCCACGACTACCGCAAGGTCTACGCCGCATACAAGGCCGCCATGGACCATACCGGCCAGCCGACCGTCATCCTCGCGCACACCATTAAGGGCTACGCCCTGGGCACGCACTTCGCCGGCCGTAACTCGACGCACCAGATGAAGAAGCTGACGCTCGAGGACGCCAAGCAGCTGCGCGATCGCCTGCAGATCCCGATCACGGACGAAGAGCTTGAACGCGATCCCTACATGCCGCCTTACTACATGCCGCCGGCCGATCACCCGGCCCTGCAGTACATGAAGGAACGCCGCGAGATCCTCGGTGGTTGGGTGCCCGAGCGCCGCGCCGACCGTCAGCCCAAGCTCCCCGAGCTGCCCACGCGTCCCTTCGAGGCACTGTCGAAGGGCTCCGGCAAGCTCGAGGTCGCAACCACCATGGCCCTCGTGCGCCTCTTCAAGGATCTCATCAAGGACAAGCAGGTCGGTAAGTACTTCGTGCCGATTATCCCCGACGAGGCACGTACCTTCGGCCTGGATGCGATCTTCCCGTCGGCGAAGATCTTCAACACGACCGGCCAGACGTACACGCCCGTCGACGCGGACATGATGCTGTCCTACCGTGAGTCCGAGCAGGGCCAGATCTTGCACACGGGCATCACCGAGGCGGGCTCGGCCGCCGCCTTCCAGGTCGTCGGCACGGCGTACGCCACGCACGACCTGCCGATGGTGCCGATCTACATCTTCTACTCGATGTTCGGCTTCCAGCGCACGGGCGACCAGTTCTGGGCGGCGGGCGACCAGATGACGAAGGGCTTCGTCGTCGGCGCGACCGCCGGTCGCACGACGCTCGCGGGCGAGGGCCTGCAGCACATGGACGGCCACTCGCAGGTCCTCGCTGCCACCAACCACGCGTTCGTGTCGTACGACCCGGCCTACGCCTACGAAATCCGCTACATCATGGCGGATGGCCTGGAGCGCATGTACGGCGACGCGGCCGGCCGCGACCCGAACGTCATGTACTACATCACCGTGTACAACGAGCCGATCCACCAGCCGGCCGAGCCGGAGAACGTGGACGTCGAGGGCATCATCAAGGGCATCTACAACGTCGATGAGCACCAAAACTTCGGCGGCCCGAAGGCTCAGCTGCTCGCCTCCGGCGTGGGCGTGCCGTGGGCGCGCGAGGCCCGCGAGCTGCTGGCCCGCGATTGGGGCGTCGACGCCGCCGTGTGGTCCGTGACCTCGTGGACCGAGCTGCGCCGCGACGGACTGGATGCCGAGGAGCACAACTTCCTGCACCCGTCCGAGCCGCGCCGCACGCCCTACGTATCGACGAAGCTCGCGGGTCGCGAGGGTCCGTTCGTGGCCTCCTCCGACTTCGACCGTATGCTGCCCGACCAGATCCGTCAGTGGGTCCCCGGCGACTACCACGTGCTCGGCGCGGATGGCTTCGGCTTCTCCGACACCCGTCGCGCCGCCCGCCGCTGGTATCACATCGACGCCGAGTCGATGGTCGTGCGCACGCTCGCCGCTCTCGCCGACAAGGGTCAGGTCGACCCGTCCGTCGTGCAGCAGGCGATCGATAAGTACGACCTGTTCAACTACTCGATTCAGGGCAACGACCACGCTGGCGAAGAGTGATCGTCGCTAGGCCCGCGCTCCTCCATCGCGGCGCCCAGCGGTCATGAGAACGAGGCCGGGGTTCCCCACGCGGGGTCCCCGGCCTCGTCGTTTGTGCCAATCGGTGGGATAGGTTCTGTCTGACACCGATATCCGGCACACAATGGATGCATGCACGTTCCCTACGAAACAGAGAAGTTCTACTACGGATTTCCGGTCTACATCCTGGCATACCCGGACGAGGCCGTCGGCGTCGGCATCACGACAGGCTCGTCCTCATATTCACTGGGACAGATGGTCATGATCGGCTGCGACTCCACCACGCACGCTGCCCGCTCGATCAAGCGCTCCGGTGTCTGCTCCCTCAATCTGTTTGGTGCCGAGGCCATGGGTCTTTTTGAGTACGCCGGAACAGTCTCGGGCGGCGACAAGCTCGGCCACGCGCAGCTGGCGTCGAGCGACCACGACGGCATCCCCGTGCTGGACGGCTCCCAGATGAGCCTGCTGTGCCGCGTCCTGGAGGCCACGGACGACGGCACCTACACGCACTTTCGCTGTGCGATCACCGAGCGCCTGGTCGACTCCGCGCTCATCGACGAACGCGGCCGCTTCCGATACGAGGACCTGCGCACCGTCGAGTACGTGGGCGACGCGCGCAGGCGCATCTACCGGTACTTCTCCGACCGCGTCGAGCGATTCGGCACCTTCGTGCGCTCGTTCAAGGAGTCACTACTCCCCTAGCGACGCCAACCACGACAAAGGCCGGGAACCCCCACGCGGGGTCCCCGGCCTCGTCGTTTGCAGGCGTCAGGCGCTCACTCTTCCTCGGTGCCCGCGTACTTCGGGTGCGCGAGGTTCTCCGGCGAGAGGATGCGCTCGACTTCTTCCTCCGACAGGAGCTCCATGTCGTGGATGACTTCGCGGACGGTCTTGCCCTCCGCTGCGGCACGCTTGCCCACGACGTCGCCCAGGTGGTGGCCAATGACGTCGTTGAAGTATGTGACGATACCGATCGAGTTCTCCACGTAGCCGCGGCATACGTCAGGATTTGCGGTGATACCGCTGACGCAGCGCTCACGCAGCGTGTCGCACGCATTAACGAGCAGGTTGATCGACTCGATGAGCGCTTGGGCGATGACGGGTTCCATGACATTGAGCTGGAGCTGGCCGGCCTCAGCCGCCATCGTGACGGTCTGGTCGTTGCCGATGACCTTGAAGCACACCTGGTTGACGACCTCGGGGATCACGGGATTAACCTTGGCGGGCATGATCGACGAGCCCGCGGCCATCTTGGGCAGGTTGATCTCATTAAGACCGGCGCGGGGGCCGGACGCCAGCAGACGCAGGTCGTTACAGATCTTGCACAGCTTCACGGCGCTGCGCTTAATCGTTGCATGCATGGACACGTAAGCGCCCGTATCCGACGTGGCCTCGAGGAGGTCCGGGGAGCCGACAACGCGCGCGCCCGTGATGCGGCGCAGGTGTCGCACGACGACCTGCTGGTAGCCATCCGGGGTGTTCAGGCCCGTGCCAATGGCGGTGGCACCCAGGTTGGTCTCCAGGAGTAGCTCGGCGTTGTTGACGAGGCGCTCGTCCTCCTCACGCAGCGTGTGCGCGAAGGCGGAGAACTCGCTGCCCAGCGACATCGGGACGGCGTCCTGTAGCTGCGTGCGGCCCATCGTGAGGATGTGGCGGAACTCTGCGCCCTTCTCGTCGAAGGAATCAGCGAGCTCGTCGATGGCCTTGCGCAGGCGGTTCACCTTGCGCCACAGCGCAATACGGAAGGCCGTCGGGTAGGCGTCGTTCGTCGACTGGGAGCGGTTGACGTGATCGTTGGGGTTGATAATGTCGTAGCGCCCCTTCTCCTCCCCCAGGATCTCAAGTGCCAGGTTCGCGATAACCTCGTTCGCGTTCATGTTGACGGAGGTGCCGGCGCCGCCCTGGAACTGGTCGACGGGGAACTGATCCATGCAGCGGCCATTCTCGATGATCTCGTCGCAGGCGGCGATGATCGCCTCGGCCTTTGACGGCTTCATGGCCTTGAGCTGCATGTTCGCCATGGCGCAGGCCTTCTTCACCTGCGCAAAGGCGCGGATGAGCTCGGGCGCTTCATTGATCGTGCGACCCGAGATCTGATAGTTTTCGATCGCTCGCAGCGTGTGGATGCCCCAGTACGCTTCATCGGGTACTTCGCGGGTGCCGAGCAGATCTTCTTCGATGCGGGTCAACGTTGTTCCTTCCGTCTGTTCGCCGGCCAGTTCATGCCGACAGGTGCGCCTCCATGGTAGGCCCTGTAGGCCCGAAATTCCGGCACTTTACGAACATTGGAAGCGTCGTTGAAGCTCCGCTGACAAGATCTTTCGCTAGTGATTGGACGCAGCGTCAGAAACGGCATCAAGCAGGTCCGCGAGCGTCACCCACTGCTCCACCTGAGCGTCGCTGAACGCCACCTTCGCCTCGCGCTCCACGCGTGCGACGACGGCGTAGAGCGACACATCGTCCATGTCCAGATCGCCGCGCAGCGTCAGCTCGCGGCGCGCGTCTGCGGGGTCCAACTCTGCCTCGTCGAGAACGGCCTCCATCGCGGCCTCGCGCGCGCGATCCTGCGCGGTTTCGACAGTGCTTTCGGACGAGGCCGGGGCCGCGCCGGGTGCCTCGTCGGACGCGTCGGGATCGACCAGCTGCGCTAAGCCTGCACGCAGCTGGTCACCGAGCAGGTCGGCGATAGACCCCATCAGCCGACCCGGTTGTTCAGCCACCGCACGGGCGCGCCTGCGCCGGCGTGGCGGAAGGACTCAAGTTCGTCGTCCCAGGCCTGGCCGAGAGCCAGGTCGAGGCCCTCGCGCAGCTCCTCGTACGTCGTGGCGGACTCCAGCGCCGCGCGGATACGGTCCTCGGGCACGACGACGTTGCCGATCGTGTCCATCTGCGAGTGGAAGATACCCAGGGAGGGCGTGTGGCACCAGCGGCCGCCGTCGCTCGAGGCCGTGGCTTCCTCCGTCACCTCATAACGCAGGTGCTCCCAACCGCGCAGAGCGGACGCCAAACGAGCGCCCGAGCCGATCGGTCCGACCCACGAGAACTCGCAGCGAACCATGCCCGGCGCCGCTTCCTGATCCGACCACTGGAGGTGAACCTCCTGGCCGAGCGCGGTGCCCAGCGCCCACTCGATGTGCGGGCACAGAGCGGGCGGTGTTGAGTGCACGAAAAGTACACCGCGGGTGTATGACCCTCTCATTGTTCCTCCTGTTGGCTTTGTCAGGATCGTCTTCCCCTACGCCCTAAACTGCCGTGAGTCGCAATGATCCGCGCCAAGGAGGCGCGCACGATGTGGTTACAGGATAGTCGAACGCGCCGGGGAATGCACTCCGTTCCCCGGCGCGTCCATGCCTACACGAGGCCAGATGCTCAGAAGCCCGCGTTGCGGATGTCGCGCAGCGCCTTCTTGCGAGTCGCACGGTCAAGGCGGTCGATATAGATGTGGCCGTCCAAGTGGTCGCATTCGTGCTGGATGCAGCGCGCCATGAGTTCCTCGCCCTCGACGACGACCTTCTTGCCGTCCAGGTCGGTACCCTCGCAGCGCGCGTACCAGGCGCGCTCGGTCGGGTACCACAGCTCGGGAACCGACAGGCAGCCCTCGTCGCCGTCCTGGTACTCGTCCTCGCTAAGCGCGACAATACGCGGATTCAGCACGTAGCCGATCTCGCCATCGATGTTCCAGGAGAACGCGCGCAGGCTGACGCCAATCTGGTTGGCGGCCAGGCCGGCGCGACCGTCCAAGTCAACGCCCTCGAGCAGATCCTCGACGAGCGCCTTCACGTTCGGCGTGATCTCCGTGATGGGATCACAGACGGTGCGCAGGACGGGGTCACCGATGATGCGGATGGGACGAATAGCCATGTCACTCCCCCTTCAGGGCTGCGGCGTGAAGATCGCGCAGGCGCGCGACGGCTTCCTCGACGGGCACGACGATGGTCTCGCCGGAGGCGCGCACGCGGATCTCCACCTCGCCGTCGGCCAGCGACCGGCCGACGACCAGGCCGAAGGGCACACCCACCAGCTCGTAGTCCTTGAACTTCACGCCCGCGCTGACCTTACGGCGATCGTCGACGAGAACGTCCAGGCCGGCCGCGTCAAGCTGCTCGCCCAGCGACGAAGCGGTCTCGAAGACCTCGTCGCCCTTGCCAGTGGCCAGCACGTGTACGTCGAAGGGAGCAATCTGCGCGGGCCAGCTCAGGCCCTTATCGTCGCAGTTGGCCTCGGCCAGCGCCGCCATGACGCGGGTGACGCCGATGCCGTACGACCCCATGGTCACGACCTGGGTCTTACCATTCTCGTCGAGGACGGTCAGGCCCAGGGCCTTGGCGTACTTGCGGCCCAGCTGGAAGATATGGCCGATCTCGATGCCGCGCTCCAGGTGCAGGGGGCCCGAGCCGTCGGGAGCAAGGTCGCCCTCGCGCACCTCGGCGGCCTCAATCGTGCCGTCGGCCGTGAAGTCGCGGCCCATGACGAGGTTCAGCACGTGGCGCTGCTGGGCGTTCGCGCCCGTCACCCAGGCCGTGCCCTCGACGACGCGCGGGTCCACCAGGTAGCGTACGGAACCGGAGGCGTTGCCCTCCTCGTCCACAACGCGCTCAGGCGAGTTGGGGCCTAGAACCATGGGACCGATGTAGCCGCGCACCAGCTCGGGGTGCGGCGCGAAGTCGGAGTCCGACGCCATTTCAACCTCGGCGGGGGCCACGGAGGCCTCCAAACGCTTCATGTCGACATCGCGGTCGCCGGGCACGCCCACGACGAGGAGCTCGCGCTCACCGTCCGGGTGCGTCAGCGTCACGACGAAGTTCTTCAGCGTGTCGGCGGCAGTCCAGGGGCGGTCCTCTCGCGGGTACTGATCATTGAGCAGATCAACGAGCGAGTCGATCGTCGGAGCGTCGGGGGTCGGAACCTCGAGGGGCGCGGGAACGCCGGACGCATCGACGGCCTCGGGAACGGGGGTCGTCACGGCCTCAGCGTTAGCGGCGTAACCACCCGGGGACGCCACGAAGGTGTCCTCACCGATCGGCGAAGGGTGCAGGAACTCCTCGGAGCGCGAACCGCCCATCGCCCCACTCATCGCGGAGACGATGACGTAGGGCAGGCCCAGGCGCTGGAAAATACGCTCGTAGGTGTCGCGTTCGGCCTGGTAGGAAGCGTTCAGGCCCTCGTCGTCGATGTCGAACGAGTAGGCGTCCTTCATGACGAACTCACGGCCGCGGATCAGACCGGCGCGCGGGCGGGCCTCGTCGCGGTACTTCGTCTGAATCTGGTACAGCGTGACGGGCAGGTCCTTGTACGAGGAGTACATATCCTTCACCAGCAGGGTGAACATTTCCTCGTGCGTGGGGGCAAGCAGGTAGTCGCCGCCCTTACGATCGTTGAGCTTGAACAGCGTTGGGCCGTACTCTTCCCAGCGGTTCGTCGCCTTGTAGGGTTCGGCGGGAATCAAGCCCGGGAAGTGAACTTCCTGAGCGCCCATCGCATCCATCTCCTCGCGGACGATGTCCTCGATCTTGCGCAGGGTGCGCAGGCCGAGGGGCAGCCACGTGTAGATGCCGGGCGCGGAGCGACGAATGTAGCCGGCACGCACCAGAAGCTTGTGCGAATTGACCTCGGCATCGGCCGGGTCTTCACGCAGGGTTCGCAGGAAGAAAGTCGAGAGATTTCGGAGCATACTCCAAGAGTACGGCACGCAAAGGCCCTGGGGCCACCGGCACAGCCGATGAGCCCCTCATCGAGGCGTCGGTGTGGCCCTCAGATGACCGCGCGGGTGCCAAGCTCACGCTCACGGGCACCCGGGTGCGACGCGTAGTAGCGGCGAGCCATCCAGCCCGGGTATGCCCATGCGGGAAGCCCTCCCAGGTACAGGGTGCGCACGGCGACGCCCACCATCGCAGCAAGAACGAGCGCGATGAGCGTGCAGGGGCCTGCCGTATCGAAGCCGGAGGCCTCGCGGGCCATCAGGTCCGCGGTCAGGAACCACAGGAGGGACAGGAAAGGCATGAGGGGCCACACGAGCGCGGACATCTCACCAGCCGCGCTTCCGCCGCCAATCTCCAGGCGCACTGCCATACGACGAGCGCTCGCGCCAAAACCGAGCCAGGCCCACGCCCACACGGATGCGATGACGAGACCGACCAGTACGATGACGGCGGTGGAGTGTGCGACCATGCGTCCCTCCTTCGGACAATGCAACATCCCCGTTGGCGTTGCGTACAGGGCGATACTACAACACCAACGGGGATTAATGTCCAACCGAAACGGCGGGAACGAGACTAATCAGGCATCGACGAGCCCGCCGACGCACGCATCGCGCAGATCGCGCAGCATCGACAGCGACGACGCCGACTCGGCTGCGACGCCCGCCCACGCGAGTGCGCGGTCGCGTCCGCGCGCCTCGTGACGTTCACGGATATGCAGGAGCGTGCGCGAGGGCGACAGCGGCAGCAGGGCGATGACGCACGTGCCCGAGGCCTCGGCTCCTTCGGGGGCTGCCGGAGGCGCAACGCGCATGAGAATGTGGTCCCCGTCCTCAATGTCGATGATCGTGGACTCGTCCTCCGGCTCGAACACGTGGCCGAGGACGTCCCACACGACGGACGCGGGCGCATCGATAGCGATGCCGCGATCAACCACGACGTTCGCGCCGGGCAGGATGAGGTCACCCGGGAGCGACACGTCCGCCTGGGACGCTGTCAGGCCGATACGACGGGGGAAACCGGTTGCCGCAACGGCGCACGCGCCGGCGACGAGAGACAGGCAGGCAAGGGTGCGAATACGCATGCGTGTGGTCCTTATCAACAACTCAGAAGTCGATGCCCGGGAGCTTGACGTCCGGGGCGGTGATCGGGGCGACCTCAACGGCGCCGGAACCGGGCTCCAGGCCCAGCTCCTCGGCGAGGGCGTTCGCGCGGCGAATGAGGGTCTCAACGATCTGGTCTTCGGGGACGGTCTCAACGACCTCGCCGCGAATGAAGATCTGTCCCTTGCCGTTGCCGGAGGCGACACCCAGGTCGGCTTCGCGGGCCTCACCAGGGCCGTTGACGACGCAGCCCATCACGGCCACACGCAGCGGGACCGTCAGGTCCTTGAGTCCCTCGGTGACGTTTTCAGCGAGCGTCCACACGTCCACCTGGGCGCGGCCACACGAGGGGCACGAGACGATCTCGAGAGTCTTTTCGCGCAGGCCCATGAATTCCAGCATCTTCGTGCCCACCTTGATCTCTTCGACAGGAGGAGCGGACAGGGAGACGCGGATCGTGTCGCCGATGCCCTCGGCAAGGAGCACCGAGAAAGCGGAGACGGACTTAATGGTGCCCTGGAAGGCGGGGCCGGCCTCGGTGACGCCCAGGTGCAGGGGCCAGTCCCCTGCCTCGGAGAGCATCCGGTAGGCCTGGATCATGGTCAGCACGTCGTGGTGCTTCACCGAGATCTTGAAGTCGTGGAAGTCGTTCTCCTCGAACAGCGAGGCTTCCCAGATCGCGGACTCGACGAGCGCTTCGGGCGTGGCGCGGCCGTACTTCTTCAGCAGACGAGGATCGAGCGATCCGGCGTTCACGCCGATGCGCAGTGAGACGCCGTGGTCGGAGGCGGCCTTGCAGATGTCCTTCACCTGGTCGTCGAACTTCCGGATATTGCCCGGGTTCACGCGCACCGCGCCGCAACCGGCCTCGATAGCCTGGAAGACGTACTTCGGCTTGAAGTGAATGTCGGCAATCACCGGGATGCGCGACTGCTTGGCGATGATCGGCAGCGCGTCCGCGTCCTTATCCGTCGGGCAGGCGACGCGAACGATGTCGCAGCCGGCGGCCGTCAGCTCGGCGATCTGCTGGAGCGTCGCACCTATGTCGTGCGTCTTCGTCGTCGTCATGGACTGGACGGAGACTGGAGCGCCGCCGCCCACCGGAACGTCGCCCACCATGATGCGACGCGTCTGCTTGCGCGGGAACGGCGACGCCGCGACTTCGGGCATACCAAGATTGATTTCACTCACCGTGTCATTATCGCGCACAGTGGCCTTCCTTCCCACACGGACCACGAACGCGTGGTCAGAGTCGCTTTTCAGGGCAGATGTGTGTGACGTGCCGGCGCTCAGCCGAGCGACACCGGCTTCACGATGTCGGCAACGATCAAAATGACGCTCATTGCGACGAGCAAACCGCCAACAACCCAGGTAACGGGAACGAGGCGAGCCGTGTCCGCCGGTCCGGGATCCTCCGCCCCGCGCACGCGTGCAACCAATCGACGCACGCCCTCGTAAATCGCCCCGAGAATATGCCCACCATCCAGGGGCGGCAACGGGATCAAGTTAAAGACGAAGAGCGCCATGTTGAGCGAGGCCAGGAGGCTCAGCAGTACGGCGACAACCTGACGCGTGTCGCGCAGACCCAGCGCCTGCGAATCACCCGTCACCTCACCGGCCAGGCGCCCCACGCCCACAACGGACACGACGCCCGAAGAGTCACGCTTTTCGTCGGTGAACACGGAGCGACCGACCTGCCACACTGCCTGGGGCAGCCGGGTCACAACCGCCGTCGTGCCCTTAAACATCTGCCAGTTCGCAGCTGCCACATCGGCAGGCGACGCAGACACGTACTCGTACCCCGCAGTCACACCGACAATGCGGGCACCCTGGGCACCCGTCACCGGAGAGACCGTCAGGTCCACGGTGGTGCCGTCGCGCTCGACCGTCAGAACGGCAGACTCCCCCTCCGGCGTGGCCCCAACCGCGCGCTGCAGCTGCGCGAAGGTGGCAACCGGCTGCCCATTCCACGCGAGAACCGTGTCCCCGGGACGAACCCCGGCCTCGTAGGCGGGAGAAGCAACCTCACCGGAAGCGCTCGTGATCGTGGCCGGGACGTCCGCAATCGTGCGCGAGGCCGTGGGAGCGCCGATGCCGATCATCGTCACCGCCGACAACACGATGCAGATCAGCAGATTCATGAGCGGACCACCGAGCATGACCACGATCTTCTTCGGGGCGCTCAGGCGGTAAAACGCGCGGTGTTCCTGGCCCTGCGGAATCTCCTCGGCCGAGGCCTCGCGCGCCTCCTGGGCGAGAGTCGGCTTACCGCCGCGTCCTACGAGGCGCGTGCCCGGGCGCGCGGGTGCGTACATGCCGACGATCTTGACGTAGCCACCCAGCAAAATGGCGCGCAGAGCATACGTCGTGTCGCCGATCTTCTTCTTCCAGAGCGCAGGTCCGAAACCCACCGAGTAGTCGGGGACCAGCACCCCGAACTTCTTCGCGGGGAGCATATGCCCCACCTCATGCAAGGCAACCGACGCCAAGATTCCGATAACGACAACGACGATACCGACGATTGAGCCCACTCTCACATATCCTTCCACTGGCCGGCGCGAACAATCTCGCGTGCTCGCTGATCAGCCCAGCGCTGCGCGACCACAATATCTTCCAACGAGGGGTGCGCGACGCCTTCGTGTTCATGTACGACCCTTGACACCGTGTCCACAATCGCGAGCCACGGCACCTCCCCAGCAATAAACGCATCGACCAACACCTCGTTCGCGGCGTTGAGGACCGCGGGATGCGTCGCAGAGGCCGCGACCGCGAAGCGGGCGAGGTTGATCGCGGGGAACGTCTCATTATCCACTGGCTCAAACGTCCATTCGGAGGCCGACGCCCACGTCAGGGGATTCTCAACATCCGCCAGACGCTCGGGCCACGTCAGACCGAGCGCGATCGGCAAGCGCATGTCCGGCGGCGACGCCTGAAGCGTCGTCGCACCGTCACACCACGTCACCATCGAGTGCACGATCGACTGCGGGTGAACGGTCGCGACGATGTGCTCAGGTGCCACATCGAAGAGCAGGTGAGCCTCGATCAGTTCCAAGCCCTTATTGATCAGCGTCGAAGAGTTAATCGTGACGACGGGACCCATCTGCCACGTGGGATGAGCCAACGCCTGCTCGGCGCGCACGCCGCGCAGCTCCTCGCGCCTGCGACCGCGGAACGGGCCTCCCGAAGCGGTGAGAACCAGGTCAGCGACCTCGGACCGGCCTGAGACAACCGGAGAGGTCAGACCGCGTTCGTGCACGCCCGAGGCCAACGCCTGAGCGATCGCGGAGTGCTCGGAATCCACCGGAACAATCTGGCCGGGAAAACGCATCGCGTTCTTCACCAGCGCGCCACCGACGACCAGCGACTCCTTATTCGCCAGCGCCAGGCGGGCACCACACTTCAAAGCCGCGAGCGTCGACGACAGGCCCACGCCGCCCGTGATCCCATTGAGCACGACCGGCGTCGCGCTCGGGTACAACTGCACAGCACGTTCCACCGACGCGCACACGACCTCGACGGACGCGTTCTCGCCGACGAAAACCTCCGGGCACGTGCCGCCCATCGACTCCACGGCGGCCGCCAGCTCCTCGCGAACATCGCGAGCCACGCCTACGTACGCGGGACTCAACGCGACGATCTGCACAGCAAGCTCAGTGATCGATGCACCGCCGGCACTCAAACCAAAGACGTCGAAACGCCCACGGTGCGACTCAATCACCTCACACGCCTGAGTACCAATCGAACCCGTCGAACCAAGCAGGACAACGGGAATCGTGGGCGTGTGCTCCTCCACCGACACGGGCATCAGTCAACCGCAAGCAGAATTTCGACAGCACGCCCGAGGTAGGCGTCTACGGGGCCCTCCATGTAGGCCTTCTTGCCGCGCTTAGGACGGAAGGTCGACAGACGAATCTCGTCAGCGGTCAGCTCCCCGGCCTCGTCGAAGTACGCTGCGATACGATCCAGCAAGTCATCGACTTCCTCGCAGGAGTAGCCGCGTCCCGACGTCGGGTGTGCGAAACGCTCGCCGCGGGGACGCTGCAAACGCGGGTACAGGGTCGTCGCGCGGTCGGCGACGCGGTCGTACCACGCTGCCTCGCCCTCGGCTGCGACGGAATCCGCTCGATCACGGTTGACGAAAGCAGCCTCCAGGCGGTTCATCGCACCGTCAACAGCATCAATGTTGTAGCCGCGATTCTTCAGCTCAAAGGTCGCCAGACGCACCTGCTCGGAGCTGAACTGCTCCGGGGGAACGCCACCCTCGTAGGCGCGGCGCGCATCTTCGAAGAACGCATCGACCTGTGCGCAGTCGTAGCCCTTCGAGAAGAGACCAACCCTAGGAAACTCAGTCATGACTGCTCCTTTTCCTGTGTCATGGAACGAAGAATCTGATCGACGGCTTCGGGCGTACCGAAATCAGCATACTCAAAGGAAGCGGTAGTCGGCTCCCCACCCGTAAGCACCCCATCGTGAACGTCACTGCCCGCACGATTCTCACGCCGTGCCACGTGCCTGCGCTCGGCCTGACGCAACATCTCAATGAGCCGGTCGATCTCTGCGTCGACTTCCTCATCATTGAAGCCGCGCAGCTTCACAGAAAACTCCACATCCAGAGCCTCCTGCGCCGTCACGCGCTTCTCAGGATCCGTCTCCTCGCCCGTCAGCGTACGCTCGACGTCCGCGAGAAACGTCAAGACCTCACTCACGTCGTAGCCCATGGACAAGAAACTGCGAGAAAAATCAGTCCTGATCACGCGCGCACCTCTCCGACCGGGCGTTTACCGTCAGCAACCGCCGTCGCCAGCTGTCCGCACGCACCGTCAATATCGGAGCCGCGGGTATCGCGAATCGACGTCGCGATGCCATTGTCCTGCAAACGCTTGACGAAGGCCTCCTGAGCGGCCCGCGTCGATGCCGTCCAAATGGATCCGGGCGTCGGGTTCAGGGGAATAGGGTTGACGTGCACCCACCCGTGACCACGCTTGTTCAGCTCATCGGCCAGCAACTGCGCACGCCATTCCTGATCGTTCATATCCTTGATGAGGGCGTACTCAATCGACACCCGCCGACCCGTCGCGAGGAAGTAGCCGCGCGCCGCATCGAGGAGCTCACCGACCTTCCACCGCGAGTTGATCGGAATCAGCTCGTCACGAAGATCGTCGTCGGGCGCATGGAGCGAGACCGCGAGCGTCACCGGCATCCCCTCCCCCGCCAGTTTCTTGATCGCGGGAACGAGGCCCACCGTGGACACGGTGATGTTGCGGGCACTCATACCGAAGCCCTCGGGTGCCGGATCAATCAAACGGTGAAGCGCGGCGACAACCGTCTTGTAGTTCGCGAGGGGCTCGCCCATGCCCATGAAGACCACGTTCGAGAGCTTCGTGGGCCCGCCGGCGAGCTTTCCGTCTCGGCACGACGCCTGGGCCTCGCGAACCTGGTCGACGATCTCCGCCGTCGAGAGGTTACGAGTCAGGCCCATCTGTCCCGTCGCGCAGAACGGACAGGCCATGCCGCAGCCCGCCTGCGATGAGACGCACAGCGTGGTGCGCTGAGGGTAACGCATGAGGACCGACTCGACCTGTGCACCGTCGTACAGACGCCACAGATCCTTGATCGTGCGCCCGCCGTCGGCTTCCAGCGACACGACCTTGGTCACGAGGTTCGGAAGGAGCGCCTCCGACACCGCGTCGCGCATCCGGGCGGGGATATCGCTCATGTTCGCTGGATCGGCTTCAAAATGCGTGAAGTAATGACGCGACAACTGATCGGCGCGGAAAGCGGGTAGCCCCAGGTCCTTGAGCACCTGCTTACGGCCCGCAGCATCCAGATCTGCGAGGTGCGAAGGTGCCTTGCCGCGCCGCTTCGCGGTGAACGACAGGACCGGCTTAGCGTCCTTATGCGTCGCTCCCTCCGGCGGCTGATCGGTCGGACGGACCTCACGGCGCGGGCTGCGACGCTGAAGGTCCGACACACCGTAGGCGTTCGGCGTTCGCGCCTGCGCCCCGCGCGGCCCCTTCGTTGATTGGCTCAATGACTTGACTCCCAAGAAATACCCGGCAGCGCCCACGCAAAAATAAAGTAGGCAACCGGCGCGCTCATGAGCAGCGCATCCACTCGGTCGAGAACGCCGCCGTGGCCCGGCAGGATCTGCGACATGTCTTTCAAGCCGGCCTCACGCTTGATGAGAGACTCGGTCAGGTCGCCCATCGTACCCACAAAGGCAATCGAGATACCGGCAACGACACCCCACCACCAGGAAGCTCCCAGCAACCACAGACCGACAACACCGACGGCGATGGCCGTCAGGGCGGATCCTGCAAAGCCTTCCCACGACTTCTTCGGGGACAGGGCCGGAGCCATGGGATGCTTGCCGAACATGACACCGGCGGCCCAGCCTCCGGTGTCGTTAGCGATGACCATCAGCTCGAAGACGACGAACACCCAGGCGTTGTGCCACGCCGCCATCATGAGCACCACGAACGAGGCCAGGAACGGCACGTAGACAGCTGCGAACGTTGAGGATACAACGTCGCTCATCCGGGACTCGTGACGACGATCAAGGAGTCTCCACGCCGCGCAGACGAACACGGTGATGTACAGGGCGAAGAGCATGCCCTCTGTGCCCAGCCACCACGCGCAGGTCACCATGCCGATAGCGCCGACATACAGAGGTGTGACCGTCAGAGTAATACCCATGCGAGCAAAAGCACCCGCAAGTTCCCAGATTCCGACCAGGCACACGAAGGCAATAACGCCAACAAACGCGGTCAGCGACGTAAACAGAGGAATGGCGACCGCAGCGATCAGGACAACAGCTGTCGTGATCGCCTGCGGAAGATTACGCCCGGCCTTCCCCGTTGCCCCACCCGCGGGATGATTGTCGCGAGTGGGGCCCGGGGAGAAGACTCGGGCGAGAAGTGAACGATCCGTCGACGCCATCAGATCGTCAGCAGTTCACTTTCCTTCGTCGCGAGCATCTTGTCGATCTGCTCGGTGTGGGCCTTCGTCAGTGCATCAAGCTGCTTTTCTGCGCGCTCGACGTCATCCTCAGAGGCCTCGCCGTCCTTCTTCAGGCGGTCGAGCTGGTCCTTCGCCTTACGGCGCACGCCGCGCACGGACACACGACCGTCCTCCGCCTTGCTCTTGGCCTGCTTGACGTACTCCTTACGGCGCTCCTCAGTCAGCGCGGGCAGAACGACGCGCACGACGTTGCCATCGTCGGTCGGGTTCACACCGAGGTCCGACTCGCGCAGAGTACGAATAATCTCCTGCGTCGCGGTGCGATCGAAGGGGGAAATCAGGACGGTACGGGCCTCGGGAATCTGGAAGCTAGCAAGCTGCTGCATCGGCGTCGGAGCGCCGTAGTAGTCCACCAGGAGCTGGTCGAACATCGAGGACGTCGCGCGTCCGGTACGAATGTTCGAAAACTCGTGGCTGGCCGCTTCCACGGCCTTGTCCATCTTTTCCTCGGCCTCGAGGAGAATATCGTCGATCACTATGTGCTCCTTTAAGTCAGTGGTCTGTGAAGGTTATATCACGCCGTCACTAGGGTACCGATTTCATCGCCCATCAGCGCGCGGGTCACGGTGCCATCGCCACCCATGCCAAAGATGCGCGTAGTCAGCCCGTTGTCGCGGCACAGGGCCAGCGCCGAACCGTCAATCACCTTGAGATCGCGTCGCAGAGCCTCGGAATACGTCAGGGTATCGAAGCGGTGAGCATCGGGGTTCTTATTCGGATCGTCGTCGTACACGCCATCCACGCCGTTCTTTGCGACGAGAAGTTCGTCGCAGTGGATCTCGAGGGCACGCTGAGCGGACACCGTGTCCGTCGAGAAGTACGGCAGGCCCGCGCCGGCGCCGAAAACGACGACGCGGCCCTTTTCCAGGTGACGAATCGCTCGAAGCGGCAGGTAGGGCTCGGCAACCTGAGCCATCGTAATAGCCGTCTGCACGCGGGCAGGAACGCCGGACTGGTCGATAAAGTCCTGGAGTGCAAGCGCGTTCATAACGGTGCCCAGCATACCCATGTAGTCAGCACGCGAGCGCTCAAGCCCCTCTCGGGCGAGCTGCGCACCGCGGAAGAAGTTGCCACCACCGACGACGATCGCCACCTGGACGCCCTCGCGCACGGCCGTCGCGACCTGCTCCGCGATGTTGCGGACAACCTTGGGGTCCAAACCGATCGATCCACCCCCGAATGCCTCTCCGGACAGCTTGAGCAAAACGCGGCGGTTCGTCGACATGACGCTTCTCCTTTGTAACGGCCCGGGAAGGGCGGAACGGTTAACAACCATACTACCTGGTAAAAGGGGAGCGGCCCCGCCGTTCGGCGGGACCGCTCCCATTTGTCAGCAAGCTGACGACGTGGCCAGATCAGGCACCGACGTGCACGCGCACGAAGTTGGTGACCGTGGCACCGGCCTCCTTGAGGACCTGAGCGACGGACTTCGAGGGGTCACGCGCAAAGGCCTGGTCAACGAGGCAGTTGTCCTTGTAGAACGCGTTCAGGCGGCCCTCAACGATCTTGGGAACGATGTTGGCGGGCTTGCCTTCCTCGAGCGTGATCTTCTCGAGGGTGGCGCGCTCCTTGTCGAGCACGTCGGCCGGGATCGAATCGCGATCAAGGTAGGCGGGCATGTAGGCGGCAACGTGCATCGCGATGTCGTGGGCAACAGACTTGCCGGCGGCGTCGGTGACGACGAAGACGCCAACCTGCGGGGGCAGGTCGGGGTTGGTCTGGTGCAGGTAGAGGTCGACGTTCTCGCCCTCAACACGCACGATGCGGCCAACCTGCAGCTTCTCGCCGATGATAGCGGCGAAGGCGTCAAGGCGGTCCTTGACGGTGCCCTCACCCATGGGGGAAGCGAGCAGCGCGTCCAGATCGGCTGCCTTGGAGGCAACGGCGGCGGCCAGAACCTCGTTGGAGAAGTCGATGAACTTCTGGTTCTTGGCAACGAAGTCGGTCTCGGAGTTGACCTCGACCAGCACGCCGACGGTGCCGTCGGTCTGCGCGGCCAGCAGGCCAGCGGAGGCCTGGCGACCCTCGCGCTTGGACAGGGACTTCAGGCCCTTCAGGCGGATGATCTCGAGAGCATTCTCAGCGTCGCCGTCGGCCTCGGTCAGAGCCTTCTTGACATCCATCATGCCGGCGCCGGTCTGCTCACGCAGCGCCTTCACATCTGCAGCGGTGAAATTCGCCATCGGATGATTCCTCTCAGTAAAAAGTTCAGTCCTGCTTGGTGGCGGACTCTTCGGCGACCTCGGCCGCAACGGCCTCGTCAGCCTGGATCTCGCCTTCGAGGAGCTCGCGCTCCCACTCAGCCAGCGGCTCAGCGACGGCCTCGTCGCCCTTGCCCTTGCGGACGTCGGAGCGAGCGATCAGGCCCTCGGCGACGGCGTCGGCGATCACGCGGGTCAGCAGCGCGACGGCGCGGATGGCGTCATCGTTGCCGGGGATGCGGTAGTCAACCTCATCCGGATCCGCGTTGGTGTCGAGGATGGCGACGATCGGGATACGCAGCTTGCGAGCCTCGGAGACCGCGAGGTGCTCCTTCTTGGGGTCGACGATCCACACGGCCGAGGGAACCTTGGTCATGTCGCGGATGCCACCCAGGGTGCGCGAGAGCTTGTCCTTCTCGCGGCGCATCATGAGCAGTTCCTTCTTGGTGTGACCGGAGGAGGCCACATCGTCGAAGTCGATCTGCTCGAGTTCCTTCAGGCGCTGCAGACGGCTGGCAACGGTCGAGAAGTTGGTGAGCATGCCGCCGAGCCAACGGTGGTTCACGTAGGGCATGCCGACGCGCTGGGCCTGCTCGGCCACGGCTTCCTGGGCCTGCTTCTTGGTGCCGACGAAGAGCAGGGTGCCGCCGTGGGCGACGGTCTGCTTCACGAAGTCGAAAGCGATGTCGATGTCAGCAATGGTCTGCTGCAGGTCGATGATGTAAATGCCGTTACGCTCGGTGAGGATGAAGCGCTTCATCTTCGGGTTCCAACGGCGAGTCTGGTGGCCGAAGTGGACACCGGACTCGAGGAGCTGACGCATGGTAACGATTGCCATGGTTCGTCCTTTCCCCGCAAGTCGCGAGTGATCAGTGGGGTTTCCCCCGGGGTTATCGGTTTGCTGTGCGCGTTGCGCACCCTGGTGCCACGACCGGCGACCATCCCCGAAGGGACCGAAGCCGCCGCGCCTCGCTCCCCGATCGGTTTCCCGTGGGACGCGATAATGGCACGCGAAGTCACCTGCACAGGGCAAGTGCCCGGCCATCTTACCTCACAAATGCGCACATGTCCGAAGCCAGTGGGATGAGACGTTGCCTACTGGATGCGCCATGGACGAGGCCGGGGCAGCCCCGCACCAACACGCCGTCGTCCCCGGTTATCCACAGGGGTATGTCGCGTCATGGCAGTATCCACAACCGACGCCGGGCGACTAGACCGAAACACCATTGCCACGCACGCTGATGTCATGACCTGCGCAATCCCCCACCGCACCCGCTTCGCCGCGCTGTCACTCATCACTGCCTTCGTCGGCGCACTGCTCATCATCGCGACACCGCCGGGCGTAGCAACCCCGCACCGCGAGCGCTGGCAGTGGCCCACGGGGCAGCCGGTGCCCGTCGTCGCGGGATTCGCTCCGCCCACCCACGACTGGCTGCCCGGGCGTCGCGGAGTGACGTTGCAGTATCCAGCACCATCTCCGGTGTACGCGTGCGCATCGGGGACCGTGACCGTCGCGGGCCCCATCGCGGGGCGGGGCGTCATTTCGATTCGTCACGACGTCGGTGATGGAGTCGTCTGGTCGACGTATCTGCCCGTGACACCATCCGTTGCTGTTGGTGATCGTGTCGAGAAAGGGGACGTCATCGGCGTCGTCGAAGGGGATTCACCCACGCTGCACTGGGGCGCGAAGACCGGCAGGCGTACGTACATCGATCCGATACGTATGACACTGGGGCACCCGCGGCTTCTCCCCTGGGACGGTGCGTCGGCGCGGTAGCCACGCCCACATTGCCGGACACGGACGGCGATCAACGTTCGAGCCGGCAGATACCCGCCCGCGGATCCTAGGCGCGCGGGTGTGCCCGCTGGTAGATCGCGCTCAGGCGGGCGGTATCGACGTGGGTGTAGCGCTGGGTGGTCGACAGCGATGAGTGGCCGAGCATCTCCTGGACAGCGCGCAGGTCGGCTCCCCCCTGTAGCAGGTGTGTCGCCGTGGAATGTCGGAGTCCGTGTGGCGCGATGTCGTGCACGCCTGCTCGCGCTGCCATCTTATGCACCATCGAACGTACGATTCGCGGATCGATGCGACCGCCCTTATCCCCCAGAAAGAGCGCGTGGCCGCTGCGCTCCCCGGCCAATTGGGGACGGCCTCGAACCAGCCAATGGTCGAGGGCGTCGGCAGCGGGAGGCCCGTAGGGAACCACCCGTTCTTTGTCTCCTTTGCCGAGGACGCGCACGGTCAGGGACTCGCGGTTCAGGGATGAGATGTCGAGGCCGCACACTTCGGAGACGCGAAGCCCGCAGGCATACGTGAGTTCGAGGATCGCCCAATTGCGAATCTGGGAGGCTCCTCCCGCCGCAGCCTCATCCCGCGCAGCATTGAGAAGCACCCTCGCATCGGATTCGTCGAGCGGAGACGGCAGACGCTGGTCCCCGCGCGGGGACGACAGCAGCGCCGCGGGGTCGCTCGTCAGGATCCCTTCACGCACCGCCCACGCGGTGAAGTTGCGAATTGCGGCGGTGTGGCGCGCGATTGTCGAGCGCGCTCCCCCGTCCGCGAGGGTGCGAGCAAGCCAAGATCGCACAGCGCGTTGCGTCAACGCCTCTCGTAGCTGCTCAGGGGTCGCATCGGTGCCAAGCGAGAGAAACTCCATGAGCGAGTGGAAGTCCCCGAGGTAGGCGGCAACGGTGTGGGGGCTCATCCGCCGCCCCAGGCGCAGGTACTCTTCCCAGCGCTCCCCCACGTTGCGTGTCATACCGCCTATCCTACGATCTGCCTGCGCCTGTTCGCGTCCAGCCACGCGTCGAGCCCGACACTAAGCCAGCAACCGACAGATCCATGAGCGCGTGGCTGACTTCGTCGCGCGACAGAGCTGCAGCGACGCAGATCGCTTCAACCGATGCGGGAGCACTCCTGGGAAGCGCCTCCCACACCCGACGCTGGGTGGGCTCCAGAGCATCGACGCCATGGTCCTCGTCGACGGGCATGCCGAAGAGGGGCTCGGTGCCGTCGGTGCAGACGGGACGAACGAGTTCGAGGGCGTCGCGTCCGTCGCGGATGATCGTCGCTCCGTTGCGCGCGAGCTCGAGGCAGCCGACCGACATCGGCGCCTCGACCGCCCCAGGAACAGCACCCAACTCACGTCCGTACTCCATGGCACGGCGCGCCGTAGCAAGGGCACCTGAGCGCGCTCCGGCCTCGACGACCACAGTCGCCCCGCTCCATGCTGCGATCAGGCGGTTTCGCGTCAAGAAACGCCACTTCGCTGGCCTGGCGGTCGGCGGAACTTCGGAGATGAGGGCACCCCCGCCATCAATGACGGCCCGGAAGTCGCTGCCGTGGCACGCAGGGTAGGGATTGCACACACCGCCAGCGAGGATGCAAATCGTGCGCCCACGCGCGGACAGGGCCCCGCGATGAGCCTCAATATCAATGCCGATTGCTCCCCCGGACACCACCGTCACCCCTGCCGCAGCGACGAATGCCGCCATATTGCGTGCACACCTGTTTCCCGCCCCGGTTGAGGCGCGAGCACCCACGATCGACAGATGACTGTTCGCACGCGGTGCCTCGGGCAGGTCGCCTAGAAACCACAACCCCATCGGCTCCTCCTCCCCAAGGCACGCAAGGTGCTCAGGCCAGCGAGGATCGCCAGGCGTCATGAATCCGCCACCCGCATGAGTGACGCGCGAAAGCTCAATGTCGATATCGACCGAGAGAGCGCGCTGCCTCCACCGGTTCCACTGAGCGCGCCAGTCGATCCTTGGGTCACGACGAAGAGACGACGGCGGTGCCGACCAGCTGCCAATCAGCCACGCACGCGCCTCTCGATCCCCTAATGCCTGACGAAGAACGCGTGCGCACGGATCGGCCGGCTCGGCGACGGCAGACCACCAGGCGGCCTCCCATTGTTCTGTCTCATTCATAGTGGTCCGCTCCGTTCCGCAGCTGCTGTGCTGCAACGATGTGGTCGAAAGTTGGTCGAGGCGCAGCCTCGAGATCAGCCAGCGTCCATGCCAGCCGTAGCATCCGGTCGATCCCTCGCATGGACGAGTGCCCGGAATCGACGAGCCGATCGAGTTCATGAACGAGCGAGGCATCGATGCCCGAGTGGTGGCGCAGCCACGCCCCCGGAAGTTGTGCGTTCATGGTCCACGGCGTGTCCTCAAGCCGCTTGCGCGCTCTCGCTCGCGCTTCAATCACGCGCTGTCGTATCGAAGCGGAGTCGTCCGTATGCGTCGCCGCTAGATCAGCCCGGGTGGGGGTATGCACGTCGATGCGGATGTCCATTCGATCCAGCAACGGCCCGGACAGACGCGCAAGGTACCTGCGTCGATTGATCGACGAACAGGTGCACCGACGTCCACCACGACCGCCTCCACACGGGCAGGGATTGGATGCCATCACGAGTTGGAATGCAGCGGGATAACGCGCCTGAACGCCGGAGCGGTGCACATGGATGACACCCGATTCAAGGGGTTCACGCAAGGAATCAAGGACGGAGGGAGCGAATTCCGCGGCCTCGTCGAGAAAGAGAATTCCTCCGTGCGCCAGCGACGCCGCGCCTGGGACGAGTGTGCGCGTGCCGCCACCGATTAGCGCCGGCATGGTCACCGAGTGGTGCGGGGCTTGGAACGGTGGCCGTGTCATCAGCGATATCGAGGATGGTAACAGGCCCGCCACCGAATGCAACGAGGTCGTCACGAGAGCGGTGTCAGCGTCGAGATCTGGAAGTATCGTGGGGAGTCGGGACGCAAGCATCGTCTTGCCGGATCCGGGCTCGCCCAGAAGAAACACGTGGTGCCCACCGGCGGCTGCAACTTCCATCGCCGCGATTGCTTCAGGCTGACCGCGCACGTCAGCCATGTCTACGAACGTTGGGTCATGGTTGCTGTCCCCCTCGCCGCGGATGCCCATCCTCCCGTGGAACGGAGCCTTTTCGGCTTCTCCCCCCGCCCACGCAATCAGGTCCGCCAAATGCGCGAAGTCAAGCACGTCAATGCCGGTGACGAGACGCGCTTCCTGGGCACATGCCGACGGCACGATGACGCGGCGTACACCCCGCGCACGCGCGGCCAGGACAGCCGGCAGCACCCCGCGCACCGGCTGGATACTCCCATCCAACGCAAGTTCACCAACGAGGACCGTATCTTCAAACGCCACGGGCGACACGAGGCCTGTGGCCAGAGCGATGGAAGCCGCGATCGACAGATCGAAAGCCGACCCGGACTTCGGAATGCCTGCCGGGGACAGATTCACGGTGATGCGTTGGTCCAACACGTCCAAGCCGCACGACTCAAACGCAGCGCGCACGCGATCGCGGGCCTCGCGCACGGACGTGTCGAGCAAGCCAACGAGCGTCAACGCCACGAGGCCCGACCCCGCGTACGTCTCCACGTCAACCAGGTGTCCCTCAATGCCGACGATGCTCATGGAATACGTGCGTGCAAGCCCCGGGCCTCTCATTGCACACCCCGCAACCACACAACCTGCGCCCCCAGAGTGCGAAGATCCACGACCTCGTCCATGGAACCCGGCCACGACCCCAACGTCCGCGCGTCCACCGTGATAGCAACAACGTCGATACGTACACGCGAAGCAAGGTGACCGTGAGCCCTGCACCACGCACCCGTTAGAGCTCGAAGTCGCGACACCTTGCGATGGTCGACCGAAGCGAGCGCACTGCCCTTTCGACGCCCCACCCTGGTACGCACCTCCACGATCACGGTCCACGAACGCAACGGGTCGGTCTCGTCGCGAGCGATGATATCGAGCTCGCCCCGACGACCATCGCGCCAGTTGGTGTCAAGAAGGCGCAGGCCTTCCTCTTCGAGTGCCAGCCGCGCGGTATATTCGCCCGCAGCACCCAAGGCCCGACGATCGGGCCGTGTTGAGCATCCCATCACGGATCACCTCCGCACCCACAGTGCGCCCGACCCACTGCGTTCCACAATGCGAAAACCGCCCCCTGTGGATAGGGAGCGGTTCGCAAATTGGCCTGTGGATAACCCAGGACCGGGCGATCGCGACTATGGGATGTCGAGCTCCGGCTTGGAAAGCTCCTCGACGTTGACATCCTTGTAGGTGATGACGCGCACCGAACGCACGAAGCGCGACGAGCGGTAGATGTCCCACACCCACGCGTCGGAAAGCGTCAGCTCGAAAAAGACGTCGCCACCGACCGGGCGCGCCTGCACGTCAACGTGGTTGCACAGGTAGAAACGCCTCTCGGTCTCCACGACGTACTTGAACAACCCGATGACGTCGCGGTACTCCTTGAAGAGTTCCAGCTCCAGATTGTTTTCGTAACCTTCGATTTCTTCGCTCACGCAACCATCATGCCGGGCCGAGCGCCACGCTGGGTAACGCCACCCCGGCGCGCCCTACTTTGTGGCCTGCGTCGGCATCTTCCACGAGCGACGGTGCTGATCAGACACGCCGAGCTCCGCGATGGCACGGTTATGCGCAGCTGAGCCGTACCCCTTGTTCGATGCCCATCCGTAGCCCGGATCCTCGAGTTCCTGCATGAGGTGGTCGCGTTCGACCTTCGCAAGGACGGAGGCTGCGGCGACGACCGCGCAGGACGCGTCAGCCTTCACCTGCATCTGGACGGGCAGATCGACGCCAAAAGGATCGTCAGGTCCATCGATGGCCCCAAACAGATCATCGGGTGCGGACAACCAATCGTGGGAGCCGTCCAGCAGGACGCCTCCCGGAACGAGGCCGTGGCTGGCGACCTCGGCCAGAGCACGGCGGCCCGCGAGGCGAAGCGCGGCGATGATGCCCCAGTCATCAATCTCCTGTGGGGAGGCGTAGCCGACTGCGCTGTCCAACGCCCATTCACGCACAGGGTCGACGAGAGCCTCGCGTCGACGAGCGGAAAGCGCTTTCGAGTCGGTGAGACCTTCCGGAACCTGTTCGGCATCAACACGAATAAGTGCCACGCCCACGGCGACCGGGCCTGCGAGAGCCCCGCGTCCCACCTCGTCCATCCCCGCAACGATCCCCCAACGGCGCGCGAGGGAGACCTCAAGGTCACGCGAGGCGGTCGTCATGAGGCATCCGGAACAGACGCGAATACCTCGCGGTGCGCAATGTCCGTCGTCCAACGCGACGTCGGCCAGATAACCGCCTGAACAGTACCGACGACCGAGGAAACAGGCACGTATGGAGATTGCCCCGATCCCATGTGGTAGCGAGAATCGGCAGAGTTCGAACGATTGTCACCCATCACCCACAGGTGCCCCTCAGGAACGACGACATCAAAAGTGCGCTCGCCACACGGCACCTGGCCATCGGGCACATAGGTCTCGTCAAGCTCAACTCCGTTGACACTCACCTTGCCGTTCGCGCTGGTGCACGACACGCGATCGCCTCCGACGCCGATGACGCGCTTCACGAGCGTCTGCTCACTACCACCCGGGACGAAACCGGTGAACTCGCCCAGGCGGCGCAGCACTGAGGGAGATGTCGACTGCGACGAACCCAGCCAACCGAGCGTGTCATCGAAGACGACGACATCCCCGCGGTGCACGTTCGAACGCAGCGCATCGATACGCGAGACGGCGATGCGATCGTCCTCCACCAGTGTGTTGTGCATCGAGGGTGAGGGGATCCAGAAAACCTGAACGATGAAGGCGCGCAGCAGCGACGAGATCACGAGAGCGACGACAATGATAACGAGGATCTCGCGCAGCCACACGAGCGGATTGCGCCGAGCGTGGGCCTCCGCGCGATCACGATCCCGAAGAGAAGGCGAATGCAGTGGGCCGAGCGACGGTCCTGCTGTCGGTGTCATCCAATCTCCTTGTCGTAGCGTCAACCATCCCAGGATACGGCGAGGCCCGACACCGGCGCACGGTGTCGGGCCTTTCCGTGAAAAATGCCAAGGCGTATGCCTGGCAAGCCTCAGGCGGACTTGCCGGAACGGTGTTCCTTGATCTTCGCGGCCTTGCCGTGACGCTCACGCAGGTAGTAGAGCTTGGCGCGACGCACGTCACCCTTGGTGACGACCTCGATGTGGTCGATCGTAGGGGCGTGAACCGGGAAGGTACGCTCAACGCCCACACCGAAGGAAACCTTGCGAATGGTGAACGTGGAGGACACACCGTGACCGCGACGAGCGATCACGACACCCTGGAAGACCTGGATACGAGAGCGGTTACCTTCGATGACCTTGACGTGCACCTTGAGGGTGTCGCCGGCTCGGAACGAGGGGATGTCATCGCGCAGCGAAGCCGCATCAACGGCGTCCAGCTTCTGCATTTCTTCTCCTTGACGCCTCTGCCGCAGGTCGGGGGCGCCTGGTTGGGCGGGTCGAGCCCGCTCACTTGACGTGTGATCGTGCGCCTCGGTGTCCCCCTGCGGCAGGATGAACCGCGCACAATCTCACTAATTATTCCACAGTGGAGACCATCAATGCCAGTGCTCCGCCGTGTTATGCGGTGATATCACGCACCATGACGACGTCGTAGTTGCGTATGCCACCCACGTCGAAGGTTCGGCTCGACCGCTTACGGAAACCGTGGCGTTTGTAGAACGCTTGCGCCGCCTTGTTGCCGCGATTAGTACCGAGAACAACAGCGTCATGCCCCAAGTCTCTTGCATCTGCGACGGCATGTTCGATCAGCGCATCCGCAACGCCGCTGCCCCGCCACGCCTGGTCGACATAGCACTTGGACAGATAGGCACTGCCTTTCTCGACGCGTCCGGGGCGCACCAGGTCGCTCGGTAACGCATCCGGGCCGACGTGGGTCAGCGCGTAACCGACGAGGCCTCCCCCGACCTCGGCAACAAACAGACGATGCTGATCGGGAGAGGCGATGGCAGCCGCGAACACCTCGGGCCCGAGCTGCGTCGCGATATGCTCCTCGATGGCCTCGCTGGGCAGAGAGGCGGGGCATGCGTCTGGAAAGGTGCGCGCGGCGAGATCACTGACGTCGGTCGCGTCCTCGGGTAGCGCGAGGCGCACGTTCAGGGGCGCTGCCGCCCCCTCACGCGGGTACGCAACACCGCACCGGGCCAAGGTTACACGGTCATCGCCCGTCAGAGACGAAGCGTCCAGCGATAGCGCAAGATCGGGGCGGACGCGAGCCGTCTTCTCAATCGCGCGGTCGCGGCGCCATCGCTCAATCGCCGCGTGATTGCCGCCAAGGAGCACCTCGGGGATCTCGAGCGAGCGAAACTCCCTCGGCTTAGTGAACACCGGGTATTCGAGGAGCCCCGCGCCCGAGTGCGACTCTTCGACGAGGGAGTCCGGGTTCCCCATGAAGCCATCAAGGAGACGCGCGACTGCCTCGGTGAGGACCATTGCGGCGACCTCGCCGCCGTTGAGGACGTAGTCACCGATCGAGAACTCGACGACCTCGACGCCGATGCCGCGGTAGTACTCGGCGACACGCGCGTCAATGCCCTCGTAGCGCCCGCAGGCGACGATGATCTGGTCGGCGCGGGCGAGGTCCTCCACGCGCGGCTGAGTCAGCGGTGTGCCAGAGGGCGTCGGAATCGCGAGGACGCGGCGCGCCGAGGCAAGGGCACCTTCGCCATCACGGTCGACAAGCGCAGCGGACAGCACATCGTCCAGGGCACGCGCCCACACATCGGCACGCATGACCATGCCCGCGCCGCCGCCGTAGGGCGTGTCATCGACGCTGCGATGCTTGCCGGTGGCCCAATCCCGCAGATCGTGTGCATGCAGCTGCACAAGCCCGGCGTCCTCCGCCTTACCCATGAGAGACAGGCGAAGGGGCGCAAAATAGTCAGGGAAAATCGAGATGAGATCGAAGCGCACGATGTCAGTCGTCCTCGCGCTCCGACACCGCATCATCGTCAAACAAGCCGGGAGGCGCGTCAATGACAACGACCCCACCCTTAACGTCGACCGTGGGAACGAGCGCCGTCACGAAAGGAACCATGACAGTGCCGCGGTCCGTGGAGACGAGAAGCAAATCCTGAGCCGCGCCCGGGGTCAGTCCACTGACGGTACCGAGGACATCGCCGGACGGAGTGCGCGCCTGCAGGCCCTTGAGTTCATGCGGGTACCAGGCATCTTCCTCGGGATGAGCGTCGACGAGCAGGCGGGCACCGCGCAGAGCCTCCGCATCCTCACGAGTGTTGCACTCCTCAAACGACGCGAGCACGCGTTCTTTGTGCACGCGAACGCTGCGCACAGTCAGGCTGCGCTGGTCTCCCGCAATGTCCAGGCTCGAGCCGGGTGCCAACACCTCGGGATCGTCGCTGCGCACGTCCACGATGACCTCGCCTCGCAAGCCGTGGGCGGGGCCGACGATAGCGGCTGTGAGCTGCATGTGTTCTCCTGACGATAAACGGGGACTCCCCCGAAGGATACAACGAAGGGGCCCGGCAATGCCGGACCCCTTCGTGACGTGTGCGAGTCTTACTCGCGATCCGTGTCGACGACGTCAACGCGGACAGCGCCACGCGTGGACAACGCACCCATGACGGTGCGCAGCGCGCGAGCCGTCCGACCGCCGCGTCCGATGACGCGCCCCAGATCCTCGGGGTTCACGCGAACCTCAAGAAGCTGGCCACGTCGCATGGAACGAGGCGTCACCTCGACATCTTCGGGGTGGTCAACGATGCCGCTGACCAGGTGCTCCAACGCGTCGGCGAGCATGCTCAGGCATCCTCTCCGGCGGCCTCTTCGGAAGCCTGCTCGCCGGCCTCAGCCTCAGCAGCGGCTGCGGCAGCAGCGGCCTCTTCCTCGGCCTTCTTGGCGGAAGCAGCGGCCTTGGACTTCTCGGCTGCAGCCTCAGCGTCCTTGATGGCCTGCTCGGCCTGGGCGGCCTTGTCGGCCTCGGAGACGATGACGCGGGAAACAGCGTCGGCCTTGCCGTTAAACTTGGCGATGTCTCCGGTCAGGACCAGCAGCTTGCGGACCTGGTCGGAAGGCTGAGCGCCAACGCCGAGCCAGTACTGGGCACGCTCAGAGTCGATGCGGATGATCGACGGGTTGGGCTGAGGATCGTAGTAACCGACCTCTTCGATGACGCGGCCGTCACGCTTCTTGCGCGAATCGACGACGACAACACGGTACTGGGCGGCGTGGATCTTACCCACGCGCTTCAGGCGAATTCGAACTGCCACTTGAGTGGTCTCTCCATTTCAGATTGGTGTGGACCTTTGCGTCCCGAGGTGGGAAACACAGGGGTCGCATCGGACCGGGACACGACGGCACGCAGTGAGAGGGTCTACGAACCGCCGGGTACAGCTAGCGATTATGCCACATTTCGCCCCTCAATCCCAAGTCAGGAGCGAATGCCGTGTCGCGCGAATCGGTTAAATCGATCACTGAGACGAATTCAGGCGGACGGACGCTCCCACACAGACGTTCCCCCCACCGTGACGCGCGCGGGGTTTGCGAGGATCGTCGGGTTGTCCCTCGGATCCTCGTCCAGGATGAGGAAATCAGCGGGGCCTCCCTCGACGAGGCCGGGATAGCCGAGGTAGCGCTGGCTCACCCACGTCGCGGCATAAATCACAAACTCAGCGGGCGCGCCCCACTGAAGCCACAGGTCAAGCTCGCCAGCAATCGTGCCGTGCTCCTGGTAGCCGCCCGAGTCGGTTCCCATAAGGAGAAGGACGCCAGAGTCGACGAGCATCTGGAAGTGGGAGCGCCGCGCGTCGTACATGCCCTGCATCGTCGCCGCATAGACGGGGTACTTCGCCCCCGCCTGGGCAGCAAAGTCCTTGAAAAGCTCAACCTGGCGCAGCGTCGGCGTCACCGCGATGCCACGTGCGGCTATCTCGCTGGCCTGATCCGCATCGATACCGCTGCCGTGTTCGATGTCGTCGACGCCGGCCTCAATGAGCGAGTCGATGACGCGGCGAGAGAACGCGTGGACGGCGATCCTCGCCCCGGCCTCGTGAACGGCCGCAACGGCGTCCGTCAACACGGCGGGGTCCCACAGGGGCATGAGGTCCGAGTCCGCTCCGGCGCTGCGGTCGATCCAGTCTCCGACGATCTTCACCCACCCGTCGGAGGAGTGCGCCATCGACGCGAGGACCGCGGGAAGGTCTCGCTGATCATCGACATCCAGCGGTAGGTCTCGCATGTAGCGCTTCGGGCGCGCAACATGGCGACCGCAGCGGATCAGGTGGAGCCCGGTTGCGCGAGCCGCTGGCGAGTTATCAACCGGCACACCACAGTCGCGTACGACGGTCACGCCGCTGCCGAGCGTCGTGCGAGCCTGCTCCACCATCTGTGCCTCGGACACCGAACCGGTGTCCGAGTAGCCGATGTGGCAGTGCGTATCCACCATGCCGGGCACAATGACACCGACCGAGGGAGCCTGCGTTTCGTCGGAGACGCGGCGGATCACTCCCCCGTCGACACACCATGTGCCGCGCACCCACGACGGACGATCAGACGCGCTATCCGCCCACAGGGCGAGGCCGGAGAACGCCATGCCTCAGAGCTGGCCGAGCATGCGCTTGACGTCGTCGGGCAGATCGTCAATCGTCGGACGCGGAGCCGGTGCCTCCTGGGCGACGCCGAAGGACGAGCCCGCAGGCGCACTACGCTCGGACGGGGGCAGCATGGCCTCGAGCTCCTGCTGACGACGCTTAGCGGGGTTACCGGAGCGGGCGCTCTTCTTCATGCGGGCACGCTGGGCCTGCGCCTTGCGGGCGTTGGCCTTCTGCTTGGCCTTGCCCCCTCGGCCGGGCAGTGCGCCCATGCCGGGAACGCCGCCACCCATCTGGCCCATCTGCGCCATCATCTCGCGCGCGGCCTCGAAGCGCTGCACGAGCTGGTTCACCTCGGTGACGGTCGTGCCGGAACCGCGGGCAATACGGGCTCGGCGGGAGCCGTTGAGGATTGACACGTCCTCGCGCTCGGCCGGGGTCATCGAGCGAACGATGGCCTCGACGCGGTCGACCTCGCGCTCGTCGAAGTTCTCGATCTGCTCGCGCATCTGCGCGGCACCCGGGATCATACCGAGCATCTTCTTCATCGAGCCGAGCTTCTTGATCTGTTGAAGCTGGCTCAGGAAGTCGCCGAGGGTGAGCTGGCCGGCCATCGCCTTGGCCGCGACCTTCTCTGCCTCCTCGGCGTCCATCTTCTTTTCGGCCTGCTCAATAAGGGTGAGGATGTCACCCATGTCGAGGATACGGCCCGCCATACGGTCGGCGTGGAAGCGCTCGAAGTCGTCGAGGCCCTCGCCCGTCGAGGCAAACAGGATCGGAGCGCCGGTCACGCCGCGCACGGACAGCGCAGCACCACCACGCGCGTCGCCGTCCAGCTTAGACAGGACAACGCCCGTGAAGCCGACGCCGTCACGGAACGCCGTGGAGGTCGAAACAGCGTCCTGACCGACCATGGCGTCGAGGACGAACATGATCTCGTGGGGGTTGACGGCGTCGCGGATGGCGACCGCCTGGTCCATCATCTCCTGGTCGACGCCGAGGCGACCAGCCGTATCGACGATGACCACGTTGATGCCGCTCTGGCGGGCGAACTCGACGCCGCTCCTCGCGACCTCGACGGGGTTGCCGACGCCGTTGCCGGGCTCGGGTGCCCACACCTTGACGCCGGCGCGCTCGCCGACAACCTGAAGCTGCTGGACGGCATTGGGGCGCTGGAGGTCAGAGGCAACGAGCAGGACAGTCTTGCCCTCCTCACGCAGCCACTTGCCCAGCTTTCCTGCGAGCGTGGTCTTACCAGCGCCCTGGAGGCCGGCGAGCATAAAGACGGTGGGGCCGGACTCCGCGAAGGTCAACTCACGCGTGGCACCGCCAAGGATCTCGACGAGCTCCTCGTGCACGATGGAGACAACCTGCTGCCCCGGGTTGAGAGCCTTAGAGCGCGCCGCGCCATAGGCCTTTTCGCGCACCTGCGTGGTGAACTGGCGAACGACGGGGAGCGCAACGTCCGCGTCGATGAGGGCACGACGAATGTCGGAAATCGCGTGATCGACGTCCGACTCGGTCAGGACGCCGCGGCTGCGTAGGCTACGGAACGACTGGCTCAGACGATCTGACAGGTTTCCAAACACGTGTTACTCCCAAGATGGCGGCTGTACTAGGCACAGGTTAGCGCACCTCGGCCCCGGGAGTCGTCTCACCGGGGCCGAGGTACGTGTCATTGTGGCGGGGTTCAGCCCTGCGCGGAACCCACAATCGCGTCGACGAAGCCCTGCGGATCGAAGGGTGCCAGATCGTCGGCACCCTCGCCGAGGCCGACGAACTTCACCGGAACGCCCAGCGCGCGCTGGACGGAGACGACGATGCCGCCCTTGGCGGACCCGTCGAGCTTCGTCAGTACGATGCCGGTCACGCCGGTGGCCTCTGCAAAAACCTCGGCCTGCTTCATGCCGTTTTGGCCGGTGGTGGCGTCGAGCACCAGAAGGACCTCGGAGACCGGGGCCTGCTTGGTCATGACGCGCTTGATCTTGCCGAGCTCGTCCATCAGCGTGGACTTGTTCTGCAGGCGTCCCGCAGTGTCGACGAGAACGACGTCGACGTCACGTTCGACGCCCTCACGCACGGCTTCAAAAGCGACAGAAGCCGGGTCGGCACCCTCGCGATCACTGCGCACGACATCGACACCGACTCGCTCGCCCCACGTGGTGAGCTGGTCGGCGGCGGCGGCCCGGAAGGTATCGGCGGCACCCAGGATCACAGACTTGTCTTCCGCAACGAGGATGCGTGCGAGCTTGCCGACAGTCGTGGTCTTTCCGGTGCCGTTCACACCGACCATCAGGACGACGGCGGGCTTAGCGGAGCCGTCGACCTCGGGGCGCTCAAGGTTGAGGGAGCGATCCATGGAGGGATCGACGAGGGCCAGGAGCTCCTCGCGCAGGATTTCGCGGATGCGCGCTTCGTCCGTCACCGACTCGACGGCGACGCGACGCTTGAGGGCTTCCATCAGCGTGTCAGTTGCCTCAAGGCCGAGGTCGGCGATGAGGAGAGATTCCTCGATCTCCTCCCAGTCGGCGGTGCCGAGCTGCCCGCGGCTGAGAACGCCGAGGATCGCACGACCCAGCGAGCCGGAAGACGCGAGACGTTCGCGCAGGCGCTCCATGCGGCCACGCACCGGTTCGGGGCGCTCGATAGACGAGGACGGGGTTGCGGGAGCCTCAAGGCTCTGGTCAGGGGTCGGCTCGAGTGCATCTGCAGGACCCGCTCGGGGCTGGTCCGATTCATCGAGCGACGCCTCGGCAGGTGTGTCGGAGCGCGCCTCGACGGGGGCTTGCGCCTGAGGCTGAGGAGTCACGTCCTGCGAGGAACGCCGACGCGAGCTCACGGCCAAGCGAATAACGACGCCGATAAGTACGGCGACCGCCAGGGCGATAACGACTGCCCACGGCGATTGGAGGGTGGAAATAAAAGCGTCCATAGGGTCATTATCCCCTATGGACGCTGATCGCAGAAAACCTGAGTGCGGCATCACTGCATTACGACTGCGTTGACTCCTGCGTTGACTCCCCGCCTCCGTCGGCACCGCGACGCCCACGGTCAAAGCGCACGCTCACGCGGTCAGTCACCGTTTCGAGGCGGTCGATGCCGGGCAGACGATCGGCGTCAAAGTAGGCACTCGTCGAATCAGCGCTTTGAAGGAGCGACTGCAGGGACGCGGTGCGCGGAACCACTGGCCCGTCGGGTGACGAGGCGGCGCGTTTGGGGAGCGAGTGATGGGTCTTCACCTCATCGGCAATTTCTTCGCTCTCTCGCTTGATGACGCCCTTCCACTCGTCCGCGCTACGGCGCGACAGCGCCAGGACAGCGACGACACCACCTGCGACGACGAGGACCAGAATGACGGTCAAAACAAGAATCAGTGCACCCTCAAGCATGTCATTATCCTGCCTTACGAGAACCTCAATACGCGACGATGCCACCCGCACACGCACGCATTGTGACGATGTTGTCACGAGGGCCGGGAACGATTGTTCCCGGCCCTCGGATGTGTCAATACCTCGTCAGTCGAGGTAGTCGCGCAGAACCTGCGAACGCGAGGGGTGGCGCAGCTTCGACATGGTCTTGGATTCAATCTGACGGATGCGCTCGCGCGTCACCCCGTAGACCTTGCCGATCTCGTCGAGAGTCTTCGGCTGACCGTCGCCCAGGCCGAAGCGCATCGACACAACGCCCGCTTCACGCTCAGACAGCGTGTCCAGGACGTGGTGGAGCTGCTCCTGCAGCAGGGTGAAGGACACGGCATCCGCGGGCACGATGGCCTCGGAGTCCTCGATGAGGTCGCCGAACTCGGAGTCGCCGTCCTCGCCGAGAGGCGTGTGCAGAGAAATCGGCTCACGACCATACTTTTGAACCTCGACGACCTTCTCGGCGGTCATGTCGAGTTCCTTGGCCAGTTCCTCGGGAGTGGGTTCGCGACCCAGGTCCTGGAGCATCTGGCGCTGGACGCGCGCAAGCTTGTTGATGACCTCGACCATGTGCACCGGGATGCGGATCGTACGAGCCTGGTCCGCCATTGCGCGAGTGATCGCCTGACGAATCCACCAGGTGGCGTAGGTCGAGAACTTGTAGCCCTTCGTGTAGTCGAACTTTTCGACGGCGCGGATGAGGCCCAGGTTGCCTTCCTGGATCAGGTCCAGGAACTGCATACCGCGGCCGGTGTAGCGCTTGGCCAGCGACACAACGAGTCGAAGGTTCGCCTCGAGCAGGTGGTTCTTCGCCTGCTGACCGTCCTGGGCGAGGAAGTGCAGCTCGCGACGCACGCGGCTGGTCATCTCGTCAGCTTGGTTCTTCAGCTTGTACTCGGCGTATAGGCCGGCTTCGATGCGGCGGGCAAGGTCCACTTCCTGCTCGGCATTCAGCAGGGAGACCTTACCGATCTGCTTGAGGTAGTCCTTGACCGGGTCGGCGGTTGCACCGGCAACCGTCACCTGCTGGACGGGTTCGTCGGTCTCATCGGAATCAGAGACGACGAAGCCACCCTTGACGTGGATGCCATCGTTCGTGCGCTGGCGGAGTGCGGCACCCTCAGCGAGCTTCGGGTCCTCTTCCTCCGTCTCATCCCCTGCGTCAGCTTCGTCTTCGTCGACGGTGTCGGTCTCGAGTTCGGGGTCCTCAAGGTCCTCACCAGTCGGCTCGAAGTCTACGTCAACGGTGTCATCGATTACCTCGACGACCTCCTCGACGATCTCTTCTTCCTTCTTCTTGCGACCGCGCGCCTTCTTCGCGGTGGGCTTCTTCGCAGCCTCCTCCGCGTCGGCGGCCTTCTTCGTCGTCTTCTTAGCAGCCGTCTTCTTCGCAGGGGCCTTCTCGGCCGTCTCTGCGGCGTCGGCAGCCTTCTTCGTCGTCTTCTTAGCAGCGGCCTTCTTCGCGGGAGCCTTCTCAGCGGCCTTCGCAGCGTCGGCCCCCTTCTTTGCGGGAGCCTTCTTCGCGGGAGCTTTCTTCGCGGCAGACTTCTTCTCCTCGGCGGGGGCGCTCGCCGCGTCCGCGGTGGCCTTCTTGGCGCGCGTCGTCTTCTTCGCGGGGGTCGTCACCTCCGCGGTTTCCTCAGTCGTCGCGGAGTCCTTTGCCGAAGCGCGAGATGCACTCACACGGGTCCCTTTCATTGATGGGCATGCACAACAGAGCCGATTGCAAATCGGCATACCATCGCCAGTCTAGTGCCTTACCACGTAGTTTTCATGGCGGTAGGTGTGAGGATGCCCCACCTTGAGGCCACGCATCCACCGGCTCCTCGGTTAGAGTGGCCTCATGACTCTGAGCGACAGTTTCGCAACGCTGCGTCCATCAATCGACGAGGCGACGGCCGCCAGCCTCGCCCATCTCCTCGCCCGCGCAGGAGGTTCCGGCCGATGCGAGGAGTTCTCTCGCGCGGTCCTCGCATCCGTGTCCGGGGGGAAGCGATTCCGTGCCCTCATGGCACACGTGGGCTACGCGCTCAGTTCCGGCTCACCCATCGAGGAAGTGTCACTCCCCCATCTCAGCGCGGCTCTGGAGCTCTATCAGGCGAGCGCCCTCGTCCACGACGACATCATCGACAAGGCGGACGAACGACGCGGCATGCCCACCCCTCACCGCACGCTCGCGGATCACCACGCCGCACAGTCGTGGATCGGATCGTCGACGGATTTCGGTCGGCACAGCGCTATCTTGGTCGGCGACTTCCTCTTTTCGGCGGCGACGGCCGCCGCAGACGAGCAGGCACTGGCGCTGCGCGAGGACTGCGCCCGCGCCTTTGCCCGCCGATTCGCCGACATGCACGCGGAGGTCGCGCTGGGGCAGTACCTCGACATCTCCGCCGAGCAGACCCCGCTTGATCCTGAGCGCACGGACGCACTCAGCACGAGCGACTCGCTCGAGGTGGCGCTGCACAAGTCGGCTCACTACTCGGTCGTCCACCCTGCGCTCCTCGGAGCGATCTGCGCAGCTCCCTCGTTCGATCACGTCGCCGATATGCTCGACGTCCTGGAGACGATCCTGACGCCGTGGGGCCTAGCCTTCCAGCTGCGCGATGATGACCTCGGTGTCTTCGGAGACCCGGCAGTGACCGGCAAGCCCGCCGGCGACGACCTGCGCGAAGGAAAGCGCACTGCACTCCTAGCACTCACGTGGGAGGCCTCCTCCCCCGCCGAGCGCCGCACGCTCACGGATGTTCTCGGGGTGGCCGAGGCCTCGACAGAGCAGATTGCAGCCGCTACCAACATCGTGGAGCGCAACGGGCGCGCCGCCCACGAAGCGGAGATTGCACGCCTCGTGGCCGACGGAGACGCCGCTCTCGAAGCGAGCGCCTTCGATGACAATGCTCGCGCTATGCTGCGCGAACTGTGCACAATCCTGACCGCCAGGCGGGCCTGAGAGGGGGGTGAAGCCTCAGAAGGCCAGCGTCGAGGCGATGCGATTGACTCGGTGATGACGGCCCGACGTCAGCGCGTCGATGGGACGCTCACCCAGCTCGTCCTGCACGGTGTACAACCACGCCGCAGCTTCCTCGGCCGTGAAACCGTCATCGGCAAGCAACGTCAGCGTGCCCTGCAGGAACGGTAGGGGCTCCCAGCCGTTGTCACCCTTAACGATCACGTCCCGCGGGACGCCGCGCGCCCCGCTGCCGTCGCGCACTTCAATGAGCACACGATCGCGGATCAGCTGCTTGAGGCGGCGTTCCTCGATGCCGAGGAGACGGCAGACCTCGTCGGTGGGAAGAACGGAGATATCAACACTGGTCATGAGCGCAAGAGTACCCCATTCATACGCCGCACCGACATGGGCACTTCCAGTGATTTCACGAAAACTCCCATAGAATCGAGCAAGTGAGCGATGAACAGACATTCGACCAGACGGACCCGTTGATCGGCCTCCTCGTCGACGAACGGTACCGGGTGACGCGCAGGCTGGCGCGTGGCGGAATGGCCACCGTCTACATCGCGCAAGATGAACGCCTTGATCGCCCCGTCGCGCTCAAGGTCATGCACCCGCACCTGGCAGACTCCGCGGATTTCGTTGCCCGCTTCCGCCGTGAGGCACGCTCCGCCGCGCGCATCGTCCATCCGGGCGTCGTCTCTGTGTTTGATCAGGGCGTGGTCACGGGCCAGGGATTCCTCGTCATGGAGCTCATCGACGGCACGAACCTGCGCCAACTGCTGCGAGCGCAGGGCGCATTCACGATCCCACAGGCGCTGCGCTACACGACCGACATTCTTGAGGCACTGCGCGCCGCCCACCGCGTCGGCGTCATTCACCGCGACGTCAAGCCCGAGAACATTCTCGTTCCGACCGACGGTCCAGCGAAGGTGACCGACTTTGGTCTGGCGCGAGCTGCCTCCGAAGTCTCCATGTCCTCGACCGGCAACATGCTCGGTACGGTTGCCTACATCGCCCCGGAGATCGCGACGACCGCTCAGGCCGATGCCCGCTCGGACATCTATTCGGTCGGCATCATGCTCTACGAAATGCTCACGGGTTCTGTTCCCTGGGCGGGTGAGTCGCCGCTGCAGATCGCGACGCATCACGTCTCCGACGACGTGCCGAGCCCGTCGGAGGCCCAGCCATGGATTCCCCGAGAGATCGACGATCTCGTCGCCGCTCTGACTGCCCGCGACCCTGCCTCGCGCCCCGCCGACGCATCGGACGCGATCGAGCTCGTCACTCGCGCTGCTGCCGCCATTCCGTCGGAGCTGGCCAACCGCCGCGCGGATATCGCGCCTGATGACCGGGCGGGTGCCTCGGAAACGAGCGCGCTCAACACCGAGCTGATTTCGGCTCAGTTTACGAGGCCTTTGCCCGTCCCTGCACCGTCGACGGTCGCCACTGTCCACACGTCGGCCCCGCCTCCGACCACTTCGGAGAAAACCGGCACCAAGACGTACACGCGCGCCGCCCTGTGGGCCACCCTCGTCGTGCTGTTCCTCGCCGCTGCCGTCGTTGGCGGACGCTGGTGGTGGACCGAATACGGCCCTGGCTCCTACCTGACCATGCCCGCGACGGAAGGTCGTCCCCTCACAGAGGTTCAGGCTGAGCTGGACGCGATGGGACTTGCTTCTTCCGTTGAGGAGGAATTCTCTGACGACGTCGCCGCCGGTTCGATTACTCGCTCTGATCCGTCGGGCGGCGAGCCCGTCCACAAGCGAGCCGAGGTTCAACTCCACGTCTCCAAGGGCGTGGACATGAAGACGGTCCCTGACGTGGTCGGCAAGACCCAGGACGACGCACGCAAGGCACTCACCGATGCCGGCCTCGCCCTGGGGGCCATCACCGACGCATACTCCGAGGACGTTCCACAGGGACAGGTCATCTCGCAGTCCCAGGCCTCCGGTTCACAGCTGGCGCACGACAGCGCCGTCGACGTGGTGCTGTCGAAGGGCCGCGAGCCCCTCACTGTGCCGTCGTTGAACGGGATGAGCGCCGCTTCCGCGAAGAGCGCCATCGAGGCACTTGGCCTCGTCGCGGCGCCGACGGAGGCGTTCTCCGACACGGTCGCCGAGGGCCAGGTCATCTCGCAGCAGACCAATGAGGGCACGATCCTGCACCGTGGCGACACCGTCGCCTACACGGTGTCGAAGGGCCCCGAGAAGGTTGCTGTACCCGACGTCGTCGGCCGCCAGCGCCAGGATGCCCGCGCCGCGCTCGAGGCGGCCGGCTTCACCGTGCAGGAGGAAGCAATCCTCGGCGGCTTCTTCGGAACCGTCCGACAGACCGACCCCGCCGCCGGAACAATGCTGAAAAAGGGCAGCGTCGTCACGATTACGATCGTCTGACGTCAGCCCCGCGCCGCTCGGGCCACAAAAGTTCCCCGGCCTCGTCCATGACGAACGAGGCCGGGGAACTTCTATGCGGAGGATTCACTCCTCGTGGGAGGAGCCCTTCGCGAGGTACTGGGCGACCTGGAAGGCCATCTCCAGACTCTGCTGGTGGTTCAGGCGCGGATCCACAAGCGTCTCGTAACGGTCGCGCAACGACTCATCGTCAATGTGCTCACTGCCGCCAATCACCTCGGTGACGTCATCACCGGTGAGCTCGACGTGCAGGCCACCAGGGACAGTTCCCGCGGCCTCGTGAGCCTCGAAGAAGCCACGGACCTCATCCATGACCGTCTCGAAGCGACGCGTCTTGTAGCCGGTCGACGACGTGATCGTGTTGCCGTGCATCGGATCCGTCATCCACGTGACGGGCCGACCGTCGATCCGAGCAGCCTCCAACAGCGGTGGAAGCGCCTCACGGATGCGCTCCGCACCCATGCGCGTGATGAACGACAGGCGTCCCTCCTCACCATCCGGGTTGAGGCGATCGATGAGGCTGAGCATCTGATCCGGCGTGGTCGACGGGCCGAGCTTGACCCCAATCGGGTTGCGAACACGCGACAGCAGCTCGATGTGAGCGCCCTCCTCGTCGCGTGTCCTCTCCCCCGCCCACAGGAAGTGAGCGGAGGTGTTGTAGGGCTCGCCCGTCCGCGAATCGATGCGCGTCATGGCCGACTCGTACTCGAGCAGCAGCGCCTCGTGGGACGAATACAGGTCAACGTCCCGAAGCGTCTCGAAGTCGACGCCCGCGGCACCCATGAACTTAATCGCCCTGTGGATGTCCTCTGCCAGCGACTCGTAGCGCGCATAGGCCGGGTTCGACATGAAACCCTGATTCCAGCGGTGAACCTGACGCAGGTCCGCGTAGCCGCCCTTCGTGAAGGCACGGATCAGGTTCAGCGTCGAGGCCGCGTGGTTATACAGCGACAGCAGGCGCTGCGGGTCAGGCTCGCGTGCCTCGGGAGTGAACTCGAAGGAGTTCACGGCGTCGCCGCGGTAGCTGGGCAGCGTGACGCCGTCGCGCGTTTCCATGTCCGAAGAACGCGGCTTGGCGTACTGGCCGGCGATACGGCCGACCTTGATGACCGGCAGAGACGCGCCGTAGGTGAGTACGACCGCCATCTGCAGCAGCGTCTGAATCTTCAGGCGCACGTGGTCCGCCGTCGCCTCGGCAAAGGTCTCGGCGCAGTCCCCGCCCATCAGGACGAAGGCCTCGCCGCGGGCAGCCGCACCCATCCACGTGCGCAGATCGTCAACCTCACCGGCGAACACGAGCGGTGGCTGTCGGCGCAGCTGCGCCGTCACATCACTGAGGTGCTGCGCGTCCGCGTAAGAAGGCTGCTGGGCAGCGTCCAGGCCACGCCACGTGTCCCAGGGAGCGCGCTCCCCGGACTCAGGCGACCACAGACGCTCGGGGACGCGGCGGGAGCGAGGCTTACGCACAGGCTCGCCGCCGCGTCCGGGAGTGATCGAAGGAATCACGCGAAGCGACTCACTCGCCGGCAGGCTCGACGGTCTGGCCGATTTCGGCCATCATCTCGAGGAACCAGGGGGCGGAGATGTCGAAGGGCTTGCCGCCCGCGATGCGCGGGAACGGGATGGCCTTCAGGCGGTCACCGTCCTCCTCGTCGTGGCCGATGACGCCGGACTCGCCCTTGAAGGCGCACTCGACGGCAAGGTCGGTCATCGACTTGATGAGACGCAGGTCGTCGGCGTTGGCGCGCGAAGAACGCGAGAAGTAGCCGGACTTCTGAACCATGACCTTCTCAGCGTCGATCTTCTCGGCGAACTGCTTGGCGAACCACTGGCCGGGGTTGATCGTGTCGAGCTTGACGTGGCCGAAGGGGTCACGCTGGACCTCGCCACCGGCAGCCTCGATCTCCGCAATGATCTCGGGGACGCCGGCGCCCTCGGACAGGAAGATGTTGACGTTGCCCTGCTCGTCCATGATCGCCTTGAGGCGCTTGGCCTCGGCGTCCAGGTCGATCTTCATTTCGGGCAGGAAGATGGCGTGGATGTCCCAACGCTCCTGCGACAGGCCGATCGAGGGCACCCACTCCTGGGTCTTCAGCCAGTCGTGGTAGCGCTTCGAACCGGCGGCGGTCAGCCAACCGCAGTGGCGGCCCATGATCTCGTGGATGATGAGCATGCGCGGGTTGGAGCGATGCTCACCGATAACGTTCTGGGAGTACTCGGAGACCTCTTCGGCGGCGGTCCATGCACCCAGGGACTGGCGGATCGGCACAACGTCGTTGTCGATGGTCTTGGGCAGGCCCACGACGGTCAGGTGGTAGTCGTGCTCCTCGAGGTAGGCGGCCAGGTCGGCGGCCGTCGTGTTGGTGTCGTCGCCACCGATGGTGTGCAGGACGTCAACGCCGTCGGCGCGCAGCTGCTCGGCGGCCTTCTGCAGCGGGTCCTCATCCTCGGAGACGAGGCCGCGCTCGACGAGGTTCTTCTTGTTCGTCAGCTTGACGCGGGAGTTACCGATCGGGGAGCCGCCGAAACGGTGCAGGACGGCGGCGTGCTTGCGCGCTTCCTCGTCCACCAGCACGTAGTTGCCGGTGAGCAGGCCGTGGTAGCCGTTCTGGTAGGCGATGATCTCAACCGTGGGATCAATTTCGTTGTAGCGCTCGATGAGTCCACCGACGGCGGAGGACAGGCACGGGGCGAAGCCACCTGCGGTCAGCAGGGCAACACGACGGACCGACATGAATGTCACCTTTCTCAGGTTGGTTAGGTACGGGCCCGCGCGCGTGCGCAGGGCACAGTTCATTCTACCCGGCTCACATCGCGTTTCGCCAAGGACGCCCGTCCCACGAAACGCGAGCGCGAGCACCAACCATCAGGTACGGTCGAGTCCTGTTACTCCTTGTCCGAGGCCTTCTCCTCCTCGCTGTCCTCCTCCTCGGGAGCGGTCGGAACGGGTACCTCGGGGGCGGTGCGCCCACCGGGCGCGGGGCGACCGTTGGAAGGAACGGGACCCTCGAAAGCTCCCTCGGCGGCCAGCTGGGCCTTCACGTCGGCGGCGTACAGGTCCACGTATTCCTGGCCGGACAGAAGCATCAGATTGTACATGATCTCGTCGGTGATCGCGCGTAGGACGTAGCGGTCCTTGTCGAGGCCGCGGTAGCGCGAGAAGTCCAGAGGTTCGCCGATCACCATGCCGATGTTCGTGCGCGAAGGGATCTTCTGGCCGATGGGCTGGGCGGCATGGGTGCCGATCATGGCGACGGGGATGACGGGCGCGCCGGACAGAAGCGCGAGGCGGGCGACGCCGGTCTTGCCGCGGTACAGGCGACCGTCGGGGCTGCGAGTGCCCTCCGGGTAAATGCCGAAAAGCTCACCGTCGCGCAGGCGCTTGAGACCGGCGTTGAGCGCGGCCTCGGATGCGCGACCGCCGGTGCGGTCCACGGGGATGGTGCCGACGGCGCGCATGAATTCCTTTGTCATCCATCCCTTGAGACCGGTGCCCGTAAAGTAGTCGGCCTTGCCCATGAAAACGACCTCGCGGTCGAGCATCATCGGCAGGAAAACCGAATCCCACACGGCGTTATGGTTGGACGCGAGGATGGCCGGTCCCTCGGCGGGAATGTTCTCCTTGCCGCGGATCCACGGGTGATAGGCCGCCTTCAGAATGGGGCTGCCGGTCGTCTTGAGAGCCTGATAGAACGCCACTGTCACTCCTCGAGTCTCGACGGGCGCGCGAGCGCGCGAACGAATTAGTATCAACTGTATGACGAAACGAACTCCCGTGCGCGATTGTGGGAAAACCATAGCGCGCGGCGAGTCGGCCCGTCCTTTCGCTCGAACGGTGGTGTCGGCGGCCCTTTCGAGGGCCTCGTCCGTGGAGCTCCAACCGAGCCTCGACGCCGTCGGTACACCGGCCTCGAGCGGCCACTGGGTCGTCGTCGACCTGGAGACAACAGGCCTGGGTGCGAGCGCGGAAATCACGGAGATCGGCGCTGTGCGAGTGCGCAACGGAGCGGTCGTGGACGAGTTTTCTTCCCTCGTCAAACCCTCGCGTCCGATTCCTCCATTTATCACCTCGCTGACGGGCATTACACCGGCGATGGTGGCAGACGCGGAGCCGATCGCAGCCGTTCTGGAACGCTTCATGGAGTGGTCAGGCCTTGGAACGAAGGATTCCCCCGTCCTCGTCGCGCATAACGCCTCATTCGACGTGGGCTTCCTCCGCCGTGCGGCCCGCGCGTGCGGGCGCCCGTGGCCCCGCGTTCGCGTCGTCGACACGCTGGCGCTCGCGCGCCTCGCTCTGCCCCGCCCGCTCGTGCGCAACCACAAGCTGGGCACGGTCGCGTCCTACTTCGGCACCGCCACCGTTCCCGAGCACCGAGCTCTCGGAGACGCCCGCGCGACAGCCGAGATCCTCCTGGGGTTCATCGACCTGCTCGCCGGGGCAGGTGCCACGGACGTTGAAGATCTCATTGTGCTCACAGACCAGGCTCCAGCCAGGCGCCCCTCGACGCCCGACTTCGTCGCGGATCTGCCCGCCTCTCCCGGGGTCTACCACTTCATCGACACCGCGGGAGATACCCTCTACGTGGGTTCGGCCTCGTCGCTCAAGTCGCGCGTGGGCAGTTACTACACGAAAGGCGAGAAGCGCCCCAAGGTGCAGCGCATGGTGTCCCTGGCCGCAGGGGTGCGCCCCTATCCGACCGCCTCGATTCTCGAGGCGAGGATCCGGGAGCTGCGCGACATCAAGGCCCTCGCACCGCCTTATAACTCCGCATCGAGGCGTCAGGGTTCCCAGCACTGGGTCATCGCCGAGGCCGGATGCCCCCGCGTCGTTTCATCCGTGACGCTTGACGGCCTGCCGCGCGCCCTCGGCCCCTTCGGGACCCGCGCGCACGCTCAGCGCGCTGCGCGAGCGATCGAACGCGTCCTCGCCCAGACCGATCACGATTTCTCGCACACCGTCCTTGACGAGGCCGTGGCCGCCTCCTCGCCCACGGTGCCCCACGCGCTTACCTCCCTCATGGAGCGCCTGTCCGCCCAGGGGCTGTTCGAGGCGGCCGCTGGAGCGCGCGACGAACTGAGCGCCTACATCGCGGGCGTCGAGCGCGCCACCATGCGCCCCATCCTGGCGGCCCCGCGTATCGTCTGGGGCTCGCGTCGCGATGGCGGGGAACCAGGCTGGATTCTGCACGTGGCCTCGTACGGTCGCCATCTGAGTTCGGTCGTCGTTCCCCCACGTTCCGACCCGTCCCCGTGGATAGATGTCCTCACGTCCACGGAGCCCGTCGACACCGGTGGGATGGCCGCCGCCGTGGCCTCGTGGGCGGAGACGTCGCTCCTGTGCGCCGATCTGTGCCGCGAGGGAACGCGCCTCGTCGAATGGAACGGTCCCCTGCCCTGGGCACAGCCCGTTTTCAGCCCACTACGCGACGGGCGGCTGCGCGAGCTCTTGGCCCACGCAACCGCCCACCAGCATCCGTCTGCGCGCGCATAGCACGCAAGCGTGTCATGCGTTCGAGGCAGCCACCCAACGCTCAACGAGTCGGGCGCCCGCACCATCGGCCAGCGCCTCCAGGGCGCGCTCGACCGCGCCGCGCATGCGCTGTTCGAAGTCGGCTGGCGTCACAGGGTTTTCCAGGCCCTCCCAGGCGAGGATGCCGGCGCCGACGTTGAGGGCGACAGCGTCGCGGATAGCGTCCGCCCCGTCACCCGACAACACGTCGCGAGCGACGGCTGCGTTCTCGGCTGCCTCGCCACCGGCGAGGTCCTCGATCGAGGAAGAGGCCATTCCCAGCGATTCGCGCGCATCGAACGCGGTCTCCACGACCGCTCCGCCCGACACGAGCCACACCTGATTCGCATCGGCCGTCGTCAGCTCGTCGAGACCGGTAGTCGCACCACGGAACACGAGGGCGCTGAGCCCGCGCGACGCATACACGCCCGCCATCAGGCGCGCATTCTCCTCGCGCGAGGCACCAATCGCGCACGCTTGGACGCGTGCCGGATTCGTCAGCGGCCCCAGGACGTTAAACGCCGTGGGGAAGCCGAGAGCGCGACGCACGGGGGCCGCAAAGCGCATCGAGGGGTGCATCTTGTTCGCAAACAGGAAAGCGATGCCAACCTCGTCGAAAACGCGACGCAGCGCATCGGCATTGAGGTCAAGGTTGACACCGAGGGCCTCGATCACGTCCGCGGAGCCCGACTTGGAGGTCGAGGCGCGGTTACCGTGCTTCACCAGCGGGATCCCCATCGCGGCCAGCACGATCGCGGACATCGTCGAGATGTTGACGGTCTTGTAGCCGTCTCCGCCCGTGCCCACGATATCGAGAGCACGACTGGGCAGCTCGACGTGTGCCGCGTGGTCCTGCATACCATCGGCCAGGCCGTGAATCTCATCGACCGTGGCACCCTTGATGGCCATGGCGGTCAGGAAGGACGCGAGACGCGCCTCGCCGAGCTCGCCGCTCATCACTTGGTCCATCAACCAGTACGACTGGCCGTAGTCGAGGCTTTCTCCGGCGGTCAGCGCGGCAATGATCGGTGCCCACTCCTGCGTGGCCATCACTTGGCTCCACGCAGCACGTCGGCGACGGTCTCCTGAAGGATGATCGGGTCAATCGGATCGGCCACGACGGCGGCGGCTCCGGCCCACGTGGCCAGCCACTCATCCTGGGGGCGCGCCGTCAGGAAAATGATCGGCGGGACGTCCTCTCGCGTCTCCTGAAGGTCCTGGGCAATCGACATGCCGCCTTCCTTCTTCGCCTCGGCATCGAGGATCAGCACCGCAAAATCCTGCTGATCGAAGGCATCACGAACGCCAAAACCTGTTGCGGCCTCGACCCATTCAATGCGGGGCGTGTCCTTGGAAGCACGCAGCCCAATGCCGTTGACGACGGCGTGACGGCGATCCTTGTCGTCACTAAAAACCAGGATCGTGACGGTTTCTTCACTCATGGAATCTCCTTGCGTATGTCGGCCAAATCGACGCGATGACACCATTCTAACGGCTAGCGGGCGGCTCCCACACTGGGAGCCGCCCGCTGACGTTCACCTGAGTCGGCGCGAGGTCACTGCATCGAGGAAGTGCCCACAATATCGACGACGAAGACCGTCGCCTGCGCGGGGGTCGCCTCCTGGCCGGACTGTGTGTCCTGAGCCGGAATCGGGACCACAATAAGGATGCGCGATCCCACGGTCGCTCCCACGAGATCAGCCTGCGCAACCGGTGCCTCGAGCACGTTCTGGCTCCACGACGACTGAGTCTGGCCATTGGCACCGAAACCACCAACAACCTGCTTGTACAGGACGGTCTGGTCAGCCGTGAGGGCCTCGCCCGCACCCTTGTAGATCGTGTACATCTTCTGCTCGGTAGGAGCGGAGACGCTCTCATCGATCGAAAGGGTCGGCTCAACGCCCGGCTCACCGGTGACGGTAATGCCGGCGGGCAGCTCCTCGCCGGTCGCCACGCCACTGCTCAGAACAGAGTCATCGGCGATATTCTGCGTCGCGACACCGACGATGTCGACGACGAACACGAGGGTCGAGTTGGCGGGAATGTTGCCGCGAGCCTGAGCGCCATAGCCGAGCGACGCCGGAATTACGAGCTGAACGCGGTCCCCGACGCGGGTGTGCGCGAGGCCGTAGGTCCAACCCTTGACAACCTGGTTGAGAGAAAACTCGCTCGCTTCACCGCGCTGATACGACGAATCAAAAACGGTGCCGTCCCACAGGGCGCCCACGTAGTTTGCCTTGATGGTCGCACCCGGGCACACAACCGCGCCGTCGCCCTCCTTGAGTGTCTTCACAAGGACCTTCGAGGTGGGCTCGGATCCGCTGCCCGCCGCAATGACGGGAGTGTCGTCACCGGAAACAGCCGGGAAGTTACCCGTGCCGCTACGGTCAACGTACGTGTTCTGTTCGGCGGAGTCATCCGTCGAGCAGGAGGAGTAATCGATGTCCGCCGCGGCGGACGACGACGAAGACGAAGACTGGGAAGAAGACGAGGTCGCGTCGGTACATGCCGCGAGTCCAAGGACGAGCGCGGCTGCGCCGACGATGGCGCCGAATCGGCGCAGAGAAGACATCATGGAACAGTGTTCTTTCGGCTCAGTGGAAGGATTCACCGCAGGCGCAGGTGTTTTGGGCATTCGGGTTATCGATCGTGAAGCCCTGACGCTCAATCGTGTCAGCGAAGTCGATCGTGGCACCGCTCAGGTAGGGCACGCTCATGCGGTCGACAACGACCTCGACGCCGTCGAAGGAACGAATCGCGTCGCCATCAAGCGTGCGATCGTCGAAGTACAGCTGGTAGATCAGGCCGGAGCATCCGCCCGGCTGAACGGCGATACGCAGGCGCAGGTCGTCGCGACCCTCCTGCTCAAGGAGGCTCTTGACCTTCGCTGCAGCGACGTCGGTGAGGATGACCTCGTGGGTGGGAGCCTGAGTTGCGGACTCGGACATGATGCTCCTTTTCGTGACGAATAGACGTATTCCTTTGACACACTACTCCCCCGCAGGCACCCCGCGCCACGGGTGGAATGCGCGCTCAGCGTAACCAGGTGCGGGCAACGCGGCGTCCAGCGTCTTCGAGAGTGACGGATCCCTCCGTCTCGAACACACCGTGAAGCCCCCATTCGGCCTTCTCGAAGTGCGAGAGGCTGGACCTGCGGGTAATGGCGACAACCGGCAGCGCGTGCGTCGCAGCAACGCGAGTCACGGAGTCGAGCGTGGCCTCGGCGAGCAGCGGGGAAGACAGGTCGGGCTCGGCGACAATCACGAGGTCCGCACCATCGACCGACTCTTCCAGGCCGAGAAGTGAAGACAGCAGATCGCCCGTCGGTGCGACGCGTCCACCGATGGCAGCGATGACAGCCCCAACGCCGCCTCCTGCACCGGAACCACGCTGGCGGGCCGGGTGCACGTCCGTTCCTTCGAGCAGCTGGTGGCGCCCGAGCGGACGACGGGCGAACGCCTGCGTGAGAGCGGCGGTGAGCGCGGTATCCTGCGCCTCGATCGGCTCAAGATCGGGAGCGACCGCGAGAATCGAGTCGAGGCCCAGCAGCGGGCGCGCAGTCGATGCCGCGCACACAAGGTCCACACCCGTTTCCGCCAAGAGGCTTTGCGCGCGCGTGAGGGCATCGGCGAGCGCCTCCGGTTGCCTCGGATCGATGCCGGGGATGTCCAGGAGGCCCTCGAGAAAACCGACGCCGCAATCCGGAGAGGAATTATGCCCGCCCTCAACGATCACGGTACCGCCGTCGCGCAGTGAATCCGCCACGCGCTCGCCCGCCTCGCGCGACGACGAGGCGTCGGTGGGCACGCGCACGAACGAGGCCTGGGAACCCAGCCCGGCCACGGCCTCGTCGAAGGTTTGTCCGGACCCAAAAGGAACCGTCTCGACCACCGCGTCCGTAGCGCCGGCAAGGATACCCCGGCGGATGGCATCGAGTGCCTCGCCGGTCGGTGAGGCGGGAACTCCCCCGTCCCACCGACCGGCAATCACGACACGTGTCACAGGGACGCCACGCGCGTCAGCAGAAGCGCCTCGGCAAGGATCGCTGCCTTCAGGTCGGAGATCGACTGCGACTCGTCCTCGGAGTGGGCGTTCGTCAGCGGATCCTCAACGCCGGTAACGACGACCTGGGCGTGCGGGAAGATGCGCTGGAAGTCCGAAATGAAAGGAATCGATCCGCCCACACCGATGTTGACCGAGGGAACGCCCCAGGCCTCGGTGAGGGATTCGTGCAGAGCCTTCGTCACGGGGGACTCCATGTCGGCCTGGTAGCCGGCACCCGCATCCTCGGCCGTGACCTCGACACGCGCGCCGAAGGGCGCATGGGAGACCAGGTAGTCCATGAGCTTAGCCTGGGCCTCGGTGGGATCCACGCCCGGTACCGTGCGCATCGACAGGCGGAAACGCGTGTGCGGGGCAATCGTGTTCGAAGCGTTCGAGACCGGGCGAGCGTCGAAACCGATCACGGAGATCGACGGCTTGGTCCACATGCGCGCGGCGATGTCGCCCGAACCCGCCAGCTGCAGGCCCTCCACCATACCGGCCGCGGCGCGCAGCTCATCCTCCGGCCAATCCACGTCCGCGTGATCCGACCCGCCCAGTCCCGGAACCGCGACGTCGCCCCGCTCATCGAAGAGCGAGGCAATCAGCATCGAGGAAATCGCGACAGAATCGAGCAGCGGGCCGCCGAAGGCACCCGAGTGCACCGCGTGGTCGGCGACAGTCACGTCGACGGTCACGATCGCGTTGCCGCGCAGGGTCGACGTGACGGCGGGTTCGCCCACCTTCCAGTTCGACGAGTCCGTCACGACGATAACGTCCGCGGCGAGCTCATCCTTGTGGGCGTCGAGGAACGCCGTGAACGAGGGAGAACCGATCTCTTCCTCGCCCTCGATGAACACGACGACGTTGACCGGCAGGTCCTCACCCAGGATGGACAGGGAGCCAAGGTGGACCGTGATGCCAGCGCCATCATCGGAGGAACCGCGGCCGTAGATGCGGTCGCCGCGAACCTCGGCCTTGTAGGGATCCATGCTCCAGCGGCTCAGCTCACCCACCGGCTGCACGTCGTGGTGCGCGTACAGCAGGACGGTCGGCGCGCCCTCGATATGCGGCGCGTGAGCGACGAGGGCGGGCTTGCCCTCGGTTCCATCGGCGGCAGTCTCGCGCAGGACCTTGGCCTCCAGGCCGAGGGCGGCGAAACGCTCCCGGATGTGCTCAGCGCTGCGCTCCACGTCGGCCGCGTGCGCGGGATCCGACGACACCGACGGAATCGCGACGAGCTGCGTGAGCTCCTCCAGCAGGGACGGGAAAGCAGCCTCCAGGCGCTCCTTCAAAACGGACGTAGACAGTGCATGTGAAGTATCAGCCATACGACCAGGGTAGACCATGGGAGTGCGAGGCGGGCGGGCTATCCGCTAGCCTTGAAGCGTGTTTGGACGAAGCAAGAACAACAGCGACGAGACCTCGATGAATGTCGAGCCCGTCTCCACGACGCCCGACGGCAAGAAAGGCCGCCCCACGCCGAAGCGTAAGGCAGCCGAGGCCGCCCGCATCCGCCCCCTGGTCCCCAAGGACCGCAAGGAAGCCAAGCGTGCCGCCCGCGCCGCCCGCAACGCGCGTTTCGAGGCCGAACAGCGCGCGATGGTCACCGGCGAGGAAAAGTACCTGCCGGCCCGCGACAAGGGACGCGCACGCCGTTTCGTGCGTGACTACGTCGACGCGCGTCATTCCTTCTCCGAGTGGATTCTCGCCGTCATGATGGTCTCCATCATTCTCATAATGGTGCTGTCAATGCTGGGCAACAAGATCCCGCTGCAGTACCAGGCGTACATGCTCTACGGATCGTCCGTCCTCATGTACGGTTCCTTCATCATCACCGCCATCGAGGCGATCCTGGTGTGGCGCAAGATTAAGCGCGTCTTCACCGAGGCCCACCCGCGCGAGGACATTCCCTCCGGTACCGCCTACTACACCTTCTCCCGCATGATCATGCCGAGGCGCTGGCGCTCCCCGCGCCCGCAGGTCGACCGCGGGCAGTTCCCGAAGTAGTCGTCTTCATCGTCGGCCCCGCCCCATCCACATGGGTGCGGGGCCGACGCGCGTGTATCCACAGGCTGTCCTGGTCGCGCGCGTGTATCCACAGGGTATGCCGTGGCGCTGGCCATCACGCCCAAGCGTGCACGATCCTGTCCGTGTCGGAGCATCGGTGCTCCGCACGGACGACAAGGAAGCATCATGCACACAACCATTACACTGCCCACCGCCTGCAGCGTCACGCTCGACGAGGAGGAACCCTGCCCCGAAGGCATGTACGGCCCTCCTCGATGGCTCGACGATCGGGGCATCTCCGCCCTGCTGGCTCCCTACCTGTGCGATGGGTGGGATCTAGGCGATTATGCGCGCTTTGCGGACCTGTCGGGGGCTGATGCCCGACGGCTCGCATCTTTGCTGCCCAAAGACGCACGCGACGACCGACAGAACAACGCCCCTCGTATCATCGACCTGTTACGAGCCGCTTCCCGCATCGACGGGCTCACCCTCGAGGGATACGTCATTCGCGCGCCACGCCGCGACGAACGCGTCAGCATCGACACCGTACTCGTCCCCGAATCCGCGATCATCGCTCACACTGGATCTCCTATCGACGAGGAGCGCTATCCGAGCTACCAGCACTGGTTGACCCTTACCGCGGTCCTCGGCCTCGGCGATGAGGCGATCCCGCCGGACGAGATGCGCGTGCTCGTTCGAGACGGATCATCCACGCGGTGGTGGTGGGCATGGTGGGACTGATCAACTATCCTAGGAGGCATGATCCGACGCGCGTACAACTGGGCTTTCACACACTTCATCTCGCATTCAGACCCGGAGCTTGCACACCACTGGGGTCTGGGAGCGATTTCCTTGGCCGGACGATTCGCCCCAACGCGCGGACTCATGCGCGCCACGCTGGGCCACCTCGATCCGACTCACTCCCCCACGCGAGTGGTCGGCGGCGTCGAGGTCCCCCTGACCCTGGGTGAGCGTCGCCTCCCATCCCGCCTGGGCCTGGCGGCTGGCATGGACAAGGACGCCGAGGCCGTTCTCGGCATGTGCGCCCTCGGCTACGCCTTCGTCGAGATCGGCACCGTGACTCCCCGTCCTCAGCCCGGCAACGACGCGCCGCGCCTGTGGCGTCTCATGGATGACCGCGGCCTGCGTAACCGAATGGGCTTCAACAACGCCGGCGCAGATGCCGCCGCCGAGAAGCTGCGCGAGCTGCGCTCGACTCGTGCGGGCCGCGCTGCGATCGTCGGCGCCAACATCGGCAAGAACAAGGTGACGTCGGAGGAAGATGCCCCCTCGGACTACGAGTACTGCGCGAAGACGCTCGCCCACTGGGTGGACTTTGTCGTTGTGAACGTCTCCTCCCCCAACACGCCCGGCCTGCGCGACCTGCAGTCCGTCGATCACCTGCGCCCGATCCTCCAGGCCGCCCGTCGCGGCTGCGAGGCAGGCGCCCCTGATCGTGTCATGCCTCTCTTCGTCAAGATCGCCCCCGATTTGGCCGACGAGGACATCGTCGCCATCGTGGAGCTGACGAAGGAGCTCGGCCTGGCGGGCGTCGTCGCCACGAACACGACGATCAACCACGACCTGGGCGAGGGCGGCGTCTCTGGCGCTCCGCTCCTGCCCCGTGCGCTTGAGGTCGTCTCCCTGGTGGCCCGTCACCTCGATGACGACCAGATTCTCATCGGCACGGGCGGCATCTCGTCGCCCGAGGACGCGCTGCGCATGATCAGCGCGGGCGCAGACCTGGTCGAGGCATTCTCTGCCTTCATCTTCGAGGGCCCGTCCTGGCCGGGCGAGGTCTCGCGCGCCCTCCAGCGCGCTTAGGTGAGCGACGTGATTATCGAGCTCACCGGCGCGGAACTGGCAGCAGATGCGCGCCTGGAGGACTACACGCGCCTGAAAGACGTCAAGCTTCGTTCCAAGATCGAACCGGAACGCGGCCTGTACATGGCCGAATCCGCGAACGTCATCGAGCGCGCGATCCGCGCGGGGCATCATCCGCGCTCGTTCCTCATGTCACGGCGCTGGCTGCCTACCCTCACCGACCTCATCGAGGCGGCGACAGGGCACCCCGACGGCGCCAACGTTCCGGTCTTCGTCGCCGACGAGGACGTCTTGGAGCAAATGACGGGTTTCCACCTGCACCGCGGTGCCCTCGCCGCCATGCAGCGCCCAGTTCTGCCGAGCCTGGACGAGCTTCTTGCGACCGCGCGCGGCGGCGAGCCCGCTCGCCGCGTCGTCGTCTTAGAGAACCTCGTCGACCACACGAACGTCGGCGCGGCATTCCGTAGCGCCGCGGCCCTCGGCGTCGACGCTGTCCTCGTGACCCCGCAGTGCGCTGATCCCCTCTACCGTCGATCCGTGCGCGTCTCCATGGGAACCGTCTTCCAGGTTCCGTGGACGCGCCTCGAGTCATGGCCCGGCGATATCGCCGCCCTCCAGCAGGCTGGCTTCACCGTCGCATCCCTGGCCCTCTCGGACGATTCCGTCTCACTCGACGACTTCGTTACGCTGCCGGCCCTCCAAGGCCCCGACGCACGCCTGGCAATGGTCATGGGCACCGAAGGCGACGGCCTGGGGCGACGCACCATCGCCGCCTCCGACTACACCGTCAAAATTCCGATGGACCACGGAGTCGACTCGCTCAACGTCGCAGCCGCCTCCGCCGTCGTCTTCTGGGCGACCAGGGGCATCGGCGCTCGCTAACGCGTCAACGCATTGCACCGCAGCCACGCGAACGCCGCACGCACCGCAGCCGCACAAGACGAGGCCGGAGCTGGAAACCCAGCCCCGGCCTCGTCATCGTTTACTGCGACGGGTCAGCTCATGGATGCCACGATCTCATCGATGACGTCCACGCATTCTTCCCATCCGGAGACCGCGCGTGTCGCGTAACCGGCGGCCTTGACGGGGTAGTCATTGCCTTCCGGATCCAGGCGGTCGCCGATGAAGAGCATCTCGGAGGCAGGGATGCCCGTCTCTTCGACCAGCTTGCCCATGCCGAACGCCTTGTCGATGCCACGGGTGGTGATGTCGACCGAGGTCGAGCCGCCTCCGCGAACATCGAGCTCGGGCACGTCGGGCTGCACTGCGTCGCGCAGAGCAGCCTTCTTGGTGCCGTCCGGGTCCCAGGCGCGCTTCGCGTCGAGCGGAGCTTCCTGGCCCAGAGCCGAGAAGGTGATCTGAGAGCCGCGGTCCTCGATGATGTTGCCCCACGGGTTGGACTCCCACAGGCCAAGCTCGCGCGCGTGACGCTCAAGCGAAGCGATCGCACGGGCGGCGACCTCGGGGTCGAGGTCGTGGGCGTAACGCTCAACCCAGGCCCCACCCTCGTAGCGGTAGTAGCGCGTACCGCAGGTGGGCATCAGGTGCAGACGAGAGAGCTCCTCGTCCGTGGCGTGCAGGTTATCCAGCACCTGGGTGCGGAACTGGCCCATCTGGCCACCGGAAATGATGCACACCTCTACGTGGTCCAGCAGCGACCGCAGAGCCACGTCCATGCGGGCGGGCAGCGGCGACTTCGAGGGTGCCAGGGTGTCATCGAGATCAAAGGCAACGAGCTTCACGATGCCACCCTACTGCTTCGCAGCTTCGGCAGCTTCGATAGCGCGCTGGGCTGCCTCAGTCTCTTCATCGGTGGGCACCGAGAGGACCTGCAGCAGCACGACGGACGCGACGAGGCCACCCCAGACGAGCAGGATCGTCAGGATCATCAGGGCGATAGCGGGAGCGGTCACTTGGCGCCTCCTTCAATCGAAGCGGTGTCTTCGGCGTCGTCAGCGAGAATCTGAGCGACTGTCGCCTGAGTATCCACGGGGCGGTGCTTCCACGGAATGAGGGTGAAAATCAGAGATGCGATCACCGCGACCGCCACGGAACCCCAGCCGAAGATCAGCACGTAGGTCGTCGGGTACTTGCCGTAACCGTTCGTCAGCAGGTCGACAATGGACATCGCCATCATGACGAAGAGGACGAGCGGAATGACGATGCCGACGAGGGGCTCCCAGAGCTTGGGGACCTTCACGCTGGACACCGAGTTGAGGTGGGCACGCAGCACCCCGAGGCGGGGGCCGGTAACAGCGCACAGGACGGCGAACATGATTGCCGAGGACACGACGCCGATCGAGTTGATGAAGTTGTCGACGATGTCTAGGTTGTTCAGTCCCGAGCGGGTTCCGAAGAGCACCAGCGAGATGACGGTTGCGGGGACGCCGAGGACGAGAGCCGAGCGGGCGGGCGACCAGCCGAACTTATCCTGCAAGCCGCCGGAGACGACCTGGAGCAGGGACAGCAGCGAGGTGACCCCGGCCAGAACCAGCGAGGAGAAGAAGAGGACGCCGAAGAGGGGTCCGCCGGGCATCATCGAGATAATCTTCGGGAAGGTTACGAAGGAGAGGATCGGGCCGGTCAGGCCCTCGACCTCGGAGACGCTCACGCCACCCTGGTGGGCCATGAAGCCGACGGCGCTGAAGACGCCGATGCCCGCGAGGATCTCGAAGGACGAGTTTGCGAAGCCAGCAACGAGCGCAGTGCCGGTGAGGTTGGCCTTGCGCTGGAGGTAGGAAGCGTAGGTCAGCATGATGCCAAATCCCACGGACAGCGAGTAGAAGATCTGTGCGAAGGCAGCCAGCCACACCTTGGGATCGGCGAGCGCGCTCCAGTTCGGCGTGAAGAAGGCGTTGAGGCCTTCGACGGCTCCGGGGAGGAACAGGGCGCGAACGACGAGCGCGAGGAAGAGGATGACGAGGAGAGGCAGGAAGATCTTGTTCGCGGCCTCCACACCCTTGGACAGGCCGCGGCCAATCACGAAAAGGACGAGAATCCACACGAGCGCGAGCGGAATCATCACCGACCATGCGGGCGCCCAGGAGAACGTGTCACCGGGCACAACCTGCAGGAAGGAGTCAGTGAAGAAGGTCGTCGGGTCTGCGCCCCAGGCCTCGTTCACGGAGTAGATCGTGTACTGCACGCCCCAGGCGAGCACCGCACCGTAGTAGACCATGATGACGAAGCAGACGAAGGTCTGGAACCAGCCGACGAACTCGCCGCCGCCGATAATCTTACGTAGCGCCCACGGCGGTGAACCGCGGAACTTGTGACCGACCGCGTAGTCGAGCCACAGCATGGGGATACCGACGAAGATCAGGGCAACCAGGTACGGGACCAGGAAGGCGCCGCCGCCGTTGGAGTAGGCAACGCCGGGGAAACGCCAGATGTTGCCCAGGCCGATGGCCGAGCCGATGGCTGCCAGGAGGAAGCCTGTCTGGCCGCTCCACGAGTCGCGCGCGCGGGGCGCTGATTTGGATGCGGAGGATGACATGAAGTGAGTTCCTTGCAATCGTGTCTATTCGGGATAATTCCCAGCCAGACTAGGGCCGATACACCGCGAAGTCTCCCAGAGTCCACGATACAGAACGTGTTTTTGGCCTCTTTTTGACGGGTCCTTTGCTGATCGGGGTCCGCATGGACACACCGAGAGCAGGACTCATGCCGACAAACCCGGGTTAGGAAACGACTCCACACGCATGGAAAATCGCTGCAATTCCAACGATGACGGGCAGCGACGCGAAGGTCGTCACGAGGACCTTTCCCTGCGCGATGCGCTCACCCGCCTTGGCTCTCGTGGCCGCAATGTAGGCGTTCTGTGCGGAGGGCAGCGCCGCCATGATGGTCACGGACATGAGGGCCGGACCGGTCAGCCCGAGCAGGACCCCGACGCCGCACGCGATCGCAGGCTGAAGGAACAGCTTGCCAACGATGGCGCAGGCGGTCGCAGCAAAACCGGAATCGCCGGGTGCCGAACGTCGATCCACGAGCGAAGCACCGAAAGACAGAAGGATCATCGGGGGTGCGGCAGCCCCCAGCATGGATGTCGACACGTCGAGGAGGGTTGGCATCGGCCACCCCACCGCGGAAAAAAGGAACCCGCACGCCGCTGCGATGACCATGGGGTTGCGTGCAACGACCCGAGCGATGCCGACCACCGACGGGGGCTGCCCCGACCCAACCAGATCAGCCAGGACGAAAAACATCGGGGTGAAGAACCCCAGCTGAAACACCAGGATGGGAACGACAGCGGAGGCGTCGTTCAAAACGTAGACGGCGATCGGGATACCGATGTACGCGCCGTTATTGAGGGACGAGGCCATGGCACCCAAGGCGGTCTCCCCGCGCGTCAGGCGCAGGAAAAGCCTCGCAACCAGCGCGAAAATAAGTGCCGTCCCCACACCCGACGCGGCGGCCACGGCGAGCGGAGCACCGAAAACGCCAGAGGTCCCCGTCGAGACGATGGCGTGGAAAAGCATCGCCGGGCTCGCCACCCAATATGTAGCCGACGCGAGAGACCCCGCTACCTCGGGGCCGAGCGCGCCCCCTCGGCGAGCCGCCCAGCCGACGCCGATGATGAGCGCGATCGACAGGACCGACCAGACGATCGATACCATTGAAGAGGAGACCCGTCAGCGCCAGGAGGCCACGGCCTCGTCGACCTTGGTGAGGGCCGAGGCGATCGCCATGTGCATGTCCAGGTACTGGTAGGAGCCCAGGCGACCGCCGAACAGCACGTCCTTCTCCCCCGCCGCCATGTCGCGGTATGCGCCGAGCGTCGAGCGGTCCGACGGCGAGGCGATCGGATAGTAGGGCTCGTCGCCTGGGCGGGCGAAGCGCGAGTATTCGCGCTGGATAATCGTATTGGTTGCACCGCTTCGATCCCGCTCGGGGTGCAGGTGCGCGAACTCGTGGATGCGCGTAAAGGGCACGTCGCGATCCGAGTAGTTCATGACGGAGCAGCCCTGGTAGTCGGGCACGTCCACGACCTCGGTCTCGAAGTCGAGGGTGCGCCAGCCGAGCTCGCCGGCCTCGTAGTCGAAGTAGCGGTCGATCGCGCCCGTGTAGACGACCGGGACCTGGCCGACGGTCGCGGCCTTCGAGAACGGCGACGAAGCGTCGAAGAAGTCCACGCCCGTGTGCACCGTGATGCGCGGGTGGTCGACCATGTTCGCGATCCACGCGCCGTAGCCGTTCAGGGGCAGGCCCTCGTAGCGGTCCTGGAAGTAGCGGTTCTCGTAGGTGAAGCGCACGGGCAGGCGCGTGATGATGGAGGCGGCCAGCTCACGCGGGTCGGTCTGCCACTGCTTGGCCGTGTACCCCGCGATAAACGCGTCGTAGAGGGGACGGCCGATCAGGCTGATGGCCTTCTCCTCGAGGTTGCCGGGTTCTCCCGTGATCTCGGCGGCCTGGCGCTCGATGAGCGCGCGGGCCTGCGCCGGCGAATACGCGGCTCCGAAGAACTGGTTGATCGTGCCCAGGTTGATGGGCAGCGGGTAGACGACGCCCCGGTAGTTCGCGTAGACGCGGTGGCGGTAGTCGTTGAAAGCCGTGAATCGGTTGACGTAGGACCACACGCGCTCGTTCGACGTGTGGAACAGGTGGGTGCCGTAGCGATGCACTTCGACGCCCGTGGCCTCGTCGATCGACGAGTAGGCGTTGCCTCCGATGTGGTCGCGACGCTCGATGAGGGTCACGTTCATGCCGAATCGCTCCGCGGCCTCGCGGGCGAACGTCAGGCCGAAAAAGCCCGAACCAACAACGAGCAGATCCACTCCACTCCCCTTTCACGGTAGTCAGGACAATGGTAGCGGTCCCCACCTGCGGGTGCGCTCTCGTGTGATCGACGAGGCCGGAGCGTGGACTTGGAGCGAACGGCGCGGCCGCGCTCACTTATCCTTGTTTCTATCAGCTGATACGCGAGGGAGGGCCGGACCATGGTGCGCATCGCCGTCGTCGAGGACGAAGCAGTCTCGCGCCAGCTCCTGGCCGATTACCTGGCCCGATACAGCGAAGAAAACGACGTATCTTTCGACGTCACCTACTTCGAGGACGGCGGCGCGATCATCGGCGACTACAAGCCGGTGTACGACATCATCCTCATGGACATCCAGATGACGCACGTGGATGGCATGAGCGCGGCCCGCGCGATCCGCGAGGTCGACCAGGAGGTCGTCCTCGTGTTCATCACGTCCGCCGCGCAGTTCGCAATCCACGGCTACCAGGTGGGTGCACTCTCCTACCTCATGAAGCCGCTGCCCTGGTTCGCGTTTTCGCAGGAGCTCTCGCGCTGCCTCGAGGCCGTGGCAAAGCGGCGCGGTGCCTCGATCCTCCTGCAGTCGGGTACGTCGGCGCACCGTATCGACGTCGCCGACATCGTCTACATCGAGTCGATTAAGCATCGCCTGGATGTGCACACGATCTCCGACACATATTCGATCACTTCCTCATTGAAGGCCATGGAGGAGCAGCTCACCGGGCATGACTTTTTCCGGTCGAACTCCTGCTACCTCGTCAATCTCGCCCACGTGCGCGGCGTCGCCGACCAGGAGTGCCTGATGACGGGCGGGGACAGCTTGCGCATCTCCCGGCCTCGTAAGAAGGCGTTCATGACGGCTCTGGCCAGCTTCGCGGGCGGGATCCACTGAGGTGTTCGAGTCCCTGCCTGACATCCCGCGCCTGTTCACCGCCCTGGCCGAATGGGGTGCCGCGCTTGTGTATGTCTTCATCGTCGCGCGCTCGGCGTCCTCCAATGCCCTGAACCCGAACGCCACTATCCCCCGCTGGCGGCTCGCCGCTGCCGCCATCGGCGGCCTCGTGGTGCTCGTCTGCGCCCAGGAACTGCTCGGCCACGCTCCCCTGTCCCTGTGGGTGCCGGGCATGATGAGCGCGTACGCACTCGTGTGGTGTGTGATCCGCGTGGGAACCGCGCTGGACTGGCGCTGGGTGACGCATATGAGCGCACGTGCCTTCATCGTCGCCGAGCTCGCGGCATCCCTCGCCTGGCAGGTCGTCGTCTACTCCCACGCCGACAAGCCCTACTGGCACCCAGTGTCGTTCGGCGGATTTGCAGCGATTGCGGCGACGTGCTTGGCCGTCGTCTACTTCTTCGAACGACGCGTCTACCGCCAGGGAGCGCTGCCCGTTCTGCGTCTCGCTGACCTTGCCTCTGGCGTGTTTATCGGTATGTCGATTTTTGCTCTGTCCAACCTCAGCTTCATCTCGACGGACACACCGTTTTCCGGACGCGCGGGGTGGGAAGTTTTCTATATCCGCACCCTCGTGGATCTGGCGGGGTACGCGATCCTCTTCGCTCAGTTCGAGCGCATCCAGCAAAGCGCCACCGAGCGGGAACTGGCTTCCATCCAGGCCGCCCTGGATGCCCAGCACCACCAGTACCTCGCCGCCAAGGGAGACATGGAGCAGGTGGCGCGTGCTCACCACGACCTCAAGCACCAGGTGGAGGCGATTCGCGCGGAGCTGGACCCGGGGCGCGCCGCCGCATCATTTGCCGAGCTCGAGTCGTCGATCGAGCAGATCGGACAGCAATATCACTGCGGCAATGCGGTCCTCGACGTCATTCTGACGACGAAAGGTCGTGCGTGCGCGGCAGCCGGCATTAACTTCACGGCGGTCGCCGACGGCGCCCTGCTGGGTTCCATGTCGTCGATGGACATCGCGACACTCTTCGGCAACGCCCTCGATAACGCGATCGAGGCCTCTCGGCGCGTCGATGATCCCGCCAAACGCCTCATCAAACTGGCGCTGTTCCGTCGGGGGCAGATGGTGGTCATCCGGGTCGACAACTGGTTCGACGGTCACCTCAACACGGACGCCGGTGGGCGCCTCACGACGATCAAGCCCGACGCCGTTCGACACGGTTGGGGGGTTAAATCCATCCAGTGGACGGCCCGCAAGTATGGCGGTCAGGCGGTCACGGACGTGGCAGACCACTGGTTCACGCTAACGGTCCTGTTACCCTCAACGCATACGGAGGAACACGCATGACGATCATCGATACCCCACGGCTGCGCTTGCGGCCATGGGTCAGCACCGACGCCCCCAGCCTCTACGAGCTTGCGAAAGATCCCCGCATCGGGATGCAGTGCGGATGGAAGCCCTACGAGCGCATCGACGACGCCCACGAGGCGCTGTCGACCTTCCTAGCGGCACCCGAAAGCTATGCGGTCACGCTGTCATCGACCGGTGAACTGCTCGGCTCAATCGCGCTGCGCATCAATGCGGACAATGCCGGGGCACCAATCGGAGACATCGGCTACTGGATCGGCTCCCCCTACTGGGGCAACGGATACGCAACAGAGGCCGGGAGCGCCATTATCGACCGCGCGCGGGAGCTGGGCTTCACGACGATTATCCTGAACTACGTTGACGGCAACGATGCCTCGCGACGTGTCTCAGAAAAGCTCGGCTTTACGTGGCGAAGCCGCAACGAGGGCGTGGAATGCCCTCCCATCGGCAAGCGACTCACCGTCCACCGGACGGAGCTCGTGCTCACCGGACGCTGACGGCATCCGTTAGTTGAAACCGAGGACCGCCGCCGCGACCTTGTAGCCTCCGCGCACAATCGTCGGCGACGCGTGGCGCACGAGGCCGGCGAGCAGGTCCTTGCGCAGGCGATCCGTGGCCTCGGGGTTGATCTGGTCCATGGTTTCCCAGATCTGTTCCTTGAGGGCCAGGTGCTCGGGCGTACCCGACAGCTGAGCCATGACGGAGCAGACGACGGCGTTGATGCGCAGGTAGTGGACCATGTAGCGCCACAGCTTGTCCTCGACCTCGGCGCGCGGGGGCAGCGCACGTGTCATCGCCTCGTTCACCCGGGCGAGCTGATCCAAGCGCGTGATCATAACCTTCTCATTGACGGACTGGTCGTCGCGGCCGATGAAGTAGTGGTAGAGGTCCACGTCCAGGTAGCGGATCGTGGAAATGTAGGGCAGCGGCACGAACGAGTAGAGGTAGTCCACGTAGAACGTGTGCTCAGGCATGACCAGGCCGGAGGCGCGCACGACATCGGTGCGCATCGTGAGGGCATGCATCATGAGGTACTGGTCGTAGCGGCATCGGCGCAGGTCGGCCCAGCCGAAGGTGCGACCGCGAGGCAGAACGTTGCGGTAGCGGATGACGGCCTTGACCGACTTTCCCTGCTTGTCGTAGACGTAGTTGGTGATGAGGAGATCCAGGTCGCGCCCGGCCTCTCGTTCCTCACGCAGGACGTCGAGAACGGCATTCGTGGCGCGCCGGTCCAGCCAGTCATCGGAGTCGACGACGCGCACGTGCGTGCCGGTGGCGGCGGCAAGGCCGGCGTTGACGGCACCGCCGTGCCCTTTGTTCTCCTGGTGGATGACTCTCACGGAGGGGTATCGAGCGGCCCACTCGTCGGCGATCTGAGCAGTGCGATCCTTGGAACCGTCGTTGACGATAATCGCCTCAAGTTCGTCGCCGTATCCGACGAGCGTGGTCAGCGCCCGGTCGAGGTAATCCTCGGAGTTGTAGGCTGGCACGATCACCGTCAGCAGCGGCGCGCTCATGGAATCTCCTCTCGTGAAGTCTGCCAGTAGTCTACTGTGCCGAGCCGACCTCCGCGTCCTCCTTGGAGGGTTCCTGCTTGAAGATCACCTTAAAGATGGGGAAGAACACCCAGAAGGAGATGGCGGCGTTGATGATCATCGTGATCACGTCGGCGACAGTCTCGCCGGCCGCGCCCATCGTCGACATTGCCCACGCGTAGATCGGGTCCTTGTAGAGGACCTGGAGGGCAGCCGCAGCGATCGTGATGACGACGTAGGCGACCGCGTACCAGAAGGCAGCCTTCCCCACCGACGAATTGGACTTGAAGGTGACGTTGCGCTGGGCGAAGAAGTTGATGACCTGGGCAATCAGTAGGGTGATTTCAACGGCGAGGAAGTATGCGAGGCCACCGCCACCGCCCACCGATATCGATCCGGCCGGGTAGTCGAAGAGGAAGACCGTGTGGCCGCGGGAGACGCCGACGGGCAGGAACTGGAAGGCCGTGTCGACGAGGCTCGTGTGCGCGAATGCCGCCTTGAATGCCGGCATGAGGACCAGCTGCAGCACCGTAATGCCGTTGGAGAGGATGAAGAAGACGATGAACTGGGCGGCCGTGGTGTGCTTGTCTTCGAAGGCGGTCCACCAGCGCTTGAGAGCCTGCATGAGTTGTCCTTTGGTCAGTGTGTTGAACGAGGCCGGGGCCGCGTCATCGGGTCTGGTCGAGTTCGCGCTGGGTGGCCTTGTTAGCGCGTGCATTGTTCATGAAGCCGCGGGCGGCGCGGGTGAGTCCTCGCAGGGGGTGACCGTTCACGGCCAGGAGGATCGCGTCCACCATGTCGGGGCTGGCGGCTCCGTTGCTCATCTTCGCGATGGCTCGGAAAGGCATGTTGAGGACGAAAAGGATGTTGAGGTCCGGGGTTCCCTTCGCGTCCGCCTTCGCTTTGAGGGCGTGAAGCCCCCGTCCGACGACGCGGGCTAGCCAGGTCTTGGCGCGCGTCATCTCGGACAGCGGGTCGGAGGCGACGAGGTCGTCCGCCGGGTGGGCGGTCGGGATCGTCCGGCCCAGCAGGACGGCGAACTCGCCGTTGGTGATGCCCGCGACGTCGGCGCTGAGGTAGTGGCCGAGGGCCGGGTCGATCGGCGAGGGCGTGGTCCCGTCAAGCTCGAGGGTGGCGCTCAGCGGAGTGTCACAGACGTTGCGTCCCACGTGGATCGTCCAGGTTCCGGCCTCGGTTTCCCACGCAGCGCGCGATGTCTCCCAGTGACGGAACGTATAGCGGTCGAAGGGAATCGTCACGCTCACCGATTCTCCGGCGCTGACCTCGACCTTGGTAAAGCCCTTGAGTTCGCGGGCGGGGCCGAACACGCCGCCGGGGGCGCTCACGTAGAGCTGGACGACCTCGGCACCGTCACGCGTGGAGGTGTTGGTGAGCGTGAGGGTCGCCCCCTCCTCATTCACGGCGAGGTCGGAGTATTCGAAGCTCGAGTAGGACAGGCCGTAGCCGAAGGGGAAGGCAACGTCGACGCCCGCGGTGGTGAAGTAGCGGTAGCCGACGAACGGACCTTCGCGGTAGTACGAGAGCGCTCCGGTTGCCGGGTACCATGCGGCGGTCGGGTGGTCCTCGTAGGAGTGGGCGTAGGTTTCGGCCAGGCGCCCCGACGGATTGACGACGCCGGTGAGGACGTCCAGCATCGCGCTGGCACCTCCCTGTCCGGTCAGGTAACCGTTCACGAGCGCAGGGACGGCGCTCGCCCACGGCATCTCGACGCTGGCACCTCCGGTCAGGACGACGACGGTGCGAGGATTGGCTGCGACGACGGCCTCGATGAGGCGATCCTGCCCCTCAGGCAGGCGCATGTGGGGGCGGTCCAGACCTTCGGATTCGGCCAGCTCGTCAAGACCCACGTAGACAAGCGCCACGTCGGCGCGCGCGGCGAGGGCAACGGCCTCGGCAATGAGGTCGTCACTCGTACCACCGTGACGCTCATACCCGCTCGCGTATCCCGCGAGGACCAGGCCGCGTGCTACCTCTCCCCCGGCTTCAAGCAGTTCGCGCGGCGATTCGACGCGCGTGGGGTTGACCTGGGAGGATCCCGATCCCTGGAAGCGCGGCATGTCTGCAAGATCGCCGATGAGGGCGACGCTCGTGCCGGCGTTCAGGGGCAACAGATCGTCGTCGTTACGCAGGAGCGTGATCGCCTCGGAGGCAATGCGCGTGGCCAGCTCGTGGTGCGTCCCGGGCTCATAGGGCCTGGGGGCGGGCAGCCCGGCGCTCGCGCTCGCGACGTCCAGGACTTCCTGGGCGCGCGCGTAGACGTCGGAGGCTTCCAATTGTCCAGCCTCGACAGCCGCAACGATCTGGCGGGCACCCGCCAGGCCGGGTGCGGGCATTTCGAGGCTACCGCCGGCGCGCGCGGCCTCGACGGCGCTGTTCGAACCGCCCCAGTCGGAAATGACCATGCCGTCGAAGCCCCATTCGGTGCGCAGGATGTCGGTCAGGAGGTGCTTGTTTTCGTGCGCGTAGGTGCCGTTGACGAGGTTGTAGGAGCTCATGATCGCCCGCGGCCTCGCGGCTCGGCAGACGACCTCAAAGCCGGTCAGGTAAATCTCACGCATCGTGCGCTCGTCCACGATGGAATCCGACGCCATGCGGCGCAGTTCCTGGGAGTTGACGGCGAAGTGTTTGGGGCAGGCGGCGGTGCCCGTGGATTGGATTCCTTCGACGAGGCCGGCGGCCATGCGTCCCGCAAGGATCGGGTCTTCGGAAAAGTACTCAAAGTTGCGTCCGCACAGGGGCGAGCGCTTGATGTTGAGGCCGGGACCGAGCAGAACGTCCACGCCAAGGCTGCGAGCCTCCAACCCCAGCGCCTCGCCCATGTCGCGGGCCAAGTCTGGGTTCCAGCTGGCCGCGACGGCGGAGGCCGTTGGGAAGCAGGTCGCCTTCTCGGACTGGGCGATGCCCAGGTGATCGCCGTCCCCGAGCTGACGGCGCACACCGTGGGGCCCGTCGCTCATCACGAAGGAGGGAACGCCCGCCGCGGGGATCGGGCGAGAGTCCCACGCACTCGATCCCGAGAGGAGCGCTGCGGCCTGCAGGAGAGTGAGATCGTTGGCGTCCGTCAGTGCTGCGTGTTCCATCGTCGTGAACTGCCTTTCGTGCTCCATCGCGGGTATCGTCGATGGTTCCAGTGTGGACCACGGGCACTCCTTTCAATCGACCGTGCGCATGATTTGTCGTTTGCGCGGCGTATTCTGCACGCGCAAGGACCTTTTCTACCTGGGATAAAATGGATCCTATGACTGACACCGAGGTCCCCACGCGCGGCGAGAACGAGTCCGCATCTGCCCACGGCGTCTTTGTCGATATCGACGGGACCCTGTGCGATTCTCGCCAGCGAATCCCGGAATCTGCGCTCGAGGCTCTTGCCCAGGTCCGGGCACGAGGCCACCGACTCTTCGCGTGCACGGGCCGCTCCGCCCCCGAGGTCTACCCGCGCTTTTGGGAGGTCGGCTTCGAGGGACTCGTCGGCGGAGCCGGAGGATACGCCTGCGTCGGGAACCGGGTTCTCGTTGACGAGCGCATGCCCCGCGAGCACGTCGATATGTTGACTACCCTGTGGGAGGACCTCGGCGCCTTCTACATCTGGCAGGGTCCCGACCAGATGGGCCCTTCCGAGGGATACCTCGACTTCTTCGTTCCCCGCGCGGGCAAGCATCCCGAGGACTGGGTCGAGTACGCCCAGTCGATTACCCCTTTTATCGTGGACGTCGACGGTGGCTCGTTCACCAAGGTCACGGCATATGTCCCGCCCGAGAATGCATCGATGGAACGGGTCAGCGCAGCGCTACCGGACGGCTATCGCGCGATCATCGGCTCCGTGGGCGCCGCAGGCTACGTCCCCTTCGAGGTCGTTCCCGCACATCTGTCGAAAGCAGTCGGCATCCGCGCAATCTGCGAGCACGCGGGCATCCCGCTCTCCCACACCGTCGCGCTTGGCGACTCCAACAACGACGTCGAGGCCGTGGCAGCAGCCGGCCTCGGCATCAGCATCGGAGACGACTGCGAAGCCCTCGTTGACGTCGCAGACATCGTCGCCCCCGCCGTATCCGAAGACGGCCTGGCCTGGGCTCTGCGCGCCGCCGGCCTGACGACAGACGAGCGGGTTGGGGGCCGAGGCCTCGGCGATGCACGGTGAGCGGGTCACTACAGCGCTGGCTGCACCATCCCCTCACCCGTAACTCCGCCTTCATGCACCTGTGGGCGGGTCAAACCGCCGCTCAGGTGGGCTTCCAGGTCGGCACGCTGGCCACCTCGGCCATTGCGATCACCGTGCTGCACGCGAGCGAGACCCAGATCGGCGTCCTGTCTGGACTGCAGACCCTCGCGTTCCTCCTCGTCGGCCTGCCGGCGGGCGCGTGGGTGGACGGGTGGCGCAAGCGCCGCGTCATGATCGCCGCGAACCTCGCGCGCATCGGCGCACTCGTGTCCATCCCGATCGCCTACGCGTTCTCCTCGCTGACCCTTACCCACCTCATGGTCGTCGCGGCGCTCCTGGGTCTGGCAACTGTGTTCTTCGACGTCGCCTACCAGTCCTACGTTCCCATGATCGCCTCGAAGCGCTACATCGGGGCAGCCAACGGGCGACTTGAGGCCTCCTATCAGGTAGGACGCGCGGGCGGGCCCGGACTGGGCGGATGGCTTCTCGGCGTCATCGCTCCTCCCCTGGCGTACCTGCTGACGGCATCCACCTACGTCTGCTCCACGTGGGCGATCTGGCGCATCCGCACCCCCGAGCCCCGTCCGGCTCACTTCGACGCGCCCCTTCGTACCCAGATCCTCGAGGGACTGTCGTTCGTACGCGGGCAACGCCTCCTCTTCCCGCTCTTTTCCTGCATCGCGTGCGCCGCATTCGCCGGCGCGGGCGTTCAGGTACTCCTGCCCATCCTCGTGCTACGCACCCTCGGCATGAGCGCGACACAGCTCGGGCTCCTCCTCAGCGCGGGCGCGATCGGTGGGATCCTTGGTGCGCTTACGCGACCTATGTGGATCGCACGCCTTGGCATCGGGCGCTGCATCGCCATCACCAACATCGTCGGCGTCGCGATTCTCGTGGTCCAGCCGGCCTCCGTGCACTATGCCGCTGGCGCCGCGTGGTTCATCGCCGCCGCCGGGGTCATCTCCTCGTACTTCCTGACGATCTACAACGTCACCCAGATGAGCCTGCGCCAAGAGATCTGTCCGCCCGACATGCTCGGTCGCATGAACGCGATCTTCCGATTCGCGGTCTGGGGCGTCATGCCCCTCGGTTCCTTCGTCGCCGGCATCGTTGCCGCCCACACCGGGATCGAGGCTGCGATGTATCTATTCACGACGCTCGCCGTCGCCGCTGGCATCGCGATGGCGTTCACCCCGGCTGCCCGAATCCGAGGGGCTAGCGCCTCCCCGACGATCTCATAATGTGACGCGCTCGGTGGCCACAATCGTGCCCTTTCGTGCACCGTCGCGATACCATAAGTGTGAGGCAAACCGCAACGGTTTCGGTGACTGAGCCAAGGAGGACACCATGGACACCGCAACGACCCTCGTCGAGGCCCTGGGCGGCTGGGACAACATCTCCAATCTCGAGGCGTGCATTACGCGCATTCGCCTGGACGCAGTCAATACCGACCTCATCGACGAGGCCAAGCTGCGCGAAGCCGGAGCCTTCGACGTCGTCATCGTCGGCGACGCCGTGCAGGTCGTCATGGGCCCCGACTCCGAGGATCTCGTCGAGCAGATGAACGCGAGCCGGTGAGCTTTCTCGTTCGAGCGCCTTTCGCCGCGCACGTCCTACCCCTGTCCGAGGTACCCGATCCCGTCTTCGCCAGCGGCGTCGTCGGGGATGGCCGCGCGCTCCTGCCGGACGATGATGTCACGTGCGTGACCGTTCACTCCCCCATCAACGGAGTGGTCACCAAGCTCAAATCGCACGCGGCAATTATTACCTCGACGCGCGGGCACTCGATCCTCATTCATCTGGGCATCGACACCGTCGGCCTGCGCGGCCGAGGCTTTGCTCCCCTCGTCGAAGAGGGCGACATCGTCGACGCGGGCACTCCCCTCATCCACTGGGATCTCGGTCCCGTCCGCGGGGCGGGGCTGTCCCCCTACGTGCCGATCATCGTCGTCAGTCCTCCCGGCGAGCCAGTCTCTCCCGAGTTCGATGAAGCGCAGCCCACGGTGGGGATTCTCGATCCGCTGTTTTCCCTACCCGATGGCGACTGATCCACGAACATATGCATGAGCCCCGCAACCCTTTCGGGTCGCGGGGCTCATGCATCTCAGTATCGCCGCATGTCAGCGGACGGTCCCGCGCAGCAGCGCGAACAGAGAGGTCAGGCGCTCGTCCGTGGGCAGGTCCTCGATCGCAACTTCTTCGCCGTCGGAATCGCACAGCGGCACGCACCAGTTCGGGTACTGGTCTGCACCCGTGCCCGGCATATTCTGCGGGCGCACGTCACCCACCGCATCCACGAGGGACGCCACAACGAGCTTCGACGGAGTCTGCGCGACATAGCGGTACAGACCCTCGACGATCTCGCGTTCGCTGGGCTCCGCGCCGTCGATGCAGCCGTACTCGTGCAGTCGCACGCCCACCCGTTCGAGTTCAAGGCGATCGCCTGCGCGCACCGTCTCGATGTCGTCGGTCAGCAGGCCGAGCTCGGCACGCAGCGTCGTCTGGATCCCGCGAATATACCCGAGGGTAGGCGGCAGATCATGGATGTTGACGGCCGCCAGAGCGCGATCGCGGTAGTGCTCGGGGCGCAACGGCCAGCCGCCACCCTCCTTTTCGAACCACACGACGGAAGTGCCGAGGACGCCACGCTCACGCAGGTAATCGCGCACCCACGGCTCCACAACGCCGAGGTCCTCGCCAATGACGACGGCTCCCGCACGCTGGGCTTCCAGCAGGATGACGCCCATCATGGCCTCGTGATCGTAGTACACGTAGGTGCCTTCGGTGGCGGCGCGCCCGTCCGGAATCCACCAGAGGCGGAACATACCCAGGATGTGGTCGATGCGCACCGCACCGGCGTTAGCCAGCGCAGCGCGGATCATGTCGCGCAGCGGCAGGTAGCCCGACTCTGCGAGGCTGCGCGGCGACCACGGCGGCTGCGACCAGTTCTGCCCCTGCTGGGAGTAAACGTCCGGTGGAGCACCCACGCTCATGCCGGAAGCAAAGAGCTCGGGACGGCTCCACTTTTCGGAACCGTAGGGGTGCACGCCGACTGCCAGGTCGGCCATGACACCGATCTCCATGCCGACCTCTCGCGCCACATGCTGGGCATGCTCGAGCTGTTCGGCGACGACCCACTGGCACCACTGGTAGAAGTCGACGCGCTCGGCGAGCTCGAGGCGCTCAAGCTCCACGCGAGGCGCAGACGAACGAGCGAGATCCTCGGGCAGTTCGATCGTCCCCTCGCGCTCAACGAGAGCGCACCACAGCGCGTAGTTGGACAGCTCCGAACCGCCGCGCTCGATAAAGCGCTCCAACTGGCTTTGGCGATGGTAGGAACGCGGAGCGGCGAAGATAATCTCGAGGGCCTTGCGCTTGGCTTCCCACGAGCGATCACGGTCGATCAGGTCCTCGCGGATCGCGAACTGGCGAGTCTCGTCGCGCAGCTGATCGATAGCCTTGCGCGAGGCCTCGGGCAGGGAAGCGTACTCCTCAATGCTCTCGGGACGAATGTAGATGGGGTTGAGCCAACGGCGCGACACCGGCAGGTAGGGAGAGGTCTCCAGCGGGCACACGGGCTGCGACGCATGGACGGGGTTGATGAGCAGGAAATCGGCACCCTTGTCCGCACACACGGCAGCCAGGTCAGCCAGATCAGTGGCGTCACCAATGCCCCACGAGGAGGCCGAGCGCGTCGAGTACAGCTGAGCGTTGACGCCCCACACGCGGCGCGAGGACTCCAGGAGCGGCAGGGACAGAGTGTTCGGCACGATGATGAGGGTCGCGGACTCCACGTGCCCGCCCTCGACGGTCGCCACGAGGCGATGCCATCCGAGCGGCAGCCAGTGCGGCACATCGAAGGTCGCGCGTCCGACGAGCTCGCCATCGACCATGCGCGGCGCAACGTAGCGGTCCACCTGATCGCACGCGCCCTTACGACCGTCCTCCAGAACCCACTGGACGTTCACCCACGAGCCATCCGGCACGTGCACCGGGAACATGTAGCCGCCACCCTGGCGGGCGACGATCGTCGGAGGGAGAGTACGACGCCATTCCCGCTCTTCGGTCAGACGCAGCGCCTCGTGCACATCCCCCACAGTGGAAGATTCGTCGAGGGGCAGACCGAGAGCGCCAAGAACCTTCAGAAGAGTGGATGCGCTCACACCCACCCAATTCCCGTACCAATCCCAGAATCCGGTGGCTACGCCATTAGCATCGGCGATACGGCGCAGCTCATCGATGTTGTCAGATGCGGGTGCGTGAATATCCACGAAAAAGCCTTCTACGTTGCGGGCTGATGACACCTTTATTTTAGGCGTGGACGCGCTGCGACAAAGACTCCGAAGAAGTGTCATGGGCCACGCCACGCAGGTTCGCGATCATAGCCGCAGCCACATCGTCGGACTGAGCGCCGCACACGATCTGCACGACGTCACCGGAGCGCACGACGGCCAACACGCCGTCCACGCGCAGCGCCGCCTCATCAACGTCCCGCTGTGACCTCACTTGAATACGGATACGCATCGTGCAGGGTTCTACCTCGAGGATGTTGAGGTGTCCACCCAGCGCGTCGATAAGCGTTTGTTCAATCGCCATCGGAGCCCCTTTCGCGCCGTCTGAAGTTTGCGATACGAGTCACATAGTAGATGTGACCTGCGCAAAAGGCAAGTGGGATCCGTAACACGAGCGATTCTTGAGAAAACGACCGCTGACAGGAGCGCATCCCTCAACGCTCAGCTACAATCCAACGCCCTGTCAAACCCTTGGCCAACGCTAACCCCCACGAGACGACACCAGACACCGCACCCACGATAGAAAAACGTGAGGGGGAGGACCGACCGGCCCTCCCCCTCACGGCACGCGAATCAGTCACGCGTGAGCTTGCGGTGCGTCACGCGGTGCGGGTTCGCGGCAGCCTCGCCCAGGCGGGCCACCTTGTTCTTTTCGTACGCCTCGAAGTTGCCTTCAAACCAGTACCACTTGTCGGGAGCATCTTCAGTGCCCTCCCACGCGAGGATGTGGGTAGCGACGCGGTCGAGGAACCAACGGTCGTGGGTAACGACAACAGCGCACCCAGGGAACGCCAGGAGGGCATTTTCCAGCGAACCGAGGGTCTCGACGTCGAGGTCGTTGGTCGGCTCATCCAGCAGGAGGAGGTTACCACCCTGCTTGAGGGTGAGAGCCAGGTTCAGACGGTTGCGCTCACCGCCGGACAAAACGCCGGCCGGCTTCTGCTGATCCGGCCCCTTGAATCCGAAGGCGGAGACGTAGGCGCGCGAGGGCATTTCCACATTGCCGACCTGAATGAAGTCCAGGCCGTCCGAGACGACCTCCCACAGCGTCTTGTCCGGGTCGATACCGGCGCGTGTCTGGTCGACGTAGCTGATCTTGACGGTCTCACCGATCGTCAGCTCGCCACCATCGAGAGGCTCGAGGCCAACGATCGTCTTGAACAGGGTGGTCTTACCGACGCCGTTGGGACCAATGACACCGACGATACCGTTGCGCGGCAGCGAGAAGGACAGACCATTGATGAGCGAGCGATCGCCGAAGCCCTTCTGAAGATTCTTCGCCTCGATGACCACGCTGCCCAGGCGCGGACCCGGCGGAATCTGGATTTCTTCGAAGTCGAGCTTGCGAGTGCGCTCGGCCTCGGCAGCCATCTCCTCGTAGCGAGCCAGACGAGCCTTCGACTTGGCCTGACGACCCTTCGCATTGGAGCGAACCCACTCAAGTTCTTCCTTCAGGCGCTTGGCCAGCTTGGCATCCTTCTGCCCCTGAACCTCGAGGCGCTTTTCCTTCGTCTCCAGGTAGGTGGAGTAATTGCCCTCGTAGGGGTAGAGGTGGCCGCGGTCGACCTCGGCGATCCAGCCGGCAACATGGTCGAGGAAGTAACGGTCGTGGGTGACGGCGATGACCGCGCCCGGGTAGGAGGCGAGGTGCTTCTCGAGCCAGAGCACGCTCTCGGCATCGAGGTGGTTCGTGGGCTCGTCGAGCAGCAGCAGGTCGGGCGCCTCAATGAGGAGCTTGCACAGCGCCACGCGACGGCGCTCACCGCCGGAGAGAACGGACACGGGCTGGTCCGGCGGCGGGCAGCGCAGCGCGTCCATCGCCTGGTCGAGCTGAGAGTCGATATCCCAGGCGTTGGCGGCATCGATCTCAGTCTGCAGCTTGCCCATTTCCTCCATGAGAGCGTCGAAGTCCGCGTCGGGATTCGCCATCTCTTCGGAGATCTCATTGAAACGGGCGAGCTTGCCGAAGATGTCGGCGGCGCCCAGGCGGACATTCTCGATGACGGTCTTCGTCTCATCGAGGACCGGCTCCTGCATGAGGATGCCAACCGTGTAGCCGGGGGTCAGGCGAGCCTCGCCGTTGCTGGGCTCATCCAGGCCGGCCATGATCTTCAGGATCGAAGACTTACCGGCACCGTTCGGGCCGACCATACCGATCTTGGCGCCCGGGAAGAAGCTCATGGTGACATCGTCAAGGATGACCTTGTCACCGATGGCCTTGCGAGCCTTGATCATCTGATAAATAAACTCCGCCACGTTACTCCGTTCGGGTGGTTCGGGGCGCGCCCTCGCGCGCGTGTTCCCCCCTATGGTACCGACCCCGCACTGACCAGCGAGCCTCCCAGCGGGACACGAGGGGCGGTGATCCTCATCTCAGCGCGCATTGTTAGGATTTCGCCGCTCCCGCTCCTCACAAGGGTTCCGCGTTGGTTACGGAGCCGTAGTGATTTTTCGAAAACTGTTCCAATATTTTAAGAAACGCATGCGTAGGTTTGATTTTTAAGACAAACTTTGAAGTACCCGGGGAGCACTATGTTCCCTGTCAAACACGAGGAAGACCCAACAGGAGGCGGCATGCAGCGCGCAACACGCATTCCCATTGCGGGCATCCACTCCCCCGTCTACCACGTCAACGACACGTCCTCCACCCTCGATCTCGCAGCAGCCCTCCTCGCGGACACGACGACCGCCACCCCCCACCTGACAACGATCATCGCCGATCGCCAAAGCGCGGGCCGCGGCCGCCTCGGGCGCACGTGGACAACCCCGGATGGTCAGGCTCTCCTCGCCTCCACCATCGTCTCCCTCCCCACCTCATTCCCCACCGAGATGCTCGGCTGGCTCGTACACGCGTGCGCGCTCTCGGTGCGCGACGCACTGTCCCTGCGTCTGTCGCCCCTCGGCTGCACCGTGTCTCTCAAGTGGCCCAACGACGTGCTCGTCGACGGAGCGCGCAAAATCTGCGGCATCCTGGCCCAGCTCGCCCCGGCCTCGTCCCCGTTTACCACGAGCGCAATCCTCGGCTACGGCATCAACATCGCCCAGGACTGCGATCACCTGGCTACCCCGCAGGCCACCTCCCTGTACGCCGAGGGCGACAGCGAGGCCGGAGCCGATCCCACCTCCGTCTCCCACACCCTGCTCGCCCAGATTCTCACCGGACTCGACTCTCGCATCCGAGGCCTCGTCACCCACGGAAACGCGCGGGACTGCGGGCTGGCTGACGAGGCCGCGAACGCGCTGCCACTCCTGGGGACGCGGATCGCACTGGCGAAGCCGACGGATCCTAATGGCCACCCCGCGATGGAAGGCGTTGCCCTGGGGCTGAGCCCGACCGGCTCCCTCATCGTGGCCACGGACGATGGGCGCACTCACGACATTAACGCCGGGGATGTCCTGGCTACAGGAATTCCTCTGACAACCGTTCACGACACCAAGGAGAAGCGTGCGAACAATTAATCGAATCCTCGTCGCCAACCGTGGCGAAATCGCCCTGCGCGTGTGCCGCACGGCCACCGACATGGGCATTGCGACGATCGCGGTTTACGCCGATCAGGATATGGCGGCACCTCATACGCGAGAGGCCGACGAGGCCCTGTCCCTGGGTGGCGACGACGCAGCGTCAACGTATCTGAACGGTGAGAAGATCCTGGCGATCGCTCTGGAGACGGGCGCGGATGCGATTCACCCCGGCTACGGGTTCCTGTCGGAGAATTCTGACTTCGCACGCTCTGTCGAAGACGCTGGTATCGCGTGGCTCGGCCCCTCGTCTTCCGTCATCGACGCTCTGGGTGACAAGATCAAGGCCCGCCGCGTGGCCGAGGCGTGCGGCGTGGCGCCGGTCCCGGGCGTCTCCGAACCCGTGACCGCGCGTGAAGAGGTCGAGGCGTTCATCGCCTCAGCCGGTTACCCCGTGGTGCTCAAGCGCGCCGACGGCGGCGGCGGCCGAGGCATCAGCATCATCCGCTCGCAGGCTGACCTCGACCTGTTCTTCGCGCGTCACACGGACGCTTCCGACCTGGGCGCTCACTTCGTCGAGCGATTCGTCGAGGTTGCTCGTCACGTCGAGACGCAGTCCGCGCGCGACTCCCTGGGTAACTTCCACGTCATCTCGACCCGCGACTGCTCAGTGCAGCGCCGCAACCAGAAGCTGGTCGAAGAGGCTCCCGCACCGTTCCTGCCCGAGGGCGCGCACGAGACGCTCGTGAACGCGTCGCGCGCACTGTTCGAGCACGTCGACTACGTGGGCGTGGGCACAGTGGAGTTCCTGCTCGAGCCCGACGGCAACATCTGGTTCCTCGAGGTCAACCCCCGCCTGCAGGTTGAGCACCCCGTGTCCGAGGAAGTGACGGGCATCGACCTGGTGCGCGAGCAGATTCGTATCGCGCAGGGCCTGCCGCTCACCACTCCCCCGGAACCTCGCGGCCACTCCTTCGAGTTCCGCGTGACTTCCGAGGACCCCTCAAAGGACCTGACCCCCACGGCTGGCCGCCTCGATGAGGTGCACTGGCCCCTGGGTCCCGGCATCCGTCTGGAGCTGGGTATCGACCAGGGTGACTCCGTGCAGACCGCCTTCGATTCCATGATCGCCAAGATCATCGTCACGGGCGCGGATCGCGAGCAGGCGCTGGCCCGTTCACGCCGTGCGCTGGCCGAGTTCTCGGTGCAGGGCGTGGCCACCCCGGTGCCCGTCTACCAGGACATCATCAACGACCCCGACTTCTGCGGCGTCGGCGGCTTCAACGTCTCCACGCGCTGGTTCGAGACGACGTTCATGCCCCAGCACGACTACTCGGATCTGGCTGTGCCCGCCGAGGCCTCGTCGACGGCTCATCTGCCGCGTCAGACCTACATCATCGAGCTGGATGGCCGCCGCGTGTCGCTGACGCTGCCGGCCGGCATGTTCAACGCACCGTCCGCCGCGCCCCCTCGTCCACCGCAGCCGCTGCGCTCCGCCCCGCGCCGCGCCGGTGCCTCCGCCGTCCAGGCTGGCCCGCACCGAGGTGCCCCCGGCGACATCGTCGCCCCCATGCAGGCCATCGTCGTCGCCCTCGCCGTTTCCGAGGGCGACCAGGTCGAGGAAGGCCAGCTCGTGGCCGTCCTCGAGGCCATGAAGATGGAAAAGCCGCTGCTGGCCCCGCGCGCGGGCACCGTCACCTCCCTGTCGATCAAGCAGGGCGACACCGTGACCGCCGGGACTCGCATCGCCCACATCGCTAGCGAAGAGGAGGCACAATGAGCACCCCCAGCCCGCTCACCCGTGACGGGTTCATTCAGGCCCAGGACGCGATCGCGCAGGCTGCCGAGGAGAAGGCCGCCCAGCGCCAGCACGCGAAGAAGAAGCTGACGGCGCGCGAGCGCCTGTCCCTCTTCTTTGATGACGGCGTGTGGCACGAGGTCGGGCAGTTCATCGGTGGATCGGTGCGCGAGGGGCGCATCGGTTCTGCGGTGGCTGCCGGTTACGGCCGCGTGCAGGGGCGTATGGTCGCCGCCTACGCACAGGATTTCTCGGTGCTGGGTGGAACCCTGGGCAAGGTTGAGGGCGACAAGATCGTCGATCTGATTGACCGCGGCATCCGCATGCGTATTCCGATCGTCGGCATTCAGGATTCGGGCGGTGCCCGCATCCAGGAGGGCGTTGTCGCACTGGCCCAGTACGGCCGCATCTTCAAGAAGACCTGCGAGGCCTCGGGCCTGGTTCCCCAGATTTCGATCATCCTGGGTCCCTGCGCCGGTGGCGCTGTGTATCAGCCGGCTCTCACCGACTTCATCGTCATGACGCGCGAGAACTCGCACATGTTCGTGACGGGCCCGGACGTCGTTGCTGCGACGACCGGTGAGAAGGTCACCCTCGATCAGCTCGGTGGCGCGGCAATCCACAACTTCCAGTCCGGCGTCGCCCACCACATGGCCGACACGGAGGAAGAGGCGATCGACTACGTGCGATCCCTGCTGGACTACCTGCCGTCCTCGTGCGAGGTCGCTCCCCCCAAGTACGAGTACATTCCCAATCCCGAGGACGACGCTGCGGCCCGCGCGGTCGCCGACCTGGTGCCGACGTCGGTGCGTCAGCCGTACGACGTGCGCGACGTGGTGCGCTCGCTCGTGGACCACGGCGAGTACGTGGAGATCCAGGACCTGTTCGCTCCCAACGTGACGATTGGTTTTGCGTGCGTCGACGGCCAGTCGGTGGGCATCGTGGCGAACCAGCCGATGAACGATGCGGGCACGCTCGACGTGGATGCCTCGGAGAAGGCGGCGCGTTTCGTGCGTTTCTGCGACGCGTTTGGCCTGCCGATCGTCACCTTCGTCGACGTTCCCGGCTACCGTCCCGGCACCGAGCAGGAGCAAGCGGGCATCATCCGCCGCGGCGCGAAGGTGATCGTTGCCTACGCGAACGCGACCGTGCCGATGGTGACCGTCATCCTGCGTAAGGCCTACGGCGGTGCCTACATCGTCATGGGCTCGAAGTCGATCGGTGCGGACCTGGCGTTCGCGTGGCCCGACGCGCAGATTGCCGTCATGGGCGCCGAGGGCGCAGCGTCGATCATGTACCGCCGCGAGCTTGCCGCCGCCCGCGAGAACGGGACCTTCGAGGAGACGAAGGCCGAGCTTGTGGCCCGCTACGAGGAGGAGACCGTCAACCCCGAGGTCTCCGTGTCCTCGGGTCAGCTCGACGCCATCATCGCTCCCGCCGACACCCGACAGACCATCATCGATTCCCTGCACCTGCTGGCCACGAAGGACCAGCGTGCACCCCACGTCAAGCGTCACGATAACGGCCCTCTGTGACCGGCGTCGTTTGAGAAGAATTGTCCCCGAAGGAAAGTAAGAACATGTCGTTTGTGTCCTCTCTGAATGAGACCCCCTACGCGCTGACCTTTGCCGGTCAGGCCACCCCGTGGCGCGCCGCCCTCGACGAGATTGCTCGCGATCCCGAGATCGCCGAGATCGTCGCCGGCGTCATCAAGGCCTCGGACCAGGTGCTCTCCCCCGTGCGCCGCTCGCTGGCCACCCAGTCGGTCGCTTCCCTGCCCTTCGAGCTGCCCGCGGCGCCCGAGTCTGCGGCCGTCACCCGCGACGTGGCCGGCCCGGACGAGGCCGCCCTGTCGGTTCCCGGTATCGTCGCCACCCAGCTCGGTGCGCTCATCGACCTGACGCGCGCAGGCCTCAACATCGTCGCCAACCAGCCCACCGCGTTCGAGGGCCACTCCCAGGGCGTGCTCGGCGTGGAGATCGCCCGCGCGTGGATCGCCGGGGACGAGGCCCGGGCCGCCTCCGTGTTCGCGCTCGCTCGTCTGATCGGCGCGGCCGCCGCTCGCATCACGCGCCGCGCTCGCGCCCCGCACGCCGGCGACGCGACCTACATGGTCTCCGTTCGCGGCGTGTCCGACGCGCTCCTCGGACGCATCATCGAGTCCCTACCGTCGACCTCGCACCCGCTCTCGATCGCTCTGCGTAACGACACCGATACGCACGTTGTGTCGGGCTCCCCGAACGACCTGGCGTCTCTGGTTGCTGCCATCGAGCGCGCCGCCGCCAAGGACAAGGCCGCGCACGACGCTCACGAGCGCGGCGGTCGCCCGCTGACCCCCGTGTGCGAGTACCTGCCGGTCTACGTGCCCTTCCACTCCCCCATGCTGGCCGACGCCCTCACCCTCGTGGACGAGTGGGCCGCCCAGTGCGGTATCGACGCCGAGCTGGCCCACTCCCTCGGCGCTGCCGTGCTGACCACTCCCGTGGACTGGCCCGCCCAGATCCGCGCCGCCGCCCAGTCCGGTGCGACGTGGATCGTCGACATGGGCCCGGGCGCCACGACGGTGCGCATGACCCGCGCCCTCGTCGAGGGCACCGGCGTTGGCGTCGTGGCCGCAGGCACCGCCTCCGACCGTGACAAGGCCGCGACCCCCGGTTGGGCCCCCGAGCCCGGCACCGACTGGTCGCACCTACGCCCCAGCCTCGTGACGCTGCCCGACGGCAAGACCGTCGTTGACACCGCGTTCTCGCGCCTCACCGGCCGCTCCCCCGTCCTCCTGGCCGGTATGACGCCCACGACCGTCGATCCCGAGATCGTCGCTGCCGCCGCGAACGCCGGTTTCTGGGCTGAAATGGCCGGTGGTGGTCAGGTCACCGAAGAGGTCTACAACGAGAACCTGGCGGGCCTGCGCGCCCAGCTGCGCCCCGGCCACACCGCCGAGTTCAACTCCATGTTCCTGGATCGCTACCTGTGGAACCTCCAGTTCGGCCAGGCCCGCATCGTGTCGCGTTCGCGCGCGTCCGGTGCCCCCATCGACGGCGTCGTCGTTTCCGCGGGTATCCCCGAGCAGGACGAGGCCCTGGCTCTCATCGAGCAGCTGCGCGCCGACGGCTTCCCCTACGTGGCCTTCAAGCCCGGCACGGTCGACCAGATCCGTAAGGTCATCGCGATCGCCCGCGAAGCTGACCCGATCAAGGTCATCGTCCAGGTCGAGGACGGCCACTCCGGCGGCCACCACTCCTGGGAGGACCTGTCCGACCTGCTGCTGGCCACCTACGCACAGCTGCGCGCCCAGTCCAACATCGTACTGACCGTGGGCGGTGGCATCGGCACCCCCGAGCGCGCCGCTGACTTCCTCACCGGCGAGTGGTCGGCTCGCTACGGCCGCCCGCCCATGCCCGTCGACGGTGTCCTCGTGGGCACCGCCGCGATGACCACGAAGGAAGCGCACACCACGAAGGCTGTGAAGGACCTCCTCGTCGCCACGCCGGGCGTTCCCGACAACGACGACCTGGGCGGCTGGGTCGGCGAAGGCATGACCCGTGGCGGCATGACGTCGGGCCTGTCCCACCTGCGTGCCGACATGCACGAGGTCTCCAACGCGGCGGCCGCAGCCGCCCGAATCATCGCCGAGATCGGCTCCGACGGCGCCCAGGTGCGCGCCCGCAAGGACGAGATCGTCGAGATCCTTTCCCACACGGCTAAGCCCTACTTCGGTGATCTGGAAGAGATGACCTACGAGGCCTGGGTGCGCCGCTTCGCCGACCTGTCCTACCCGTGGGTCGATCCCACGTGGCAGATCCGCTACCACGACCTCCTCCAGCGCGTCGAGGCACGTCTGGCCCCCGTGGATCACGGCGAGGTCGAAACCCTGTTCCCGACCGTCGAGGACGTGGCCGACGCACACGCTGCGGCCGACCGCCTGCTGGCCGCCTACCCGAACGCGGCGACCACGCACGTCACCCCGATCGACGCCGCCTGGTTCCCGGCCCTGTGCCGCTCCTACCCCAAGCCGATGCCCTTCGTCCCGATCCTGGACGATGACCTCATCCGCTGGTGGGGCCAGGACTGCCTGTGGCAGGCTCAGGACGAGCGCTACACCGCCGACCAGGTCCGCATCATTCCCGGCCCCGTCTCCGTGGCCGGCATCGACCGAGTCGACGAACCCGTCGCTTCCCTCCTGGGCCGCTTCGAGGCCGCGGCAGCGCAGCGCCTCGCAGCCTCGGGTGCCGTCGCGACGCCCGTCGCCTCGCGCCTGGGCAACGGCAAGCCCGCCGCCACGCGCGAGGAATGGCTGCGCAAGGTCCCCTTCATCTCGTGGACCGGCCACCTCATGACCAACCCGGCCTCCATCCTCGACGAGGAGCGCGTTTCCCTGAACCCGACCGACACCGGCGTGGACATGGTCATCCATCTGGACACCGCCTGGGATAACGACCCGCGCGGCTCCGAGAAGCACGCGGTGCGCGAGCTGGTCTTCCCGCTGGTTCTGTCCGGCGAAGACGGCGCGGTCCCGGTCATCGACGAGGCCAAGCTGCCCCAGCACATGTACGCGATGCTCGCAGCCACAGCCGGCGTGACCTCCGTGTCCGTCGCCGGCGACACCGTGGATGCGCTGCCGGTCATGGTACCTTCCTCGAAGTCCGTCTTCGGCGAGGCCCACTACTCCTTCACGCTGGCCCCCACCCTGGGCTTCGACCACGCCGAGGCCACGGGCGCTGCGTTGCCCGCCACCTACGAGCTGGCTGCGTGGGCTCCCGACGCCCTGCTCGGCCCCGCCTGGCCCGCGATCTATGCGGCGCTGGGTTCGGCTATCCACAACGACTACCCGGTCATTGAGGGCCTGCTCAACGCCGTCCACCTCGACCACTCGATCACGCTGAAGTACACGCCCGAGCAGTTGCTCGAGCGCGGCATCACCACGATCGATGTGACCAGCCACGTGGCCGCCGTCGACGAGTCCTCCTCCGGCCGTATCGTCACGGTGGCTCTCGAGCTCACCTCGAACGGCGAGCACGTGGGCTCCACGCAGGAGCGCTTCGCGATCCGCGGCCGCGCCACCGGCAACCGCGCACCTTCCGAGGCCGCGCCCTTCGGCGGCGCGAACATCGAGGTCGTGGACACGCCTCGCTCGGTCCTGCGCCGCGTGAGCGTCAAGGCTCCCGACGACATGACGCCGTTTGCGATCGTCTCGGGCGACTACAACCCGATCCACACCTCTTATGCGGCCGCCAAGGTCGCTGGCATGGACGCGCCTCTCGTGCACGGCATGTGGCTGTCGGCCACCGCTCAGCACGCGGCCGAGGCTGTCGTCGCCGGCCAAGGCGGCGCTCAGATCGCCGGCTGGACGTACTACATGTACGGCACCGTCGACCTGAACGACGAGGTTGAGATCACCGTCGAGCGCGTGGGTCGCGTCGTCGGTGGAGGCCTGTCCCTCGAGGTCACCTGCCGCATCAACAAGCAGGTCGTCTCGCGTGCGTCGGCCTACACCTTCGCCCCGAAGGTCGCCTATGTCTACCCCGGCCAGGGCATCCAGAGCGCCGGCATGGGTCTGGACGAGCGCACCAAGTCCAAGGCCGTCGACGAGGTCTGGCGCCGCGCCGATGCGCACACCCGCTCGGCAATGGGCTTCTCCATCCTGGCGATCGTGCGCGACAACCCAACCGAGATCGTGGCTCGCGGCGTGACCTACCGTCACCCCGAGGGCGTCCTGAACCTCACGCAGTTCACGCAGGTCGCTCTCGCGACGCTGGCGATCGGCCAGACGGCCCGCATGCGCGAAGAGGGCGTCCTGGTTCCGGGTGCTGCCTTCGCCGGTCACTCGCTGGGCGAGTACGACGCTCTGGCCGCATACGCCGAGGTCTTCCCCCTCGAAACCGTCCTCGACTTGGTCTTCCAGCGCGGTTCCACGATGCACTCGCTCGTGCCCCGCGACGACAACGGCCGTTCGAACTACCGCATGGGCGCCCTGCGCCCGAACCAGTTCGGCATCGACGACGCTCACGTCGTGGAGTACGTCGCCTCGATCGCTGAAGCGTCGGGTGAGTTCCTCCAGATCGTCAACTTCAACCTCGCCGACCAGCAGTACGCGGTCGCCGGTACCGTCGCGGGCCTGAAGGCCCTCGAAGAGGACGCCACCAAGCGCGCCGCCGAGCGCGGTGGCAAGCGCCCCTTCATGTACGTTCCCGGCATCGACGTGCCCTTCCACTCCACTGTCCTGCGCAGCGGCGTGGCGGACTTCCGTACGAAGCTCGACGAGCGTATCCCCGCCGAGATCGATCCCGCAAAGCTCGTGGGCCGCTACATCCCCAACCTGGTGGCGCGTCCCTTCGAGCTCACCCGCGAGTTCGCTCAGTCCATTCTCGATGTGGTTCCCTCCGACACGGTGCGCGAACTGCTCGAGACGGAAGGCGCGTGGGACGCGGCCCTGGCCAACCCGGGCGTCCTGACCCGCACGCTGCTCATCGAGCTGCTGTGCTGGCAGTTCGCATCCCCGGTGCGTTGGATCGAGACGCAGCGCGTGCTGCTCTCGACCGAAGAGGCTGCCCCCGGCGTTCCCGGACTGGGCGTCGATCAGGTCATCGAGGTGGGCCTCGGCGCCGCCCCGACCCTGGCCAACCTGGCCGCCCGCACCCTGCTCGCCCCCGAGTTCGCGCTCTCTCGCGTCGACGTGTTCAACGTCCAGCGCGATGAGCCCCGCGTCTACGCGACCGACGTCGCCGTGATCGAGGACGAAGAGGAAGAGGAAGAGGAGATCACCCCGGCAGCCCCCGCCGCCGAGGCCGCTCCCACGCCCGCCCCGGCAGCCCCCGCCGCCGAGGCTGCTCCGGCCCCCGCCCCCGTGGCTGCGACCGGCGGCCCCTCGGGTGCCGACGTTGCGGATCTGCCTTTCACGGCGTCCTCCGCGATCGTCGCCCTGCTGGCCCTGTCCGCGAAGATTCGCATTGACGAGGTCGGCGCTACCGACACCACCGAGTCGCTGACCAACGGCGTGTCCTCGCGCCGTAACCAGCTGCTCATGGACATGTCCTCCGAGCTGGGCCTGAACTCGATCGACGGTGCCGGCGAGGCCGACGTGGCCACGCTGTCCGCCACGGTCGACAAGGCCGCCAAGGGCTACAAGCCCTTCGGACCGGTCCTGTCCGAGGCCGTCAAGGAGCGCACGCGCAAGCTGTTCGGCGCCGCCGGCGTCAAGGCTGGTCGCATCGCCGACCGCGTGACCGGAACGTGGCAGCTGGGCCCCGGCTGGGCCCAGCACGTCACCGCCGAGATCGTCCTGGGCACCCGCGAGGGCGCCTCGACCCGTGACGGCGACCTGGCGACCCTGCCCCTGGATGCCCCGACGAACGCCGCCGGTGTCGATGCCCTCATCGACGCCGCCGTGGCCGCCGTCGCGGCCCGTGAGGGTATTGCCGTGTCCCTGCCCAGTGCCGGTGGAGCCTCCGGTGGCGGCGTCGTTGACTCCGCCGCGCTGGATGCCTACGCCGCGTCCGTGACGGGTGAGGACGGCGTCCTGGCCAAGACCGCTCGCACGATCCTGTCCGAGCTGGGTCTGAACGCCCCCGCCCCCACCGGCGAGGATTCCTCCGACGACGCGCGCGTTATCGACGCCGTCGCCGCCGAGCTGGGTTCGGGCTGGGTTGACCTGGTCGAGCCTCGCTTCGACGCCGCACGCGCCGTCCTCCTGGACGACCGCTGGGCTTCCGCCCGCGAGGACGTCGCCCGCTACGTCGCCGAAGGCACGCTCGCCGAGGGTGCGTCCTTCGTGGGCACCGGCCGCGCGGTGGCCGAGCAGGCCTCGTACTGGGCGAACCGCCTGCGCGCTGAGGGCGACCACGATCGCGCCGCTCGCCTCGAGCAGATCGCGGCCGACGCGCTGTCCTCCGCCGCGGACCTGCCCTACGCGAACGACGTCGCCGTAGTGACCGGCATGACCCCCGCCTCCATCGGTGGTGCTGTCGTCGGCGGCCTGCTTGCCGGTGGTGCAACGGTCATCGCGACGTCCTCGTCGATCTCCGCCGCGCGCCTGGCTTTCGCCAAGGAGCTCTACCGCACGCACGCCGCGGGCGGTGCGAAGCTGTGGCTGGTTCCCGCGAACCTGGCCTCCTACCGCGACGTGGACGCACTTGTGGAGTGGATCGGCACCGAGCAGACCAAGTCCGTGGGTGCCGACGTCAAGGTGACCAAGGAAGCCCTGGTTCCGACGCTCTTCTACCCCTTCGCCGCTCCGCGCGTTTCCGGCACGCTGGCTGACGCGGGCCCGGCCTCTGAGAACCAGATGCGCCTGCTGCTGTGGAGCGTTGAGCGTTCCATCGCCGGCCTGTGCGCGATCGGTTCCGACACGCACGCCGATCACCGCCTGCACGTCGTGCTGCCCGGTTCCCCGAACCGCGGCATCTTCGGTGGCGACGGCGCGTACGCCGAGGCGAAGGCATCCTTCGACGCCATCGCGACCCGTTGGGCGGCCGAGCCGATCTGGGGCTCGCGAGTCTCGATCGCTCACCCGCGTATCGGCTGGGTGCGCGGCACCGGCCTCATGGGCGGCAACGACCCGATGGTCGCCGCGGTCGAGTCCGCAGGTGTTCGCACCTGGTCGACCGAGGAAATGGCCGAGCAGCTGCTGAACCTGTCGAGCACCGAGGTTCGCGCGCAGGCTGCCACCGCCCCGGTGGACGCCGACCTGACCGGCGGCCTGGACTCCTCCATCGACCTGCGCGCCCTGCGCGCTCAGGCCGAGGCCGCCGTCCCCGCGCCCCCTGCTGAGGAGCCGGTCGCGACCGTCTCCGCGCTGCCCTCGCCCTCGCAGGTCACCGTGCCGCACGTCGACCCCTCGCAGTGGGGTAACACCACCGCGTCGCTGGCCGACACGGTCGTCATCGTCGGTCACGGCGAGGTCGGCCCGTGGGGCAGCGCCCGTACCCGCGTTCAGGCCGAGCTCGGTATTCACACCGACGGCAGCGTCGAACTCACCCCCGCGGGCGTGCTCGAGCTGGCGTGGATGACCGGCCTGCTGACCTGGTCGGACACTCCCGTGGGCGGCTGGTACGACAAGGACGACCAGCTGGTTCCCGAGTCGGAGATCTTCGATCGCTACCGCGACGAGGTCGTGGCCCGCTCCGGCGTGCGCTTCTTCCACGACGATGGCCCGCTGCACGACGGCTACACGCCCGAGTCCGCGATGGTCTTCCTGGACCGCGACATCACGTTCACGGTCGAGGACGAGGCCGAGGCTCGCTCCTACGCCGAGGCTGACCCGCAGTTCACCGTTATTGAACAGACCGCGTTCGGTGAGTGGCAGGTGACCCGCAAGTCCGGTGCCCAGGTGCGTGTACCGCGTCGCGCGACGCTGAACCGCCGCATCGGCGGCCTGTTCCCGACGGACTTCGATCCGGCCCGCTGGGGTATCCCGGCCTCGATGCTGGATTCGATCGACCCGATCGCCGTGTGGAACCTGGTCTCCGCCGTAGACGCGTTCGTGTCTGCCGGCTTCAGCCCCGCCGAGCTGCTGCGCGTCGTCCACCCGGCGACCGTGGCCTCCACGCAGGGCACCGGCTTTGGTGGCATGCGTTCGATGCACAAGCTGTTCGTCGACCGCTTCCTGGGTGAGGATTACCCGCAGGACATCCTTCAGGAGACCCTGCCCAACGTCGTGGCTGCACACACCATGCAGTCCTACGTGGGCGGCTACGGCTCGATGATCAACCCGGTCGGCGCTTGCGCGACCGCCGCGGTCTCCATTGAGGAGGGCGTCGACAAGATCAAGGCCGGCAAGGCGGACTTCGTCGTGGCCGGCGCGATCGACGACATCCAGGTGGAGTCGATCGTGGGCTTCGGCGCGATGAACGCGACGGCGAACTCGAATGAGCTGCTCGCCCGCGGTATCTCCTCGCGCTTCGTCTCGCGCGCCAACGACCGCCGCCGCGGCGGCTTCGTCGAGGCGCAGGGCGGCGGCACCGTGCTGCTGACCCGCGCGTCGGTGGCACTCGATATGAACCTGCCGGTCCTGGCTGTCGTGGCGCACGCACAGACCTTCAGCGACGGCGCGCACACCTCGATTCCGGCTCCCGGCCTGGGTGCCCTCGCGGTGGCGCGCGGCGGAGCCGACTCGGTCATCGCCCGCAACCTCGGCGAGCTCGGCGTGGGCATCGACGACGTGGCCTTCGTGTCCAAGCACGACACGTCCACGAACGCCAACGACCCGAACGAGTCGGATCTGCACACCCGCGTCGGCAAGGCGTTGGGCCGTACCCCCGGCAACCCGCTGCTCGTTATCTCGCAGAAGACCCTGACGGGTCACGCGAAGGGTGGTGCCTGCGTGTTCCAGGTGGGCGGCATCATCGACGTGTTCCGCACAGGTATGATCCCCGCGAACGTCGCGCTGGACTGCGTCGACGACGCGATGGAGAAGTACAGCCCGCTCGTGTGGCTGCGTTCCCCGCTCAACCTGTCCTCGCGTGGACCGGTGCGTGCGGCGTTCGCGACCTCGCTCGGCTTCGGCCACGTCTCCGGCTTCCTGGCGCTGGTCAACCCGGCAGCCTTCGAGGCCATCGTGGAGCGCGAGGCCGGACGCGAGCGCCTTGAGGCGTGGCGCGCTGCGTCGGATCGTCGTCTGCGCAACGGCCAGCGTCACATCGAGATGGGCATGCTGGGCCACGCCCCGCTGTTCACCTCGGTGGAGGGCCGTCGCCTGCCCGACGACCCGGCCGCGGGCGTCGCGGGTGACGCGCACGAGGTCGAGGCCGCGATCCTGCTGGATCCGAACGCACGCCTCGGCGAGGACGGCTTCTACCACCTGCCGGAAGGCAAGTGAGCAATGCGCGGACTCGGCGTTGACCTGGTCTCCCTCCCTGAGTTTTCCGCTCAGGTGAGGGAGCCGGGGTCGGCCTTCCTGGACGGCGTTCTGACGCCCAGGGAGGCCCGCCGAGTCCGCGCGCGCGCCGCCGCCACCTCGGGCGCGCAGCCCGGTTCCGCCCGCTATGACGAGGCCGTGGCCCGTCACGCGGGCGGTCTGTGGGCCGCGAAGGAGGCTTTTATCAAGGCCTGGTCGTGTGTCCTCTTCGGCGCTCCTCCAAGCATCGGAGCCGACGACGTGGACTGGCGCGAGATCGAGATCATCCACGACGAGTGGAACCGTCCCGCTCTCGCTCTGCACGGACACGTCGCGGCTGCCTGCGAGGAGTCGCTGGGAGTGCCTTCCACGTGGCGAGCGCTCGTCTCCATCAGCCACGACGGGGAGTGCGCCATCGCGCAGGTCGCGATCGTGGACGCGTCCGCCTAGGCGGCATCGGGCGGCTCGTCCGCGTCGCCATCAATAGGCTCGAAGGCATCGCTTTTCGCCGCATCGGCGTGTGCATGGTCCACCGCTGAGTAGTCGAAGCACGAGCGCGTGCCTCGTCCCGGGTCCGAGGATTGATCCTCGGACCCGACGTGTTCTTCCGGCGCGGCAACGTGTGAGGGTTCGCCGTCCATGACGCCAGTCGGAGCGTTGAGCGTCGATTCACTCGGAGAGGGATCTGCCTCATCGAGCAGGATGTCCGTTCCCTCATGCGGCACACCCACGTGGGCGTGCACATCGGTGACCAGGTCGCTCTGGTTGCCGCCGTCTTGGGGCGCTTGCGCTGATCCCGGCCCCTGCCTCGTCGAATAGGGATCCCCCTGCGTCCCACCCGCCGGCTCCTCGGTTGAGTGCGCACCGTTCTTCGTGAACTGGGAGGTCCCCCGCGCCAAGTCGTGGCCGACCGAGGAGGCACGGTAGACGATCGACGACCTAATCTGACCCGCCCCGTCAACCCAGCCGTTGGGGACGGGTCTGGCGACCACGACGACGGGGTCGCCCTTGCGGCAGCTGCGGAACACGTTGGAGGCCAGGGTGTCCCATGTTTCCACCGTGTACCAGTAGGCGCCGTCCTCCACGTAGGAGGCGTTGCCCGTGCGCACGTCGCTGACAAAGCGCCACCTCGTGATCGCGAGGCGGAAAGTCGTCACGCAGACGTCGCCTTTGACGTGCTTCATCATCGGTTCTGATCCGATACGGCCCCTGAGGGTCGTCGATATATCCTGCATCGTTGCATCCTTTGTCCGTTCTGGCCGGCGTTGACCGGATGCATCCAGGAAAGCCCTCCTCACCGCACCGCATCAAGCGCGCAGGCCCAGCCTGTGGATGACGCGCATTCACCTCGTACCCCTGTGGATAACGAGCGCCTCGAACGCGCCCCTGTGGACGGCACGCTGCCCCCACCCGGCGCCCCACACAGCGAAGCGGCGACACCCCCGCAGGGATGCCGCCGCTGGTCGTCAGGGAGACAGATTAGGCCTCGGCTGCCTCGCCCATGGCGGGAATGCCCAGGGCGACAACCTCACGAGCCACCTCGCGGGCGCGCTCGGTGGTGACCGGCTCGGCCGGGAAGAGCACACGACGGTAGTACTCGAGCTCCTGGATCGACTCCAGGATGTCTGCCAGCGCGCGGTGGCCGCCGTGCTTGTCGGGCGACTCAGTGAAGGCGGCGCGGTACCAACGCTTGGCCAGCTCCTTGATGGAAGACACGTCCACCAGGCGGTAGTGCAGGTGGTCGATCACGGAGGGCATATTCGCCTCGAGGAACATCTTGTCGGTGCCCACCGAGTTGCCCGCCAGGAGCGCCTTGCCCTGCTGAGGCACGAAGCGCTTGATGTAGGACAGGACCTGTTCGGTCGCCTCTTCCATGGACACTCCCGACGTCTGTAGATCATCAAGCAGTCCGGAGGAGGAGTGCATGTTGCGCACGAAATCGTTCATGTTGTCGAGTGCTTCAGCGGGCGGCGTGATCAGCACGTCCATGCCGGGGTCGACAATCGTGAGGTCACCGTCGGTAATGACGACCGCTACCTCGATAAGGGCGTCGCGCTCGACGTCCAGGCCGGTCATTTCACAGTCAATCCAGACCAGGGGGTCTTTCAAAGTTTTCACGCCTTCTATGTTAGTGCGCTGCGGGTCATACGGTTGGGTGGGACTTGTGGGCGGTGGCCACTACTACACTAGAAGGGTGTTGGAAGGAGTTCCCATGTCCGCTAGTTCTCACGTGACCACGCCGAAGGACATCCGTCAGGCCGCCACCGCCCTTGAGGGGGTTGCCGTCCGCACGAACCTGGATCGTTCCGAGCGTCTGTCCACCGAGGCCAGCGTCGATATTTTGCTCAAGCGTGAGGACCAGCAGAAGTGCCGCTCCTTCAAGGTGCGCGGTGCCTACTCGCGCATGTCGCTCCTATCCCCCGCCGAGCGCGAACGCGGCGTCGTGTGCGCGTCGGCCGGTAACCACGCGCAGGGCCTGGCCTACGCCTGCGCTCACCTGGGCGTGCGCGGCACGATCTACCTGCCCTCGAATACGCCTCGTCAGAAGCGTCGCCGCATCGCGACGATCGGAGGCGAGTGGGTCGAGCAGGTCATCGTAGATGGCACGTTCGACCGCGCGAACGCGCTGGCACAGGAGGCCGCGCGCGCTACGGGCCGCACCTACGTTCACCCCTACGACGATCCGTTCACGATCGCCGGCCAGGGCACAATCGGCGTCGAGCTCGAGGAGCAGATGCCCGAGGACACGGCGGCCATCCTGGTCCCCGTGGGCGGGGGCGGCCTCATCGCGGGTATTGCGACGTGGCTGCGCGCAAACCGTCCAGAGGTGAAGATCATCGGCGTGGAGCCAGCGGGCGCGGCATCGATGCACGCGGCGCTTGAGGCCGGTCAGCCGATGTCCCTGGCGAAGGTCGATCCTTTCGTAGACGGCACGGCGGTGGGCCGAGCGGGCGCGCTCCCTTTCCACATCGCCTCGCAGTTCGTCGACTCCGTGCTGGTCGTCCCCGAGGGCGCGGTGTGCACCGAGATGCTCGAGCTCTACCAGTCCGACGGCGTCATCGCCGAGCCCGCTGGCGCTCTCGCGTCCACGGCCGCGCACGTGTACCTGACCGATCCGGCGGATCGCAAGGCGCTGCTGGGACGCTCCGACGGCGCGATCGTGTGCGTGGTCTCGGGTGGTAACAATGACTTGACCCGCTACGCCGAGGTCATGGAGCGTTCGCTGCGCCACGAGGGCCTGCGCCATTACTTCCTCGTGACGTTCCCGCAGCAGCCTGGCATGCTGCGCATCTTCCTGTCGGACGTGCTGGGGCCTGCGGACGATATCGTGCACTTCGAGTACACGAAGAAGAACAACCGCGAGCTCGGCCCGGCTCTGGTGGGCATTGACTTGTCGAACCCGGATGATATCGACGGGCTTCGGCACCGCATGGAGGCCTCGCCCCTGCACGTGGAGGAGCTGCCGCTGGATTCGGAGATCACGCGACTCGTAATCTAAGGGAGTTAACCCAAACGCCTGAGAGGGGCGCGGTTTCGGGGACGAGGCCGTGGCCCCTCTCCCCTTTCGTCCGGCCCGTGCGCGTAGCTGGGCTGGGAGCCGCCCGGGGTGGCCGCTGAGCAGATGCGTGCGGTGGCGCGGCCGGGAGCACCGGCGGGGCGCCGCCGCGAGGGGTGTCAGGCGGCGAGGGTGACGGGGCGGGTGACGCGAACGCGCACGGAGGGGGTGGAGTTGAAGCGGTAGCCTTCGCCGCGGACCGTGGAGATGAGGTCGGGCAGGATGGAGAGCTTCTTGCGCAGGCGGCGAATGTGGGCGTCCACGGTGCGGGAGTCGGAGCCGAGTTCTGCGTGCGCCCACACGGAGGCGAAGAGTTCGTCGCGGGTGACGGGGCGGTCGGCGTTGGCGGCGAGGTGGGCCAGGAGGTCGTGTTCCTTGGCGGACAGTCCGGCGTCGCGTCCATCGAGGGTGACCTGGCCGCGGTCGATGTCAATGTCGATGCGGGAGGAGCCGAGGCGCAGGCCGGCCAGGACGTCGAGGAATTCCTCGTAGGAGGTCGGGGTGTCGTTGGCGGCGCGGACGGAGGCGGCAGGGGTGCTGACGAGGGTCATGGGTGTATCCGATTCTTCGGGGCCGCACTCCCACTATCGGCGTGGGTATATCACTGCGGCGGTGATTGACAGGGGTATCTGGGGCGTCAATCACATACACATTCGCGACATCATGCCACCGCAGGGGCAGCACATGGGGTTCGCGAAGGTCGTCATGGCATTAAGTCTGTCGGACGGTTTCAGTCCGAGCAACACGGTGTCCACACAATGAGACTGTGTAACAGCATGAAAGCGCGGGCCGGACGCGCTGGATTCACCACCGACCGTGCTACCAACCACCATTAAACGTTGCAATAACAACGATAACGTCAGGTGACTGAGAACTATGCTCCAACTCCCCCATCGGCTGTTACATTCTCACGCCGTCACATTCGCGGGCGCAGGTGCCCACTCCTCCCCTACGCACTCGCACGCTCGTACAGACGCATTCGTGCGCCCACACAGAGGCAAACGGTGAGGGGCGGGACCCATCGGGCCCGCCCCTCACCTATCGCCTAGAAGAGCGCTCAGCTCTCCAGGCCGCGCTGGGCACGCACTTGCCGAGTAGCGCAGACAAGGTTGTCCAGCGACGCCTTGGTTTCCTCGTAGCCGCGGGTCTTGAGGCCGCAGTCGGGGTTGACCCACAAGCGCGAGACAGGCACGGCGTCGGCGGCCAGGCCGATGAGCTCGGCGAGCTCTTCGGTGCTGGGGACGCGGGGTGCGTGGATGTCCCACACGCCGGGGCCGATGCCGTGGTCGAAGCCGGCCTCGGCGAGCTCGGGAACGACCTCCATCTTGGAGCGCGCCGCCTCGATCGAGGTCACGTCGGCGTCGAGGCCCTTGATGGCGTCGATGATCTGGCCGAACTCGGAGTAGCACAGGTGCGTGTGGATCTGGGTGTCAGGACGCACGCAGGAGGTGGCCAGGCGGAAGGACCCCACGGACCAGTCCAGGTAGTCGGCGTGGCGCTTCGCGTCCAGGGGCAGGAGCTCACGCAGGGCGGGCTCGTCGACCTGGATCGCGGCGATTCCGGCGGCCTCGAGGTCGGACACCTCGTCGCGCAGCGCCAGGCCGATCTGGTCGGCGATGTCGCGAAGCGGCAGGTCGTTGCGCGGGAAGGACCACGCGATGATCGTGACGGGGCCCGTGAGCATGCCCTTGACGGGCTTGTCGGTTAGCGACTGGGCGTAGCTGGTCCAGCCGACGGTCATGGGCGCGGGACGCGAGACGTCGCCCCACAGGATGGAGGGGCGCGTGCAGCGCGAGCCGTAGGACTGCACCCAGCCGTTGCGAGTGGCTGCAAAGCCGTCGAGCAGCTCGGCGAAGTACTGAACCATGTCGTTACGCTCGGCCTCGCCGTGGACCAGGACGTCCAAGCCCAGGTCCTCCTGCAGCTTGATGACGGAGGCGATCTCCTCGCGCATGCGAGCCTCGTAGTCCGCGTCGGAGAGTTCACCGCGGGCGTTGGCGGCGCGGGCCTTGCGGATCTCGGTGGTCTGTGGGAACGAGCCGATGGTCGTGGTGGGCAGCGGAGGCAGGTGCAGGCGCTCGGCCTGGGCGGCCTCGCGCTCGAGGTAGGGCTCGCGGGCGCGATCGGCGTCGGTGAGGGCGGCGGTGCGGCTGCGTACCTCGGGGCGCACGACGCCGGGGGCGGCGGCGCGCTGTTCGAGGACTCGGATGGCCTCGGCGACCTCGGCGTCGATGGCTTCCCAGCCCTCATCCACGCCGCGCGCGAGGGTGACGACCTCGCCAACCTTCTGGTCGGCAAAGGCGAGCCAGGCGTGCAGGTTCTCGTTGAGGGTCGTCTCGTCCCAGGTCTCCAGCGCGGTGTCATGAGGCACGTGCTGCAGGGAGTTCGAGGTGGCGACGGTGACGCGGGCGGCACCCAGTGCCTGCGCGGCCTTCAGGGTCTCGCGCAGCTTGGCCAGGTCGGCGCGCCAGATGTAGCGGCCATCGACCGCGCCGACGACGAGGGTGACGCCGGACAAGTCGGCACCAGTGGGCAGCGAGCCGCGCAGCGTGTCAACGTGGAGCGCCTCGACGCCCGTCTTAGCCAGGGCGCCCACCGCGTGGGAGGCGTCGCCGTAGGGCGTGGTGAGCAGGATCTGGGGACGATTCTGGGAGGCGGCCAGGCGCTCGTAGACGCGGGCGGCCAGCTCACCCAGCTCGACGCGGGTGCGCGAGAGGTTGTCGGAAGTCAGGGCCGGCTCGTCGAGCTGGACCCACGGGGCACCCGCTGCGTGCAGGGAGGCCAGAGCCTCCTCGTACGCGGCCACGGCCTCGTCGATGCGGGTGAGCGGGTCGAAGTCCGGGGTGGCCGGATCGGCCTTGGCCAGGGCCAGGTAGGTGACGGGGCCGACCAGGACGGGGCGGGTCACGTAGCCCCACTCGCGGGCGTCCGTGAAGCGGCGGGTGATCGTGTCGTCGGCGAAGTGCAGCGGCGTGTCAGGTCCGATCTCGGGAACGAGGTAGTGGTAGTTCGTGTCGAACCACTTCGTCATCTCTTCGGGACCGACCCTGTCATCGCCACGGGCGAGCGCGAAGTAGAGGTCGAGACCCTCCCGGCCTGCGAAGCGCGGCGGGATGGCACCCAGGAGAATCGTGGCGTCCAGGACGTGGTCGTACAGGGAGGGCGCGTCGGCCAGGGAGGCGTCGGAGGGGTTCAGGCCCAGCTCGACGAGGCGCGCGAGGTTCTCCTTGCGCAGATCGTTGGCGGCCTGGATCAGCTCGGCCTCGGTGATGCGGCCGGCCCAGCGGGCCTCGAGGGCGCGCTTGAGCTCACGGCCACGGCCGATGCGCGGATAAGCCAGGATCGTGGCGGTAGGGAACTGCGTGGGCGCAGCGGACATGGTTTTCTCCTTGGGTGTGCTACTCGTTCGGCGTGCGCGGGAGACCCGCACCCTGCCGCAGGGTGGATGGTGATGCTCAGGCGCGGTTATCGGGGGCCGAGGCGTCGGACCGCAGCGGGTCAGGCTTGACTCCCATGAGGGCAAGGATGTCCAAGACGGGCTTGGAGCGGTTGAAGGTGTAGAGGTGGACGCCGGGAGCGCCGGCCTCCAGGACGGAGTGGATGAGGCGCGAACCGAAAACGGCACCAAACTCGTCGCGCGCGTCCTGGTGGGGGTAGTCGGCGAGCGTGGTCAGCAGGTATTCGGGGACCTCAATGCCGGTGAGATCCTGGACGCGGCGCAGACGGGCCGGGTCGGTGGCCGGCAGTAGGCCGGGCACGATCGGGATGGTGACGCCCGCTCGGCGTGCGAGCTCGACGAAGGAGGCGTAGACGTCGGCGTCCCAGAAGAGCTGTGTGATCGCGAAGGAGGCTCCTGCGGCCTGCTTCACGAGGAGTCGTTCGACCTCCTGCGCGGGCGTGGTTCCGGCGGCCGGATTACCTGCCGGGAAAGCGGCGACGGCGATCGTCAGGGGCTTGAAAGCGGAGCGCAGGGCCTCGCCGGGGTGGGCGTCGCAGCGGCGCTTTTCGACGGTGCGGATCAGGTGGATGAGCTCGGTGGCGCTGCCGACGCCGCCCGGGCCGGGCTCCCAGCCTTCCTGTCCCACCGGCGGGTCTCCGCGCAGCGCCAGGAATGTGCGCACACCAGAGTCCAGGTAGTCGTAAACGGTGGAGACGACCTCTTCAGTCGAGTTACCCACGCAGGTCAGGTGCGCGATCGGCTGGATCGGAGTGTCACGCACGAGGCGGCGGACCGTCGAGCGCGCATTGGAGCGGTCCTTGCCGCCGGCGCCGTAGGTGACCGACATGAAGTCGGGGCGCACGCGCAACAGCTGGTCGACCGTCTTCCAGAAGGGCTCTTCCAGGGAGGGCTTGCGCGGGGGCATGACCTCGAAGGACAGGAGCGTGGGCTCGTGGTCGTGGGTGCAGGGACAGGCGTAGGTGTCGTCTGAGAAGGGCACGGTGTAACTCTCGGGTGGCGGCTGGCCTCCACGTGGGTGCGCGAGCGCGCGGGTGGTGTGGTGGAGCGCGAGCCTAAGGAATGGCGGACGTCGGCGTCAGCTGCACATTCGGGCACGAATGGACCCGCACATGCGACGGGTGGTGTTCGTCCGTGCGTTCATGACCCCAGTATGTCTGCCTTCGTGCAGGTGGCGCAGGAGGGGTCCACGTAACGGGAGTTTGTGACAGCACCGTCTCATATCCCTGCCAGAGATGAGGATCATCGGGCATTTCGCGTCGGCAATGCGCTCGTGCCGTCCTCGGATCAGAGCGATGCTCGCGGTGAAGCCGAAGGCCATGGAAGTCCCGTGGTGCTCGATGAAAGCAAAGTGAGCTCGGTGCCTTCGCCGGTGGGATCTGCCGAACCTCGTAGCCGCGTCTCTCATCGGCTTGCTTCCGCCGCGGTTAGTGGTGTTGTGGCGGGCGTGTGCTTCTCGGTCGTGAGTCGTCTCTTTAATCGCCGCTGACCCGCGTTGCCTCGCGTTTTGCCTGCCTTCTATTTGCTCCCGCGCCCCGCGTCGTCGCCGCTGACCCGCGTTGCCTCGCGTTTTGCCTGGGAGTAGAGGCGCATCTCCACACCGATACTTGTTGCTAAGTGGTGTTACACCACTTAGCGGGGTATTACACCAGCTCGGAGGTGGTGTAATGCTCCCTAACTGGTGTAATGCTCCCTAAACGATGCAGCGCTTCTCGTTCGGAGTCGGGGTGAGCATGTCGAGGATGTGTGGCTGCGTCCGATGCTGCCGGTCGGGGCGTGTTGGGAGGAAAAGTCCGCAGTTGTTCTTGTAGTGGATGGCGGTGCACCCGATCCGTAGGCGGTGCACCCCTTCTGATCGGGTGCATCGCGACGTAACGGGTGCATCGCGACGTAACGGGTACAGCGCCTGCCTCTCGTGCGACCTAGTGCTGCAGGCGTGGAGTGCGTCGGTGACAGGCTCCAATGCTCCAGGACATGTCTCATCGCCACGTGGCCTGTCCACTTGCCGGTGTCCATACGGCAAGCTGCGCTCGGCGGCGCAG
>CAUTRF010000003.1:0-93771 GCA_963540795.1 uncultured Actinomyces sp.
CATCCATTCTGCCCGGCCACAAGCAGCCGGGACTACTCAGAACAACCCTCTCACAACAAACGGTCCGAAAAACCCAGCCCCCTCCAGGGCGTCCGCGCGCGGGCTGTCTCTACAAAGTCGCATGCAATCCCACAACACGAGTGACACAGCGATGCGAACTAAGACAGACAAACAAGATTGTTCAGGGGAATTGCATGCGAAATTGCCGGAAGAGCGCCAAGACGGGGAAGTTGCACTACATGAGGGTCCGACACGCCGACGACATGCCACCAGAGGGCTTCGTGTAGTGCAAAACCCCCACCAAGGAGACCACAGCAAGGCCCACAACACCCCAGTCGTAGCCACAACCAGACAAAAGTCGCACGTAATTCAACTGCCTGAACATTCAACAACATTCAGAAACGTTGCAATTCCAACGATCACAATTCAATCTTTGAAACAGGTGCAGGGGAATTACGTGCGAAATTGGTGAGCAGCGAGAAGACGGCCGAAACAGCTGCCCTGGCGAGGCATAGTGCACCCCACAGTTCCACACGCTGCTCCAGGCGCAGATACACTGAGGGGCCGACCTGGCGGTCGGCCCCTCGGCGTATCCCATCAACACAGTGCAAGTTGTCCCAGAAGGCTCCTCAATGATGTCTCGTCGGCATCGCTCAGGCCCGTGTGGCCCGTGCCGTATTCCCTTGTGATGACACCTACTGTAGGAGTTAAACCTTGCGGCAACGGCAAGGTGAGCTGAGAAAACCCTGGGATTTTAACCCCGCAGATAATTGATTGATCACAAGACGAGTGTGCGCCCCCGGTATCCCAGGGGCGCACACTGTGTCACGCATGTCAGCGAGGTCAGGCCTCAGCCGTTCCACTGGCCGTTCTCGTTGAAGTAGTACCACTTCCAGCCGATCCAGTGACCGCCCGTGTACATCGCTCCCGAGTCGGTGCTCAGGTAATACCAGAAGCCACCATCCTTCAGCCAGCCGGTGGTCAACGCGCCACTGGGGGCCATGTAATACCAAGACGAGCCATCCTTCACCCAACCGGTGGCCATCGCGCCACTACCGGGCCTCAGGTAATACCAGGTCAGGCCATCAAGCAGCCAACCAGTGGCCATACGACCCGTCGCAGGGTCCAGGTAATACCAGGAAGAACCATCCTTCACCCAGCCACTCGCCTGAGCACCCGACGCATCGTGGAAGAACCAGGAACCATCCTCGCTCACCCACCCGGTACGCATATAGCCATCCGCACCAAAGCGGTACGTGGAGTTGCCGATCTGCACCGTCTGGCTCACCGGGTAGGTCCCATCGGCGTACCGGTACCACCAGCCCACCGAATCACTGATCCACGCTCCACCCTGCGGGGCGGGAGCCGGAGTCGGATCCGGAGTGGGTGCAGGCGTCGGATCACCCTGGAGGCGCACCTGCTGCTTGGCGGAGTTGACGCCCCAGTCCCAGGCGAAGAGGTACGGGGCCACCGGGGCCTCGTCCGTGCGTCCCTGCGCCGCCCATGCGGCCTTCAGCTCCGAGACGGGCACGTCGAAGTGGTAGCGGTGCGTGCCGTCGGCCAGGATCTCGCCGTCGTCCTCGACGAGCTTGCGGTAGTACCACGTGCCGTCGGCGTCCTCGTGGAAGTCGATGCCGGCCACGGGGGAAGCGTCGGTGACGTCGAAGGACACCGTGGAAGCATCCCCCTCGCCGTTCACCGTCAGGTTGGAGATGACGGGGGCCTGCGTGTCCAGCGTGAACTCGTAGCTCATCTGATGGGTTTGCGAGGACGGGCCGTCCGTCGCGGCCTCGATCGTCAGCGTGTAGGCACCGTCGGGCAGCTCGTTGCCGGATTCGTCGTAGCCATCGAAGAAGGGCTCCTCACCGGCGAACTCGCCCGGCTTCGTCCAGCCGGTCTCGAGGTCGTAGAGGGACTTGCGCACGCGGTTGATCGTGTAGGAGCGCACGGAGTCACCCGCGGAGTTGCGATAGGTGAGAGTCATCGACGGGACGGAGCGCAGCATGCCGGTCAGCGGCACGATCTTGTCGGGGGCGCCCGCCCACTTGGCGCGCGACGTGATGAGGCGCTGTGTGTTGATCGTGGTGACCAGGTTCGAGTCCTGCTTGTCCGACAGCGGGTTCAGCGCTCCCAGCGGGATGGACGAGTGGGCGTTGACTAGAGCCGAGCGGTAGACGTGCACGGGCGTCGTCTCATCGTCCGACCACTTGCCGTCGAAGACGTTCGGGGCTCCCCACGAGCCGTAGAAGCCCAGGTAGGGCACGGTCAGGCTCGGGGTCCCATCCGTGCTCGTGAAGGTCACCGCGCCGTCGATAAAGGTGCCCTTGGGAGCGTTCGCCGAGGCAAAGGTCGCGAACTCGGACTCGGGGGTCACGGTGACGGTCACGGTGGCGTTCGACGTTGCGGGGACCGTGATCTGCCGGGCGTCCCCGGCCTCGGACACGCCGTCACCGGAGAAGGTCAGCGAGATGCCCGCGCCCGCCCAGTTCTGCGAGTGCTCGAGGAAGAGGCCCTCCTCGACCATCTCGGAGAGCGCCTGGCCTCCGAGGGTGTAGGTGTGGGCGGCGTCGGAGAGGTTGGTCAGCTGGACCTGGAAAGTCCAGCCGTTCGTTCCGTCGCCGAGGTCGGCCTTGGGTCGGGAGGGATCGGCGGCGCCGACGACGGTCGGGTAGACGGTCGCGGTGGTCGCTGCGAGCGCGTCAACGGCGCCCGAGCCGACCCTGCGCGGCGAGTAGTAGGTACCGTCGCCCATCTCGACGTCAATGAGCGGGTGGGCGGTTCCCATGAGGAGGTTGGTGACGACGGCGTTCTTCTGCTCAGCGCTCATGCCCAAGAAGGCGGGATCGCTCGCGAGGCGCTGGCGCACGAGGGCGCTGATGCCCGCGACCTGCGGGGAGGCCATCGAGGTGCCCGACAGGCGCTGGTACTCGTTGCCGAGGTAGGCCGACATGATATCGCCGCCGGGGGCCGCGATCTCAGGCTTGAGGGTCAGGTCGGGGGCCACGCCCCACGCCGAGAACTCCGAGGCCGTCGGATTGTTCGAGGCCAGAACGATGCCGGAGTGCGTGACGGTCACGGTGACGTCGGTTCCGTTGGCGGCGGCCAGGGCCTCGCGGATCGCCTCGCCGTCCCGCTTGGTGATGGTCACGGTCGGCATCGATGTGGTCGATCCCAGGATTGCCTGGTAGGGCGTGTCGGCTTCGTCGGTGTCGGCGATCATGAGGGCCGCGGGAGCCGGCGAGAGCGCAGTCAGGTTGCGCGCCTTGATCTCCTCGGTCATCGCCGAGCCGTCGCGAGAGTCGGTGCCACCCTTGTCCTCAAGGACGATCACGCCGGACAGGTCGGTGCCCGCGTATTTCTCAAGCTGCCCCGCGCCGCCGGCGCCGGCGTCGACGATGCGGTAGGTCTTCTCAGGAATGTCGCGCAGTCCGTGCACGGCCTCGCCCTGGCCGTCGAGGGCGGTGCGGTAGGCGATCTTGCGCTTCCCCAGGCTCACGTAGGACAGGGCCTCCTGGTTGTCGACCGAAGCGACGGCCAGGGTGGACTTGTAGGAGGCGGGTTCGCCGAGCGTGCCGGTGTCGGGGTCGGTCGCGAACGGCTTGTTCTGACCGGAGTTGTTGCCGTAGGCGTTGGAGAAGGCGTTTCCGGCCGCGGCGTTGACGGTGATGCCAGCGGCGTTCAGCTTCTCGTACACCCCGGCGAAGACGCTGCCGGCGTCGCTACTCATGCCGGAGTCATCGCCCAGGGACAGGTTGATGACGTCGGGCTTGATGACGAGCGCGTCGTCGAGGGCTGCCAGCAGCGCACTGTCGGGCATCGAGCCGTCCTCGTCCGAGGCGACCTTGGCGACGACGATCTGCGCGTGGGGTGCGGTGCCCTGCAGGACGTCCGCGTTGGCGGCCGCGATCGCGGTGACGTGTGTGCCGTGGGACAGGTCCTTCTCGGAATGGGGCACGACGTCAGCATCGTTGTCCGCGTAGTCGTAGGCGAAGGGAATCTTGCTATTGACGTACGTGCCGGCTCCGCCGTGCGCGAGCTTGGCCGCGAAGGTCTGCACGTCGGCCTGACTCATGCGCACGTCGACGCCGTCCATCGAGCCGGCGAAGGCGTCGTGGTCGGTCTGCAGGCCGGAGTCGATGACTTCGATGACCTGACGATCACCCTTGAGGGCGACCTCGTTCGCGTGGGTCATCGCCAGGGACGAGGCATTCTTGAGGACGGGAGTGCCGCTTCCCTCGTCGGCGGTATCCATCGGCTTGTGGACGCCCTCGATGAACGCGGTCTTCACGCCCTCGACCTTGCGGATCGCCCAGAGAGCGGAGCCGGGTGCCTCGATGGCAAAGCCGACGAACGCGTTCGTATAGTCGCGCACGGTCGCGACCTGCGCGCCGGGGACGACGCCCTCCACTGCGGAGGCGATGCGGGCCTTCACGTCCTCGCGCGTGGTCTGCGTGGAGCTGCCAGCGGTTCCGTCCTCCAGCTGGACGATGATCGTCGTCGGACTATCGTCGGCCGCCTCCTGCACGGACGAGGCGTCGGGCAGGGTCACTCCCCCAGCTTCGGCCTGGCGGATGGACAGCAGCGCGTCCTCGACTCGCGCACCCGACTGTGCGTCCTCGGACGAGGCCTGGGTGGGGTTGGCGGGGAGGACACCGCCCGGCTGCGGGCTCGCTGCGAGCGCCGGGACGCTCACGCCGGTCAGGGCAAGGGCTGCGGCGAGCGCGAGTGCCGGGGTGGGATGATGGGACATCAATGGCTCACTTACGTATCGACGAGATGACGATCAGATGCGCGTCCGGGTGACGCGCCGTCCCATTATGCGAAAGTTTGTCCGCTTGTGCAGTATGCATTTTTTGTAAACATGAGCCGTTGCAGGCCACTCAGCCACACCATTCACGAGCCGAAAACCTTGCAATTCCGCCCCTTTTTCTCCCATTTTCCTGAGACAACGGCGGCACACTCCACCGGAGAGAGGCGCGCAGCGGCGCGAACATAACGCGGACGTGTCCACAAACTGACATTTTGTATAAGCCCGCGCATAAGCCGAGGGGCCGACCTGGCGGTCGGCCCCTCGGCTTATCCCATCAACACAGTGCAAGTTTTCCCAGAAAGCTCCTCGAAAAAGTCTCGTCGGCATGTCCCGGACCCTCGTGGCCCGTGCCGTATTCCCTTGTGATGACATTCAGTGTAAGGAACGAACCTTGCGACAACGGCAAGACAACCTGAAAAAATCCTGGGAATTTCGGCGCTTTGCCCCTTTGACACACGCCAGGCCCGCACATCCCGCATGTAGCAGGGTGTGCGGGCCTGGACGGTCAGTCTCAGAGGCGGCCTAGCTGATCAGCTGCCCCGTCTCGGAGAATGTGTACCACGTCCAGAAGATGCGCAGTCGACCCGTGGCCATCGCGCCGCTACCCGCCTTCAGGTAGTACCAGGAACCGCCCTCCTTGAGCCACCCAGTCACCATCTTGCCGGTGGTGGGATTGAGGTAGTACCAGGTATCCCCATCCTTGACCCAGCCGGTCGCCATGACACCCGTCGCTGGATCCAGGTAGTACCAGGAGATCCCGTTGAGAACCCATCCGCTCGCCTGCGCGCCCGACGCACTGTGGTAATACCACGAGCCCTGCTCCTTCACCCAGCCGGTGCGCATGTAGCCACTCGCGTCGAAGCGGTACGTCGCCCCGTCGATCACCAGCGTCGTATCGGCGGGGTACGTGCCATCCTCGTAGCGGTACCACCAGCCGCGGCCATCGCGCTTCCAGGTTCCGGCCTTGGGGGCAGGGGCGCTGACATGGATGGTGGCGCTGGCGGACACGCTCGGCTGCGTCGGGTCGGAGACGGTGATGGTTGCGTCGCCCGATCCCACCGCACTGACCTCGCCGGTCGCGCTCACCGTCGCCACGGCCTCGTCCGAGGAGGACCAGACGACGCCGGTCACGTTCGCGTCCGCGGGCTCGTGGGTGGCGCTCAGCGTGACGGTCTCACCCACGCCGAGCGTGGCCGACTGGCTCGACAACGTCAGCGACGTCATGGGGATCGCCTTGAGAGCGACCGGGGCCACTGCCCCGTTGACCGGCCAGTCCCACACGTGCAGGTAGATCGTCGACGGGTCACTGCCGATGCTCGTCAGGGTATCCTTCAGCGGCACGTCGAAGTGGCGGTGGACCAGCCCGTCCTCGCCGCGTTCGGTCGGGTAGACCTCGGCGCCGCGCTCGACGACCTTGCCGTCCGGGGTGGCCGAGAAGCCCACACCGGCGATCGCCGAGGAGTCCGTGACATCAAAGGACAGGACACGGTCCGTGCCCTCACCCGACACCGTTACGTTCGAGATGACGGGAGCCTGAGTGTCCAGCGTGACGGCGTAGCTGATGGCCTGAGTCGAGGGCGACGGACCGTAGGTCGAGGCCTCGATCGTCAGCGTGTAGCGACCGTCCGGCAACTCGCTGCCGTCCGGCGCGTAGCCGTTGAACCACGGATCGCAGCCCGGCGCGGAGTCCTCGACCGTGCGCGGCGAGCGCGCCTGCACGTCGTAGATGGACCGATCCGCACGCCCACACGTGAAGGAGCGGATCGTCTCCCCGGCCTCGTTGGTAAAGGTGTAGGTCAGGGAGGGGACGGAGCGCAGCAGCACCGTGCCCGGGGTGACGGTGGTCCGTGCGTCCTTGTCCGTGGAGCGCGAGATGACGAAGAGGTCGGGGTTGACCCCGTTGATCATCCTCTCATCCTCGACGTCGAAGGGGCTCTGCTGGCCAAAGGGCAGGCGTCCGCTCATGAACGTCGACCCGTACCCGCTGATGTGGTTGTCGGGGGTGACCAGGTCGAAGATCGCGGGCGCACCCCAGGAGCCGTAGAAGCCCACGTAGGGGACGGTGAGGTTCGGAGCCCCGTCCGCACTCGTGAAGGTGACGGCGCCGTCGATGAACGTGCCCTTGGGCGTGTTCTCCGCCGCGTACGAGGCGAAGGCCGAGCGCGGGGTCACGGTGATGGTCACGGTGGCGGTGCCCTTGGCGGGCACGGTCACCGAGTCGGAGGAGAAGGTCAGGTCGATGCCCTGCCCCGCCCAGTTCGTCGAGTGATGTGTCAGCAGCATGCTCGCGACCTTTTCGGACAGCGCCTGTCCGCCCAGCGTGTAGGTGCGGGCAGTGTCCGAGACGTTCGTCAGGGTCACCTGGAAGGTCCACCCGGAGGTTCCGTCGCCCAGCTCCGCCTTGGGACGCGAGGAGTCCTCCGCACCCACGACGCTCGGGTACACGGACGAGGTCGTGGCGCCCGTCGCGTCGATCAGGCCCGCCCCCACTCGGCGCGGCGAGTAGAAGGTACCGTCATTTTGCTCCGCGTCCACGATCGGATGGGCTGTACCCATCAGGAGGTTCGTGACAACCGCGTTCTTCTCGGCGGCTGACAGGCCCGCGAAGTCCGGGTCGGACGCCACGCGCTGACGCACGAGGGTAGCGACCGCGCCGGCCTGAGCCGAGGCCTCGGCAGTGCCGGACTCATTGTCGTAGGCGTTTCCGGGCGTCGCGGACGTGACCTTGCCGCCGGGAGCCGCAACCTCGGGCTTGAGCTTCAGGTCAGGGGTCACGCCCGTGGATGAGAAGTCAGAGGCGTGCACGCCCTCGGGCACAGTGAGAGTCGTGGAGGGAGAGACACTGACCTCGACCGATCCGCTCTCCGAGGCCTTGATGGCGTCATACAGACGGTTGCGGTCCGAGGTCGTGATGGTCGCCATCGGCAGATTGAACCAGCGATCAACCGACCACTTGACGGGGGTCTCAGTGTCGTACCAGTGCCCGAGCAGAACGCCGGCGGGCTTGCTGGTCAGGGACTTGAGGGCCTTAATCTTGTGCTTGACCTCCACCGAGTTGCCCTTCGAGTCGTTGCCGCCCAGCTCCTCGAGGAGGATCGTGCGCGACAAGTCCCCATAGTCCGCGCCGAGGTACTTCGTCAGGTCTTCGCTCGATCCATTGCCGGCGTAGACCACGCGGTACGTGCCCTCGGCGAGAGTGTCGAAGCCGGGGCCATCACCCTTGCCCATGCGACCCAGGGGGCGATAGCCGATGAGGTGATCACCGAAGGTGAGAGCACCCATGATCTCCTGCTCATCGACCGAGGCCACTGCGAGGGTCGAGGAGAAGGCGGCGGGGAAGCCGAGCGCGCCGTTATCGGGGTCGTCCGCTCGCCCGTAGCGCTCGACGTCACCGGCGGGCGCGTAGACGGTCGTGCCCTGCGCGCTGAGGGCCTCGTAGACGTGAGAATAGAGGGCTGCGGCGTCGTCGCTCATTCCTTCGGTCTTGGAGAAGGAGACCGAGACGACGTCGGGCTTGAGAACCATCGCGTCGTCGAGCGCCGCCAACAGGTTGACATCGCTCGCACTGTTGCCCGGATCTTTCGTCACCTTCGCGACGATCAGCTGCGCCTGGGGCGCAGCACCGGAAAACTGCCCCCCGTTGGCCGCCGCGAGGGCGGCGACGCGCGTGCCCTGGGTATTCGCGGCACGCGCTTCTTCGCCGCCTTCAGACGTGGCGAGCACGTTCGTATCCCCGTCACCATAGTCGTAGGCAAAGGGAATCTTGGGGCTGGCCCACACGCCGCCCTTGCCGGCGTCCAGCTGGGAGGTGAGCGAGGCCACCGAGTCCTGCGTGAAGCGCAGCGACGCGGCATCCATGTCGCCGGCAAAGGCCTCGTGCGAGGTATCGATACCACTGTCGATGAGCTCGATGACCTGACCCTGGCCCTTCTGGGCGAGACCGTCGGCTCGCATCATCCGCGCCGCCGCTCCGGGCGCGCTTTCGGAGTCTCCGCCGCCAGAAGCGGCACGGTAGTGTCCGTCGATCTCCTCGTCGGTGACGAACGTGTTATCGCCATCCAGGAAAGCGCCCTTGACGCCAGCCGTCGCCTTGATGGCACCGAGCGTCGAGGCCGGCGCCTGGATCGCAAAGCCGTCGAAGGCGTGGTGGTAGTCGCGCACGTCGGAGATGGTCGCACCCGGAACAGCCGCGGCTACGGCCTCGCCGATGCGCTTCTTCATCTGCGCGTAGTACGCGGCGCTGTCGGCCCCGGCCTCGCCGGCCTCGAGCTGGACGATGATCGTCGCCGGGGAGTCGTTCGCGCCCTGCTGGGGCGACGAGGCCTGGGTGGCATCGGCCTCGTCCGCAAGGGCTGCGGGCACGCCGATCGTGGTGAGCGCGAGGGCGCCGGCCGCTATGAGCGTCAGCGCTGCGCGTCGGTAGTGGAACATTATCGGCTCACTTTCTTCACACCTAAGGTGTTGAGCTGAATGAGGGTGAGGGATCGCGCGGCACATCCCTGTGGGGGCGCGATAGGGCGGGTCCGGCGTGTGGCCGCACCCCGCGTTGCCTTGCGGGCGCGCCCGCTCCCCGGCACGAGTCCGGGCGGGGCGGGCGCGACGCATGGGTAGTCCTTTGGGTCAGCGGATCAGCTTGCCGTTGTCGGCGAATCGGTAGTACTTCCAGACGATCCACAGGCGGCCGGTCGCCATCTGGCCGCTGCCGGGCTTGAGGTAGTACCAGGAGCCGTCCTCGTAGTGCCATCCGGTCTTCATCTTGCCGTTGGCGGGGTTGAGGTAGTACCAGTGCGAACCGTCTTTGACCCATCCCGTGGCCATCTGGCCGGTCTCGGGGGTCAGGTAGTACCAGGAGACCCCGTCGAGAACCCAGCCGGTGGCCTGCGCGCCGGACAGCGCGTGGTAGTACCAGGAGCCCCGCTCGAAGACCCAGCCGGTACGCATGTAGCCGTCCGCATCGAAGCGGTACACCTGGCCATCGATGGTCTTGGCCGTGTTCGAGGGGTAGGTACCGTCCGCGTAGCGATACCACCAGCCGCGAACACCCCACGTCCACTGACCGCCGGAGGGCGCGGAGTCAGAGTCAGTCTTGACGGTGACGGTCGCCGAGGTGATGACGTGGGGATCCTGACGCACGTCGAGGCGCAGGACGACGTCAGCGCTGGTCGGGGTCCAGGTGTAGGAGGAGGTGGACGAGCTCTCATCCGAGCTGCCCTGCATCGAATCCCAGTCCTGGAGAAGCGTCTGTGTGCCGTCACTGCCAATCTGCACCACGCGCATCTGGCGCCCACCCAGGGTGCCGCCCTGCGCGGAGACGTTCACGGTCGTCGGAGTGCCCACGGAAGTGGTGAGCGTATACCCGGGTCCGGCCTCGGCGATTCCATCACCCGACACCGCGACCTGCGGACGGGTGTACTCGAAGAGGGCCGCCGTGTCGTAGCCAGCATTCTTCATGGCCGTTTCGGTGAGGGTCCAGGCCTTCGAGCCCTTGGGGGCGGCGACGTAGACTTCGGTGTTCGCCTTGAGGTCCTGTGCCATGTCTTCCGCGAACTTGATGTCCTGAACGGTCGAGGGCAGGACCAGAACGCGGGGCGTGTCGAACCAGAAGGTAAAGCTGGTCATCCCCTCGCCGAAGTAGGCGCTGTCGGGGCGGCCGTTGCTGGCCTTGCCCTCGTAGTAGAACTCGCCGTTGTTTCCGCCGCGCACGATGATGTGGCGCGGGGTGGAGGTCTGCCGCGGAGTCATCCACAGTTCCGTGACCTGCGATCCCAGCTCGATCGTGTCTAGGCCGTTGCCTACGAGGCCGCGGGCCACCGTCACCGAGTCGGGGATGACGATGTCGGTGAGGTTCTCGCAGCCATCGAATGCACCGTAGCCGATCGTGGTCACGCCCTCGGGCAGGACGACGCGACGCAGGGAGGAGTTGTTCGCGAAGGCAGAGTCCGCGATCTCAACTGTGCCGTCGGGAACCGTAAATTCGGTGTCCGTCTTCGTGGGCAGGTACAGGACCAGGGTGCGACCAGCGTCCCCCTTGCCGTACAGGACACCATCTTCCACCGAGTACACCGTGTTGGCGGAGTCCACGGTGAGCGACGCGAGGTTGTTCGCATCCACGAATGCGGATTCACCAATAGCGGTAAGGCCCGAGCCCAGGTGGACAGAGATCAGCGCGGTGTCGGCGGAGAACGCGCCCTTACCGATCGAGGTCACCGAGTCGGGCAGCGTGACGGAGGTGAGCGCCGTGGCGTCGAAAGCGTAATCGCCGACCTCGGCCAGGCGATTCAGGTCGGGACGGAAATTCACCTCGGCGAGGGCCTTATCGTAGCGGAAGGCGCTATCCGGCAGCATCGTAGTGCCGCCCAGGTCGACGCGCTCCAGCTTGGACATGTACCAGAAGGCCGTGTCGTCCATAGACTCGAAGCCATCGGGCAGGGTCAGGGACGTGATCCTCGATCCCACGAACGCACCCTTGCCAACGTGACGCAGATGCGAGGGCAGGGACACGGAGGTGATCTGCGCAGAGGAGAAAGCACCCTCGTCGATGAATCCGGTTCCCTCGGCGACCGTGTAGGAGCCGCCCGAGTTCTTCGCCTCCGGATAGGTCGCGAGGTGCGTCAGTCCCTTCGTGTACAGGACACCGTCGAGGCTCTGATAGTTCTGGTTCGCGGCGTCGACCTCGATGCTCTCCAGGAGCGGGGTGCGTGCGAATGCGGCGAAGAGGCCGTCAGCCTGGACGTTTGGGCCGACCGTGACGGAGCGCAGCTTCGCCATGTCACTGAAGGTCTCGAGGCCTGCCGTCTTGAGAGAACGAGGCAGGGAAATGCTCTCCAGGGATGTGTTTGCGAAGGCGCGCTCCCCGATCGTCTCCAGCTGCGAGGGGTGCGTCTCATCGTCCTGGAAGGTGACCTGGGTGAGCGGCTGGCCCGCGAAGGCAGAGTCGTCGATGGCGCGCACGCTCGCGGGGATCCACACGCTGGTCAGACTCACGTCACTAAAGGCGTTCGTAGCGATTTCGGTGACACCGTCAGGGATGCGAACATCCGTTGCGGTGCCCGTGTACGACACGAGCACGCCGTCGGTATCGATGGTGAATCCATCGGCATTGGCATGCAGCGGGGCGGCTGCGTTGACCCGACCGGATGCGCCTACGTCTGCCGCGAATGCGGCTGGCACGCTGACCACGGTCAGGGACAGGGCACCGGCGAGCGCGAACGCCAGCACCGTTGACTTTCGATGGGACATCTGTGACCCCCTCTGTTGACAGTTGGTAAGTGAAGGCACCGCAGCGCGACCACGACCCCTCATGTCAAACATATCTCTCAATAGGGTTTTTCGATACCCCCTGAGACGCCCCTTCTCAACATATGTCAATCGAGTAATTGGGATCTTTACAAGTAGTACCATGCATCAACCCGAACCGATAGAGAGCATATACGGGCGAAGACGCGGCCACTTTTCACCCATTTTTTCTAGGGTTGCATAGCATCTTTCCACCACATCTGACAAATCAACCAATAGCCAAAATTTATGCCGCATACATCCCCACAAGCAGGCGCACGCGAAGCCACAGCATGCTAGACCCGACCTAGTGGTCGAACAAAGGCCCGCGCCCCCGGAGATTCTCCGGGGGCGCGGGCGAGCAGTCTCGCAGCTATGTCAGCCGCCGAGCTGTCCCGACTCGTTGAAGTAGTACCACTTCCAGCCGATCCAGTGACCGCCCGTGTACATCGCTCCCGAGTCGGTGCTCAGGTAATACCAGAAGCCACCATCCTTCAGCCAGCCGGTGGTCAACGCGCCACTGGGGGCCATGTAATACCAAGACGAGCCATCCTTCACCCAACCGGTGGCCATCGCGCCACTACCGGGCCTCAGGTAATACCAGGTCAGGCCATCAAGCAGCCAACCAGTGGCCATACGACCCGTCGCAGGGTCCAGGTAATACCAGGAAGAACCATCCTTCACCCAGCCACTCGCCTGAGCACCCGACGCATCGTGGAAGAACCAGGAACCATCCTCGCTCACCCACCCGGTACGCATATAGCCATCCGCACCAAAGCGGTACGTGGAGTTGCCGATCTGCACCGTCTGGCTCACCGGGTAGGTCCCATCGGCGTACCGGTACCACCAGCCCACCGAATCACTGATCCACGCTCCACCCTGCGGGACGGGAGCCGGCGTCGGATCGGGCGCAGGCGCGGGAGTCGGATCGGGCGCAGGTGCCGGATCCGGAGTAGGCGCAGGCGTCGGGTCAGGCGCAGGTGCCGGATCCGGAGTGGGCGCAGGCGTCGGATCCGGGGACGGAGCAGGCGTCGGGTCCGGCGTGCCCGGCAGCTTGATCAGGAGGGTGCTCGTCAGGTACGAGGCGTCGCGCACCTGGACGCGCAGGCTCACGTCCGCGCCCGACGGGGTCCACGGGAATGTCACGGAGGAGGCCGCAGCGCGGTCCCCGCCATCCGTCACCGTCGTCCAGTCGCGCACGAGCGTCTCGGTGCCGTCCGCTCCGATCTGCACGGCGCGCACCTGCTGCGTGCCTGCGATGCCACCGGCGACCTCAGCGGTCACGTCGACCGACGCGCCAACCTCGCCCGTGTACGTGTAGCCTCCCGAGGCCTCGGCGATGTTCGCGCCCGCCAGGGTCATCGACGCGCCCGTGTAGGTGTGCAGGTGTGAGGCGTCGATGCCGGCCGCCTCGAGGGCGTCCTTGGCGACGTTCCACGCCGGCTCACCTTCGGCCGCGGCGACGTACACCTGGGTGTCATCCTTCTTCTCGTCGCTCAGCTCCGGCTCGAGGTCGAGGCGAGTGAGCGTGGAGGGCAGGACGAGGACGCGCGGGACGTCCACGCCGAAGGACACGCGGGTCATGCCCTCGCCGAAGTAGGCGCTCTGGCGGCGACCGTTCGTCGGGCGGCCGTCATACACGAAGGAGCCGTCCACGCCGCCGCGCACGACGATGCGACGAGGCATGGGAACCCAGCTGCCTTCCATGCGGATCGAGGTCACCTTGGATCCGTACTCGACGAGCTCCAGGGAGTTTCCGGTGACGCCGCTGGAGCGCTCGACCGACTCGGGGATGACGAGCTCGGTCAGGGACGTGGTGCCCGTGAAGGCGTCGTCACCGATGACCTTCAGGCCGTCGGGCAGGACGACGCGGGTGAGCGTCTTGTTGTTGGCGAACGCGCTCGCGCCGATCTCGACCGTGCCCGCGCGCACCGTGTAGTCGGTGAGCGTGTTGGCGGCCGGGGACAGCATCAGGTGCAGGCCGTCATCCGCCTTGCGGTACAGGACGTTGTGCTCGGCCGAGTACACCGGGTTTTCGGCGGACACGGTCAGCGTCGCGATCTTGCGGTCGTTGTACAGGGCGGTCTCGGCCAACGAGGTGACGCCCGCGCCGATGTGGAACGAGGTCAGGGCCGTGCTCTCCGAGAAGGCCTGCTCACCGACCGTGGTCACCGAGTCCGGCAGGGTCACAGACGACTGCGCCGTGCGGCTGAACGCGAAATCACCGATCGTCGCGAGGCGGTTCAGTTCGGGGCGGAAGTTGACCCCTTCCTTGGCGCTCGTGGACTCGAAGGCACTACCGCCCAGGGAGATCGTGCCACCCAGGTCGATGCGCGCGAGCTTATCTGCGGAGCAGAAGGCGCAGGTGCCGACCGTCTCGAACTTCTCGGGCAGGGTCACGGCGGTGAGCGCGGAGAGGCGGAATGCCTCGTCCTTGATCGTGCGCAGGCTGTCGGGCAGGGTCACGGCTGTGATGCCCGCCTTCTGGAAGGCCTTGGGCGCGATCGTCGCGACCCCGTCCAGGACCGTGTACGTGCCTCCCGCATTCTTCGCGGCCGGGTACAGGATCAGCGTCGAGTGATCCTTGGAGTACAGGACTCCGTCCACGCTCTCGAAGTTCGGGTTCGCGGGATCGACCTCGACGCTGGTCAGCGCGGCGGTCTCAGCGTAGCCGCCCATCACCGAGTCGGCGGCGACGTTGGGCCCCAGCTTGATCGTGGTGAGCGCAGAGTTGTAGTCGAAGACCTCCGCGCCGATCGTCACCACGGAACGCGGCAGCTCGATGGTCTCCAGGCCCGTGTTCGCGAACGCGCGGTCGGCGATCTTGGTCAGCTGGGCCGGGTGGGCCTCGTCGTCAATGAAGGTGACCTTCTTCAGCGAACTGTAGATGAAGGCCTCCAAGCCGATCGAGCGCACCGAGGCAGGAATCGTCACGTGTTCCACGGCGGAGCTCGCGAAGGCCTGCTCGCCGATGGAGGTCACGGTGTCGGGCAGGGTGACCTCGGTTGCCGAGCCCTTGTACTTGATGAGGACGCCGTCCTCGTTGATCTCGAAGTCGTCGGCGTCGGCGGCGCGCACCGTGACGGGGATGGACGCGCTCTTGGCCACGCCGGCCTCGGTCGTGACGGTAGCGGTCAGCGTGCCCGACCCGGCGTGATCTCCGGCGGTCAGCGTCGCCTTGCGCGTGTCGGTGTCGGCGGCGACCGTGGCCAGGTCGGCTGGCTCCACGTTCCACGTCACCGCGCGGTCCTTCAGCGACGGCGCCAGGTAGGCCTTCACGGGGGCGGGCTCGCCCGCCTTGAGCGTCACCTGGGTGTCGGCGAGCTCGATGCCCGCCTCCTCGGAGATCGTGCGCACGCGGATCTGGGCGCTGGCCGACAGTGTCGGCTGGGTGGCGTCGGTCGCGGTGATCGTCGCCTCGCCGGCGGCCAGGGCACTGACCTCGCCGTTGTCGTTCACGGTGGCCACGGCCTCGTTCGAGGACGTCCACACGAGGTCGGTGACGTTCGCGTTCGTCGGCTGATGCGATGTGCTCAGCGCGACCGTATCACCGGCGACGACCTCGGAGGTCTGCGGGGCGAGCGACAGGGACGTCATCGGGATCGTCTGGAAGCGGATCACCTGGCGGGCCTGGTTCTTGCCCCAGTCCCACGCGAACAGGTAGGCGGTCGCCGGATCCGAGGAGTCCGCGCGGTCGATGAGGTCGGCCCACTTGATCTCGTAGTGCTTGGCGTAGGTGCCGTCGGCCTGACGGTTCGCGCCCACGGCCTCCTTCTCGTCGTAGAAGCGACGCGAGGTCGCAGACTCGGAGAAGGCAATGCCGGCCAGCGGCGAGTTGTCGGTGACGTCGAAGGAAACGACGCGCCCATCGCCCTCGCCACTCACCGCCAGGTTGGAGATGACAGGCGCCTGGGTGTCCAGCGTAAAGTCCCAGGTCAGCTGCGAGCTAACGCTCGAGGGCGCGACCGAGGCCGCGTCGATCGTCAGCTTGTAGCGACCCGCGGGCAGCTCCTTGCCGTCCTTGTCAAAACCGTCGAAGACCGGGTTGTTCCCTTCCTGGCTTTCGATGGGCTCGACCTTGCTGGCGTGGTAGTTGAACAGCGACTTGCGGGCGCGCTCGAAGGTGTACTCGCGCACGACCTCGCCGGCCTCGTTCGTGTAGGTGTAGGTCACCTTCGGGGAGTTACGCAGCAGGCAGGTGCGCGGCAGGATGCGCGAGGGGGCCTCGGGCAGCGCGGAGCGCGACATGATGAAGTACGCGGGGTCGACCGCGCGCACGTCGTCGATTTCCTGTCCGACGAGCGGGTTCAGGGCGCCCAGGGGAACCTCGGTCGAGGGGTTCATGAGGGTCGAGGAGCAGGCGTGCGCGGTGCTCGTCGTGCCGTCGTACCACTTGCCGTCGAAGACGGCAGGCGCGCCCCAGGAGCCGTAGAAGCCTACGTAGGGGACGGTCAGGTCGGGCTGACCGTCGGCGCTGGCGAAGGTCACGGCGCCATCGATGAACGTTCCCTTGGGAGCGTTCTCATTCGCGTACGAGGCGAAGGCGGAGCCCGGGGTCACGGTGACGGTCACGGTCGCGGTTCCCTTGGCGGGCACAGTCACCGAGTCGGCGGAGTAGGTCAGGTCGATGCCCTGCCCCGCCCAGTTCTTGGAGTGCTCGGTGAAGAGGCCACCCTCGACGATTTCGGAGAGAGCCTGGCCGCCCAGGGTGTACGTGTGGTCGGTGTCGGAGACATTCGTCAGGGTCACCTGGAAGGTCCACCCGTTCGTGCCCTCGCCGAGGTCTGCCTTGGGGCGCCACGGGTTTTGCGCGCCCGCGACGCTCGGGTACACGGTCGTGGTCGTGGCCGCGAGCGCGTCCACCTGGCCTGCGCCCACACGGCGCGGCGAGTAGTAGGTGCCGTCGCTCTGGTCGATGTCGAGCAGCGGGTGGGCGGTTCCCATCATGAGGGTGGTAACGATCGCGGCCTTGTCCGCCTCCGACAGGCCAGCGAATGCCGGCTCGTCGTTCACGCGCTGTCGCACGAGGGCGGCGATGCCCGCGATCTGTGGGGTCGCCATGGACGTGCCCGACATGGACCGGTAGGTGTTACCCAGGACGGCGGCAACGATGTTGCCACCGGGGGCAGCGATCTCAGGCTTGAGCTTGAGATCGGGGGTGACGCCCCACGAGGTGAAGTCGGAGACCGACGGGTTGGTCGAGGCGAGCTTGAGGCCCGCGTGCGGGTTCGAGACGGCGATGGATCCGTTCTCGGAGGCCTTGATGGCCTCGATGAGGGTGTCCTTCTCCTTCTTCGTGATGGTCACGGTCGGCATCGTGTGGGTGGCCTCGATGGTCGCCACATAGGGAGTTTCGACCGTCTCGGAGTCGCCGATGATGAGGGCGGCGGGCTTGGAGGTCAGCTGGGTGAGCCCCTTGACCTTGGCCTCGTGGGTCATGTCCGCACCCGTCGCGCTGTCGGAGCCACCGCGGTCTTCGAGGACGATGACCTTCGAGAGGTCGCCGGGATGCTCGGCGACGAGCTTGCCCAGGGCCGCCGCGTCACCGATGCCCGCGTAGACGAGGGTGTAGGTGTCCTCGGGGATGTCGAGGAGGCTCGGTACGACGGCGTCCTTGAGGCCGCGCGACTTCCGGTAGACGACCTGGCGCTCCCCCACCGTCAGGTAGGGCAGTGCGTCCTGGTTGTTGACCGAGGCGACCGCCAGGGTCGAGCTGTAGGACGCGGGCTCTGAGAGCGTGCCGGCGTCGGGGTCGGAGGCGTAGGGCTTGTTCTTGCCGCTGTAGTTGGAGTAGGCGCTGGAGTAGGAGTTACCCGCGGCGGCGTTCACCGTCACGCCTGCGTTCGCGAGGTTCTTGTAGACCTCCGTGTACACGGTTCCGGCCTCGGTCCCCATGCCCGCGTCCTCGCCGAGGGACAGGTTGATCGAGTCGGGCTTGATGACGACCGCGTCGTCGAGGGCCGCCAGGACCGTGTTGTCGGGGATCGAGCCATCCTTGTCGGAGGCAACCTTCGCGACGACGATCTGCGCGTGGGGCGCGGTGCCCTGCAGGTCGGCCGCGTTGGCGGCGGCGATCGCGGCGACGTGGGTGCCGTGCGACAGGTCCTTAGTGGACTTGGGCAGCACGTCCGCATCGTTGTCCGCGTAGTCGAAAACGAAGGGGATCTTCTTATTGAGGTAGGCGCCGGTCTTTCCGTGCGGCAGCTTGCCGACGAGCGCCTCGACGTCCCCCTGGCTCAGGCGCACGTCGACGCCGTCCATGGAGCCGGAGAACGCCTGGTGGGTGGCCTCGATGCCCGTGTCGATGACCTCGATGACCTGTCGGTCGCCCTTCTGAGCGGTCTGGTTGGCGCGCGTCATCTCCAGGGAGGAGGCGTTTTGCAGGGCCGGGTCCACGGCCTCGGCGCCCAGCGCGCCCGCGTCGCCCTCGACAATCATCGGCTTGTGGTGACGCTCGATGAATGCAGCCTTGACGCCCTCGGTCGCCTTGATGGCGTCCAGGGACGAGGCCGGGGCCTGGATCGCGAAGCCATCCAGCGCGTGCGTGTAGTCGCGCACGTCGGTGATGTCCGCACCGGGGACCACTGCCTCGACCGAGCTTTCGATGCGCTCCTTGACCGTCTCATGCTTGGTCGAGGACGACAGCCCGAAGACCCGCTGATACCACGGGATGCCGACCGTTCCTTCTTCAAGCTGGACGATGATCGTCGTCGGGGTATCGTCGGTGGGGAGGCTCTCGGGGGTGGTCATCGGGTTCTCGGCCCCGGCCTCGTCGCCGGTCCCCGACTGCGGGGCACCGGACTGGGCGTCAACGGACGAGGCGAGGGCGGGGGTACCCGACTGGCTTTCCTCTTGGGGGTTAGCTGCGAAAGCCGCCGGGGTGGTCACGGCGGTCATGGCAAGGGTGCCCGCGGTTAGCAGCACCAATGCCGAGGTTGTGCGATGGGACATCTATGGCTCACTTGGTTGACAACTGGGTCATGGGCACGGCCGCGGATACGGCATAACCCAGCGTCTAGGGTAGGGTTACCTATCCTTACTGAAAAGTCCCACCCAGTTTTCTTCTCAGCATCCGTCAAGGTCTTTACGCGCGCGTTTATCCGCCGTAAACTACCCCTCTTAGTGTCACCTTAGTTGTGATAGCCCGCCTTAATTGGCGCCGGTCGCAGCAAAATATGACAAACCCGCCGAGGAGGGCGCAGACGCGAGGTCCGAGCCGTCTCCTGGCGGGTTGTCAGTCGCGCGCGTTGTGGCGCGCGGGCGCGGGTCAGAGAATGACCGCGGTGCCCGTCGCGATGGCGGCGAGCATGCCGTTGTTGGTGCCGGCGGTGAAGTAGTCGACCTTCACGCCGACGATCGCATTGGCGCCCATGGCCTGGGCGCGGGCGCACATTTCGTTGACGGCGGTCGCGGAGGCACCGCCGATCTCTTCCTCGTACTGGGAGGCGCGGCCACCGAACATGTTAGACAGGTTCGCACCGAAGTCCTTGAACATGTTGACGCCGGAGATCGCCTCGCCGGAGACCATGCCGATGTACTGCTTGACGGGCGCGCCCTCAACGGTCGGGGTCGTCACAACGAGCATCATTCACTCCTTCATAGGGGGCTAACGTGGCAACACTACCCGCGATCCCGCGCGGTGGCTAGTAGGCTCATATCACTCGCAACATCACCTTGCAATACTCCTCACCACGAAAACAGCAGGCAACTTGAATCGATCACAATTGAGAATTAATACAATCGAAAGCGAAAATCAATCCTCCCCCGTTTCCCACGTTCCATCACAGGCTATGCGGCAGTTATACGAAGACAGAAGCTGCTCTACAGAATATAACTCCATAGAATCCCGGTATCGCGGAAAGACCCTATCTCCAGCCCCAGCAATATGAACAGCCAACATGCGAACAATAATTTCATTAACTTTCCACACAACACGCACCTTAAGAGAATCAGGAAAAGCACCTCGATCAGCATGCTTGATCGAATTATAAACATCCGCAATGGACCTAGCCAATCCCTCATGTCCACAAATTCGATCAGGCCACTTCACATCAATCAATTTGAGGCATCTATAGATGCATGCAGCAATAGGTATGTTTCTCTGTCCATTCTTTACCCCCATACGCCCTTCACCCTCTACTGAACCAATCTTGACTCCCGCTGCCTCCATACTCATGCAAGTAGAAATAATAGAATCTTCAATTAGTCCATCTTTTCTACCTAAAACATTCACGCTGGGAAGAATGAAACGCTCCCACTCATCATAGTTCAGGCTCCAAGCTTCGAGTCCTTCTGCACCAATTTCATCAAGCTCAGCAATTGGATGCATTAACTTTCTAGTAGCTGGAATTTCAGACCTTCGTTCACGAATCGTCTCAGAACTAAGAAATTCAACTAACGACGGATGCGCAGCCCTGGATCCATCTACAGAGCGCATAGCAAAACGATCATCGCGAAAGCAATGGCGCCGAAAGGAGAGCTGACAACCAAAATTAAATATCATGAAATGTTTAAATTTCCGATGCTCATTGACATGTTCATAAATCTCAACCAAACCAGAGTCCGTTTTACTAACAAGCGAAACGTTACCGTCTACAAATAACCGATGACGATACCCATCACGCCTTGATTTACCTTCCCATGTAGTACGAAGCTCCATCGTCGCATTTTCACCACACCAGGACATAATGCTCGTCGATCCAGTTTTGATTTCGAGTGACTGAGTAAGTCCCCGCTCATCAGTGATCGGCTTTTCATGAAGTGCCGACACAGGAGACCAGAAATTTAGCCCGTCGATCCAACTATTGACTTCATTCACTTTAAGATCATCTAATTCATTCTCCGGCATGAACCCTAAAACAGCATACTCCGGACAGAATCTTCCGACCGAGGCAAAATTTTGTCCATAAGTCTCGCTATATGATCGCCACCGATTTTCAAATAGTCCTATCGGCCCGCCACTGGTCAGTAGCACCAAGCTTGCAGGTAGCTTTTGGCTCTGAAACCATCTACGTACGTGCGAAAACTGCTCCGTCGGATCAAATAAGACATACGGCACCTCTACGACAACGCCTTCCTCTTGCGTGAGTCTCAACGTCGCTCCCACATAGGGGGTATCATTTTCATCATCCACAAGGAGACCAGTGATACTGTCTCCAAAATCAAGGTCAATCTGTCCCATGAGCACAGTTTGTCATCGTTCATATGCTTTGCGCAGGCATTTCACCAACTCTCAACTTTTGTGTCCTATTTTCACGGAATTCCGACATGAAGATGCACATCTACGGGCCTTGCGGACAGGACTGTCCCACCGTCCTCATCATTCACCCGATGCTGTCCTCGGCCTCGAGCATGAAGGCCGTGCTCTGCGATCACATGGGCTCCGGCCTGCGCTTTCTTGTGCCGGATCTGTCCGCCCACGGCGACGAGGCCGGGGTCCCCTACGTGTCGGCGGCGGCGGAGGCGGCGGCGATCCACGAGTGGCTGACCTCCCACGGACTACATCGCCTGTCTCTAGGATTTGGCGCGTCGCTCGGCGAGGTCATCCTGTTCGAGCTGCTCCGTTTCCCGGACCTCTCGTTTAATCGACTCTATATTGAGGGGGTGAGCTTCTACTCCGGCGGGCCCGTAGCCCGAGTCGGCGGGGCCATTCTCAGCCGGGCGATGGTCGCCAAGCACCGGAAGGCCGTACGGGATCCCGAGGCCGGAGCACTCAAGCTCGCGCGCCTCTACGGCGAGCAGGCCGCACGCTCGATGGTCGCTAGTTTTGCCGCGATGAGCGAGGAGAGCATCCGAGCGATCGTGCGCGACTGCTCGCACGTTAGGCTGCCGTCCCTCTCCCCCGCCACCCAGCGGCGGTGCACGTTCGCATACGAGCAGAAAGACTCAGACCTACGGCTCGCGCGGCGCGTGATCCCACGCCTCTATCCGCAGGCCAAGCTGCGAGTCTGGCCGGGGTGGGGACACTGTGAGCGCATGAGCCGCGACTCGGTCACCTATGGGGCGATGCTGCGCGGCCTCGTCATGTAGGGGCGATAGCTCCCGCTGCCGCGTGGGCCAAGCGGCGCACGCGACACCCCGATCCCAGATCACCTTATTCCTTCACTGTCGAACAAAGTGACAGGTCAACGAAATCTAGTGATACCCAAGTTCCAGAAACGCTCGAGGTGACTGCAGGGCATCCTCCAGAAGCCCCGCGCGGGCAAGACCCACCACTTTAGCCACAGTCCTTGCCTGACAGTTGATCGACCGCTCAGGATCATGTTCGATATCAGTGAATGCATCGAACATCATTACCTGCTCAACGAGTTTATCATCACGACAAAGAGCCGAAGCGTACAACCAATCGTAAAAGTAAGTCTTCGGCTCTAGTGGGAATTCATGTGCAAAATACTTGAAACCGACGAGCTTTCCACTTTGCCTCAATCGTCGATCTGTTTTTGCCGCACGACTCGAGACATCGAAAATATCAACAAACGGACCACCGTGCTCAAACACTTTTGAAGCCTGGAAAGCACATTCAACACTGTAACTGCCACGTCCCGGATGTTCAATCATCAAATTGAACGCGCTTAACTGAACTCCAAGGTCTCTTTCACTCTTGGATGACACCTCCAGAACGCGCGACGAAGGAAACTTAGCCACATACGACGCATGTAAACTTGCAATCGAACGCTGCTTCTGCTGAATAGAAGATCCAGAAAAATACTCAAAGTCGAGAGACAATTCCGAAACATACGGCCTCTCAGAGCCAGGCACAAACACCAGCCGACGAACCATGACGAGACCCCTTTTCACTCAACACGATATCCAAATAATCGAGGAAAGCAAAAACGCTCAAACTCTCATGTATTTTCGCTTTCCACTGACTGCAAATACTTTCATACTTATTCAGACTGCGCAACATTGCGCGCTCATTTTACGGAATTATCCTTCACAAACAAATCGCTTCGTTCCACTGCACAGCCAGCCTGATATCAGACTCTACTAATGCCCTCTCGCACGTTTGCGATAGGCCAGCACGCCGAGGCCGTGGGCCCCGAAGCCGAGCAGGCTGTAGCCCACCCCGTAGATGAGGGCGCTGTCGTTGAGGAACAGGTACATCGGCGCCAGGAAGCACACAAAAGGCGCGAGCAGCCACAGGAGGCTCAAGCCCTCCTTCACGCCGTCCCACGCGCCGAAGGCCATCGCGAGAATCGGCAGGATCGCGAGCAGGATCAGGAAGACGAGGCTCTTCACGATCTCCATCGAGTCCGAGACGCGCGAGAGAATAAACCACGCCGCCAGCACCAGCAGGTAGCTGCCGAACAGCACGGCGATACGAATCCACGTTGATTTTGTCGCCCACCTCATGACTCGATGATACCCGCGCCACACAAAGAAAACAGCTCTTTGACACGTCACCTGTGCGGACCTCAACAAGGGCATGAATGACCCAGCGTCGCGGCGCGCGCGACGCTGACAGAGGGTGACAGGCTACCTACAGTAGCTGCCGAAGAAACCGCGCTTCTTCTCGGCGGCCGCGTACTCCTCGTCGGAATGGTCCCTATCGCACCACTGATCCGGGGGCACCTGTTCCTTCACCGAGTCGATGTGCTTGCCGCAGCCCTTCCAGGTGGTCTTTCCGCACACCTCGCAAGTGGTGGGTCGACACATGATTGTCTCCTTCGTTGTTGCGCCTCGGATCCGTCATTGGATCCGCTGATTGGTGATGCGAGCTTGCGCCCTCCTCAGGCTGGCTGCACCGTCGCAGGAGGCCCAGTCGGAGGACCGGACGCTCGGGTTTGTCGGTCGTCATGCTCGCGTTTATGACTAGAAATTCTACTGCTTCGCGCTCCGATGCAGGGTCGTTTTCGAGGCCGAAATCCTCAGGCTTAGCCCTCCCCCGTGACCAACACGGCCTCGGCCCGATCTCCGAGCCACGCGCGCAGCGTCTGGATGCCGCCCGACAGCATGGTCACGTTGAAGCCCGCGTGGCGCACGATTCGGTAGCCGATCCAGGAGCGCACGCCCGCGGCGCACATGACGACGAAGGGCTGGTCGCCGACGTTCTCTTCGACCCAGGCGCGGACCTCGTCAAGGCGGTCGCGCAGCTGGGTATGGGGGATGTTGAGCGAGTTCGGCATGTGCCCGGCCGCGTACTCGCCGGGCGTGCGCACGTCCAGGACCGGCATGTCTTCAGTGAGGGCATCCGGGCCGGTGAGGACGAGCTCGCCGGCCAGCACGTTGTGGGCGACCATGCCGGTCTGGTTGACGGGGTCCTTGGCCTGGCCGTAGGGCGGTGCGTAAGCGAGGTCCAGATCGATGAGGTCCGTCGCGCTGAGGCCGGCCCGCATGGCGGTGGCGATGACGTCGATGCGGCGGTCCACGCCGTCGGCGCCCACGGCTTGCGCGCCCAAGATCTGCCCGCCGGTGCCCACGTGCATGAGGATGTGGATCGGTGTGGCACCGGGGAAATAGCCCGCGTGCTGGTTCGCGTGCGTGTGCACCGTGAAGTACTGCGTGTCCGAGGCATCGAGGGCCTGGCGGTTAGCGCCGGTCATGGCGGCGGTGAGGCTACCGATCCGGACGATCGCGGTGCTCTGGGGGCGCGGGATGGGGCGCGCGGCAGCTCCGCCGTATTCGGCATCGGCGATCGCGTCGGCGACGAGGCGTCCCCCGCGGTTCGCGGGTCCGGCCAGGGCGACGGGACGGTCGTGGTCTCGGCCGATCGCGGCGTCGCCGACCGCGTAGACATCGTCCGCGCTGGTACGTCCGTGCTCATCGACGAGGATGTAGCCGCCCCTGGTCTCGATGCCCGCGGCTTCCGCGAAGGCGGTGTCGGGGCGTACGCCGGTCGACAGGACGATGACGTCGGCGGTCAGCACGGTGCCGTCGGAGAGTGTCACGGAGTCGTGGTCCTCGCCGTGGGTGACGGACTGGGCGGCAACACCTGCGTGGACGTGAACGCCGAGGCCGCGCAGCTCCTGCGTGACCAGCGTGGCCATCTCGACCTCGAGGGGCGGCAGGACATGCTCGGCATGCTCGACGAGGTGGGTCTCGAAGCCTCGATGCGCGAGGGCTTCGACGGCTTCGATGCCGATGAACCCGGCGCCGAGGACGACGGCTCGCGTTCCCGAGGCCTCGTGCAGGGCGAGCGCATCGTCGACCGTGCGCAGCGTGTGCACGCGCGGGGAGTCGAGGCCATGGATCGGGGGCCGGGCGGCGACGGCTCCCGGGGAGAGGATCAGGTGGTCGTAGGTGAGCGTGTAGGCCTCGCCGGTCTCCGTGTCGGTGACCTGGACGCAGTGTGCAGCCGGGTCGATCGCGGTGACTTCGGAGTTGATGCGTACGTCGAGGTTGAGGGCCGCTTTGAGGGTGTGCGGGGTGTGGAGGAGGAGCTTGGCGGGGTCTTCGATCTCGCCGCCGACGTAGTACGGGAGTCCGCAGTTCGCGAAGGACACGTACTTGCTGCGCTCCAGCACGATGATCTCGGCACCCTCGTCGCGCCTTCGCAGGCGGGCCGCCGCGCTCATGCCACCCGCGACTCCTCCGACGACAACTACTCGCATCTGCGGCTCACTTTCTGGCTCGAGGACTGGTCTTCTTCGACTGTTTCGACCATACCCCCGGGGGGCATCTCAACTCAATAGAGGTCTATGGTTATAGGACATTTTGTGTTGCTGGGGTTAGTCCCGGGTGTTGTGGCAGGGCTGGTCGCGACGACGGCGGGCGATGGCAGGCCTCGCCCAGACAAATTTCGCACATAATTTAAGACGGTAATTTTTCGAGACCGCGGGAAAACGTTGCAATTCCAACGATGCAAATTCAATGTTTGAAGGAGCCGCAGGGGAATTACGTGCGAGATTACTGGGTATTGGTGCTAGAGGGCGAGGGTTATAGAACAAAACGTGTTGGTTGGGGGTAGGCCACAGGTGTTGTGGCAGGGCCTGGCCGAGCTGCAAGCCGACGGGCCAAGCAAAGCTCGCGGGGTGGAAGGCGAGCGGGGCTGACCGCCGCCCTCCAGCAACACGTAGTGTCCTATAACCCGAGGTCTGCACACTTGTCCAAACTAGCCCCAAGCGAGCACAGCACGGCAAACATGACTTCTGTTCGTCATGCATTCCAATGCTGCGAACTACACAGAGGCGCCACACCGGGACAAACAAGGAGCGAGGCCCACTTCCGGGCCTTCTGACGGTTGATTATTTCACAACTAGCCCAGGGGGGATCCTCGCTCCACACGCGAGAGTGTCAAATGTTTCGCGCAAGACGCGCGTGCGCCACCAGGCGACACAACAGCACACCAGCTAGTGTCAACGCATGGACAATGACACGGTGACATCGTTTGTTGAAGACGCCATCGCGGAACTCGAACAGCGTAACGCCCGTGACGCCGTTGAATACCTGCGCATGATGCTCGAGTGCGACGGCCCCGACGTTGACGGCGCAGTCTCGTCGCTCGTCGTATACGGCGCGGTCACGGTCACCTGGATTGAGCGGCTCGCAGCGATCAACGAAGAAACGGCGGGACTCTTCGACGAAGAACTAGCCGAGCTACGCGAAGGACTCTCCGGCACCTAGGCTCACTCCGCGCCAGACCACAGAACATCAGACACAAAAGAATCCCCGGGCTTCCCAACGGAAGCCCGGGGTGGGATGGTGGAGATGGGGGGAATCGAACCCCCGTCCAATGGCCGGCCCCGAATTCTTCTCCGAGCGCAGTCTACGGTTTTATTTCTCAGCCCCCAGCATTGCGTAGACACACCGCCAGATAGGCTCAGTTGATTAAGTGTCGGAGGCACCCCACCAACATGGGCGACTCCCAGTGGCTCCCTAGACGACGCCAGACACCGGGCCGGAAGCAACTCCCGGGCTGACGGACTAAAGGTTCAGGCTGCGATATCAGGCAGCGAGAACGTAGTCGGTGCGATTCTGTTCGGCACCTATTGGTTTGCACGCATCGTTAACGAGTTGAGCGTACATTCTCGGCTCGCTTCACTTCGATCGACGACCACTGTCGAAACCGATCATCCCCTCTTGAGTTTTCAACTCCCCGACGCCCGCGTTGCTGCAGACCGTCGGACACATCAGTTTACGCCGCCACACACAACCCGTCAAGGGTAAACGACGCGTCAGAGCAGCTTCGTCGCTTCCAGCTTCTCCACCATGCGGCGGTTCTTGCGTACCAGCAACGGGCGCAGCGCCAGCCCCAGGAACGCGGCGAACAGAATGAAGGAAGCCAGGAACCACATAGCGTCCGCATACTCATGCCCCGAGTATCCGGCGATCGACGCGCGCAGCGCCGTGATCGCGTGCGTAGCCGGCAGGAACGGGGAGATTGACGAGAAGAAGGGCGGCAGGATCGCCAGCGGGAACGCGCCCCCGGCACCCGAAATCTGCAGGACCAGGAGTAGCACGCCCAGGGCCTTGCCCGCATTCCCAAACGTCGCAATAAGCGTGTACAGCAGGAAGGAGAACACGACGGCCGTCAACCACAGGGTGCCCATGAACTGCAGCGGATGAGCGTGTTGGACCTTCAGGAAGTACAGGTCTCCAAGCCCCACCACGGTTGCCTGGGCGAGCGCGATCGTCCCGAAAATCAGGTAGCGTCCCAGGTATCCCGAAGCCAGGCCGACGGGCTTCGCAGTGAGGGACGCGCGCAGCGAGTCACCCTCGGGCAGGCCTTCAGCAACGTTGGAGTCCGTGACGTCCGAGCGCAGAGAAACGATCATGAGCACGGAGCCGACCCACAAAGCGAGGATCGTGTAGAGCGGCGTCATCTGGGAGCCGAAGTTCTCCACCGGGTAGACGGGGATCTTCAAGACGCCCACGGGTGCCGCGATGGCAGCGGCCAACGCCTCGGGATTGTTCCCGATGATCGTCCCAAGCGTCGTCAGGTCTCCCCCGGCGAGCGCCTCGCTGATAGACGCATGCAGGGAGTCAAGCTTTCCGGCCGCCTCGCGCAGGCTCGTGGCCGCGCCGGTCAGGTTGTCGCGCAGCTGGGTTAGTCCCTCGCGCGCGCTTCCGCTCCCGTTGGCGGCCGTGGACGTCGCGCCCTCCAGTGACGTGCGGGCGGCGCTCAGGGACGACTGGGCCGAGGCCAGGGTGGCGGCCAGCGATTCAAGCTGAGGACGCAGGTTGTTCTCGTAATCGGAGGACAGCCCATCGACCGCTGAGCGCGCCTGGGCGATCAAGCCGTTCACTGTCGCGCGCCCGGCTTCTGCATTCGCGACCTTGGAGTCCAGCTCGGAGGCGGCGGACCGAAGCCCGTTCGCAACCTCAGTCAACCGGTCGGAGGCCGCCTGCAGGCGGTCCAGCGAGGACTGGGAGACGGGCGAGCCCGGCAAGGCCTCGAGCGTCGACTTGATCGACGCGAAGCTGGTCGCCTGCGTATCCAGCACGGAGGCCTGCGAACGCAGCGCCGAGGCCGCGTCCGACGCGCTCGTCGACCCGTTCGTATACACGTTGTCAACGGCCGTTGACAGGGAGGACAGCGAGGACTGGGTGGATGAGATCGCGTCGGACACCGAGGAGACCGCCGCCGACGCAGCGGATCCCAGTCCGCCCGCCCCGGCCTTGGCGCTCGAGACCGCGCCCTGCGCGGAGTCCTTCGCGCTGCCAAGCCCGTCCACGAGCGTGGCCGTGGAGTCGATGAGCGTCACCGAGGAGCCCACGAGCGACGCGTAGGCGTCCGCGCTGTCCGCCGCCGTGCGCAGGCGCGAGGCAACCGTCTGCACGCGGTTATCGAGCGACGTCACCGTATTGACGGCCGTCGGCGACGACAGCGCACTCCCGACCGACGTGGCCGTATCGAGGGCGACCTCGGAGAGGGTTTGAACGAAAATCTGATTCACCTGGGCGCTCACGGCCTCGGCACCCTGGCCGGCGATCTTCGGCGAGATACCGTTCTTCTTCTCGTTGACGTAGTAGGTCATCGGCGCGGAGGACGCTCCCCCGTCGAAGAAGGTGAGCATCTCGCGCGAAAAGTCCGACGGGATGACGATGGCCGCGTAGTAATCGCCCGAGCGCGTCCCCTCGATAGCCGCATCCTCGGAGGCGATCACCCAATCGAAGTTGTCGTTCTTGCGCAGCGCGGACACCACGGAATCGCCGATGTTAATGCGCAGCGGCACCAGGTCCGACTTGTAGCCCGCATCCGTGTTCGCGATCGCGATGCGCAGGCTCTTCGTATTACCGAACGGATCCCACGAGGCCGCCACGTTGAACCACGTGAACAGCGACGGGATGACGACGAGGCCGAAGACAACGACGCTGGCGATCAGAGAACGATGCGCGCGACGCAGGTCGGCGCGGTAGATGGCCCAGATAGTCCTCACTGCTGTTCTCCCTTCGCCGCCTCCGACGCATCGCCCTCAGTGTCCTCATCGACGAGGCCGGGGTCGGCCTCGTCCGGTTCCTCTCCCCCTCGCTCACCGAGGGAGGAGGCCAGCGCCGACGAGATCGACGCGCCCACGGCGGCCGCCCCCAGCGCGATGCGCGAGCGCGCACCCTGAATGCGGCGGGTGAGCAGCGAGCGCACGTCCCCCTCATCCATAGCGCCGAGGAGCTGCTGACGCTCCAAGGCCTCGCGCAGGTACTGCAGGCCGATGAGGAAGGAGATGACGAGGAGGACCCAGACGATCCACGCGCCCAGCACGATCGGCACCTCCGCGACGTTCGCAACCGACACGACGGCGAGCGCCACCGGAACGACAATCCCGACGACGATCGCCACGCGGCGGATCCTCGGGTATCGGCGCTCGAAGCGCGCGGCCCGGCCGCTCACCGAGCGCTGGAAGCCCTCGTGGTCCGCCAGGGCGGCCACGATTTGGGTGAGGCGGTAGCGGTTCGAGGGAACGCGCGTCGCCTCAGCCATGAAGAGGCCAGAGGAGGACAGGTCACGCGTGACCATCGCGTTCAGGTTCACCAAGGACGGGCGCAGCGCGAGGCCGATCGCAAAGGCGCCCAGTGCCTGCACACCGAGAACCGCCATGTTGGACAGGTAGGTATGCCCGTAGAATCCTCCGACGACTTCACGCAGCGCATTAATGCCATGGGTGAAGGGGAACAGCGGATGCAGGAACCGGAAGAAGGAGGGCAGCATCTCGACCGGATACAAGCCGGCCGAGCCGGGAATCTGCACGACCATGATGATGACACACAGGCCCTTGCCGATGTGCTGGAAGCACGTCGAAAGCATGTAGACGATCGACACGAATACCAGCGAGATAACCATGGCTGTGCCCACGAACGCTGGGCGCGACACCGTCTGCACACCGATGACAAGATTACCGATCGACACGACGAGCGCCTGGATGAGGCCGAAGAAGGCGAGCAGCATCCACCGGCCCATGTACTTGGCGGCCGACGAGGTCGGGCCGATGCCCTCTTCATCCACGTCGAGCTTGAGAAGGAGAACCAGCGCAAACGCGCCGATCCACAGGGACAGGTTCGTGAACAGCGGAGCCATCGCCGAGCCGTATGCAGCGACGGGATACACGGCCTTCGTCTCGATCTGCGTCGGCGAGGCCATGAAAGAGGCGATCGATTCGGCGTTGACCCCCAGGGAGTCCGCCAGGTCACGCAGCGTATTCGAGGAGGACAGCGACGAAATGTCCGTCGCCACCGAATCAAGATCGGTCTTGATCGCGGCGACGTTCGTGGCGCTCGTCTGGGTCGCCGTCTTCGCCCCGTCCAGGAGGGAATCGAGCTGGTCAAGCAGGCCCGACACCTGGTCGCGCTGACTGCGCAGCGTGTCCAGCGAACCACGCATCGATGAGGACGCGCTCGAGAAGTCGTCGAGCGCCGAGGAGATCGCCGGCAGCTGGGAGGACACTCCGCTGCGCGCGTTCGTGACCGCGGCCGACACGGCCGCGGACGCGTCGGAGGCTTGCGTCAGCGCATCCGACACCGACGTGGAGGTAGCTGACAGGTCGGAGTTGAGGGTCGTCAGGCTGCTCAGTGCCGTCGACAGCGCGGCGTTCTGATTCGTCAGGTCGGTCAGTGCCGTGCCCGCCGCGGGCAGATTCCCGATTCCCGCAGCGTTCAGCTCCGCGAGCACGTCGCCCACCGAGTCGTTGATCGACGTCCCCTCGGTGAGCAGACCACCCACGCGCCCGGACGCACCCTGCACAGCGCCGTCGATGGTTCCCGCGTTCGCAGACACGCCCGCCAGGGCGCTCGACGCATTCGACGACAGGCCGTCGAGGGCCCCGCCCATCTGGCTCGAGAAGGATGCCAGCGAGGTGCGCGAGTCACTCACCAGCTGGTCCGCCTGGTCCAGGGACGTCGACAGCTCCGAGGCGGCCGAGTCCAGATCGCTCAGGGTCGTGCGAGCCGAGGCAACCGAGGCCTTCGCCGCGTCGATCTTGTCCCCCATGCCGTCCAGGGTCTGCGAGGCGCTACCAAGCTTGGCCGAGGCCTCGGACACCGACGCGGACACGTCCGAACGCTTCTGGTCAGCATTGTTCGCGATACTGACCCCGGCCTCGGACGCCTTCTCCGACAACACCTTGGCCACTGTCGAGACGAAGGCAGAGTTGATCTGGCGATCGAGAGCCGTCGCGCCCGCCCCCGTGATCTTGGGGGCCACCGCGTTGTTCTTCTCGTTGACGTAATACTGGATATTCGGCTTGACATACGTGCCATCAACGATGCCCGTCAGGTCGCGCGAGAAGGACGCAGGGATCACAAAAGCCGCGTATGAATCGCCTCGCTCGACCTCCGCGCGGGCCTCGTCGGCGCTCACGAAGTGCCAGCCCAACTGGCTGTTCTCCTTGAGCTGCTTCTCAAGCATCGCACCGACGTTCACGGTGCCGATCCGATCCTTCGTCGCGCCCTCGTCCTCGTTCGCGACGGCGACGCGGATGTGTGAGGTCTGCGAGTACGGATCCCAGAATCCAACGATGTTGAACCACGCGTAGAGCGCGGGCACGAACACCATACCGATGATGACAATCCACGCGGCCGGAACACGTACCAGCCTCAGCAGATCACGACGAAAAATCCTGACGGAACCTCGCACAGGGTTGCCTTCTTTCCCCTATCGGCGGGCCTGCTTCACGTAGCGGCGCATCGCGCGCTCGGCCTCGCGCTGATCCTGCTTCTCGCGCAGGGCCTGACGCTTATCCCATTCCTGCTTGCCCTTGGCCAGGGCGATCTCGACCTTGACGCGGCCCCCGATGAAGTACAGCTCCAGGGGTACGATCGTGTAGCCCTTCGCGGCCACGCGGTCCTGCATGCGGTCGATTTCCGCGCGGTGCAGCAGCAGCTTGCGCTTGCGCGTGGGCGCGTGATTCGTCCACGAGCCCTGCGAGTACAGCGGGATGTTCGCGCCGTACAGCCACGCCTCGCCCCCGTTGATCTCAACCCAGGCATCCACGAGGGACGCGCGGCCCATGCGCAGCGCCTTCACCTCGGTACCCATGAGGGCCAGGCCAGCCTCCCACGTGTCCTCGATCGTGTAGTCGTGGCGCGCCTTCTTGTTACGGGCGATCGTCTTCTTCGCGTCGGAGGCAGCCTTGGCGCGCTGCCCCTCCGTGGGCTTGGGCTTCTTCCATTCCTTGGGCACGCTGCCTCCTTCCAGACTCGGTTTCCGCACAAGACGCGGAAAGACCCCCGCAGCTAAATCGCTACGAGGGTCCATCCTAACGCGGATTACAAATAATCCATCGGTTCAACATAACTTCCGTTCTGAAGAACACCAAAGTGCAGGTGGCAGCCCGTCGCGTAGCCGGTCGAGCCGACCTCGCCCAGCGCGTCGCCCGCGTTCACGTACTGACCCGGAGACACGTACTGCGCCTGCATGTGCAGGTACTCGGTGATGACGGAGTTACCGCCGACGAGGCCGTGGTTGATATCCACGTAGTTACCGGCCGAGTAGTCCGAGGAGACCGCATTGACATAGCCCGAGGCCACGGCACGGATGATCGTGCCGCAATCGGCAGCCATGTCGGTACCCGAGTGGCCCTTTATGACACCCAGCACCGGGTGGTAACGCATACCGAACGGGGACGTGACCACGATCGGAATGTCGAGGGGGCTGCGGAAGCCCGAGGCCGACACGTAGGAGGCACCCGACGCGCGGTTCGCCTCATCGATGGCAGCCAGCTCCGCGCTGCGCGCCTGGTAGTCGGCTTCCGCCTGGTCGAGCGAGGCCTGAACCTGGCCCTTCTGAGCATCCCACTCGGCCTGCTTGGCCTGCGCCTGTTCCTTGAGGCTGTTGAGCTCGGTGAGCTTAGAGTCGGCCTCGTTCTTCGCAGCCTCGGCCTCGGCCTCGGCCTGCGCGGCCTTCGCCTCGAGGTCGGCGATACGCTCCGTGATGGCGTCCTGGCGCGTGGCCTGGGTGCGCTGGGACGAAGACACGTCCAGCGCGGCCGTCATCGTCTGGCTCTCTGTCCGCAGCGCCATGTCGGCGGCCGCCGCACGGTCGGTGATCGACTCCGTGCCGCCCGCAGTCAGGGCGACCGCGACCGGGTTGACGTTGCCCTCGCGATACTTGCGACGCACGAGGTCGGCGATCGCGCGCTGCGCGTCGTCAGCCTGCGTGGTCGCCTGGCTCAGCGACTGATCGATGCGGCTCTGCTCGCCCTGAGCGGCGCTCAGCTCACCCATGATCGTCGCATGCTCGCGGGACTTCTGGTCGTAGGTCGCGGTCGCGGCCTCGTAGGCGGCCTGGGCCACCGGAATCTGCCCGTTCAGCGACTGCAGGTCGATGAACACCTGAGCGAGCGACGCGTCGATACCCTCCAGCTGCGACTGCAGGGCGTTGACCGTCGCCTCGGCCTCGGCGGCCGCGTTCGCGGCGGCGTCGCGCTCATCATCCGCGCGCGCGGGCAGGGCCTGGCTCATCGCCGCAAACGAGGCGACCGCGAGAGCCAGCGCACCGGCGCGCAGTGCGCGACGACTGGGACGATGCGAGGAGAGGAACATGAGACTCACGCCTTCGTGTACTTCGCGAGCGAGAACGCCGAGGCGATAACCGCCAGCGCCACCGCCGCCAGGACGAGGACTGGTGTCATGATCGCAACCTCGCCCATGCCAATAAAGTTCGTCCAGCGGAACGACGGAGCCATCCACCCCTGAACGATAAAGTGCACGCCCGCGAACAGGGTACCGATCGCGAAGGCGGCACCCACCAGCGCGGCGAGCGCGCCCTCGATCATGAAGGGAGCCTGAATGAACAGGTTCGAGGCACCCACGTAACGCATGATCTGGGTTTCCTGCTCACGACTCATGGCGCTCAGGCGGATCGTCGTCGAGATCAGCAGAATCGCGGCAACGACCATGATCGCGCCGAGGCCCAGGGCCGCCGTGCGGGCGGCACCCAGCACGCGGAACAGGGGCTCGACGACCTCACGCTGATCGCGCACCTCGGACACACCCGCGGTCGCGGAAAACTCCTCCTTGACCACCGAGTACTGCTCGGGGTTGACCAGCTTGATGCGGAACGCGAACTGGAGCATGTCCGGCGTCGTCCACTGAGTCAGAGCGTTGTTGCCGTTGAGGCGCTGGAAGTTCTCGTACGCCTCTTCCTTCGTCTCCTCGTACACGTGAGCCACGTACGGGGTCATCTCTGCGGACGCCAGCTTCTGGCGCACCGCGTCGATCTGCGCCTCAGTTGCCTCGGTCGCATTGCAGTTCGCGGCCGCGTCGTTGATGGCGCACATGTAGATCGTGACCTCGATCTTGTCGTACCACTCCGACTTCATCTTCGACACCTGCATCTGGGTCAGGCCCGCGATACCCACGAAGAGAAGGGACACGAAGGTCACGAGGATGACGGCGACGCTCATCGCGCGGTTACGCGACAGGCCCTTGCCGACCTCGGACAGAATAAAACGAAGCTTCACTGGTCTTACCTCCCGGCCCCGTAGACGCCGCGGTTCTGGTCGCGCACGACATCGCCGGCCTCAAGCTCGATGACGCGCTTACGCATCTGGTTGACGATGTCCGCGTCGTGGGTAGCCATGACGACGGTCGTTCCCGTGCGGTTGATTCGGTCAAGGAGACGCATGATGCCCAGCGACGTCTCCGGGTCAAGGTTGCCGGTGGGCTCGTCCGCGAGCAGTAGCTCAGGACGGTTCACCATGGCGCGCGCGATAGCGACACGCTGCTCCTCACCGCCGGACAGCTCGTGCGGCAGGCGCGATTCTTTGCCGGACAGGCCCACCAGGTCGAGGGCGTCCGGGACGGCGGTCTCGATCGCGTGGCGAGGCTTGCCGATGACCTGCATGGCCAGGGCGACGTTCTCGTACACGGTCTTGGAGGGCAGCAGTCGGAAGTCCTGGAAGACCGTGCCAATCTGGCGACGCAGCTTCGGAACCGCCCACGTGGACAGCTTGGACACGTCCTTGCCGAGCACCCACACCTTGCCGCTGGTCGCCTTTATTTCGCGCATGACGAGCTGCAGGAACGTTGATTTACCGGAACCCGACTTGCCGACGAGGAACACGAATTCTTCGCGTTCCACCTCCAGCGAGACGTGGTCCAGCGCGGGCTGGGCACCTGGCGTGTACACCATGGTGACATCTTCAAAACGAATCATGGGACCGTCCGATCGGGGTCAATAGTCCCTGTCAGATTAGGTAACGATCGGGTCACGACCCGGCTGCGACACGCGGAAAACAGGCTCTGTGGCGCTCAGCCCGCCACCCGGGGACGCTTGGACACACGCGCGGCCCCGGCCTCGTACATGAATCGACGAGGCCGGGGCCGAGTGATGCGCGCAGGCCAGGCTCAGTCCTGAGCGGCCTTCTGCTCGTTCTTGCGCCAGCGGATGCCGGCGTTGATGAAGCCATCGATGTCGCCATCGAACACCGACTGGGGATTGCCGGACTCGTACTCGGTGCGCAGGTCCTTGACCATCTGATACGGCTGGAGGACGTAGGAGCGCATCTGGTCGCCCCACGACGCTTTCACATCGCCGGCGAGTTCCTTCTTCTTCGCCTGCTCTTCCTCGTGGCGCAGCACGAGGAGGCGGGACTGCAGGACTCGCAGGGCGGCCGCACGGTTCTGGATCTGAGACTTCTCATCCTGCATGGACACGACGATGCCCGTAGGAATGTGGGTCATGCGCACGGCCGAGTCGGTCGTGTTCACGGACTGGCCGCCGGGACCCGAGGAGCGGAAGACGTCCACCTTCAGCTCGGACTCGGGGATCTCGATGTGGTCCGTGGTCTCGATGAGGGGGATGACCTCGACAGCCGCGAAGGACGTCTGGCGGCGGCCCTGGTTGTCGAAGGGGCTGATACGCACGAGGCGGTGGGTGCCGGCCTCGACGCTCAGCGTGCCGTAGGCGTAGGGCGCCTGGACCTCGAAGGTCGCCGACTTCAGGCCGGCCTCTTCCGCGTACGAGGTGTCCATGACCTTCGTCGGGTAGCCGTGACGCTCCGCCCAGCGCAGGTACATGCGCAGGAGGATCTCGGCGAAGTCGGCGGCGTCCACGCCGCCCGCACCGCTTCGGATCGTGATGACGGCGTTGCGCTCGTCGTACTCGCCGTCCAGCAGCGTGCGGATCTCGAGATCGCCCAGGTCCTTGCGCAGCTTCTCCAGGTCGGCCTCGGCCTCGGCGAGGATGTCAGCGCTCTCGTCCGGGTCCTCGGCGGCCATGTCCACCATGGCCTCCAGGTCGTCGATGCGCTCGCTCATCTTGGTGATGCGGTCCAGCTCGCTCTGGCGGTGGCTGAGCGCGCTCGTAACGGCCTGGGCGGCGCTCGGGTCGTCCCACAGGTCGGGCGCGGCCGCCTTCTCGTTCAGCTCGGCGATCTGTTCGCGCAGCTTGTCCGGCTGCACCACCGCGGTGATGTTCTCCATCGTGGTGCGCAGGGACGGGATCTCTTCAGAAAATTCAATGGCCACGCACCCAGGGTAGCGGATCGCAGGCTCAACGAGGAACGCTAAGGGGCGACGGTGGCAGGGCTTACTCCCCTATCGACCGCGGAGACGACGGTGCCCCGACGCCACAGGACGCCGGGGCACCGAAAAGAGAGCGGATCAGATGAGACCCATCGCGACCATCGCGTCGGCCACCTTGCGGAAGCCCGCCAGGTTCGCACCCGCCACGTAGTCGCCCGCGACGCCGTATTCCTCGGCGGTGGCGACGGCGTTCGCGTGGATGTCGACCATGATCTGGTGGAGCTTCGCGTCGGTCTCATCGAAGGACCACTGGGTGCGGCCCGAGTTCTGCTGCATCTCCAGGCCGGAGGTGGCCACGCCACCCGCGTTGGAGGCCTTGCCGGGGGCGTAGGCAACGCCAGCGGCCTGCAGTGCCTCGATCGCCTCGGGGGTCGTGGGCATGTTCGCGCCCTCGGCGACCAGCTGGACACCGTTCTTGATGAGGGTCTGAACACCGGACAGGGGCAGCTCGTTCTGGGTCGCGCAGGGCAGGGCCACGTCACAGGGAACGTCCCAGATGGAGCCGCCGGGCACGAAGACGGCACCGGGGCGCTCGGCCGCGTAGTCGGACACGCGTCCACGACGCACCTCCTTCACGTCCTTGAGCAGCGCGACGTCGATGCCGGCCTCGTCCACGACGTAACCGGAGGAGTCGGACACGGCGACGACGGTCGCGCCCAGCTGCTGGGCCTTCTCGGTCGCGTAGATCGCGACGTTACCCGAACCGGAAACGACGACTCGCTTGCCGTCGAAGCTGGTGCCCTTCGCAGCGAGCATCTCAGCCGCGAAGTAGACGAGGCCGTAGCCGGTGGCCTCGGTGCGCACGTAGGAGCCGCCCCACGACAGGCCCTTGCCAGTCAGGACGCCCGCGTCGAAGCGGTTCTTCAGGCGCTTGTACTGGCCGAACATGTAGCCGATCTCGCGGCCGCCCACGCCGATGTCGCCGGCGGGTACGTCGGTGTCAGGGCCGATGTGGCGGGAGAGTTCAGTCATGAAGGACTGGCAGAAACGCATGACCTCGGCGTCGGACTTGCCCTTGGGGTCGAAGTCCGCGCCGCCCTTACCGCCACCCATGGGCAGGCCGGTGAGGGCGTTCTTGAAGATCTGCTCAAAGCCGAGGAACTTGATGATCGACAGGTTCACGGACGGGTGGAAGCGCAGTCCGCCCTTGTAGGGGCCGAGGGCGGAGTTGAACTCGACGCGGAAACCGCGGTTCACGTGGATGTTGCCCTTATCGTCGGCCCACGGGACGCGGAACTGGATCTGACGCTCGGGCTCGACGATGCGGTCGATGATCGCCAGGTCGGCATATTCGGGGTGACGCTCCGCGAGAGGGGCGATGGTCAGGAGGACCTCGTAGACGGCCTGGTGAAACTCGGCCTGGGCGGGATCGCGGCGCTGGACGGATTCAAAAACGGAGGCCAGCGCGGGGGAAAGACGAGATGTATCAAAGCTGCTCATGGCCTAAAGTTTACGTTTCGTTTACCCACCCGTCCCTCACCGTCCCACAATGTGACCGTCTCGGATGTCACTTTAGGACGATCCCTGCACCCCACGCAGGCGTGCGCTCGAGGTCCTCGCCAGCTCAGGAACCACCGCGTTGCGCAGCAACGGGGGCAAGAGAGAGACCCTCGGATGCGCTCTCACTCCGACCTCCACCTCACCGCTGCTCACGCTGACCCAGGAGACACTCACCCCATCCCCCACGCGGCACGTCGAGTCCGACAGCCCCGCGAGCGCACGGTCGACGCGAGAGCTCGCCGTCTCCTCGTCAACGCCGAGGTTTCCTCCCGCGAAGACCGTGGACGCGGAGGCTCCCGATACCCCGGCGCTGGCCAGGGCGTCGGCGCAGGACACGAGGCGGCGGTCCTGCATCGCGACCTCGGTGAGCGCGATCGACACGACGAGCAACAGGCACACGAAGGCGCAGCCCGCGCACATGAGGATCCCGACGCGTCCCTCCTCCCCCTCATTCACGGGCGATCACCTCCCGAACGGGCGCGCGGGCGCTCGAGGAGACGCCCACGCCGACTCCGCCGAGCCAGGAGGGCATGAAGGGCAGCGGGACCTGCACGGACACGCGCACGTCGACAGCCCCCTCCCCCGTCTGGCAGCTATCGCATGTCGCGTCTACCTCTGGTTCCGCTTTCACACCGAAGTCCTCGACGATGAGGGTCACGGCATGGGAGGCGTCGGCCGTTCGATCCGGGTCCTCGGCGAGGATGCGCGCGGCCTCGCGGGCCCCCGCGTCCACCGCCATGGCACCGGCGCTCACCTGGCCGATCGCGAGGACGATGTAGAGCACCGGGATCACGACGACGACGAGGATCCCAAGGAATTCGACGCTGGCGTCTCCCCGCTCGTTCACGGCCCCTCCACCAGGGCGCGCCCGCGCACGGTCAGCCACCTCGGCCCGAGCCCGCCCACGAGGGGCAGGCGTGTGCGCACGGTGACGGTGAGGACGTCGACGCCCGCATCGATCTGACGATCCACGGTAATCTCGCGGTCTTTGGCTGCCCCCACGAGGGAGTCCAGGAGTTCGCTCGTGCGAGCCCGGGCCTCGTCCTCATCCCCTCCGAGCAGACCACCACGGCGCGCACCCTCGGACGCCGCGCTCACGCTCATCGTGCGCACGTGCGAAGCGAAGGCCAGCTGAGCGAGCAGGAGGATGACGAGGACGACGAGGCCCTGGACGAGGACCGTCGAGACGACCTCGGATCCCTCCTCAGATGCCCGCAATCGAGTCCATCGCACGGTTAAAGATCTCCACGAGCCGCTCCGAGGCGACGCCCCAGATGAGGACGACGAGCGCGGCCGTCATGAGGGTGATGAGGACCCACCCGGGCACGTCGCCGCGCTCTCCGAGGGGAGCCTTCCTGAAAAAGAGTTTCTTCATGACTGTTTCCTTCCTTCACGGGGTGAAATCCAGGGCGATGAGCCCCGGGTAGAGGGCGAACATGACGGTGACGGGCAGGATGAGGAAGACGACGGGCAGGAGCATCGCGATTTCACGGCGCCCTCCCTCCTCCATGAGGGCGGCGAGGGATCGTTCGCGCTGGTCCCGGGCCTGGTCGTGCAGGACCGAGGCCAGGGGTGAGCCGCGCTCGATCGCCGTGGTGAGCGTGCGGCTCAGACGCGTGAGGGCCGGGGATTCGGTGCGCTCGACAAGGTCGGCGAGAGCGCGCATGGAGGGCGTGCCGTTGCGGATATGCCCGGCTGTGAGGGACAGCTCTGCCCCGAGGGGGCCTCCCGCGCACCCGGCGACGCGCTCGATAGCGGCGGGGATCGACTCTCCGGCGGCCACCGCGAGCGCGAGGAGTTCGGAGCAGTCGGGCACGGCGGCGTCGATCGCGCGCTGGCGGGCGTGGGCGCGCACGGTGAGGAAGCGGTCCATGCCGGCGACCCCGAGGAGTGTGCCGACGAGCGCGCAGGCACACAGGGGAATGAGGGAGGCGCGCAGGGAGGAGGCGTGGCGCGCGGCGACAAGGGCGCATGCGGCGACAAGGCCTGCGACCCCCGCGACCGCCTGGCGCAGCCGGAAGACGGACACGTCCGGGTTCATGCCAGCCAGCGCAAGCCTGCGGGCCACGGATTCGCTGGTGGATCCGAGGGAGTCGAGGGTGGAGGCGCTCACGCGGCGCACCCACGCGGCGAGCGCGGAGGGCGGGCGCTCCTGCACGCGGCCCTGCGCGACACGGTCAACGAAGGAGGGGCGGCGCGCGAGGGCGGCGGTCAGGATGAGGACGAGGCCCACGCCCGCGACGAGGGCGACGGCGAGGTCGATGGCTCGCAGGATCCACGGATTCATCTCGCGCCCCCAAGGTTCCTCGGGTCGGTGCTCAGGCGCCCCATGGCCTTCATGATCAGGTAGGCGATGACGCAGATGCCGGCCCCCGAGCACAGGACGGCGATGCCGCCCGGCGAGTTCCAGACGCTCGCGCTGGCCCCGCCTCCCGACAGGAGGAGCAGGACGACCCAGGGGGCCGCGAGGCCGAGGCGGGCAGCGCCCACCGTCCAGGATTGACGCGCCTCGAGTTCTCCGCGCACGCGCGCGTCCTCGCGCAGGAGCGATGCGAGGTCTTGAAGCAGGCGCGTCAGGTCCGCCCCGCCCACGGAACGAGCGATGCGCAGCGCCTCGACGATACGGTCGGCGACGGGGTCGGCGACCGTCTCTTTCATCTTGTCCAGGGCGAGCTCGAAACGGCCGTTAGCGCTGTAATCCCGCGAGAACGCTTCGAAGGCGAAGCGCACGGGGACGGGCCCCTCCTCGGCAAGGTCGCAGAGCACCTGGGGCAACGCGGTGCCCGCGCGCACTCCGGACACCATGGCGTCGATAACCTCAGGCCATGCGGCCCTCACGGTTTTCGCGTGCGCGCCGAGGCGGGAGACGACCCACGCGTAGGGCAGGAACGCGACGCCGACGGAGACGATGAGGGCGACGGGCCAGGCTCCCGTGACGGCCAGGATGATGAGCGCGACGACGCTTCCGACTCCGAGGCTCAGCGTGACAAGGCGCGGGGCAGTCAGGCCCGGGATGCGCGCACGAGACACGTCCTCGCGCAGGCGCTTCCACGGCCCCCATGGGCGCCAAGCCGGGGGCGGCGTAAACCAGGGGGACACGGCCACGACGAGGCCGATCCCGAACACGAGCCCGCACACGATCGCAATCATGCCGGCACCCAATCCAGGAGGGACGCGAGGTCGAAGCCGGCGGCAGCAAAACGATCGTGCAGGTCCAGCCCACCGGCGCCTCGGACGCACCGGCACCCATCGAAGCGGAAGAGGGTGGCGGTCTCGATACGGTTTCCTTCGACGCGCCCCGGGACCGCCATAATCTCAGCGACGTGGCGCTGCCCGTCCGCACCCCGCTCGACGTGACACACGAGGTCGATGGAGGAGGCCAGGGTCGGGGTCACGAATCCCGTCGTCACATTCTCGCCCGCCAGGAGCGGCAGGATCGACAGCTTGTCGAGAGCCTCGCGGGCCGAGTTGGCGTGCACGGTCGCCATGCCAGGCACGCCCGCATTGAGGGCCACCAGCAGGTCGAGGGCCTCCGGGCCTCGGACCTCTCCGACGATCAGGTATTCGGGGCGCATACGCAGCGATTCGCGCACGAGGTCGCGCAGCGTAATCTCGCCCGTTCCCTCCGCGCCGGCCGGTCGCGTCTGCATCGCGACGTGATCCCAGTTGGCCAGGCCCAGCTCGAAGACTTCCTCGCAGGAGATGACGCGGCGCGACCTGGGCAGCTCTCCCGCGAGCGCGCGCAGCAGCGTCGTCTTCCCGGCCTGCGTGCCGCCCGAGACAAGGACGGAGAGCCCCACGGAGACAGCGGCCGCCAAAAAATCCCTCATCGGAGGGGCGAGCATGTCGACCGCGACCAGGTCATCCAGGGTGCGGGCGCGCTGGATGTGCTTGCGAATATTAACGCTCCACGACGATCCCGTGACGGGCGGAATGACGACGTGGAGGCGCTCCCCTCCCGCGAGCATCGCGTCCACGAAGGGGCTGGACAGGTCGAGCCTGCGCCCGGAGTGGTGGAGCATGCGCTCGACGAGGGCGCGCACGTCCTCGTCGGTGAGGATCAGGCTCGTCAGCTCGGCGACACCCGATCGGGCCACGAACACGCGCGAGGCCGCGTTGATCCAGATTTCCTCGACCGAAGGATCGTCCATGAGCACCTGAAGCGGGCCGAGGCCGCAGATGTCGTCCATGAGGTCCGCTTCGACCTGCTCGCGGGCCGCGGGCAGCAGGTCGGGCGCGAAGCGGTCGATGGCGCGGTGAATGAGTACACGCACGGACCTGGGGTCTCGAGCCGCGTCAACTCCGCTCGCGGCTAAGTCCTCACGCACCCGTGCGGCGAGCGCGCGCGTCGTGGCTTCCATCGCTGCGCCTCCTTGCTACAGACCAAGCCAATGTGTTGAAAATAACAGAGTTTTTCGGCAAGGAGCAAACCCACATCCGTTCAATCCTCCTCGCGCCCGCGCGGGGAGGAGCGCCCCGGCCCAGGCCGCGATACGTTAAGGCAATGACCTCCCACACGAGCCCCCTCGAACTGGCAGCCCTGGCCACCGCAGCCGTCCCCGGCATGCGCGTCACCGCCCTGCGCCCGCCCACCTACAGCGACGAGCTCTCTACCGTGACCGGCATCGAAGACGCCGCCGGACACCGCTGGATCGTCACCTGCCCCCACGAGGAGGTCTCCGGCCCCGCACTCGAGGCAACCTCCGGCATCCTGGACAGGCTCGGGCAGGCACACGACCACGACTACATCCCCTTCGACGTGCCCCGCCTGGCAGGCCAGGTGAAGACCAGCGGCGGGGCCGCCGTCTACGTCCACCGCGACCCGGGCGGCACCGCCCCCACGGACGAAGACCTCGACACCGACCCGCTGCTGCCCGCATCCCTCGGACGCGCCCTCGCAGCCCTGCATAACCTCCCCGAGACGGTGTTCTCCTCCATCGGCCTGCCCGCCTACACGGCCATCGAGTGCCGCGACCGCAACCTCGCCCTCCTCGACGAGGCCGCCCGCGAAGTCGCCATCCCCGCCGCCCTGTGGAGCCGCTGGGAGGCAGCCCTCGAGGACGTATCCCTGTGGCGATTCCCCTCCGCACCCATCCACGGCGACATCCAGGAGCGTTGCCTATCCGTCAAGCGCGGCTCACTCCTCGCCATCGGCGGCTGGACCAGCGCGCACGTCGGGGACCCCGCTCTCGACATCGCCTGGGTGCAGGCCACCGCCTCCGACGCGTTCCTCGACCGCTTCCGCGAGACCTACGGCCACGAGCGCCGCGCCACAGACCTGCACGTCTTCACGCGCGCCCAGCTCCTGTCCGAAATCGCGCTCGTGCGCTGGCTCGTGCACGGCCTGCACGCCGAAGACTCCTCCATCGTCGACGAGGCCCGTACCATGCTCGACGACCTGGCCAAGGACCTCGACGGCGAGCCCCTGCTGCCCTCGCACGCATCCGCGATGGGGGCGCGCATCTCCCTGACCCCCGTCGAATCCCCCGGTGCCTCGCCGATCGAGGCCTCGGAACCCACGCCGAGCGCAGCAGACACCGACGACGACTCCAACGAGTCCACCGTCCCCGTGTCGCGCCCGGCCTCCGCACTCAAGCGCAAGCTCACCGAAGGCGAGGTCGACCCCGCCGCCCCCACCGAGCGCCTCAGCCTCGGCCCCGACGGCACGCTGTTGCGCTAACCGCGCCGCGCCGCCCCGCGGATCGACCGCCCAGAGGCGCTCCCACATGACGAACCGGGGCCCGTCAGGTTTGCACCTGACGGGCCCCGCCCTCGTTGTTTGTCTTGAAGGCGCGCGCCTCAGCGAGACTCACCGTCTCCCCGGCGAGACGCCTCGAGAGCGTCGACGCGACGGCGCAGATCCTCCACCTGCAGGCGCAGAATCGCGGCCTCCTCGGTCAGGCGACGGCGATCCTCGTCCGAACGCGACAGGTCCACCGATAAACGCAGAGACAGGAGCAGCAGCACCACGCCGGCCACGAAGAAGCCGAGGTTCAGCGGGACGACGACGCCCAGCTGCTTCGCGCTCCACTTCAGGATCGGCGGGAAGATGGACAGCAACGCAGTAAAGAAGGCGATGCAATACCACCACAGGCCGTAGCGTTCCTTCAGACCCGAGTTACGCATCTTGACGAACACCATCACCAGGATGATGATCGCGAACACCAGTCCAAGCACGTAGGTGGGGCTCATGCGTTCTCCTCCGGTGCCTGGGCGACCTTCTCGCCGGGGCGCGACAGGGAGACCGCCAGGGCCATCGTCGCACGCACCAAGAAGAGCGCCGATTTGATCGGATTATGGGAGGGCTCGCCGCCCGCGCGCGGATGCATCTGCACGCCGACCTCGCGCACGACCAGGTGCGAACGCGCCGCGATGACGAGCGCACCGATCGTGTCACCCAGGTACTCGGCCGGATAGTTGCGCGCGAACAGCGAGAGCGCACGGGGGCCGTAGAGCTTAAAACCGCTGGTCGTATCGCTCAGGTGAGTCTCACACACGCGTGAGAGGATGAACGAGAAGAGGTTCATCGCCCACTTGCGCGGGCCCCGCGCGTCGTAATTTCCCTTACCCGCGAAACGCGAGCCGATGACGACGTCCGCATGCTCGCTCGAGGCCGTCTCGATGAGCGTGTCGATCTCGCGCGGGTCGTGCTGGCCATCCGCATCGAGCTGGCACGCGTACTCGTAGCCCATGCGCCGCGCGTACTGGAAGCCGGCGCGCATCGCGCCACCGACCCCCAGGTTCAGCGGCAGGTCGAGGACGGCCACGCCCGCGGCGCGCGCGATATCGGCGGTCGCGTCCGTCGACCCGTCGGACACCACGAGGATGTCCGCGAATGAAGGCTTCTCAGCCTTCACCATCTCGAGGACATCACCGAGCACCTCCTCCTCGTTCCACGCAGGGATAACGATGAGCAGGCGGGATTGAGCACTGGGACGGCTCACTCAGCAACCCTCTCGTTCAAGCAGCTCGAGCAGGTACGCGCCGTAACCGGACTTGACCAGGGGCTCGGCGCGCTGGCGCAGGCCCTCGTCGTCGATGAAGCCCATGCGCCACGCGACCTCTTCGGGGGCACCGATCTTCATGCCCTGGCGGGCCTCGACCGTGCGCACGAATGCGGTGGCGTCCGCGAGGGAGTCGAACGTGCCGGTGTCGAGCCACGCGGTGCCGCGCGGGAGGACCTCGACCTTGAGCTTGCCGGCCTCGAGGTAGGCACGATTCACGTCGGTGATCTCGTATTCACCACGCGCGCTCGGCTTGAGGTTGCGGGCGATCTCGACCACGTCGTTGTCGTAGAAGTACAGGCCGGGCACCGCATAGTTCGACTTGGGGTGCTCGGGCTTTTCCTCGATCGACAGCGCGTTGAACTCCTCGTCGAATTCCACGACACCGTACGCACGCGGGTTGGACACGTGATAGGCGAAGACGGCACCACCGTCGGGGTCGACGTGGCGGCGCAGCTGGGCACCCATGCCGGGGCCGTAGAAGATGTTGTCACCCAGGACCAGGGCGGCACTGTCGTTGCCGACGTGATCGGCGCCGAGCACGAAGGCCTGCGCGAGGCCGTTGGGCTCATGCTGGACGGCGTAGGAGATGTTGACGCCGAGCTGGCTGCCATCGCCGAGCAGGCGATGGAACGACGGAGCATCGTGAGGGGTCGTGATGACAAGGACCTCGGAGATGCCCGCCAGCATGAGGGTCGACAGCGGGTAGTAGATCATCGGCTTGTCGTAGACGGGGACGAGCTGCTTCGATGTCCCCAGCGTGATCGGGTTGAGACGGGTGCCCGAGCCGCCCGCCAGGATGATGCCTTTCATGTTGCCTCCGCTTCCCGGCGCGTCCTCGTGTGGGTCGCGCGTCGTTGACAATTATCCCTATAGAACAGTATTTTTCCACAACTTTGCCCCTCCGCGCGCCCATGGGGCGGCGCACACCGCCGCGGGGGTGTAGATCGGATAGTATTTACATGGAATGTTGCGTCCGCACAAAAACCACGCACGTAAGGAAGAACCATGGCGCCTACCGCTAAGCCCCTGGGGATTACGACCACGCCGATCCCCGGCTTTTTGCGCATTGATCTGACTGTTCACGGCGATAATCGAGGCTGGTTCAAGGAGAATTGGCAGCGCGAGAAGATGGTCGCGCTGGGCCTGCCGGATTTCCAGCCCGTGCAGAACAACATCTCGTTCAACGACGAGGTCGGGGTGACGCGAGGCATTCACGCGGAGCCGTGGGACAAGTTCGTGTCGGTCGCGACCGGCCGCGTGTTTGGCGCGTGGGTGGACCTGCGAGAGGGTCCTTCCTTCGGCACCGTCTACACGACGATCATCGACCCGGGCGTGGCGGTGTTCGTCCCCAAGGGCGTGGGTAACTCCTACCAGACCCTGGAGCCGAACACGGCCTACACGTACCTGGTCAACGACCACTGGTCGCCGGACGCGCGCTACACCTTCCTGAACCTGGCCGACGAGACGGCCGCCGTGGATTGGCCGATCCCGCTCGAGCGCGCCATCCTGTCGGACAAGGACAAGGCTCACCCGCGCATGGCGGACGTAACTCCGTTCCCCGCACCGGTCCCGGCGGGTCGCCGCGCACTCGTGACGGGCGCAAACGGCCAGCTGGGCCGCGAGCTCATGCGTGCACTGCCCGAGGCCGGCTTCACTGTGACGGGCGTGGACCTGCCCGAGGTGTCGATTTCCGATGCCGAGCAGGTGGCCGCTCTGCCGTGGGACGACATCGACGTGGTGATCAACGCGGCCGCGTGGACGAACGTGGACGGCGCTGAGACGCCCGAAGGGCGCCGCGCAACCTGGCAGGCGAACTCGACGGGCCCGGCGGTCCTGGCCCGCGAGGCCACGGCTCACGGCGTGACGATGGTCCACATCTCGACGGAGTACGTCTTCGATGGCACACAGGACGTGCACGTCGAGGACGAGGCCCCCTCTCCCCTGGGCGCGTACGGCCAGTCGAAAGCGGGTGGCGACGCCGCTGTGGCCTCGACGCCGAAGCACTACATCGTGCGCACCTCCTGGGTCGTGGGCGACGGCAAGAACTTCCTGAAGACCATGGCGTCCCTGGCGGATCAGGGCACCTCCCCCTCGGTCGTGTCCGACCAGGTGGGTCGCCTGACCTTCACCTCCGACCTGGCCAAGGGCATCATTCACCTGCTGACCAGCGAGGCCCCGTTCGGCACCTACAACCTGTCTGGTGAGGGGCCGGTCATGAGCTGGGCGCAGGTCGCCAAGCGCGTGTTCGAGCTGTGCGGCCGCGATCCGGAAGACGTCACCGAGGTGACGACGCAGGAGTACTTCGCGGGCCGCGAGGTGGCCCCGCGCCCCCTGTCCTCCGTCCTTGACCTGACGAAGATCAAGGCCACTGGCTTCACCCCCGAGGATTCTTCGCAGCGCATCGACTCCTACGTCGCTTCCCTGCGCGGCTGACCTCCCACGTTGCACGCAGGCCCCGGGCACCGACTGGTGCTCGGGGCCGCTGCTATGTCCGCGGGCATCCTACGTGCGCGTGGGGGCTACGGTGCCTGCCCACGTAGCAGGGGCTGCCCGCGCACGCCCTCAAGGCAACGGTTGCGAATGGGGGCGGCGTATCTGGATAGGTTACGAACATCCGGATAGGTTACGAACATCTGGATAGCTTATTTACCTATCCAGAAGCGCATAACCTATCCCGATGCGCACAACCTATCCGCATGGGCAGGACCTATCCGTGTGCACACAATCAAGGGTAGCTGTGGACGTGCAAGCACCGGAGCGTAGCATCAGCGAAGTGCGTGACAACACCGGAACACCCCAGAACACTGCTACAAATCCCCCCAATTCCGCATGCAATTCCCCGACACCTGTTTCAAGCTTTGAAACCACCTCGTTGGTATTCCAACGTTTTCTCGGCACCGCAAAACAGACCTGATGGGAATTGCATGCGAAATAAAGGCCGGGGCCAGCCGCGCTGAATCGCGCAGCCGGCCCCGGCCTCGTCACGGAAAAACTCTCAGAAGTACGCCTTCATCATGGACACCAGGTCGTAGCCGTAGTTCTTGGCTGCGGCCCAGCCCGTGCGGTTGGGGTTCTCCTGGATGCCCAGGTACTCGACCACGGGGGCGGCGCCCTTGCGCACGTAGGTGAAGCGCGGGTCGACGACCGTGTTCGCGAGCGACGCCGTGGTCACCGAGGAATCCGCGTAGGCGCGCAGGTGCTGAACCTGGGCGCGGATGCCGGTGCGCACGTCCGGGAAGGAGGCACCCTTCGCACCGCCGCCGACCGCGCCAATGCCGGAGAAGTTGTACTGGCTGACGGTCACGTCGCCGCCGAATTGCAGCCAGCCTGTTTCCTTCATCGCCTGGACGAAGACCAGCTCGGGGGACACGCCCTCGGCCACGGCCTCGTCGTAGACGATGGACGCGAAGTCGCGGATCGTCGGCGCACCGCCGGCGGCCAGGGCGCTCGGGTAGCTGTAGCCGGCGGAATCCCAGGCGTCTTCCATCGCGTCGATGATCTCCGAGCGCGAGGCGGTGGGCGCGCTCATGATGAGGCGCTGGCCGGACGCGTTCGTGACGGAGGCGCTGCGCGAGGCCGAACGGGAGGCCGCCGGCGCCTCGCTGCCGTCCGCGTAACCGAGCCACGCGCCGGAGGAAGCGAAGGTGGATGCACGGCCCTCAACGGTGACCGTGCCCGTCGCCATGGCACCCGAGTTCGGGTCCAGCCAGTACCAGGCACCGTCCAGGAGCCAGCCGGTGCTCATCGCGCCGGAGGAGCTCAGGTGGTACCAGGTGTCACCCACCTTGACCCAGCCGGTCACCATGGCACCTTCACCGTCCAGGTAGTACCACTTGCCGCCGTCGAGGAGCCAGCCGGTGACCATCTGGCCGCTGGGTCGCATGTAGTACCAGCGGTTGTCATCCTCAGTGCGCTGCCAGCCGGTGAGCATGCGCGCATCATCCTCGAAGAGGTACCAGGCACCGTCAACGTTGGTCCAGCCAATCGCGGCCGCACCGTTGGCGCGCAGCCAGTACCAGTCGTTGCCGTCCTTGAGCCAGCCGGTGACCATGACGCCGTCGGCGTTCATGTAGTACCACGAGCCGTCAACCTTCACCCATCCGGTGGCCATATCACCGTCGGGACGCAGGTAGTACCACTTGCCGTCTTCCTGCTTCCAACCCGTCACCATGGCGGTGGAGTCGTCGAAGAAGTAGCGGCGTCCGTTGATGGTCGACCATCCGCGGATGGTGCGTCCGTCGGAGCCCGCCCAGTACCAGCGGCCACCGGCAGAGAACCAGCCGATCTTGGCCGTGCCGTTGGAGATAAAACTCCAGGAGTCGCCGGCCGCGCGCCAGGCTCCCTTACTCAGCCCGTAAGCCTGCGCAATGCCGGTCGCGTCGGCGATGCCGAGGGAGCGCACGAAGCTCTCGTTGTGCAGGAGGGCGGCGTCGGTCGCCGAGGTGACGAATGCATGCTCGACGATGACGCCCGTCATGTTCTTTTCGCGAGCCTGACGGATGATCGCATAGTAGTCGCCGGTCGAACCGTCCGGATAGTCGTAGTAGGGGTTGTCACGCGTCTTGATGCCGCGATCAGCCAGTCCAAGGCTGGTCAGCTGCTTCTGGATAGCGTTGGACAGGGTGCGTCCCTGGGTGTGGGTGCCGTAGTTGTACGAGGAAGAGTTCGCGTACCAGACCTCCGCACCATTCGCGATGGGCGAGGCCGAGTTGAAGTGGATGGAGACGAGGGCGTCCGCATCCGCCGCTGCGGCCATGTCAACGCGGCTAGACAGGTCGGCACTGGTGTTTTCCGAGGGACGGGTATCCGTCGTGCGGGTCATGACGACGCGCACGCCGTCGTAGCTTTCCAGTTCTTCCTTCAGGGCCAGTGAGACCGCGAGGGTCAGATCCTTTTCACGCAGGCCGTTTGCGACCGCGCCGGGGTCGGAGCCGCCGTGCCCGGGGTCGATGGCGATCGTGATGCCTGCTGCGTGCGCGGGCGGCACGAGGGCCGCTGCGGCTGCGCCGAGGGCCAGGGCGAGCCCGGCGACGATGGTCCTCCACGAGGAGCGCATAATGATCCTTCAAGTTGCTGATGTGACAATCGTGATTGTAGGTACTTATGTTGTAACTGTAAATATGAAAATAGGCACATGCAAGAACTAATACGAACTGAAACAATAGCTTTTTTGCATGTGAGACGGTGCCGGGACCTCTCAACACAACGCGTTCTCTCGTCGGAACACGCCGACGCGCCACCGAAAGCGCTCGGGGCGCGGGACAATGACCCTCGGCCGCACTGAAATTAGCGCTTCAGTGGAAAACTCCCGAGGCCTACGCGAGCGCCGATCGAACCACCGCAGCCGCCGCGACCGAGGAGGACTCGACCGATCGATGCTCGTGCACCCATGCTCGTACTCCCTCGGGCCCCACCCAGGGAGCACGGCCCGACGCGAGGGCCACCATGGCCTCGGCGACCTCATCTGCGTCCAGTCCGCACGCCACCCCGAGCCCGCGCTCCGCGACATCGCGGGCGGCTTGACCGGGCCCCGCGTAGATGACGGGAGTGCCCTGCGCGAGGGAGGCGAGGATCTTCGTCGGGTAGGCGTAGTCGTATCCGCCCGGTCGCAGCGAGGCGAGCGTCGCAGTGGCTCGCGCCATCCACCGGTCCGCCTCCTCGGCGCTGACGGCGGGGATCATCTCGACGCCAGCCACGCCGCGCGAGCGCTCAGCGAGGGCATCCCATCCGCTCCCCTGCCCCACGAAGACGAGGCGCGCGTCCCCGAGCCGAGCGCGCGCGCGTTCGAAGGCGTCGACGAAGACCTCGGGGGCCAGCCACTGGGCGACCGTGCCCGCGTAGACGAAGACGGGACCGTCGCAGGCGGGGAATCCCTCGGGGGCGGCGGTGGCCACCACCTCGGGAACGCGCACCCCGTTGGGGACGACCACGACGTCCCGAGCCCCCAGGTCACGGGCGCGGCGCGCGACCCCATCGGAGACGGCGATGACGCGGCGGGCACCCCGCAGCGCGAAGGACTCCAGGCCCGCGACCGTGCGCACGACGAGGCCGGGCACGCCCGCAAGCGCGGCGGCGTCCGAGACGATGTCGGCGCAGTAGTAGACGTAGGGGACGCGGCGCGCCGCGCAGGCGATGCGCACCGCGACTCCGGTCGTCGGCGGGGGCTCGGAGACAACCACCTCGGGGCGGGGGCCGGTCAGTAGCCTAGCGACAAGAGGGACGTCGAAAGACATATAGGAGACGTATCCACGCACCGCTCCCGTGCGGTCACGCAGGACGGGGGCGCGGCGCACCTCGACGAGGCCTCCCCCCTCCCCCACATCGACGCCGCCGTCTGCGGATTGACGAGCATCGCGGGCGACGGAGGGAGCCAGGCGCGAGGTGAGGACCCGGACCCTGTCGCCGCCTGCGGCGAGCGCGCGGGCGAGTGCCCCGAGTCGCAGCGCGGCGGCCGTCGGCTCGGGTGTAAAGGTGCGGGTCGCCAGAGTGACTAGCATGCGGGGGTGCTTCCCCCGCCGATCGTGATGCGCGGCGTACCACACCAGGCCTCAGGTGAGGTGATGGCGCGGCCGTCGACGAGGAGGCGAACGCCGGGCAGGTCGGCGGGCACCAGATCACGGTAGGCGGCGTGGTCGGCCTGGACGATGGCAACGTCCACCGGCTCGCCGAGGTGGTAGGCGTCCCACCCGTAGGCCGCCAGCTCGTCGTCGGAATACAACGGATCGTGCACGCTCACCTGCGCCCCGGCCTCGCGCAGCGCGCGGGTGACGCCAAAGACACCGGAGAACGCGGTTTCCTTGACCCCACCTCGGTAGGCGGCGCCCAGGACCGCGACGCGCAGGCCGTCCAGAGACCCCAACAGGGAGGCGGCGCGCGAGACCGCGTAGGCAGGCATGTCCGCATTGGCGGCGCGCGCGGCGGACACGACGGTCGCGTCCGGGTCGCCGGCCAGGTACAGGCGCGGGTAGACGGGGATGCAGTGGCCGCCGACCGCGATGCCGGGCCGGTGAATGTGCGAGTAGGGCTGGGAATTGCAGGCCTCGATGACGCGCGCGACGTCGATGCCGACCGCGTCCGCGTAGCGTGCAAACTGGTTGGCCAGGCCGATGTTGACGTCCCGGTATGTGGTCTCGGCGAGCTTGGCCATTTCGGCGGCCTCGGCCCCGCCCATGGGCCACACGCCGTTGGGGCGCGGCAGGTCGTCGCGCTGATCGAAGGAGAGGACGGCCTCATAAAAGCGAATGCCGCGCTCCTCACCGGATTCGCTAAGGCCGCCCACGAGCTTCGGGTAGCGGGCCAAGTCGGCGAAGACGCGGCCGGTGAGGACCCGCTCGGGAGAGAACACCACGTCGAAGTCGCGGCCCTCGATCAGGCCGGAGACCTCCTCGATGAGGGGCTTGTAGCGTCCGCGCGTCGTGCCCACGGGCAGGGTGGTTTCGTAGGAGACGAGAGTGCCGGGCGTGAGGTGGGCGGCCATGGAGCGGGTGGCGGCATCCATGACGCGGAAGTCGGGGCGGCTCTCGGCATCGACGACGAGGGGCACGACCATGACGACCGCCTCCGCGCCGGGGATCGCCTCGGCGTACTCGGTCGTCGCGCGCAGGGATCCGGAGGAGGCAAGCGGGGGCAGGTACTCGGCCAAGTGTGCCTCGCCCGGGAAGGGTTCGCCCCCCTCGTTAATGAGGGCGACCACGCGGGGGTTCACGTCCACGCCGACGACGGTGTGCCCGCCGCGCGCGTAGTGCACCGCCAGCGGCAAACCGATCTTGCCCATGCCGACGACCGCGATGCGCATGCGGTTCACCTTTCCCTCTCCGGCCTCGTTGTTCCCCTCCAGTGTAGTGCCCAGCCCCACCTACAATGGGGGCGTGGATCGCGCGCTCAATCTCCTGCTCTACCCGTCGAACCTGGCCTCGCCCGGTCGCCTGGTGAAGATCGCGCGTTCGCTATCCCCGCTTTTCTCGCAGACTCACGTCGTCGGCATCGATCAGGGTGAGCTCCCCACGGACGAGGCCGTGGCCCCCACCGTGCGCCTCACGCGGATTCGGGGAGCCTCCCTGGGTGCGCCCTTGGGCGGGGTGAGGGTCGTCGGGGCGTGGGGCGTGCGCGTGTATCGGCGGTTCGCGAGGCAGCGCGTCGCGGCCGTCTCCGCGCAGAACCTGTTCCTACTGCCCCTCGCGCACGCGTTGGCGCGGCGCACGGGCGCGGTGTTCGCGTACAACGCGCACGAGTTGGAGACGGAGACGGTGGGGTCGGCGGGCCTGCGCCAGCGCCTCCAGCGCGTCATTGAGCGCCGCTACATCCACCGCGCGGACGTGGTGTCCGTGGTCAATGAGTCGATCGCGCAGTGGTACCGCGAGGCCTACCCGGGCATCGATCCGGTCGTCGTGACAAACGCCCCGACGGGCGCGGAGGGGGTCATCGACCTGCGCGTGCAACTGGGGATCCCGGAGGAGGCTCTCCTCTACCTGCATTCGGGCTACCTGGCGCCCGGGCGCAATATTCCGTTGATTCTGCGCGCATTTGAGCAGGTGACGAGCGCGCACGTGGTCTTCGTCGGCGCGGGCACCCTGCTACCTGAGGTCGAGCGGGCCGCAGCAAACCACCCGAACATCCACCGCCTGCCTCCCGTGGAACCGGACCAGGTTCTGGCCATGACGCGCGGGGCTGACGTGGCGCTGTGCCTCATCGAGTCCGGGTGTCTGTCGCACCGCATGTCCACGCCCAACAAGATGATGGAGGCCTTCGCGGCAGGCGTGCCGGCCCTGTGCTCTCCCCTGTCCGAGGCCCGCCGGTACCTGGGCGATCAAGCCGACACGTGGGTGCTAGAGGATCCGGAGCGCGACCTCGTTTCTGCTGTGGAGGCCATTACGCGAGAAGACATCGAGGCTTTCTCGGCCCCGGAAATCCCGACGTGGGAGGAGGGTGCCACGCGCCTGCGCGAGGCCTACGAGCGGGCCCTCGCCGCGCGAGCCCTGGCCGCGCGAGCAACACATCAATAGTTCCCCCAAAATCTCGCACGTAATTTGGGTTCGCTAACTTTTCTTAGTGATGCTAAAAACATTGGAATATCAACACTTTTGATCGCCCATAGATTCGGACCGCATGGGAATTACGTGCGACTTTTGGGGAGGGGGCGTCACGCCGCTTCCGGGCGCGCGCCATCGCCCCGGTCGTAGGCGCGCGCCGTCAGGACAGCCATGAGGAGCATGCACGCCAGCAGCGCGGCCATGAGGCCACCCAGCACCGCGACCGTCGTCTCCACGCCGTAGGGGCTGGATGCGAGCCAGATGAGCGGCGCTACGCAGTACACGCACGCGAAGGCCAGCATGCGCCTCTGATGGTAGGTGGCGACGAACACGTTGGACAGCGGCGAAGTCGCGACCGTGAGGGCCAGCCAGGGGGCCAGGGAGCGCGCAAAGTGTCCGGCCACCTCCCAGCGCGCCCCGAATACGAGGGGGAAGAGTGCGGGGCTCACCCACGCGAGCAGGGCGAACACGGGGATCGAGCATGCCAGCGCAATACCACCGACTCGCACGACGACGCGTGTCATCTCACCGGGAGGAGTGTCCGACAGGCGCGGCAGGTACACCTGCGACAGCGCCCCCGCGATGAGGGCGACCGGGGCTTGCAGGGCCAGCCACGCCATGTTGAATTGGCCAAGCGATGCCACGGAATACGTGGCGATGAGCATCGGGATCGCGCTCGTGCGCAGCGCGTCGACGACGACGTTGGGCACGCCCACGAGGGCCATCTTGCGGTAGCGCGAGGCCACCTCGCGCAGGGGCGGATCCTCAGCCTCGCGCTCGCGGGCGTCGCGGGCGCACCACGACAGGAAGGCGACGGCGAGGCCCTGGCCGGCGATCGTCGCCCCAATCGCCGCACCCAGGCCGCCGCCAGCCAGGAAACCGCACACCAGCTGCAGCGTTGCAATCCCGAGGGCGCGCACGACGGACGAGCTTGCGATCGCCTGGAAGCGGCGGTGGCGGGTCAGCCAGTAGGAGCACACCTGCCCCTGCGCGAGGAACAGGACGGAGACGCCGACGGCGAGCAGCCAGCCCGCGAGCGCGCTTCCGTAGCGCGCGCTTACCCACGGCCATGCGGCGGCCGCAATCAGGGTGGCCAGTGCGGAGGCGACCAGCACGCAGCGCGAGGCCAGGCGGGCCAGGGACCGGGCCGAGGCCTCGTCCCCGGGGGCGGGCAGGACGATGCTGAGGTCGAAGCGGGCGCCCGCGACGGCGGCGCCGAGCGTGGCAGCGGACGTGAAGATGCCCAGATACCCCAGGTCTGTGTCCGTGTAGAGGCGGGCGATGCCGATCTGAGCGACGAAGGCGATGACCTGGGCGAGGAGGGTGCCGCCGAGGAGGGTCAGCACCTGCGCGAGGACGCCCGAGCGGGCGGGGCGTGCAGGTGCATTCGTCATGGACTCATTTAATCACCTGGGGCGCGCGGCTTGCCCCTAGGATGGTGGCATGCCCGCTCACCGATCCGCGCCTGCCCTCGGGTGGAACTCGTGAGGGTCGCCCTGACGAAGGGAACCCTGCTGGTTCCCCCGACCTACTTCGCGCTCTCGCACGCCCTCGCGATGCCGGAGCTCGATTGGCGGGTCTTCACGCTCGCGGCGCGCATCACCGATCCGGCCGTCACGATCCCCATCGACGAGGCCGCACCCCGCGCGCTAGGCGGCCCGCTCCCCATTCGGGTGGCCGCGCAGGCACGAGGCCTGGGCCAGATGCGCCGCGCGATCGCGTCGTGGCACCCGGACCTTATCCACCAGCATCAGGCGACGTGGTCTCTGCCGGCGGTACGCGCGGCGCGGGAGACGGGCGCGCCCCTCGTGGTGACGCTGCACGGCGGGGACGCCTACCCGAGGCTCGGGCGGGGCGCGGGGGCCGCGTGGAACGCGCGTAACCGCACGGCCGCCTTCGAGGGCGCGAGTCGGCTGCTGGCTGTCTCGCGCTACCTGGCGGACGTCGCGTTAGGTGCGGGCGCCGATCCGGCACGCCTGAGCGTGCACTATCAGGGCGTGGACACGCACTGGTGGACGCCCGCCCCACACACAGCTGAATCGCGCGAGGAACCCGTCGTTCTATTCGTGGGGTCGTTCAGCCGCCTCAAGGGGGTGGATGACCTCGCCCGGGCGTCCGCCACTCTCGCGGGGCACCGCCCGCATCGCCTCGTGCTCGTCGGCGACGGGCCGCTGGAGGCAGGCCTGCGTGCGCACGCACCGGCCCACGTGACGTTCGCGGGTCGCCTAGATCGAGAGGGCGTGCGCGAGTGGATGCGCCGCGCCCACGTCCTCGTCCTGCCCACGAGGCCGACACAGGGGCGACAGGAGGCCGCCGGACTCGTGCTGCTTGAGGCGCAGGCGTGCGGCGTTCCCGTCATCGCCTATTCCACGGGAGGCACGCCGGAGATGCTCGCGCCCGGGGCCTCGACGCTGACGGCCGAACGTTCGCCGGACGCCCTGGCCCGATCCATCGACGAGGCCTTGGCCTGGTCGGCAGACGAGCGCGCGGATCGCGGGGCGGCGTGCCGGGCGTGGGTGACACGCGAGTGCTCCCTGCGCGGATCCGTGGATCAGCTGCGCGAAACTTACGCAGACCTGACCCGCTAACGCGGCGCTCTACAGGTCGACGGAACGCCCGGTGGCGGCCGAGGAGAGGATGGCCTCGACGACGCGCAGGTTGTCCAGGGCCTCGTCCATGGTGACGTGCTCGGCACCCACGCCGAGGATCGCGTCGCGGAAGCGCTCGTGCTCGAGGGCGAGGGGCTCACGCTTGGTGAGCGCGTAGCGCACGACCTGCCCCTCGCTCACCCCGCGGAAGGCGGCGATGGCGTCCCATTGCAGGGGCGCGTGGCCGTTCTCGTAGAAGGTCAGGTCCCCCATCGCGGTGTCTGCGACGAGCGCGCCGCGCTCCCCCGTCACAATCGTCGTGCGGTCCTTGTAGGGGGTCAGCCAGTTGACGAGGTGGTTGACGAGGATGCCGCCGGCAAGGACGCCCGAGGCGACCATCATGTCCTCGTGCACGCGTCCCGAGCGCGCGGACGTGCGCGCGTAGATGCTCTCGTAGGGGGCGCCGGCCACCCAGGCAGCCAGGTCCACGTCGTGCGTAGCCAGGTCTTTGACAACGCCGACGTCGCTGATGCGCGCGGGGTAGGGCGACTGGCGGCGCGTCGCAATCTGCTCGATCTCGCCGAGCTGGCCCTGGGCGATCCGCCGACGCATGTCGATGAGCGCCGGGTTGCAGCGCTCGACGTAGCCGACGGCACCGACGAGGCCCGAGACCGCGAAGGCGTCGCGGATGCGGCGCCCCGCCTCCACGCTCGTGGCGAGGGGCTTTTCGACGAGGGTGTGCACCCCGGCCTCGGCGAGCGCCAGGGCCGCGCCCTCGTGGTGGGCGGTAGGCGCGGCGATGATCGCGGCGTCGATGCCGGCCTCGATGAGTTCCTCGACGCCACCCAGGATGGGCAGATCACCGGCGACGCCGAAGCGGTCGCCACCCGGGTCCGCGAGGGCGACGAGCTCCACGCCGGCGGTGGCGCGGGCGTTGCGCACGTGGTGTCGGCCCATCGAGCCGATGCCGAGGATGCCGAGGCGAATACTCATGTCAGGCCCCCGCTTGCGCGAGCGCGTTCACGGCGTGCGCGATTCGTTCCAGCTCGCCGGGCGTCAGGGACGGGTAGATCGGCAGGGACAGGACCTGGTCGGCCGCCTCGCGCGTGGCCGGCAGCTCCAGGCTGGGGGCGTAGCGGGCGAGGGAGGGCAGCTCGTGGTTCGGGATCGGGTAGTAGACGCCCGAGCCGACGCCGTATTCCTCGCGCAGGGCGGCGGCAAAACCGTCGCGGTCCTCGGCCACGCGGATCGTGTACTGGTGGTAGACGTGCGTGGCACCGGGCGCGACGTGCGGGACGGTGACGCCGCGCAGGTGGGCGTCCAGGAAGGCGGCGTTGCCTTGGCGCGCGCGGGTCCACGCGGCGACCTTGGTGAGTTGCACGCGCCCGATGGCCGCGTGGATGTCGGTCATGCGGTTGTTAAGGCCCACGATTTCGTTGGCGTAGCGCGTCTCCATGCCCTGGTTGCGCGCAAGTTTCACGCCGTGGATGACGTCGGGGTCGCTCGAGGTGACCATGCCGCCCTCGCCGCTGGTCATATTTTTCGTCGGGTAGAAGGAGAAGGCCGCGAAGGTGCCGAAGGAGCCGACCGCGCGCCCGTGCAGGCTCGCGCCGTGGGCCTGGGCGGCGTCCTCGAAGACCAGCAATCCGTGGGAGTCGGCGATCACCTGGAGGGCGTCCATGGGCGCGGGGTGGCCGTAGAGGTGGACGGGCATGATGGCCCGAGTGCGCGGCGTGATGGCGGCCTCGACGGCGGCAGGCGACAGCGTGAACGTGAGCGGGTCGATGTCTGCGAACACGGGGGTCGCGCCCGTGATGGCGACCGAGTTCGCGGTGGCCGCGAAGGTGAAGGAGGGGACGATGACCTCGTCGCCCGGCCCGATCCCGGCGGCGAGCAGGCCCAGGTGCAGGGCCGAGGTCCCCGAGTTGACCGCAACGGCCCGCGTCCCGGGCACCAGGGCTGCGCAGAACTCCTCTTCGAAGGCGGCGACCTGGGGGCCCTGGGCGATCATGCCCGTGCGCATGACGGCTGCGACCGCGTCGATCTCCTCCTCGCCGATGAGCGGGCGTGCGGGCGGGATAAACGGCTGCGTCACTGCTGGTCCTCAGGGTTTTGGTCGGGCGTCTCGGCGTCATGTGGGGACGAGGCCTGGGCTTCCTCGGGCGACAAGGCACCGTCTCGCTCGACGTAGCGGAGGCCCGAGGCCGGACACACCCACGTGCGTTCCGAGGCCTCGCTGGCGGGTTCGTCGGCGGTCACGAGGGGTACCCCGGCCTCGCCGACCCATCCGACGCGGCGCGCGGGGACGCCGACGACCAGCGCGTAGGGGGCGACGTCGCGAGTGACGACGGCGCCCGCGCCGACCGATGCCCACGCACCGATGCGCACGGGGGCCACGCAGACGGCGCGCGCACCGATGGCTGCTCCGCGCTCGACGGTGACGCCGACGCGATCCCAGTCACTCGCGCTCTTCAGGGTGCCGTCGGCGTTGATCGCGCGAGGAGAGTGATCGTTCGTCAGGACGGCCGCCGGGCCGACAAACACGCCGTCGCCCAGGGAGGCGGGCTCGTAGACGAGCGCGTAGTTCTGGATCTTGCAGCGCGCACCGACCCTCACACCTTCGCCGATGTAGGCGCCACGTCCGACGATCGTCTCATCCCCGATGCGCGCGTCCTCGCGCACTTGGGCGAGGTGCCAGATACGCGCGCTGGGGGCGACGATCGCACTGGGGGCTACGTCGGCGCTGGGCTCGATCACTGGGTCTCCCTGTCGTTGTCAGCGTGCGCGCATACGCGCATTGGGGCACTGCGCGCCCTTCCGGATACCCCACACTATAGGCGCGCTCCCATCCCAATGTGCGACACTAATCAAATGCAGATCGGCTCCGACACGTGGGTGGTGATCCCCGCGTTCAACGAGGCGTCCGTCATCGCGGGCGTCGTCGCGGGAGTCCGCACCTTTTTCCCGCGTGTCCTCGTCGTCGATGACGCGTCGAGTGACAACACCGCTGCCGTCGCCCGCGCCGCGGGGGCCTACACCGCGCGACACCCGCTCAACCTGGGGCAGGGCGCTGCCCTCCAGACCGGATTCGACGCGGCCCTCGCCCGCGGGGCGCGATACGTGGTCACCTTCGACGCCGACGGCCAGCACGACCCCGCCGAGGCGGCCGCCATGGTCGAGCGGGCACGCCGGGAGGATCTCGCGTTTGTCCTCGGCTCTCGTTTCCTGTCGGGCACCCCGTCCTCGGCGGGTAGGGTCAAACGCGCCATGCTGCGCCTGGGAGCTTGGGCGGCCCGGCTGCGCACGGGCTTGGATCTCACGGACACCCACAACGGGCTGCGCGTGATCCGCGCCGACGCACTCGCCCACGTACATCTCACCCACACACGCATGGCCCACGCCTCGCAGATCGTCTCCCAGCTAGCAGCCAGTGGCCTGCCCGGCGCCGAGCACCCGGTGACGATTTCCTACACGGACTACTCGCGGGCGAAGGGCCAGCCCCTGCTCAACTCGGTCAACATCGTCGTCGACCTCGCGTTGGGGGGACGATGAGCGCCTACCTCGCCATCCGCATCCTCCTGCTCCTCGCCCTCGCGCTCACCGCGTGGTGGCTGGTGCGCCCGGTGTCCTCGGCCTCGTCCCTGGCGCTGCGGCGCATCGGCATTGGAATCCTCGTGGTGGCGGCCATCGTGGCGATCCTCGTGCCTTCGCTGGCCAACACGGCCGCCCGCGCGATCGGCGTGGAGCGAGGGGTCAACCTGATCGTCTACGGCCTCGTCATCGCGTTGATCGCGCAGATGGTCACCGGCTATCGTCGCGAGGCCCGCGCCGAAGAGCGCATGGCCGCCCTAGCCCGGTCCCTCGCCCTCGCGCACGTCCTTCCACCCGACGATCCGGGGGACGCGTGCACCGAGACGGGCAGCTCACACGCTGACACGAGCGGAGTGGAACGCGCCGCTAACGGCCCTGATTTCCCGACAAACCCCCCCAGATAACGATATGGTTACAGATGATGAGTAACGTGAATCTGCGACCGATCCAGCACTCGGCCGTCAACTTCGGGCGCTTCGGCTTCCTGCGCGGCACACTCGCCGTGCTCCTGGCCGGAGTCCTGTTCGTCGTGTCCTCCGCGGGCTTCGTCTACGCCAAGCTGAGCACTCAGTTCGCCAACCGCGTCGTCAACATCGATGCCTACGCGAGCGACGAACAGAACAAGGCCACCCCGGACTCCTTCGAAGGCCGCGCCGTCAACATCCTCGTGGTCGGCACCGACTCGCGTAACGGCGCCAGCGGCGAGCTGGGCGCGGGCGACGCGGAAGATGTTCCCGGCCTGCGCAACGACTCGACGATGGTGATTCACGTCAGCGCGGACCGCTCCCGCGTGCAGATCGTTTCCATCCCCCGCGACACTCTCGTGGATATCCCGGCGTGTAAGCACCGCGATGGGAGCACCAGCGAGCCGACCACGGACGACATGTTCAACAACGCGATGGTCTACGGCGCGGACGGTGGCGACGAACCGGAAGACATCGGCCCCGGCATCGCGTGTGTGCGCTCGACCGTCGAAAAGCTCTCCGGTATTTCCATCGATGCCTTCATGGTCGTCGATTTCGCGGGCTTTATTAACATGATCGACGCCCTGGGCGGCGTCTGGTTCAACATCCCCGAGCGCATCGACGATGACTCTGCCCAGCTCTACATCGACGAGGGCTGTTGGAAGCTGTCGGGCACGCACGCGCTCGCCTACATGCGCTCGCGCAAGGGCCAGGGCGACGGCTCCGACATCTCCCGTATCGGCCGCCAGCAGCAGCTTATTTCCGCGATGTTGCGCGAGCTGCAGGACAAGAACTACGTGACGGACTCCGGCTCGCTCATCAGCTTCCTACAGGCCGCGATTTCCTCCGTGAACGTGTCGCCCAACCTGGGCAACGCCAGCTCAGATGCTTCCCTGCTCCTCAACGTTCTGCAGAACATTGACCGCTCCAACATCCAGTTCGTGACGATGCCGGTCGAGGAGCCCTCGTGGGATCCGAACCGCCGCATCCCCTCCGAGCCGATGGCCCGCAACGTGTGGAACGCCCTGAAGAACGACCAGGCCCTGCCCGTGGGCACGACCTACACGGACGGCAACGGCGCGCAGCTCGTCGTTCCCGATCCGACCGCGACGACGGCTCCTTCGACGTCCACTCCGACGACCGACCCCAGCTCGGAGGAGACCTCCACGGATAACACCGAGCAGTCCGCCTCCGTCGCGAATAACGCGGCGAACGAGGAAGCTGCCAAGCAGACAGCCGCTACCTGCCCGCCGAAGAACCAATGAGTAATCCTCCTTCGTTTACGCCTGACCCGAAGAGACGCCGCCCCGGATCCGACGACGCTCACGTCGTCGGTGAGGAGGTGCGCGGTGGCGCGCCCACTCCCCCTCCGGAGGCTCTAGCCCCGCAGATGTGGAGGATTTCGGACGACGAGGCCGCGGCAGGCCGCCCGCTGATGCCCCGCACGCTGGATCAGCCACAGAGGGACTCTCAGTCGATTTTCCCGCGCCGCACACCGGCCCAGCAGCCGCCGTCGTTCCAGCCGGCTTCGGCCGCCAACCCTCCGTCCTACGCGCCGGGTTCCGGCCGTTCGTCGGGTTCGGGCACGTATGCCCCGTCGGGCAACGGGCCTCGTCAGGTGATGATCAATCGTTTCCAGAGCGCACCCGCAGCGGCCCCAGCCCCGGCAGCGCCGGGCGCTCCCACGGCTCCCGCCCCCAAGCCGAGGCGACGCAAGCGCCGTCACCCGATCCTCAAGACCCTGTGTCTGTTTCTGGTCCTCGTCCTCGCGTGGGGCGGATTCCTCATGTGGGACGCAAACACGAACATGGGTCGCGTGAGCGCCCTGTCGGGGGCCGCCAACACTCCGGGCACGACCTACCTGCTAGCGGGTTCCGACTCGCGCGCCGACGGTGCCGTCCAGGATGGCTTCAACGAGTCCGAACGCGCCGACTCGATCATGCTCGTCAACGTCGCCCCGAACGGACAGAAGGTCGCACTGTCGATCCCGCGTGACACCTACGCGGAGATCCCGGGCGTCGGCTGGGACAAGATCAACGCCTCCTACGCCTACGGCGGCCCGCAGCTGCTCGTGGAGACCGTCGAGAAGCTGACGGGGCTCACCGTCGATCACTTCGTGCAGATCGGCATGGGTGCCGTGCCCGACATGGTGGACGCCGTCGGCGGGGTCGAGCTGTGCTACGACAACGACGCGGACGACCCGTATTCCGGCCTGAAGTGGACCGCCGGCTGCCACACGGTGGATGGCACGACCGCCCTGCAGTTCTCACGCATGCGCTACCAGGATCCTGAGGGCGACATCGGCCGCACGAAGCGTCAGCGCCAGGTTATTTCGAAGGTCATTTCCTCGGCAGTTTCGCCCGCGACCCTCATTAATCCCGTGAAGACCCTGCGCGTGGAGCGCGCCGGTTCCAAGTCTTTCACCATCGACGAGGATTCCTCAGTCGTGACCGTCGCGTCGCTCGTCTGGGCGCTGCGCGGCGCCTCGTCGAATCAGATGATGGGTGTGCCTCCGATCGAGTCGCTGAACTTCACGACGAACGCCGGCGCCTCCGCCGTCCTGCTGCGCGACACGACCGCGGACGACTTCTTCGCCAAGCTCCGTGCGGGCACACTGACCACAGCCGACCTCAACCAGGTCGACGGGGTCTGACGTACTCCATCCGGCTCCACCGATAGGCGACAGATAAGCTCCGGCCTCGTTCCCGCAGTCAGGAACGAGGCCGGATCTTAGTTCGAGCGCAAACGTGCTCAGGAGCCGGGGACGGTGATCGGGCGCGGACCCGCCTGCCAGCCTTCCCAGGCGGAGGTGAGGATCTCGTCGAGGCCGTTGTTGGCCTTCCAGCCCAGGTCAACGCCGATGGAGAGCGGGTCGCCGATCAGCTTGGGCGGGTCGCCCGCGCGGCGGTCCAGTTCCTCGACCGGGAAGTCCCAGCCGATGACGCGGCGCAGGCCGTCGATGATCTCGCGCACGGAGGTGCCCAGGCCGGTTCCAACGTTGTAGGTGTGGTGGTCGGGCTGGCGTCCCTCGGCGAGCACGTCGAGCGCTGCGATGTGGGCCTCGGCCAGGTCCAGGACGTGGATGTAGTCGCGCACGCAGGTGCCGTCCGGGGTGTCGTAGTCAGTGCCGAAGATCTTGGCGCTCTCGCCGCGCTCGATGCGGTCGAGGACCATGGGGATCAGATTCATGATGGCCGGGTCGGCCAGGTCGGGCCAGCCGGCACCCGCGACGTTGAAGTAGCGCAGGCCGATCCACTTCAGGTCCCAGGCGCGCTCGCAGTCGGCCATCATCCACTCGCCGATCAGCTTGGTTTCGCCGTAGGGGTTGATGGGGTGTCCGGCCATGTCCTCGGTGACGACCTCCGCGGTGGGGATGCCGTAGACGGCGGCCGAGGAGGAGAAGATCATCTGGTCGACGCCGGCATCCTCCATGGCGGCCAGCACGTTGGCCATGCCGCCGATGTTCTGCTGGTAGTACCAGGCGGGGCGTGCGACGGACTCGCCGACCTGCTTGCGGGCGGAGAAGTGGATGACGGCCGTGACGTCCTCGTCCACCATGAGGTCGGAGAGAACGGAACGGGCTTCATCGGTAGCGACATCGAGGCGAACCAGGGGCGTATCCCCGATCCTGGCCGCATTGGAGGTGGACAGGTCGTCGACGACGACGACGCGATCCCCGCGCTGACGCAGGAGGCGGACAACGTGTGCGCCGATGTAGCCGGCGCCGCCACAAACGAGAATGCTCATGGCTTCAGGATACGACGCGCCGCCCCCTCGCGGCTACCCGCGCATGGCTTGTGTTGCGCGGCCTCAGTGCTCCTGCGAGACGCGCTGGGCGAGGGCTGCCCCCTTTGCGCTGGCCACGTCGCGAAGGTCCTTTTGAAAGTCGCGCATCGAGGCGCGCAGGGTCTCGGCGCGCTCGCCCTCGCCGGCACCGAGGATGCGCGCGGCAAGCAGTCCCGCGTTACGCGCGCCTGCGATGGACACGGTCGCGACGGGCACGCCCGCGGGCATCTGGACGATGGAGTGCAGGGAGTCGACACCGTCGAGGTGCTTGAGGGGCACGGGCACGCCGATGACGGGCAGTTCGGTGAGCGCGGCGAGCATGCCGGGCAGGTGTGCTGCTCCCCCGGCTCCGGCGATGATGACGCGCAGGCCGCGCTCCGAGGCGGAACGACCATAGGCGACCATGTCCTCGGGCATGCGGTGGGCGGAGACCACGCCAACCTCGCACGCGATGCCGAATTCGGCGAGGGCGCCGACGGCTGCTTCCATGGTGGGCCAATCGGAGTCGGAGCCCATGACGACGCCGACGAGCGGGCCCTCGCCGGTGGCAGTCAGCTGGATGTCGAGTTCGGTGGTCATGGGCGGTCCTTTCCGGAGGGGACGAGGCCGGGGCACCCGGTCCCTCGGCCGCGGGTGGGTGGAAGGTCAGTCGGTGGGGGCCTCGCCCCGCAGGGCGCTGACGGCCGCCCGGGCGCGCTCAAGAGCGAGGGCGGGATCCGCATCGACGACGGTGACGTGGCCGAGCTTGCGCCCCGGGCGCACCTCCTTGCCGTAGAGGTGAACCTTCGCTCCCGTACCCCCGGCTGCGAAGGCCTGCGCGAGGGCGCGCGCGGGCTGGGGGTGGGAGGAGCCGAGCAGGTTGACCATGACTGCGTACGTGCCCGGGGCACGCAGCTGCGTGGAGCCCAGCGGCAGGTCGAGGACGGCACGCAGGTGCTGCTCGAATTGGCTCGTGACGGCCCCGTCGATGGTCCAGTGTCCCGTGTTGTGGGGGCGCATGGCCAGCTCGTTGACCAGGACGCGTTCGTCCGCGCCCTCACCGACGACGAACATTTCCACGGCGAGGACGCCGGTGACGCCCAGCTCGTCGGCGATCCGCTCGCCGATGCGGCGCGCCTCGGCGGCCGTCTCGGGTCGGATGCCGATGGCGGGGGCCACGACCTCCGCACACACGCCATCGACCTGCACGGTGGAGGCGACGGGCCACGAAGCAACCTCACCCGAGGGGGTCCGAGCAAGGAGCGCCGCCACCTCGCCGGTGAAGGGAACCAGGGCCTCGGCCAGCAGGGGGCCGCCTCCCCACCAGGAGGCCACGTCTGCGGGGCTGTGGGCGATCGTCACGCCGTGCCCGTCGTATCCGCCGCGCGGGGTCTTGACGATGAGTGGCCATCCGATCGTCGCGCCGAATTCTTCCAGCTGGGCCTCGTCCTCGACGCGCGCCCACGCGGGGCACGGGATCCCCATGTCGGTGAGGCGCTCGCGCATGGCCAGCTTGTCCTGCGCGTACAGGAGGGCGCTGGCCGGGGGCTGAACGGAGACGAGGCGGGCTGCTTCCTCCATCGTGGGGGCCGGGATGTGCTCGTGCTCGAAGGTCAGGACATCCGCACCGTCGATGAGCGCGCGGACCGCGTCCAGGTCGCCGGGCTCGCCTACCGCTTTGTCGACGGTCACCTGACCGGTCGAGCCGTCCGAGGCCTCGACGAGGGCACGAAGGTTAATGCCGAGCGCGACCGCGCTCTCCTGCATCATGCGTGCGAGCTGTCCGCCGCCGATGACGGCAACGGTGGGAGGGGTCAGCATCTCGTGTTCCACGCCTTTCAATGTACTCCGCTGTTAGAAGCGCCGCGAGCGCCGTCCCATGGACATCAGGGGTCCTTCGGGCATGACGCGATCAGGGTCGAGGGACGCGGGGATCGCGGCGACCGACACGGTGAAGACCGGCGGCTTGTTCGTCTTGAGTTCGAGGCGCCCGCCCATCGCCTGCGCGAGGTCGTGGGCCAAGGCCAGACCGATGCCCGTCGATCCGTGCCCAGAGACACCCTTTTCGAAGATATCGGGGGCCAGGGACTCGTCGATGCCTTCGCCTTCGTCACTGACCTCAATGACGACGCCACGCTTGGACGTGCCCGCGTGCGCCCACACGCGGGTGGTCCCGTCGCCGTAACGCAGCGAGTTTTCGATGAGGGTCGCCAGGACCTGCCCAAGCTTTCCGGCGTCGGCCAGGATCGGACGCTCGGCCTCGTCGAGAAAGACGAGGGGGCGCCCGGCCGCCTCGAACTGGTCTTCCCACTCCTCGCGGGCCGTGTTGAAGACTTCAAGAATGTGAATGGCCTCGGTCTGGCTGGTCTGGCGCTTGGAGACGTCGAGCAGCTCCGTGACCACGTTGGTCATGCGCTCCACCTGTTCGAGGCAGGTGCGGGCTTCGGCGCGCACCTCGTCCTCTGTGGAGATGAGTTCGATTTCCTCCAGGCGCATGGACAGGGCGGTCAGCGGCGTTCGCAGCTGGTGGGAGGCGTCGGCGGCAGCCTGTCGCTCGGCCGCGAGTCGGCCCGCCATACGTTCGCCGGTGCGCGCGAGTTCTTCGGAGACCAGGTCAATCTCTTCGATGCCGGACTTTTCCACGCGGGCGCGCACGCCGCCCGAGCCGATCTGCTCAGCCTGAGCCGCCAGGTAGATAAGCGGTGCCGATAGCTCGCGCGACAGGGAGCTCGCGAGAACCCAGCCGATCACCATGGAGACAAGCATGCCCCCGCCGAACATCGCGCACGTCCACGCAATGCGGTTCAGAGCGTTCGACGCCGACGCCGTCAGCTGCACGGAAACACCGCTCGGCGACGAGGCCACCGCGGTCATGGTCCGCCCGGGGAAAACCTTGCTGTTGGTGACGAGGTTGGCCTCGGGAACCTTGATGCGGTAGCTGAGTTCGTCGCCGCGACTATTGACCTGATCCGCCACGAGCGAGGCCAGGGTTGCGGGGTCGTTCCCCTCCCCCACGGCGCGCCTGCGCTCGATGTTTTGGAGGATGAGCTGCGCCTGAACGTCGAGGTTGCGCTGTTCGGACGACCAGATGGATGCAGACGCAAAAAACGCGCCAGGCAGGCCCATCAGCACGCACACGACGGCGACGATGGAGACGATCATCCTCACCGCGCGAGTGCGCATGGCGGGCCTCCCTCAGCGACGCGCTCAGCGCGCGTTCTCGAAGCGGAATCCCATCCCGCGCACAGTCGTGATGTAGTGCGGGTCGGTCGCGTCGTCACCGAGCTTGCGGCGCAGCCACGACACGTGCATGTCGAGAGTCTTCGTGGAGCCGGTCGGGTCCGAGCCCCACACCTCGCGCATGAGGGTGTCGCGAGCAACGACGGAACCGGCCTCGCGCAGGAGTACGCGCAGCAGGTCGAATTCCTTGGCCGTCAGGCTCAGCTCGACGTCGCCGACGAAGGCGCGATGTGCGGCAACATCCATGCGGATGTCCTGAGCGCGCAGCTCGCCCTCGGCAGGTTCGGCAGCCTGGCGACGCAGGAGCGCCCGCACGCGCGCGAGGAGCTCCGCGAGGCGGAAAGGCTTCGTCACGTAGTCGTCCGCGCCCGCGTCCAGGCCGACGACCATGTCGACTTCGTCCGTGCGCGCAGTGAGGATCAGAATCGGGACTCGGTTGCCGGAGGAACGGATCTCGCGGGCGACATCCAGGCCGTCCATATCGGGCAGGCCGAGGTCCAGGACGACCAGGTCAACGCCGCGAACATCCGCGAGGGCTTCAGCGCCCGTCGCGTGTGCGCGCACATCGTAGCCCTCCCTGCCCAATGCGCGGGCGAGGGGCTCAGAGATGGCCGGATCGTCTTCAACGAGGAGAACTGTAGTCACGCTTGCATCTTAGCAATTCTGAACCAAAACTTGCACCTTTCTTGACCCATTATGCGGGCTGGTCAGGCACTCGTTCACACTGCGAGATGAACGTTATTTGACAACGCTTGAGAGCAGGTACGGCGAGACAGGACCGAAACCGCGCAAGTCCGCGGTCGGGAACTCTTCGAGCTCATACCCGTCACCAACCTCGCCGGCGGCAATCGCCGCAGCAGTGGTCGGATCGGTAAGGATCTTGCCCACCGGAGCGATGTCCACGAGGCGAGACGCGAGGTTCACAGTGGGCCCAAAGACGTCACCCGATCGCGAGAAAACGTCTCCGCGCACGAAGGACGCCCGCACGGGCAGCATCTCATCATCGGCGTTTAGCCTCTCGATGAGGGATGTGGCCACGCGCAGGCCGGTCGACAGGTCATCGGCAATGTAGAGGACGGCGTCACCGATCATCTTGACGACGCGACCACCCTCTTCGATGACAGCGTTACGACTCTCCTCTTCGAAGCGCTCAATGAGGCCGACGAGGGCATCGCCGAGGATCGTCGAAGAAGACGTGTAGGACACCATGTCGACGAAGCCGAGGCAGCGGTTAAGTGGGAATCGGTTATGCCGCTCCTCGTGACCACGCTGGGACACCTCGCGGTCGAAACGCGACAGGGCTGCCTCGAGCTGGCGCCGCCAAGCGTATGTGAACATCTCCTGGAAGACGTCGATGTACTCGCGCATGTGGTCCAGCACGTACATGCGGGCAGTCGTGTCGTCCAGCATCAGACGACGCATTGAATCCTCGACCAGCGCCTCGAACTGCCACAGGGCCAGGCGATCGGCCAAGTGGGCATTGGCACGCAGGAGAGAGCGCGAGGTAGCCGTGTCAATGCCACCGGATTCGACGAGGTCGTGCCAGCGACTGAAAACTTCCAGATCGCGCTGGGAGAAGACCTTGTCGTCTGCGGTGGGAGCCTGGAAGCCGAGGGCAATCCAGAAACGGAAGACGCGTTCGATAGGCGTATTCGTCATCTCCGCAAGATCGCGGGCCGAATACGTCAGATGACCACCGAGCAGCTGGGGAACGTAGCTTGTTGCGGTCAGGTCATCAGGAGTTGCAGGGGACGACGCCGCGCGCTCATCCATCGCAAATCCCTCCTCGTTGGGCTGACTCAAGACCACATCAGCGGGTAACGGTATATCAGATCACTTTTCAAAGTCACATCAAGATTGTGACCTCGTACGTAGACAATTGTAGTAGTCTGATGGGTTTTTCACCAGCGCTTTGCACGTTTACCTGCGAAAACCCGCCCCCTTGCAACAAATTGCAGTTTGTCTGCACGCTTCTCGCGCGATGGTCCACAATGTCCCTATGCGCCTTGTTCTCGCCTCAGCTTCCCCCGCACGCCGCGCAACACTGATTGCGGCGGGCATCACACCGATTGTCCAGGTGTCAACCGTCGACGAGGACGCCGTCCTCGCTGCACTGCCCGGCGGGCGCGCATTCTCGGGTGGCACGACCACTCCGGCGGACGAAGTCGCAGCGCTCGGGGCAGCCAAGTGCGCCGACGTCTGCGAGGCCCTGAGCACCCCCGGCACCAACGCCGAACTGCCCGAGGGCGAGGCCGTCCTCGTCGTCGGCTGCGACTCCATGCTCGAGATCGACGGCCAGATGCTGGGCAAGCCCCACACTCCCGACGTCGCCCGCGAGCGCATCCGCGCCATGCGCCGAACAACCGCCACCCTGTGGACGGGCCACGCGGCCGCGATCCTGGCCCCGGCCCCGTCCAACGGCGGGGCTACAAACGAACGCACGATCACCGCGACCGTCACCCGCTCTGCTTCGACCCAGGTCCACTTCGGGGACATCTCGGATGCCGAGATCGACGCGTACGTCGCTACCGGCGAACCCCTGCACGTGGCGGGGTCCTTCACGGTGGACGGGTTGGGCGGCCCCTTCATCGAGGGCGTGACGGGCGATTATCACTCGGTCGTCGGCATCTCTTTGCCGCTGCTGCGCGCCATGGCCACCGAGCTCGGGGTGTTCTGGCCGGACCTGTGGGATGCGCCGCGCCCCTGAGTTTCAGTGCCAATCACCCGCCCGTCGCACCGTACTGTAGGGGCATGGACAACAGCACCGCATGGGGCATCGGCCTCGCAACGATCACTCTGGACGGCACGACACTCGACACGTGGTATCCCGCCCCGCACCTGGGCCAGGCCGGGACCGACGAGGAGCTGGCGACCTCGCTGTCCGTGCTGGAGCGCGTCGATGACGCGCGCCGCGTGCGCACCGTCGTCGTCACCACGACGATCGACCTGCAGGATGCCCCCGCCTCGACGGAGGACGCCTACCTGCGCCTACACCTACTCTCCCACCGCCTGGTTCAGCCCAACACGATCAACCTCGACGGCATCTTCGCGGTGCTGCCCAACGTCGTGTGGACGGATGCCGGCCCGTGCGCCGTCGCAGACTTCGAGGCCACCCGCCTGCGCCTGCGTGCCCGCGACGGCCACCCCGTCACCGTGCAGGGCGTCGACAAGTTCCCGCCGATGGTCAACTACGTGCTGCCCTCCGGCGTTCGCATCGCCGACGGCACGCGCGTGCGTCTGGGCGCCTACCTGTCCGAGGGCACGACAGTCATGCACGCCGGCTTCGTTAACTTCAACGCGGGCACGCTGGGCCGCTCGATGGTCGAGGGCCGCGTCTCGCAGGGCGTCGTTATCGGCGACGGCTCGGACGTGGGCGGCGGCGCCTCCACGATGGGTACCCTCTCGGGCGGCGGCAAGCAGCGCGTGCGCCTGGGCGAGCGCTGCCTGCTGGGCGCGAACTCGGGCCTGGGCATCGCGCTCGGCGACGACTGCGTGGTCGAGGCCGGCCTGTACGTGACCGCCGGCGCGAAGGTGACGCTCATCGATTCTTCCGGCGAGGCCGAGCCGCGCACGATCGCCGCGCGCGAGCTGTCGGGCGCGTCGAACATCCTGTTCCGTCGCAACTCCCAGACGGGCCGCATCGAGGCCATCGCCCGAGCGGGCGTCGTGGGCATCGAGCTCAACGACGCGCTGCACGCGTCGAACTGAGCTTTCTCTACGAACGAGGCCGGGGCCGCCCACGCGCAGCGCGCGACGGTGGCCCCGGCCTCGCTCTATGGCTGACGTGTCAGCGCGCGGCCCAGGCCTCGCGGATGCGGCTGGCGGCTGCCTGAATACGCTCGTCGGTGGCGGTCAGAGCCACGCGGACGCGCCCGTGGGCAGCCGTCCCGTAGAAGTCGCCGGGGGCCACAAGGATGCCGAGCTCCGCCAGGCGGTTCACGAGGGCCCACGAGTCGGTCGGATTGGCGGGGTCCGAGACCCACAGGTACAGGCCGGCCGCCGTGTCGGGATCGACGTCGAGACCGGCGTCAGTCAGCGCCTCGAGGAGGAGCGCGCGACGCACGGCGTAGACCCTGCGCTGACGCACGACGTGCTCGGTGTCATTGAGCGCGACGGCCATCGCGTGCTGGACGGGGGCGGGCACCATGAGTCCGGAGTGCTTGCGCACGCTCACGATCGGGGCGACCAGTGCGGGATCGCCATAGATGAGCGCGCCGCGGTAGCCGGCGAGGTTGGACTGCTTGGACAGCGAGTACAGGACGAGGAGCCCGCTCGCGTCACCGTCGCACACGTCCGTATCGAGCAGGGAGGGCACTCCCTCGCTCACGTAGGGCTCCGACCAGGGCAGGGCCGCGTAGCACTCGTCGGACACGACGACGGCGCCGTGGGCGCGCGCCCAGGCGACGACGGCGCGCAGCTCGTCCTTGCTCATGACGTGCCCGTCGGGGTTGCCCGGCGAGTTCAGGTAGACGAGGGCAGCCTCGGGCCAAGCATCGGGGTTCGTCGGGTCCACGGCGACGGGGGTGGCACCGGCCAGGCGGGCACCGATGTCGTAGGTCGGGTAGGCGACCTCGGGCACGAGGACCGTGTCCCCCGGGCGCACGCCCAGCAGGGCGGGGATCCAGGCGACGGCCTCCTTCGAGCCGATCGTGGGGATCACGCCACCGTGGCCGACGTCGACCATTCCCCGGCGCGCCCCCCATGCCAGGATCGCGTCGCGGACCTCGACGGTACCGATCACCGTCGGGTAGCCGTGCGCGTTCGAGGCATCGGCGAGGGCCTCGCGAATGAACGCGGGAGTGTCATCGACCGGTGTTCCGACGCTGAGATCGCAAATTCCCCCGGGATGCTCAGTGGCACGCGCCTTGGCGGGCGCCAGCAGATCCCAGGGGAATTCGGGCAGGTCAAGAGGGCGGGGAAGGATCGTTGTCATACCCCTACCCTATCGACTGTCAGAGATTTTCGGCCTTCCATTCCTCATTCTGAGGCGGCAGCGCGGCGATCATCGGATCGTCGAAGTCCTGGACGCCGGTCTTCTGGGCACCGCCGGGGCTGCCCAGGTCATTGAAGAAATCGACGTTTGCGCGCAGGTAGTCGGACCACTCGGAGGGCAAGTCGTCCTCGTAGAAGATGGCCTCGGTCGGACACACGGGCTCGCACGCACCGCAGTCCACGCACTCCTCGGGATGAATGTAGAGAGAGCGGGCACCCTCGTAGATGCAGTCGACGGGGCACTCGTCCACGCATGCGCGATCCTTGACGTCCACGCAGGGCTGCGCGATGACGTAGGTCATGAGACGTTCCTCCTGGTCAGTTCTAAAGACTCGTTGATTCTATTATTCACGTATGAGTAGCCCGCAGTCACCCCGCGCCCCCCACACCGCCACGAGCGGCGAAAACACGCCGATTCAGCCCGATGGGGACGAAGTGGCGCGCGAAGAAATTTCCACACGCGCGCCTGGCGCAATTCCCCAGCTGCCGTGGATGAGCTTTGCGGTCGGCGAGAGGATCGTCATCCGCTACCGCCTCGCGGACGGCCTGCACGACGCCCTGGGAGAGGCTCTCGAGGTGGCTCCCACGCACGTCACGGTCGCGACGAGGCGTGGGCCGGTTCGCGTGGATGCCCACACGATGGTGACGGGCAAGCGCGTGCCTCCCCCGCCCGCCGTCTAGCGGGCGAGGGAAGGAGGCGCAGTTCAGCGGTTGGCGCGGCGCTCGCGAGCGGCGATCTTGAAACGCTCCTGGGCGTCCAGGACGACCTTGCGCACGCGCACGGCCTCGGGCGTGACCTCGACGCACTCGTCGTTGGCCGCGAACTCGAGGGATTCCTCGAGGGTCAGCTTGCGCGAGGGGGTCAGCGACTCGTACACGTCGGCGGTCGCGCTACGCGTGTTCGTCTGCTTCTTCTCGCGGCAGATGTTCACGTCCATGTCCTCGCCGCGCGGGTTTTCGCCCACGACCTGGCCCTCGTAGACCTCGGAGGAGGGTTCGACGATGAAGGAGCCGCGCTCCTGCAGGTTCGTCATCGCGTACGGGGTGGCCTGGCCTGCGCGGTCGGCGACGAGGGAACCGGTGAGGCGCTGCTCGATGGAGCCCTGCCAGGGGGCGTATCCCTCGGAGATGGACGAGGCGATGCCGGTGCCGCGCGTTTCGGTGAGGAAGCGCGTGCGGAAGCCGATGAGGCCTCGGGCGGGGACCACGAACTCGAGGCGGATCCAGCCCGAACCGTGGTTTGCCATGGTCTCCATGCGACCCTTGCGGGCGGCCATCAGCTGCGTGACAGCGCCGAGGTACTCCTCGGGAATGTCGATCGTCATGCGCTCCATGGGCTCGCTGAGGACGCCGTCGATCTCCTTGGTGACAACCTGCGGCTTGCCGACGGTGAGCTCAAAGCCCTCGCGGCGCATCTGCTCCACCAGGATCGCCAGGGCGAGCTCGCCACGACCCTGGACCTCCCAGGCGTCGGGGCGCTCGGTAGGCAGAACCTTCAGGGACACGTTGCCGATGAGCTCGCGGTCGAGGCGGTCCTTGACCTGTCGGGCCGTAACCTTGGCACCCTTGACGCGGCCGGCCATGGGCGAGGTGTTGATGCCGATGGTCATGGAGATGGCCGGGTCGTCCACGGTGATGAGCGGCAGGGGGCGCGGGTCCTCGAGGTCGACGAGGGACTCGCCGATCATGATGTCTTCGATGCCGGCGACGGCGACGATGTCGCCGGGGGCTGCGGAGTCGGTGGACACGCGCTCGAGGCCCTCGGTTGCCAGCAGCTCGGAGATGTGAACGCGCTGGATGGTGCCGTCGTGGCGCGCCAGGCCCACGTCAGCCCCCTTCTTCAGGGTGCCGTTGTGGATGCGCAGCAGGGCGAGACGGCCCAGGAACGGCGAGGCGTCAAGGTTGGTGACGTGGGCCTGCAGCGGCATGTCCTCGTCGTAGGTGGGGCCGGGGATGCGGTTCAGGATGGTTTCGAACAGGGGCTCGAGGTTCTCGGTGGGCAGCTGGCCGTCACCGGGGTTTTCCAGCGAGCACTTGCCGGCCTTTGCGGAAGCGTAGACGACGGGGACGTCCATGAGGGAGTCCACGTCGATATCGATGCCTTCGTTCATGAGGTCCTCGCCCAGCGACAGAAGCAGGTCAGTCGTCTCGGAGACGACCTCCTCGATACGCGAGTCGGGGCGGTCAACCTTGTTGACGACGACGATGACGGGCAGGTGGGCCTGGAGGGCCTTGCGCAGCACGAAACGGGTCTGCGGGAGCGGGCCCTCGGAGGCATCGACCATGAGGACGACACCGTCGACCATCGACAGGCCTCGCTCGACCTCGCCACCGAAGTCGGCGTGGCCGGGGGTATCGATGACGTTGATGGTGACGCCGTCCTGAAGGCCCAGGGCCTGCGCTGCGGGGCCGCGATAGTGGACGGCGGTGTTCTTGGCGAGAATGGTGATGCCCTTCTCGCGCTCAAGGTCGCCGGAGTCCATGACGCGCTCACCGGTCTTTTCGACCGTGTCGCGCTCGGAGAATGCTCCGGACTGCCAGAGCATTGCGTCAACCAGCGTGGTCTTGCCATGATCGACGTGCGCGACGATGGCGACATTTCGCAGGTCGGGACGCGTGGACATATGTGGACTCCTCAAATGTGGATACAGATTTGTGCGTGTGAGGGGGCGAAGACGCCGCAGACACGACCGGTTCGAACCGATTTCACGCACATACGTCTTCAAGAATATCGGCTAAACAAGGGGCAACGCGATCCTCGTGTTGCGAATTCCACCACGTCGTGGACACGTGGCGGAGATGTGAGGGGCCATCGGCCGGTCTATTTGCTCGTTCACAAGCAATGGCGTTAACTGGCTTGTATGACTGACATCGCCACGCTCAGCGCAGACGTTTCCACGGCCTCGGCCCTTGTCACTCCCTTCGGCGCGCACCTGCTGTCGTGGCATCCCACTGGCCACCCGGACGTCCTGTGGCTTTCCTCCCGCGCGGTGCTGGATGGCACGAAGGCAATCCGCGGCGGCATCCCCCTATGTTTGCCCTGGTTCGGCAGCCCCACCGACTCCCCGACGAGGCCCGGCCAGGGAGCGGGTGCCCACGGTTTCGCCCGCACAAGCCCCTGGACGGCGCAGGGAAGCGCCCAGCCAGCGAACGACGCCGCGGCCTCGTTTTCCTTCGAGCTACACCACACGGGCGAGACCTCCGCCCTCTACCCACACTCGTTCTGCGCGCGCCTGGATATCGCTGCCGGCGCCGAGCTGAACGTGACCCTCACCCTCACGAACGAGGACGACCACCCCTTCGCGATCGAGGCCGCCCTGCACACATACCTGCACGTCGGCGACGTGAAGGACGTGACGGTGGAGGGCCTGGACGGCGAGCGCTACTACGACAAGGTCCGCGAGCGCTACGCCACCCAGAGTGGCGACGTCACGTTCATCGGCCCGACCGACCGCGTCTACACGTCCACCCGGCAGGTCCAGGTCGTCGACCCGAAGCTGGGCCGACGCATCATCGTGGACAAGAACGGTTCGGGCTCGACGATCGTGTGGAACCCCTGGTCGCAGGGAGCGGCCACCATGAGCGACATGGGCGAGGGCGAGTGGCAGAACTTCGTGTGCGTGGAAACCGCGGCGGTGCGCGAGCGGGCGCTGACGCTGTGGCCGGGGCATCCCCACATCATGACGCAGACCCTTGCCGTGGAGACGTTGGATTAACCTCCCCACGGGTAGGATTGGCTCCAGCTACGACCAGAAAGGCCCTCATGGCTCTCACTTCCGCGATCGCATCCGCGTATCTGTCCGTTTCCCGCTGGAAGCTGTCCACGCAGCCCCTTCCGGACAAGGTCATCGTCATCGGTGCCCCGCACACCTCGAATTGGGACGGCGTCTTCATGGCGATTTCCATGTGGAAATCTGGGCGCACGTTTTCGTTCCTGGTGAAGGATTCCGTCGTCAAGGCCCCGGTGCTCGGCTGGTTCGTGAAGAAGATTGGCGCGGTCCCCGTGGAGCGCAGCGCCGCGCACGGCCTGGTCGAGCAGGTTGCCCAGCGCATCCGCGAGGCAGACTCGTTCACGCTGTGCATCACACCGAAGGGCACGCGCTCGCCGCGCGATTTCTGGAAGTCCGGCTTCTATCGCATCGCGATGGAGGCGGGCGTGCCGATCCAGCTGGGCTTCATCGACCGCAATACCCGCACGTTCGGCTGGGGTCCGACGTACCGGCTGACGGGTGACGTGCGGGCCGACATGGAGGTCATCCGCGCGTTTTACGCCGACAAGGTGGGTATTCGCCCCGAGAAGACGTCTGTGCCGCGGCTGCGCGCTGAGGACGAGGCCGAATGAGGCTCGCACGGGTGCTGCTCGGCACCGCTGGGGCACTCGCCCTGACGGCGGGCGGCGCTTCGGCATATGCGGACGAGCCGACGCAGATTCGCCTCGTCGAGGTCTACGAGATGACGCCGGGCGTGAGCGCGACCCATCAGGTGACCCTGTCCACGGATTACGCGCTGATCGGTGAGCAGTGTCAGTCGATGGGCACGGCCGCGCAGGCGACTTCTTCGCTGCTGGTGGATGTCAACGGGGTCATGGGATGCCGTTTCACCTGGAACCTCGAAGACGCGGGTGCCGAGGTCGTCTCGGTCGACGACGGCGGGGTTTTCCACTTCGAGTCGACGTCGGCCCGACTGCTGGAAGGTTTTTCCTCGCCCGAGGCGTCGGCCTCGATCGAATCGGTGACTCTCATCGCTCACGATTCAGTCATCGTCGAGGCCTCTGACGGCGGGGAGGTGTCCACCCCTTCGTCGTCTACGAAGAACGACGCGAGCACCGTCGTGTGGCACGGCGTGACGGACAACGTGAGCGCGTCGGGCTCGGTTGCCCCGGATGCCTCCGCGCCGACCCCATCGACTTCCCCTGCCCCGAGCGCCACCTCAGCGTCTTCCTCCGCGCAGCGAGGAGGGAGATCGCTCGGGCGGTCTCTGATGCCCGTCCTTGCACTGACTGGGTCCGTGTTGGCGCTGGTGGTCATCGGGGCGCTCGTGCGGGGTCGCGCCGCGTCGCAACGGCGAGCAGCGGACGCTCAGTTCGATTGCGACGCCTCGCTGAAGAATGCGCGCCGCGCTCAGGCGGATGCACGGAAGACCTCCGCGCTCCCCTACGCGCGCAGCGCGGCCGGCTCGAGCGGTTCCGAGCCACCGTCGAATGAGGAGCGTTTCGCCCCGCCCGAGTGACCTCATTCGTCTGCGACAACGACGTGCCCCGACCTCTTACGAGGCCGGGGCGCGCGTCGTTAGCCGATGTGGAAGTAACGTTCGACGAGCTCTTCCACCGAAATACGCGAGTCGGCCAGGTCGTCGCGCAGGTGCATGTCCCCGAGCGCGACCAGGTGAGAGGCCCACGAGTCGATGAGGCCTGCGGGGAACACTCCCTTCGCCTCATAGTCCTCGCGCTGGGCGAGAAGCCTGCCGGCAGCCTCGAAGCAGGATCCGGGCAGCTGATCGAGGTCGGGGGTCTGCGAGGCGTCGCCATCGACCTTGCGCTCGCGCGCATAGTCTGCCATGCCCGCTTCGGTCAGGCCGATGCGTGCCGCGACAGCGATTCCGGCCAACAGCAGGTGGACGGCCGCGGAACCGTCGGGGCTACGCAGCTCGACCGTCTGAGAGTCGTTCGGAAGCTCGTCGATGGCAGGCTCGGCGGGGTTCGCGTCACGGAACATCGAGTCGTCGATGTTCTGCCATCCCAGGGGCACGCGTACGAGGACGGAGCGGTTACGGTCGCCCCAGCAAATCGCCGTGGGCGCCTCCTGATGCGGCACGAGGCGCAGGAAGGACGTGGGGACCGTGTTGCCGAAGGCGGTCAGGGAAGCGGCATGCGACAGATAACCGCCGATAACCTTCAGGGCCGTCTCCGTCAGGCCTGATCCGGTCGAGAACTGGTTGACACCGTCCTTGACGATGCGGGTGTGGAAGTGCATGCCCGACCCGGCCTGTCCGACCGCGATCTTCGGCGAGAAAGAGACGTGAATACCGTAGGAGTGGGCGACTTCGCGCAGCACCCACTTTGCGAGCACCATCTGGTCGGCAGCATCCAGGGCATCCACAGGCAGGAATTCAATCTCCTGTTGGACCATCTGACGGCCGTCGGACACAAAGTTACCGACCTCCGAGTGGGCATACTTGACCGAGCATCCCATGGACACCAGGTGCAGCAGGGTCTCCGTGCGCACACTCTCCCACTTCGAGAAGGGGCCCGATTCGTGGTAGCCGCGCTGCGGTTCGACGGGGAACAGGTCCTCCTCGTCGGAGAAGAGGTAGTACTCAAGCTCTCCGAGGGCCTGCAGCTCGCAGCCCGTCTCTTCCTTCAGGGCGCGCTGGGCCTTGCGCAGAATCTCCTGCGGAGCCGAGGCCAGGGGCTTGCCATCGACGTCGTAGAAGCCGCACAGAATATCCAGGGTCGGAATGTGCGAAAAGGGATTGAGGAAGGACGTGGCCAGGCGGGGCACGACGTACAGGTCCGAGGAGGTTGCCTCGACGAAGGCGAAGAGCGACGAGCCGTCGACGCGCTCCCCCAGCGTCAGCACACGATCCAGGTGCGCTTTGGACTGGATCGCGAAGTTCAGCGTCTTCAGGCGACCATCCCCTCCGACATAGCGCAGGTTGAGCATCCTGATGCCGTTGTCCTCGATGTAGCCGATGATGTCGGCTTTCGTGAATTCCTTCGCCGGCTTTCCGAGGGCAGCCACGAGGGGGTTTGGACTGAGGGAAACGGTGTCGGTCGACAGCATGAAGCACTCCTCTTTGAGTATGACTGGGTTCACATCAGCATGACCATTGTAGACCTGTTCCACAAACCTGACAGGCGGGAGATAGTCGCAGACTCCCAACAGTTGCGCAGATTGACGGACGAAACCGATCCAATACATTAGTGACTCTTGTTACACTTTTTATAGCCAAGCCCAAGGAGCCACCATGGCGACCACCCACCCCCGCCTTCCCCACGACACGACCAGACCACCCGCTTGCTCGTGGCGCGGCCTCCTCATCGATTCGGCGCGCACATTCTGGCCGGTACCCACCATGGAAGCGATCCTAACCGTCATGGCCCGCTACCGCTTCAACGTCTTGCACTGGCACCTCACCGACAACACCGGGTGGCGCATGCGCGTACCCGGATACCCCATGCTGACCGCAATCGGCGGCAACATCCCCCGTCAGCCCAACGACTGGTACGACACTGAATGCGCTCCCAGCAGGAAAGGTTCATGGCGTCTTACACCAGCCCACTCAACCCAAGGCTTCTACTCAGACGCCAACATTCGCCACCTCGTCAACTTTGCGGCGGCGCGCAACATCCGCATCGTCCCCGAAATTTCCATACCCTCCCACGCCGAAGCCGCAATCCGCGCGTATCCCCACCTGGGAAACCCCGCCCTCGCCAATGAGGCTGCCCGGGGAACCAATCAGACGCTCTGGCCCAGCGCGTCCTCTCTCAGCTTCGTCGAAGCCGCATTCCATCACGCCTGCTCCCTCTTCCCCTCCCCGACCATCCACATCGGGGGAGCATCGACCGACTGGGCACCATGGGAATCCGATTCCTCCCTGACGCGCACAGGACTCACCTCCGGCGCAGCGATCGAGCGGCTATTCGTCGACCGTGCGCTGCGTGCCCTCCACTTTCACGGCAGGCGCGCGGCCGCCTGGGATACCCTCACGAGGGCATACCCGACACCTCCGCCGGGAACCATTCTCCTCGCCCACCGCCCCAGGGACACCGGACGCCGGGCCGCCGAATCTTCCGGAGCACCGTGGGTCCTGGCGGACGCCGATATCCTCGCACTCAGCCATCCGGGGCACGCCAACAGCCCTCTCAAACCGGCTCACACCCTGTCCGACCGCCTCAGCGACGCGCTGCGCGGGGAGCGACTGAAGGGAGTCGAGGCCGTGGCATGGTCCTCGGCCATCACCACCCCAGACCTCCTCTTCTACCATCTCCTCCCCAGGCTCCTCGTCGTCGCGGAAGCAGCGTGGCACGGGGAGGACTCCCTCCCCTGGGACAAGCTGGCACCCCTCGTCGAAGATGAGATGACACTCCTGCGGCGCACAGTCCCCTACTGGAATCCACAGCGGCCATAGTGAAGGGCCGCGCACCCACATCGAATGCGCGGCCCCGTGCCCCCTAGCGGGGCAGGATTCGGAGCAGGCATGAACCCGCCCCACTAGGACTGTGAGGGTGCTACGACCAGGCTTTCAGCCGCTCAGCGAGAGCGCGCGCCGCAGCGTCCAGACGCTCGGCTTCCTGGACATCCCCACCCTTGACCGCACGCCAATAAGAGACTTTCGTCCGCAAGAATTCACGACGCAGCTCAAGAATCTGCGCCTCTTCCCTCAAGCGCTCATCCTGCTGTTCCAACAAGGTGATGAACTCGGAAATATCACGCTCGCCCCCAAGGCCCGAGCGAACATACTCGCGCATATCAGCAATCGACATGCCGGACGCCGACAAGCACGACACCCACGTCAACAGCTCGAGATCACCTTCCCGATAGATGCGGTGACCACTCGAAGGATCACGCGCGATGGCGGGAATGACGCTCACATCCTCGTAGTAACGCAGGGTGGACGCGGGCAGCCCAACAAGCGCCGCTACCTCCTTGATGGAGTACGTGCGCCCGGAGCGAGTCCCAACCATGACTTCACCCTAAAAGACCTCAAGCCCTTGAAGTCAAGCGGAAGTGCGGGACGTGCATCACGCGCCGCGACCTGCACAAAGGCGCAATCGCCCATCTATCGCCACGCCGGGCCGACGATCGACACAAAACGGCGCAGCGCACCCGCACTAGAGAAGCTCTGCGCGCCTCTGGAAAGCCCAGATAGGACAGGTCTCCTCGCGCATATGAACATCGACGCGATCGAGGAGTTCACAACCACCATTGAGATAGAAACGCGCATTCTTTTCCGTTGAGGTCACGAAACCGTAGGCACGCCCACCACGCTTAGCCACAAAATCCGGCAGGACCTGGGAAACCAGCCAGCGTCCAACACCGCGGCCGCGCATGCTCGCATCAACGGAGAGCACCTCGAGATACCAGTCAAAATCGCCATGATCGATGGCGATCTGATCAGATCGGTCGGTCACGTCGAGGAAATCAGCCACGAGGCGCGGGGAGGCGTAGCGGAAGAGCTCATAGCCTCCACTGACGAAGCTGCGCACCACACCAACCTTGCGATCATGCATGAGCGCCGTTGCGACAACTCGCCCCTCATGCTCCACGACAAGCGCGTGACGCACCCACTGATAGGAGGACGCGAGCATCCGATCGATCGCGGCCACGCATTGCGGGTAACGGTCCGGCTGGTAGAGGTAGGGCTTGAGCATGATGTGCAGCGGATAGTCGAGGAACCCCTCGGTGATAATGCGCGTCATTTCGGGAATATCACTGCGCATGGCAGGTCGACACTTCACGAGCCACCTCCTTCATCGACATGGGCATATGAGCAATTCACTATCGAAAACCTAACTGCAGGTAGACACCTGACATCCTACGGGATAGACACCGATCTGGCCTTGTCAACAAGGCGTGTTTTTCTTTGTCACTCAGCACTTTTTCATTTGACGACCGGTCAGGTAATGTCGCGCGCATTCGCCCCTCGTTGCTTTGTATCCACGAACGGACGATAATCGAGTGGTTCATATCAGGAGGACTGCATGCGACTCTTTCGCGCCCTGTGCGCCGCGCTCGGGGCACTGCTCATCGTGTCGACGCTACCGTCGGGGGCATATGCCGCCAACGAGCCGACGCTGTCGGAGACATTCGTCCTGACCAAGGACGGCCAGCTCATCGACACGCTGACGATCATCGATCCGTCACGGACGATGAGCGAGTCAGCCTGCCAGCCCTACGCCGGAAAGTCGTCGGACCAGCACGTTGAGTTCGCGACGCGCGACGACGCGACCGTGTGCCACATGCAGCTCATGTACACGAATGCGGAGAATGAGTCTGAGTTCTCCATCGAGGACTCAGGCGAGTTCGTCATGACCGCTCACGCCGAGCGCACGCTCACCGAGTCTCGCAAATTATTCCACCCGGACCTGACGCTCAAGTCTCTCTCCCTGAGCGTCGAGGGCGAGATCCAGTCCTCCACCGCGGGCGCTTCCACGTCTGCGACGACGTACGAGGGCCGCACATTCTCCGTCACCACGTGGACCGACACCGTGCCCCAAATGATCACCGTGAAGGGCTCTCTCACCCCTGGCGGCGACCCCAGTGCCGCAGCGACGACGAATGCGTTGAAGGATCCGTGGGGTGCGACACCAATGCCTGCCTCGGCCTCGGCGAGCCCGAGCGCAGCGCCGACGGCGGACAACTCCGCCGCACCCGAGTCCTCCGATCCGCCAATCGCTCTTCTCATCGGTCTCATCGTTGGCCTGATCCTTCTCGTTATCGGCATCGTCATTGTCGTCTACGTTGTGCGGGCCAAGCGTGGAAAGAAAGACGCATCCGCAACGCAGGGTGCTGCCCCGGCATCTCTTGTACGCCGTCCCTCTCCTTCTCGCGGGAACGAGGGCGTGGCGCCCTACGCTCCTCCGGCACCGACTGCGCCCGCCCCAACGTCCACTCCTGCTCCGACTGCACCGCTCACCCCGCCCACTTCTTCTACCGAGCGTCCTTCGGCTTCGCTGAATCCTCCGCAGCCAACGCCGCGCGATACCGGTTTCACCTGGGAGCACAAGTCACGCCCGAAGCCCACCGCAGCTCCCACAGCTGCGAGCGCGGAGGCACCCAGGAGCCGACGCTCACGCAAGGACCACAGGCCCGCGGTTTTCCCCGAGCGCCCTGCCCAGCCGATAGCCGGTCAGCCGATGTCTACCGCTGACACATACAGCGGCCCCCTCCAGGCCCCGATGACTGGCGCTCCTCAGCGCCCCGCGGCCCCGGTCGGGTCCCCTGTTGCAGCGCAGGATGCTGTCGTCGCGCCTACCCCGTCCGTCACTGCCACACCCACGCGAGCGTCCCAGCCCGTCGCGGCGGTGCCGCAGGCCGCAGCATCGACGGCTCAGCAAGAGATTCACACGGAGTCCACCTCCGATTCCTCGCTTCGTCGTCGTTCACGACAGGCCTCGGAGGATCAGCCAGCGGCGGATGCTCAGCCGGCATTCCCAAGCAGACGTTCGCAGCGTCAGGCGGTCCACGACGCGCATGTTCCTCAGCCTATTCCGGCCCCCGAAGAAACACCTGCGGCACAGTCGGTGCCGGTTCCCATGCCCGAACCTCCTGTCCCGCCCGTGCCGTCGCCGCCCGCGAGCACCGTCGACGCTCCTGAGACAATGCTGATCCCGAAGGTGCGCCAGGCCGCCATCCCGATGCCTGAACCCGTCGTCGAGCCCGAACCGGTCATCGAGCCCGAACCCGTCGTGATAGTCGAACCCGAGCCCGTCGCCGAACCCGAGCCGGTCATCGAGCCCGAGCCCGTCGCCGAACCCGAGCCGGTCATCGAGCCTGAGCCCGTCGCCGAACCCGAACCGGTCATCGAACCCGAACCGGTCATCGAGCACGAGCCCGTCGTCGAGCCCAAACCCGTCGTGGTAGTTGAACCCGAGCCCGTCGCCGAACCCGAACCGGTCATCGAGCACGAGCCCGTCGTCGAGCCCGAACCCGTCGCCGAGCCCGAACCGATCGCGGAACCTGCCCCGGCCTCGTCGATGTCATTTATTGATGACGCGGAGATGCCGACCGCACAGATTCGTCGTGTCCGCCGAGTGAGGCCTGCGGACTGGGAGACGCCCGAATCGGCCGCGCCAGCGCGCCAGCCCGAGCCCGCTCCTCAGATGTCCGCTCCCCCGATGATGCCGACTCCCCTCGAGCAGAGTGCACCCGCGATGCCCTCGGTCGTCGAGCAGCCGCAGGCACCCGCATCCCCACACATGCCCGCATCCCTCCAGATGCCGGCCGCTGCGCCCCCCTTCCAGGAGGACTGGAACGCGGAAATCTCCCAGAAGAAGGAAGCCCCGCGCGAGCAGGAAGGCGACAAGAAGCACCGCAGGCTGTGGGGCTGGGGCAAGCATCGCAAGAAGCGCAACGAAGCTGCCGTCTCGCCCGAACCCGAGATCGATGAGCCGATTGAGTCCTCTCACGCGCCGATGATTTCGGTCGACGCGCAGGACGAGGACGACTGGAACGACTGGCAGAACTGGAACTCGCGCAGCTAGGCGAGTGCCGGGGCGGCCCTACGGGCGACTCTCGGCCTCGGCAATCTCCACATAGCGCGCGATGTTCGCGCTCAGTTCCTGGGTGTCGGCAGGCCTCGCCAGGCCCGTCGAGGCACCGTCGACGGTCTCCACTCGGCCATAGCGTTCCGCGAGGAAGCGCTCGCGATACAGGTGATCAGCAGTCTCGCCGATGCTGCGCATCAGGGCGGCATTCAGCCCGGCGCTCACGACAACGCCCGCGACTGGGACGATCTGCGCGAGCTTCCGGGATGCCAGGCGTACGCCCATTGCGCTGAAGAGGGAGTTCATTGCACTCACGACCACGTTGCCGCCGAGACCGTCGAGCGAACCGCGCCGGGCAAGGTCACGCATCACCTTGTTGAAGGCCAGCATCGTCGCCTGCTTTTCGACAACGAAATCGTGACCGCTGCCCATCGGGTCGATCGCCTGCGAGAGAACCATCGTGGAGAAGAGCCGCTCCGTGGGGTCCTCCGTGTCGTAGCCGTAGTACGCGGCCGTGTGCGCAACGAGGCGTGTCGCAGCCGCCAGGAAGGTCGTGATGTCGACGGCGATCGCCGAGGCCGTGACCCCCACTCCCGGGGCGGAGGCCACGCCCATGCCGAGCACGGCGGCGACGGAGCCGCCCGAGGCGAACACGCCACTCACCGCTCCCTCGGCGGCCACAGTCGTCGAGTAGGCCAGGCTCAGGCGTGGCTTGACGGCAAGGACGTCGTCGAGCGTCAGCGATCGGATGTCCTGCAGGGTCCGCACGTCAAAGCCAGCGGAACGATAGGCCTTGAGGATACGCTTGCGGCGCACCGAGGCCTCGGACGCGGAGGCTGCCAGCTCGACGAGGCCGACGGCAGCGGAGGACACGGTTCGAGTCAGCGCTTCGCCGCCGGGCACCTTGCGCGCAATGGACACAGCCTTGCCCAGGGGCGCGAGGGCCGCCGAGCGGACGCGCTGCGTGATGACTCGGGGGCGGATCGGGCGCATCTGCGTGTCCTTCCACCGCTGGATTTCGTCCCAGTGGGCGGCATCGGACTCGCTCATGCGCGCACGCAGATCATCAGACATGCTCTCCCCGTTTCTCTCGCTGGAGCTAACTCACCAACACTACACAGTGCGGGCCTTGAGCGGGGCTGTGGCGCGTCCACACGCCCTGTTATGCTTGTGACCTGGTAGTCAGATTCGGCCTCGACACGAAGGAGCTTCCATGGAATCGCGTGAGTCGCTTATCAACCAGATTGCTCTCCTCCATGAGGAGAAGGAACATCAGAAGATTATCGCGCTCATCGAGGGACAGCCTCCGGCGGCGATGGACTACGAGCTGACGAGCCTGCTGGCACGCGCCTACATCAACTACGCCCAGCCCTACATGGATTCCTTCCAGGAACACATCAAGCACGCGGTGGAGCTGCTGCGCAGCGTTGAGGCCGAGGGCATGGCTGACCCGCAGTGGTACTACCGCATTGGCACCGCCCTGTACTGGCAGGACGAAGAAGAAAGTGCCATGACGTACCTGGAGCAGTGCCTCGCGATGGACCCCACCCACGAGGATGCTCCGCAGGTCATCGAGGAGTGCAAGCGCGCCCTCGAACGTCGTACAGTCGTGCGTCCCCTCGATATGCGAGCGCTTGTCGACTTCTTCGAGCGCAACGACTACAGGTACGACGTTGAGGACAATCGCCTGCGCACGGGCTTCACGAACGGCTACTACGTGTTCTCCGTGATCGACAACGGCGCGGACCTGAGCATGTGGGGCGGCATCCGCGAGGACGTGTCGATGGAGCTGCGCCCGCGCCTGATCCAGGCGTGCAACGACTGGAACGCGGCCACCAAGTGGCCCAAGGTCTACGTCGCGACGCTGGACGACGGCACGCAGCGCGTGTGCGCCGAGCAGTTCGTCTCCTCTCGCTACGGCATGACCGACGCGCAGGTGTCGATCAATATCGACCGTTTCATCTCCGCGTCCGAGTCCTTCTTCAAGGAGCAGATCGAGCGCATCCCAGCGCTGGGCGGCTCGAGCAAGTAACGCTCGCACAGACACTTTCCCCGGCCTCGTTTTTCGGACGAGGCCGGGGTTCGTTATACGGTCGGTGCTCTACTCGCTGCGGCGGGGCACGTAGACGCTGAGGCCGCCGTCGCTGACCGCTCCGGTGAGCGTTCCGTCGTCGGCGACGCGCACGGACGGGTGGCCTCCGATGACGCACTCCCATTCCTGGCCTGCGTGGCGTGTTCCCACGTAGAGGGTCTTCTCGGCGGCCATCCGGTCAGAGAGGATGACGGCGCAGCCGGAGCCGGGGACCTCGTCCTTGCCTTCGCGGGCAAAGCCGACCACGTCGGGATTATCGAAGGCATTGTGCTGCGGGCCGACAGCCGCGCGGGCCCGGATCCCCATGAGGATCGGCAGCTCACGCACGGCAGGCAGGTCGTCAGACTCCCGGGAGCCCAGGAGGTCATCCCAGAACACGCAGGGAACCCCGGCCTCGTTGAAGAGGATGAGGGTGTAGGCGGCCGCCTTGAACCAGGGGGCGACCGTGGAAGCTAGGGACTGGCCTGGCTGAGTGTCGTGGTTTTCGACGAAGGTGACGGACTTGTCGGGACGGTTGGCCGTCAGCGTGTTCTCCCACAGGCGAGAGAGGTCCACGTTGCCGTCCGAAACCGACGCATCGTGCAGGTGATAGTGCAGGGGAACGTCGAAGAGCATGACGTTGGGGACTCGCGCCAGGTAGTCCTCGAGTTCGGCCACCTCGCTGCTCCAGTACTCGCCGACGGCGGGCAGGGGGTGCCCCGTCGAGGCTCGCAGGTCCTCGAGCCAGCGGGCGTAGAAGTCCGAGCCCACGTGCTTGACGGCGTCCAGGCGCAGCCCATCCACGCCGGTCGTCTCGACGTACCACTGACCCCAGCGGTCCAGCTCCTCGCTGACGCGGGGGTCGGTGACGTGCACGTCGCAGCCCATCAGGTAGTCGAAGTTGCCGAACTCGGTGTCGACGGACTCGTTCCACTGCTTGCCTTCGAAGAGCCACAGGCCGTTGCGCTTCGTGGCTTCATCCCAGTCGATACCGTGGAAGCACGTCCAGTCCCACGTGAAGTCCGAGTACGCGCCCGCGCGCCCCGGGAACGTGAAGCGGGTCCACGCCTCGATCGTCTCCATCTCCCCGATCGCCTCATGACGGTTCTGGGGATTGATCGGGGTGGCGCGCACAGTCTCGGTTTCGTCGGCACCCATTCGGTGGTTGAGGACGATGTCTGCGTACACGGCGATTCCCGCCTCGTGCAGGGCAGCGATGGCGGCCAGATACTCGTCCTTCGTCCCATACTTCGTGGGCACGGAGCCCCTCTGGTCGAACTCGCCCAGGTCGTACAGGTCGTAGACGCCGTAGCCGACGTCCTCGATGCCCTCGTGGCCCTTGTATGCGGGCGGCAACCAGATCACTGTCACGCCCAGGTCCGCGATCGCCTGGGCGCGGGCGGCGAGGTAGCGCCAGTGGCTGGTATCCGGGGCCATGTCCCAAGCGAAAGCCTGCAGGATCAGGGGGCCCGCCTCCGTCACGGACGAGGCCAGGGCCGGGTCAGTCGTCTCATTCACCCGCATATCGTGGCAGATTTCCCCTCCCCCGGGCGCGCGTGGAGGGCAAACAGTGCCCGGTTATACACGGTCACGAGGCCCGGGCTGAGCGCCACGGTTGAGCGCGGCCCGGCCCAGGCCTCGTCGGTGATGTCGTTACTGGCGACGCCCCCGACGCTCCTTCAGACCAGCAGAAATACTGGAAGCGCCGTCAGCGATACCGGAGGCCGCGCTCTTGGCACCGACCATCACGACCTTCGCTTTACCACGCAGGCCCTTGCGCATGCTCTCCACCGGCTCAGGCGTCCGCGTCTTTGTGACCGCGCCGAGGCGATGCCGGTCCCACTCGTCGACGTCGACGCCGGGAGGCGGGATCTCGCGCAGGTGCTCTTTGAGGAGCGCGGACTGGGACTGGAGCGCCATGAAGGTCAGGCCACTCGAGACGAAGCCACCGATGACGGGGACGATCTTCGCAAATCCCCTGGCGGCGGTACTCTTCGTGATGTTGATGCCGATGAGACGCAGGCTGTGCTTGACGACCGGGTACCAGGTGATGCTCATGAGGGCGCGTTTGGTCGCGTGGTTCTGGTAGGCGGTTTTGGCGGCCACGCGCGCGAACGCAGTCAGGGACTGGGCCGCGCCTCCGACCCCCAGCATGACGCCGAAGAACACGGCGAGCACGCCGAGCGTGTCGTCATCAGCGTCTCGGCCGTCCGGGAGGAGATCGCCCCAGCCGTACAGGTAGGCAAGCTTTTGCATGATCCTCAGCGCGTGCACGTAGTACTGCATCAGGTCCGCGGGAATCGTCCCGAGCATCGCAAAACCGCCGGGAAGACCCGCGACGAAGGAGATGGCCGCCGACTTGTTCGTCTCGTAGGAGATCACCTCCTCCGCGAGCCTGTCGATCTCGGTCAGGGCAACTCCGGCGAGCAGCGGATTCGAGTCGATTGCCCGTGCGATTGTGTCGTCGCTCAGGGAGAGCTTGCGCAGCTCCTGGCGCAGGAAATCATCGCGGTTGACGCGCACGCCGGGCACGCGCACGACCTTCGCCAGGAATTCGAGGGCACGCTGTTCCGCCTCGGGTTGCTGTCCCGCGGCAGCTCTGGTCGGCTGGCTGCTGTGGGCGCGGGCGTTCGTCGTGTCGGGCATCGAGCTCCTCCTCGTCTGGCAACGCGCTGGCAGCGCACTTATGTTGCCCCACTCTAGCGGGTTCCCGCTCCCCTCAGCCCAGGATTGACGAGGACGTGGCAGGGACGCGCTGTTACGCGTCCCCTACCCCGGCCTCGTGACCGATGACCCTTACTTGTGCCGACCGAAGAGGCCCTTGAAACCATCCGCGATGCCGGAGGCCGCGGTCATCGCACCATCGGCGATGCCGCTGGCCGCAGTCTTTGCACCACTCGCGACGGCCTTGGTCGTGCTCTCGAACGCCTGCTGGGCGTTGTCCAGCACGCTCGGCTCCTGGTCGTCGGGGGTCGCGTCAATGACAGCTTGCTTCCACACTTCGGCGTCCACTCCGGGAGCCGGCAGCTCACGCAGGTGATTCTTGAGGCGGTGGGACTGGGACTGAAGCGACACGAAGGTCATGCCACCCGAGACGGCGCCACCGATGAGCGGGATAGCCTTGGAAACGCCCTGCGCAAATCCCTTTTTCGTGAGGTTGATGCCGATGTATCGCAGACAGTGCTTCATGGCCGGGTACCACGAGGTCTTCGTCAGAGCTTGCTTCGTCACCTGCTTTTGGAAGGCGGGCATCGCGACCGAACGCGCGAACGCCGTCAGGGACTGGGCCGCGCCACCAACCCCAAGCATGACGCCGAAGAACACCGCGAGAACACCGATCGTCTCGTCGTCGACCTCATCCATGTCGCTGAGGAGCTCACGCCAGCCGTACAGGTAGGCGAGCTTCTGCATGATCCTGAAGGCGTGCACGTAGTACTGGGTCATGTCTGCGGGAATCGTGCCGAGCATCGCAAAGCCGCCGGGGAGGCCGGCGGCGAAGGACATCGCCGCAGACTTGTTCGTCTCGAAGGAGATGATGCCGTCCGCGAGCTTGTCGAGATCGGTCAGGCTGACGCCCGCGAGGACAGGGTTGGAGTTAACCGCGCTCGCGATCGCGTCGTCACTCATGTGGAGTTTGCGTAGCTCCTGACGGAGGAACTCGTCGCGGGTGATGCGCACGCCGCGGATGCGCACGACCTTCTTGAGGAACTCGATCGCGTACTGTTCGGCTTCGGAGTCCTGCTGGGCAATCGTGTCGCGCAGCTCGGCAACCCCCTCGGCCGCATCGCTCGTGAGTTCCGCTTCGCCGCTGGTATCAAGCACGATCTCCCGGCCATTTTCTTCGAATTCACCGTTGGTGCCGAGCTCGTCAAGGTTCTCGCTCATCTCGTTCCTTTACACTCCGTTGTCGCCTCACCATGAGGTCTGGATACGCGATAACTATAACCTAGTTTTCCTCAGTGATGGCGCTCATGACACACCGTCATTTTGCTCGGGTGCGAGGGCGTCAGGAACGGACATACTCTGGTCTCATGTGGATCGTCGCCGCCGCTCTATCAGCCCTGTTCGCGGGGCTGACCGCCGTCCTGGCGAAGGCGGGCGTCGCGTCGACGAGTTCAACGGTCGCGACGGCGCTGCGCACGGTTGTCGTGGCCGCGGGGGCGTGGGGCATGGCGGCGCTGACGGGAACGGCTTCCGGCGTCGCGTCTATCGACGGGACCTCTGCGCTGTTCCTGATGTTGTCCGGGTTGGCGACGGGAGTCTCGTGGCTGTGCTACTTCGCTGCGCTCTCCCGAGGGGACGTGTCCCGCGTGGCGCCGATCGACAAGCTGTCGACGGTCCTGGCGATCATCCTCGCGCTCATCCTGCTGGGCGAGCCGGTGAGCGTGTGGGGCGCGGCCGGGATTATCGCGATCACGGCGGGGACGCTCCTAATGGTGGAACCCGCTGAGTTATCGGGCCTGCCTCGAGCGCTACGCGGGGGCGGGAGCTGGCTGACGTTCGCGCTTGCGTCCGCACTGTTTGCCGCGCTGACGTCGATCCTCGGGAAGGTCGGCATTTCTGGGGTTGATCCGACGCTGGGGACGGCGGTGCGCACGCTGGTGGTGCTGACGATGGCGTGGGTGATCGTGGGCGCGCAGGGGCGTCTGGGCGAGGTGCGGTCGATTCCTTTGCGCGAGCTGGCGTTTATCGTCGCGTCGGGCGCTGCGACGTGCGCGTCGTGGCTGGCGTACTATCACGCGCTGAAGGACGGGCCCGCCTCGGTCGTGGTGCCCATTGATAAGCTGTCGATCCTCGTGACGGTTGTCGTGTCAGCCGTGGCGTTTCACGAGCGTTTCACGCGGCGCTACCTGCTCGGCCTCGCCCTCATGTGCGCGGGCACTGCGGCCATGGTGGTGGCGTAGATTCGCACCTGCTCCGCGTTTTAGTGGCCTTGTTTTTCTTCTGAGGTGTCGGTGTTGTTGACGATGAGCTGGCCGAGCGGGAACGGGCCGGTTGTTTCGGTGGTGGTGACCAGGCCGCTGATGGTCTGGGTGTCGCCCGTGAAGGGGTTGGTGGCCGTGCCCGCCCATGTGGTGGTCAGGGTGATGGTGCGCGTGGCGGAGGGGTAGGGTCCGTCCAGGAAGGACTTCCACCCGTTGGGTGCCTTGTAGTAGTGGCGGATCAGGGCGGGGTCCGTGTTGGGGTCCATTCCTTCTTGCCAGGGCATGCCCGGCGAGGTCGTGGTCAGGTCCGGGGTCCCATCTCCCCAGCTCCACGTGTAGGACGTGGCCGTCAAAGTGATGGTGATGTCGCGGCCCAACAGCGTGACAGTGTGGGTTTGCGTGGGGTGGGTGGCGGCGACGAGCGTGGGAATGTACTTGTTCGTGTACGACACCCCCTCGGGCCGCTTATGCAGGCCCGCGCCATCAGCATGGATCGTCGTGGCTGCGTAGTACAGGATCTCGCGCGTCGTTGGAGGCTGCCCTGTAGCATCACCATTCCCCTTCCGCGTGATGTGCGCACACACAAATGGCGCGGATTCGGTCCCATCCGGCAACGTCACCGTGTGCATCGTGTGGCCATCGCACTGATCGTCCTCCGCATAGGCGTGCGCCTCTGCGCTAGCATCAGCAGAATTCGACAGGCGGATTGAGTCATCATTTGGTGTTTCTGCACTGGGCTGCGCACCACTGCTGTACTGCTCTTTTCCTTGTTGAAGGAGTGCGTCAACGGCATCATCGTGCGCATCTGTATCGAAAATTGGAGGTGGATCAGATTCTTCTGCGCGCACCGATTGAGGTAGAATCACAACTGCCAGAATGGCCAGAACTATTGCTGACCAGACTCCGAGAATTTTCTTAGTCATCAGTTTTTTCCATTCCAGCTCGAGTCACGACCCAGTGCCCATCGTCCCATGTCAGCACTAATGCGAAGATGGAATGGTACTGCTGCTCGCGCACATATATATTCTTCTTCCGACAAATCGTCCCGTCCGTTGAGTTAATAGCTAGGACCACAGCAACCGCATTGTCGGCCCCATCTCCGTCCGACGCTTCAGCAGGTTCGAGCTTGAGAACATGTTCCACGATCGACGAATCGTTGTATAGCCATCCTTCGTCATACAGGGATCTAATCCTCTGTGTCACCTCGCGAGCGAACTGCGAATCACTTGCGGACATCTCTTCGAATAGCTCTGTGTCTCCAGTGTTCCATGCATAGACCATGAGGGCTAGATAATGCTCCGCAGCGGCCTCGGCGCCGCGTTCCGTGTTTTCTTTGGCTTCTTCGGGCAGTTCCGGCTTGGTGTAGGTATCTGCCGCAAACTCGGCTGGGCGCACCAGGACTCCGTCGG
>CAUTRF010000004.1:0-85248 GCA_963540795.1 uncultured Actinomyces sp.
AGTTCGTCGTACACCGACTTGATACTCACGGCGTGGTGAGAGTCGAATAGCTGAACGAGGAAGTCCCAATATCCGGGAGCCAGATCGAACGCATAGTACGCGTTTGCAGCATCGATGAAAACGTTCGTGTCGAGGACGTACATCGCTCACACCACCTGGAGATGTCTCGCCAGTTCGTCGAAGACTTCCCTCTTGTGTGTGCCGATCATACGGAAACTCTCCGTGAATCCCGTACGCCCCTCCAGGGTGGACGCAACGATCGCGGTCGCAAATGAACGCCCAAGACGCGCGGTGAGGGTGTTGTAATAGTTACCACCGCCACTGCGGCGCTTCTCGCCACCGTAGTCAGCGCGCACCGCGTCTAGAAGCTCACCGTAACGCTCCTCGTCGATCCGGCGAGCCCCGTGCAGTCTGTGGAGTGCAACCTCGGCGGACACACCAAAGCAACGCGCGACTGCACGGTAGTCCTGTACAGTCGTCGCTTCATTGAAAGCTGTCAGTGCCTCGTCAGGCAGCAGCACACATGCAGCGACGCGATTGCACCATGCCTCTTCACCGGTTCCGCCAAGCAACCGATCACCCCCAGACAATGCGCTGTGGCCGAGGAGCAAGTGAGCAAACTCGTGCAGGAGGGTGAAGTTCTGTGCGCTATATGGTTCATCAGCGACATTGACGAAAATCAAGGGGGCAATGTCGTCGTAGAGGCTAAATCCACGGAACTCCCTCGTAGAGAGCTTCCTCGTGTTGCTCGCACCGACGACGCCGCTCCTCATGACAAGCACCCCAACGCCTTCAAGCGCTGCGACGATATCGTGGCACCATTGCTGGGTCCCGGTCGCCGACACGTGATCGAGTTGCAGGAGAGAGCGTACGCGGCGAGCAATAACCCGTGGGGAATCCTGCGCGCTCGCAGACCCTAGGAATGGAAGTTTCTCCGCTCCCTGTTCGAGGGCGTAATCGTGATACCAATCCTGGAACTGCTGATAGCGGTCGATGGTGTCGAGAAGATTCCCAGAGGGACGCTCAATAGCGGCACTCTCACGGGTACGCATATCGGCAATAGGCAGTGCCTCATCGGGTGGTTCAGGCATGATGAGCGCACCGAGGGACGTGTGGGTGTAAGCCGCAAACTTCTCGAGGTCGTGAAGAGTCGGCTGGCCGCTTCCGTCCATCCAGTCCCCAAGTTTTGGGAACTTCGTCAGCGTGTCCTCGAAGGTACGCTCAGAGCGGCGGAGGGCCCACGAGAGCACTGGCTGACTGACGGCGACACGCGTGCTCATGGCGTTCCTCCTCCCACACACATACCGATGCCTCTATCGTACAGCGGGCCCCATCATTTCTGTCTCCTCGGGGTGTTTTCCCACCGATATCACCCGCACCAATCAGGAATCTCCGGCTATGACCCTAGTCGACACTGACGACGATCGTGGCAACGGTGCCGCTGCTCGTATAAAAAGTTGTCGGCGCGGGCCCAGGCCCGCGCCGACAACCTCGTCTCACGCCCGTGGGGCGGTGATGACCAGCGGCAGAGCATCGCCGCGAGCATCGCTCGGAGGCTGCTCCCCCGCCTGCAGGGTCAGGCTCTGGCCATCCCCGGCGCACGCCGCGCCCGGCGTCAGAGTCGCGGATCGCGAGTAGTCGAATCCGCTCGGCAGCCCCGACACCTGCGTGACGGATGCATCCACCACCACGGCGACGTGGTCCTCGTGAACGAGGAGACGCACCCAGGCCTCGTCCCCGGCCGACTGAGCGGTGACGTCCTCGAGTTCCTTGGCCGACAGCGCACGCACGCCGCGCAGCTCCGATCCGTACAGCTCGTTCCACGCGCCCAGGCCCTCGAGGCACTCGCGCTGCTCGCGCGGGATCGTACCATCGGCCTTCGGACCCACGTTGAGCAGGAGGCGACCGCCGCGAGAGACCACGTCCACCAGGTGGCGGACGGCGGCCGCACCGCTGAGGTACTGATGCTCGCCCTCGGCACGGTTGTAGCCAAACGACAGGCCGACGCCTCGGCAGTTCTCCCACGGCTTGCCACTCGTCTCCGAGTCGCCCATGTGCTGGTATTCGCTCGTCAGGTAGTCCGCGTGAACGCCGCCGTAGCGGTCGTTCGTGACGCCCTCGGGGCGCGCCGCGTAGAAGTACTCAAAGAGCGTACCCAGGCCGTGGGGGCCGAAGTTCTTGCCCTCGTCCGGCCACTCGATGTCATTCCAGATGACGTCCGGCTGGTAGCGGTCGATCAGGTCGCGCACGTGCACGAAGCAGTAGCGCGCGTAGTCGGCATCCTTGGGGCGGCACAGGTCCTTGCAGTCGTCCTCGGAGAGGATCGGGCGGTGGGGGCGGTAGTGCCAGTCCAGGCCGCCCGAGTAGTACAGGCCAACCCGCAGGCCCTCGTCGCGCGCGGCATCCGCGAAGCCCGCCACGAGGTCAGTGCGTGGGCCTCGGCGCACGGTGTTGCGTGTGCCCGTCTCAGGGGCATCCCAGAGGGTCACGCCGTCGTGATGCTTAGTCGTCAGCACCGCGTAGCCGGCGCCGGCACGGTGGAAGAGGCGCATCCACTCGGCCGGATCCCACGCGTCGGGGTCCCACGCGTCCAGGAACGCGTCGTACGAGGCCGACCCGTACAGGTCCTTGTGCCGCAGCGCGGCCGGGGAGCCCGGAATACGAATCGTGTTGAAGTACCACTCCGCGTAGGAATTGTGGGTGAACCAGGCCTCCCAATCCTCCTCGACGCCCAGCTCGCCATGGTCCTCGGCCCACGCTGGGACCGAGTAGGGGCCCCAGTGGACGAAGATGCCCAGCGGAGCCTCCTCGAACCACTGCGGGGTCGGGCGCGACAGCGCACTCCAGCGCTCGGTATCGGTCATCGTTCCGCTCACGCTCATTACCGTCCTCCGAAGGCGCCCAGGGTGACGCCCTTTTCCAGCTGCTTCTGCAGGAACACGACCAGCAGGATCGACGGGATCGTCGTCATCGTGACCGCGGCCATCAGCGGGCCCCAGTCGGTGCCGCGCTCACCCGAGAACATCTGCAGGCCCAGCGGGATCGTCGCCAGCGACGAATCGTTGACCACAATGAGGGGCCACAGGAACGCGGACCAGTAGTCGATGAACGCGAACACGCCAACCACCGTGATCGGCGCCTTGAGCAGGGGCAGCAGGATCTTCGTCAGGATCTTCCAGTCGCTGCAGCCGTCGATGCGGGCGGCTTCCTCAAACTCGAGGGGCAGGGACATGAGGAACTGGCGGATCAGGAACGCACCGAACGCGCCGAAAGCGAAGGGCACGATGAGGGCGAAGTAGGAGTTCACCAGGCCCATGCGCTGCATGCCGATGTACAGCGGGATCACGAGGACTTCCTGGGGCAGCACCAGCGTGCCCAGGAACAGCATGAACAGCTGGTCGCGGCCCTTGAAACGCAGGCGCGCGAACGCGTAGGCCGACAGCACCGACACGACGACCACGAGGGCCGCGCCGGCCAGCGAGACGATGAACGAGTTGAGGACGACTCGGCCGAAGGGAATCGAACGCAGAGCCGACGGATAGTTGTCCCAGGCGATTCGACTACCCGTCGGGCTCAGGCTGAAGACCTCGGTCGTGGGCTTGAGGGAGGTCGCGACCATCCACACGAAGGGGAAGAGGAAACCGACCGCGATGATCCCAAGCAGGATAACCGAAATGATCGTGGAAAGACGCTTCTTGTTACGCATCGTAATTCACCCACTTCTTCTGGCCAGCGAACTGCAGGGCCGTCACCGTCATGACAATCACGAACAGCACCCACGCCATCGCGGACGCGTAGCCGAGCTTGTCGAAAGAGAAACCGTTGCGGTACAGGGCCAGCACGATCGTGTTGGTCGCCTCGCCCGGGCCGCCCAACGTCAGGAAGTAGGGCTGAGCGAAGACCTTGAAGGCGCCGATAATCGTCATGACCGTGCAGAAGAAGACGGTCGGAGAGATCATCGGGAAGACGACCTTGAAGAAGCGCTGGACGCCGTTGCAGCCGTCGATCGTCGCAGCCTCGAGCACCGAGGAGTTCAGGCCGTTGAGGCCGGCCGTCAGGACGACGATGTTGTAGCCCAGGCCCTGCCACAGGCTCATCATGAGCAGCGAGACCATCGCGAGAGTCGGGTGGTTGAGGAAGGGGATGTGCTTGATCCCGAAGACAGCCAGGGCAGAGTTGACCACGCCGTTGTCGGAGAGCAAGAGGCGCCAGATCAGCGCGTTACCTACCATCGGCGTGACGACCGGAATGAAGAAGATGACGCGCAGGACACGGCTCAGCCATTCGGGAACGCGCTGGAGCCAGTAGCTCAGGCCGATCGAGATCACCAGGTTCAGCGCCGTGTAGCAGGCGGCGAACACGACGGTGTTGCGCATGACCGTCCAGAACGCCGGGTCCTCGCCGCTGAGCATGCGCCGGTAGTTTTCCACTCCGATGAAGCGGCCACCTCCGAAGATCGACCAGTCGAAGAAGGAGATCACGAGGGACGCGATCAGGGGCAGGACGATGAAGAGAACGAAGCCCGTCATTCCAGGCGACAGGTAGACGAGGGCGCGCAGGCCATCGCCCCGCCGACCCTCAGCGCGCGCGGAGTCTTTGCCGCGCTTGGAGGCCTTCGCCTCCCCCGCGCCCGCCGCGCCCAAGGGCGCCTCGCGGCCGGGTTTCACAGTGTCAACGCTCATGAGCTATGCACACCTTTCCGTCGAGATTCAGTGGGTTCCATGGTCCCGCTCGCACCACCGTTAGCGCTAACGGGAGAAACCCACGAAACGAGGCCGGGGAACCGAGCGTTCCCCGGCCTCGTTCATGGTGAGCTGGGATCAGCCAGCGGAGTTCTGCAGATCGGTGAGGATCTCCTGAGCGGTCTTGGTGCCGCGGAATCCCTCAGGCGAGTACTGCTGGAAGGACGTGTTGATCTGGTTCCACGTCGACGTGGTCACGAGCGGGGTGCCATTCTCGAGGAGGACGCGCACGGCCTCGGCGCTGTCCTCGGGCTTGTTGGCGGCCCACTTGTCCATCGCGGACTCGACCGAGGGGACAATGCCCTGCTTGTCAGCGACGGTGCCGATGACCTCGGGGGTCACCAGCTGCTTGAGAACATCGAAGGCAGCCTGCTTGTCGGGGCAGGACTTCGAGATGCCGAAGCCGGACCCCTGGATGACCGCGCGAGGCTGGCCGGTGGGGGTCGGGATGACGGCGACGCCGAGCTTATCGCCCAGCTCCTTCTCGAAGGAGCCGTACATCCACGGGCCATCGATGATCATTGCGGCGGTGCCGGAGGTGAAGGCGGTCTGCGCGGGGCCGTCGTTGTCGGCGGCGTTCGGGGCGGCCGCGACCTGCTCCTTGTGGACCAGATCGAAGGCGAACTGGACGCCCTCAACGAACTTGGGATCCGTCAGGGTGTTCTTACCGTCCTTGGAGACCTGGCCCCCAAACGCGATGCCGAAGTCACCGGGGGCATTGCCCAGGAGGAGCGGCTTGACAGCCATGCCGTACTTGCCGTCACCCGTCAGGGCCTTGGCATCCTTGAGGAACTGCTCGGTCGTGTAGGAGGTCGAGGGGGCCTGAAGGCCGGCCTGCTCGAACATCTCACGGTTGAAGTACAGGACGTCGGGCTCAGCGTCGTAGGGCAGGGCCAGAACCTTGCCATCGACCGTCATGCCCTGCATCATCGCAGCGTTGTAGTCGGAGGCCTTGATGCCGGCGGCTTCCATGTAGGAGTCGAGGGGCTCGAGGATTCCGGACAGCTCCTGCGCGCGAGCGGCCTGCGTGGTGAGGATGCAGGGTGCGTCCGAGGCAACCATGCGGGTCTTGACCTTGGTCCAGTAGTCATTGAACGACGGTCCATCGAACGTCAGGGTGAAGTTGGGATCCTTCTCCCTGGCCGCATCAATGAAGGACTGCCACTGGGCGCGGTCGTTGTCCGTGGAGACCCAGGTGTACATCTGGTGGACCTGGTCGGAGCCAGATCCGCTGGTCGCGGTGCTTCCGGAACCGCACGCTCCTGCCAGCAGGGCGAAGGCCGAGGCGGTCGCACCGAGTGCGAGGAACTTGGAGATAGTGGGGCGCACGCTGCGCTCCTTCCTTGTCAGGGGCACCGGGGTTCCAGTGGTCGCGCGTCGCCTCTCTGTAACGCGTGTCCGGGAACGTTCCCGAAAGTGCCGTCTCTCGTCATTGAAATTGACAGGACAACAGTACCAGCCTCTGAGCAGGGCACACAAGCGTGATTTTTAAATTCATCACATCTGGCGATTAAGCCTGACTCTCCTTTGAAGGCCTCCGGCAACGCGGGCGACAGGCTTTTCAATTGTTTTTGACAAACTCTTGTCCGCCCGTCACCCGCCACGTTGCATTAAACAGGGATTTTAATTGTCGAGAACATCCCGTAGCGCCTCGTCCAGGGACGACGTGCCCGCCCCCAGCATGTCCTCCAGGCTCTCGAGCGTGTGGTGCGAGGGACCCGCCAGGAAGGCAACCATCGCACCCACCTCCGACACGTCCACGCCCATGCGGGCCGCCCATGCGCGCTGGTACAGGCGCAGCTGGGTGACGAAGTACGCGACCTTGTCCGGCTTGGTCGTCGCACTCACCGGGCGCCCGCTCTTCCAGTCGACGACCAGGAAGCGGGGCCCGTTGCCGCGCACTCGCTCGAACACGGCGTCGATACGGCCCTGGACGGACACGCCGCCCACCTCGACCGAGAAGGCCTCCTCGATCGCGACGGCCCGGTAATCCGCGAGCTCGTCCGCAATAAACACACGGAAGTTCGCGCGCAGCCGCTCCAGGCGCTCGCGCTCACCGTCCGTCAGCAGGGCCTCGTCAGCTCCGTCGTCGCCGCCTGCCAGCGCGCCGTCCTCCCCCGCGCTCACGCCGAGGCTCTCAGTAATCTCCGAGGCAGGATCCGCGCTCGCGAGGTGCAGCTCGCGCTCCACCCACGCGTGAAACACCGTTCCCAGCGCCGAGAACGAGCTGGGACGCGCCGGCATCGGTCGGCGCATATCTCGCGCGAACTCATCCGCGTCCTGCAGGAGAGCAGAGACGGACGTCGCAGGTACACGCTCGGCCCACAGGTCCACGACCGGCGTCTCCAGTCCGAGGTGATACTCCTCGATGAGTGCAACCGTATCGCGCACCGCGGGGTCATCCCCCAGCTGCGCCAAGGCCTCGTACACGTCCTGATCCTGCGCCAGGTCGCGGATCTGTTCCTCGACGGCCCGCGCAGCCGCCGCGACCCTCTGGCGCGAGGGACCCGCCTCCTGCGGGAACGACACCGACGCCACGGCGGCCTCGCCCTCGACGATGTCCTCGTCGCCGGGCTCCGGCGCGATCAGGCACACCCCGGCCCCGGACACCGATTCCACCCCCAGGCTGCGCCAATCTCCCCTGGCCCACACACCGCGATCCCCCACGGCCGCGAGCGAGTCATCGACCAGATCCGGCGCATCACCGAACAGCTGTGCGCGTGCCTCCATCAGGTAGCGGGAGGGCTGACGCGAGGTCGAACCCGTCCGATAGACCCACGAGCCGACGAGGAGCTGGACGCTGCGAGCACGCGTCATCGCCACGTACGCCAGGCGGCGCTCCTCGCGCTCCGCGTGAACACCCAGCGCGCGCCCGTAGTGCCCCTTCACCCACTTCGAATAGGCGGCAGAAGGCTTGGACTCCCCCTCCACATCCAAGAGGAACGGAGGCAGATCCGCGCGATCCCCGCGCAGCGGGTGCGGCAACGCGCTGGCATCCGTCAGCCACGCGGTAGCGATCGGCGGCTCGTCCAGCCACGACACCGTCTTGCGCTTGTCGTGCGACGGGAAGATGCCATCGCTCAAACCGAAGACGACGACGCAATCCCACTCGAGTCCCTTGGAGGCGTGGACCGTCATGATCTGCACGGCGCGCGGATCCGGCTCCCCCAGGGGTGCCTCAAGCCCGTCCTCGCGCTCGTCGGCCATGCGCAGGTAGGCCAGGAAGGAGCCGAGGGAGGCCCCCGGCGTGTCCTTCTCGTAGGCCGCCGTCACCGCGATGAACTCATCGAGCGCGGCGCGCCCGCCCATCGACAGCGGATCGGCGATCACGTCATCCAACGTGCCCATGATGAGGATCGCCCGCTCGACCTGCTCGGTGACCGAACGCCCCACGCCCTCGCGCACCTGCCGCAAGCGCTCGCCCAGCAGGCGCACACGGCGCACCGCCTCCTCGCTGATCGCGGGCCGTCCCTCGGCCGCCCACCCCGGATCCGGCGGGGAATCCACCGCATCCAGAAGGACCGCCTGGTGCGGGTTCGCACCCTCCGAGCGGGCGAGGACACGCGACCAATCGCCCAGCGCCATCAGGTCGGTGGCCCCCAGGTCGATGGCCGCCAACAGGCGGGCCAGCCACGGGGAGGTCTCGACGTCGTATGCCAGCTCCAGCGCGGCACGCACGTCCTGCACGGCGGGCTGGTCGAGCAGACCGCCGAGCCCCACGATCTCCGTCGGGATTCCGGCGTCGCGCAGGGCCGCGTCCACGTACGCGAAGTCCTTGCGTCGCCTGCACAGCACCGCGACCGTGCGCCGCTTGCCACCCTGGCTCGCCTGGGAGCGCACGGTGCCCACGAAGTCGACGACGGTCCCCAGCGCGGCCTCGTAGTCGGGGGCGTATGCGACGTCAACGTGCCCGGGTCCAGCTCCGTCTCGCGTGACCAGGAGGGGCGACTGGGCCTTGAGGCGCTCTTTGCCCTCCTGGTATGCGGCGACCTCACGCAGGGGCGCGGCCACGCGGTTCGCCGCGTCCAGGATCGCCTGATCGTTGCGCCAGGCTGTGGACAGGGTGAGGGTCTGGCTCTCCTGCGCCTCCCCCGTCTGGAATCGATCCAGGAAGGACTCCAGGGACGAGGCCGAGGCCCCCCTCCAGCCGTAAATAGCCTGATTCGGGTCGCCCACCGCGGTGACAGCGTGGTCCCCGAACAGCATGGACAGCAGGTCCATCTGGATCACGGACGTGTCCTGGAACTCGTCGAGGAGGACCGCGCGGAACTCCTCGCGAAGAGACTCGCGAACCGCCGGGGCCTCGCGCACGATGCGCGTGGCCAGGACGAGCTGGTCGGAAAAATCCAGGACACCCATGTCCCTCTTGCGCTTGTGGTATTCCTCGATCGGGTCGAGGAAGGCGATGCGGCGACGGTTCGCGCGCAGCAGGTGCCGCGCGTCGTCGTTCGTCTCCCCCACCTGTTCGAGCTCGCGCCCAAAATCAACGAGGGCCTCGCGGGCGCTCTCCACCGTGTACCCGTGCTCGGCGATCTCGCCGGCCAGGTGCAGGATCTGGCCGACCGCGCCCAGGGGCGTGAGGTCCTCGTCAAGGTCGGTGGGCCACGCCTCGACGATCTGCAGCATGAGGTCGAGGGCCCCGGCCTCGGAGAGCATCGAGAAGTCGGGGTCGATGCCGATACGCATCCCGTGCTCGGACACGATGCGTTCTGCGAAGGAGTTATAGGTGAGGGATACGGGGTCCTCGTCGAGGCGCTCGCGCAGCGCCGGCATCTCGCGCGAGAGCAGCCGGATGCGTTCACGCAGGCGCTCCGCCAGCTCGCCGGCAGCCTTGCGCGTGAAGGTGAGGCCCAGAATCGACGACGGGCTCAAGTCCGGGTGATTGGCGAGGAGCCACAGCACGCGCATCGACATGGTCTCGGTCTTACCCGAGCCCGCTCCCGCCACGACGAGGAGCGGGCGACGCGGGGCCTCGATGACGCGCACCTGCTCGGGCGTCGGCGTCTTCGACGCGTCGACGATTGCCTGAATCTGCATAGCGCTCAGAGCCATTGAACTGTCCTTTCCCACGTCACTCCACCACCTTGCGGCCGCGCTCGCGCGCCGGGCACAACCGATCGAAGGAACAGTACTTGCAGGCCTGGGCAGAGGGCCTCGCCTCGAAGTACGGGCCACGAGCACTGAGGGCCACCTCGCGCACCCACTCGCGCCACCGCTCCAGCTCCTCCCCCTGGAGCGCGGGCTGATCGAAGATCTGCGGCTTGGAACCGCCGAGCAGCGCGATGCGCGCCCCCGCGACCTTTTCGCCCGAGGCGAGGAGGGCCATCTGATAGGCGGCCAGCTGCGGGTTCTCTATGACGCTGGCCTTCGTGTAACCGCCCTTACCGGTCTTCAGGTCAGTCACGCGCAGGCCCTCGTCCACCTGCTCGAGTCGGTCCATCCGGCCTCGGATGGTCACACCCTCAACCTCGGCCGACACCGGCTGTTCCACCGTGACGTCACCGGGAACGCCGACGACGTAGGACGCCAGGTTGTTCACGATGTCGCGCGCGTGACGGTCGGCGACGCGCCCCGCCCACGTGTCCAGGTTGTAGCCCAGCTCCTCGATACGCGCCTCCAGCGCCGCGGTGAGCTCCTCGGGGGTCCCGTGCGGATGCTCCTCGGCGACCGCGTGGACGAGGGTGCCGAGGCTGGCGGCCGCGTTCGACGGTGCGTCGGCTCCGATCGTGGTGAGGAACCAGCGCAGCGGGCATGCCAGCGCGCGCTCGAATTGCGACGGCGACAGGACAATCTGCCCGCGGTAGTCCTGCGCGCTAGTCGGCGTGCCACCCGCGCCCAGCCACCGGTGCGGCTGCGCGGAAGCGATCCCCTCACGTGCCATGAGAGCCAGGAGGGTGGCGGCGAGCTGGGCGTCAGCAGGATCATCAGGGTTGGCCGCGCGCGCCCGCAGGTCCGCGATGTGCCCGGAGAGGGACAGCGGCGCCTCGACCGGATCCACCGGGACGATGTCGTTTTCTCTATGCGTGCCCGCCAGGCGTGCCACCAGGTCGAAAAACACCGAGGGTGCGGCGTCCTCCGAGCGCACCGCACCGGCGTGCACGATGCTGCGCGATCGTGTCACGGCGGCGACGAAGAGGCGATACTCGTCGTCCAGCACCGTGCGCCTGGCGGCACGGGTCGAGTCGATGAGTTCCTCACGCCCGTCCTCTCCCACGGCGACGCGGCCCGCGCCCACGTCCGCGAGGAGGTCGGCGCGCAGGATCCGGTCGCGCAGGCGCAGGTTCGGCCAGGCCCCGTCCTGCAGGCCGGCGAGGACGACGACCTGCCAGTGGCGGCCCATCGCCTGCGCGGGGGTGAGGACCTCGACGCCGCCCGGACGCACGCCCACGCGCGAGATCGTGTCGATGGGAACCGAACCGGCCAGCAGCTCGGACGCGAAGCCCACGGCGGAGCCGGCGGGGTTGCGCTGCTCCCATACGTCCGCGACGCGCAACAGCGCCACGACGGCATCCAGCTGATCGTCGTACCAGCTCGAAGAGTCATCCGACGCGATGGCCCGCGAGCGCCACTCGCTGGCCACCCCGGATGCCTCCCAGAGGGACCACAGGCGTTCCTGGGGGCGCGCGCTTCCGCTCATCCCCAGCTCCCACAGGCGCGAGGCGGTCTCGAGGGGCCGCGCGAGCATCGAGGCGGCGCGAGCGCGCTTGCCGCCCGCCTGCTGGGCCTGTTCGAGGGCCGGCCTCCAGGTCTGCGGGTCACTCACGAGGTCGGCAGCCGTCAGCGGGATCACCGGGGCCTCGTCGCCCGCTTCCTCGGCGGCCTGGGCGCGCGCGGCGTTCAGCCGCCGCAGCAGACGGTGGGTCGCGAGGGCATCAGCGCGCACGAGGGGCGAGGGCAGGAGGCGTTCGGCGAGCTCTCGGCGAACGGCCACGTCCGTGTCGCTCTGCCCCGTCGGCATGGTCACCAGGTCCAGGAGCAGGCGCGTCGTCGGCTGGGTCGCGAAGTCGAAGGCTCGGCCGCCGCCCGCGACGGGCACGCCACCGCGCGCCAGGTAACGGCTGGTTTCGGCAACCATCGAGGAGCTGCGCACGATGACGACCTGATCCGAAAACTCGATGCCGTCGTGCAGGTGGTGGCTCCTGAGGGCGCGCGCGATGAGGGCCCCCATCTGCGAGGGCGTGGCGCCCAGGTGCGTCACCAGGCGCCCCTCGGGAGCGTCGTCCGCGACGCCGGCCTCTCGTCGGGCGGGCGAGCCGGACTGGGCGATGCGCGCGCAGGCCTGGCGCGCCAGCTCGCGCACGGCGCGTGACGTGTCGTAGACCTGGCCGAGCTCAGCGATCTCGACGCCCAGGGCGCTCGCGAGCCTGCGGTCCAGGTGCGGCTCGCCGCCGCGATACCCGGCCACGGCCACGTCGGAATCCGAGAAGGCGACGATGCGGGCACCGCCGTCGCGGCAGGCCTCCAGCAGCCTCAGCGTCGAGGGCGTGCAATCCTGCAGGTCATCGACGATCACAACGTCGGGCACCGGGCAGGGGGCCTGCACGCCGCGCGAGGGCGCGTCCTGCTCCCACGCATCGATCAGGTCGGCCGCGAGCGACTGGATGCGCGACAGGTCCACGCGCAGGGTGCGCGGATACTCCGGGGAGCGCTCGGGTCCCTCGTCCAACGCCGCAATGATCGCGCCCGCACCCTGCCACTCCGGACGGTCGAACCGGGCCCCAGCCTCGGACAAGTCGGACGCGCCCATCCCGGCCTCGCCCGCGCGGGCCACCAGGTTACGCAGCTCAGCGCGAAACGCCGGCATCGCGCGCATCTGCGGGCCAATATCCTGCGGCCACGGGGCCTCCACCGACTCCAGGGCCTCGGCGAGCATCTGATCCTGGGCCGAGCCCGTCACCAGCTCCACGCCCTCCAACGGCACGTCACGCTGGGTACGCCACGTGGCCACCACCTGATAGGCGAAAGAGGCAGGCGTACGCACCGGGCGCACCGAATCCGGGCCGAGGGCCTGCGCGCGCGGAGTCAGCACGTCGGCGCGCGTGCGATCAGGAGCGAGAATCAGCGCGGAGCGGCCCCGGGAGGCCGCCTGCTCGAACACGGCCAGGGCACACGTGCTCCGCCCCGACGACGGCGCGCCGCGCGCAATCACGTCACCCGAGCGCGCCGCATCCACGACCGCACGCTGGTTCGCGTTCAGCTCCGGCAGACGCCACCAATCGGCGCTGCGGGCGCGCAACCTGACCTGAATTTCGCTCATAACGCAATACTCGCAGACCCCACCCACATCTGCGGCACATATGATGGCCATGACGATATTTACCAGCAAGGAGTCACCATGGAGATCTTCATCGGCATCCGCGACAACACGCGCCAGCTCGGCTTCGACGTCGACATGAGCGAAAACGAGCTCATGGCCAAGGTCAACGAGGCCCTTGCCTCCGCCCACGGCGTCCTCGACCTCACCGACACCAAGGGCCAGCGCACCCTCGTGCCCGCCCACGCCATCGGCTACGTGCAGATCGCCGCCAAGACCGAGCGTCGCGTCGGCTTCGCGATCCACTGATTCGCGCCTAGACAAACGAGGCCGGGGAACCCGAGCGGACAGAAACCGCCCGAGGAACCCCGGCCTCGTCTATACCCTGTGGCCTCAGGCCTTCAGGTGAATGTCTGTCATGCGCTCCCCGTGGCGCTTGATCACATACTCCGTGATCTCGTCGACGTTCTCCGGGGTCACAGCCAGCGACGGGTAAGTAAACAGCGTCGCGCGCACGAGGCCGAGGGCCTCACCCGCCACACGGCGACCCCACAGGGACAGGCGCGACGACAGCAGCTCATCCGCCTCGATCTGCGGGCCCAGGTGCGCGCGCACCCAGTGCCCCTGCTCGAAGGGCCACACGTCCTCGATCCCCTCGAACAGGCCGTGCACCTGCGCGACGCGGATCAGCATGTCACCCAGCATGCCGCGGGTAATGAACGTCTTGACAGAGCGCTCCGCGAACGTGGTGGGACGCGTGCGCGCATCCAGGTCGTCATACGCGCCCGAGAACGCGTCCCCTGCCGCCAGCAGGTCAAAGCCGCGGTGCTCACTCCACACCTCCAGCTGCTGGTAAAGCTTGAAGCAGCGCGCCGCCATGCGCGCGTGCTCCACGTGGGCCTCGAACGTGGGGGCTTGCTCGCCGTCCTTCGCGAGGCGCGTCATGAACGCGAGCGACGAATAGGCGAGAATACCGAGGACTTCAGCGTCGTCGGCGGGGACGGAATCAAACTCGTGTGCCATGACTCCAGCATAGTGCCTGACAAGCTCCACGGCCCGCCGCATCGGACCCTGTTCTTCCCGATTAGTGCCTGTCTCTGTGACCAGCCCCTCCCCCGCGAACTCCTCCCACACCATTACACTGAAAGGTGACCACCGGAAGACCGGTCGCATTCTTAAGACATAACACGTACGCGCGGACGAGTTTCCCCGCGCCAGATAATGCGCGATCGGCACCGACCCCAACCCCGGAAAAGCCCGGGAGACAAGGTAGATCGTGACCAACACGAGCACTGAGGCAACTGTGCCCACCACCGACGTTGACACCACCGAAAAGGCCACCCCGGCCTCGTCCGTCGAATACTCCGCAGGCGTCGTCCGCCTGGGCAACATCAAGCCCGCATCGCCCGAGGTCGAAGAGGCCACCCCGGACATCACCGGCAAGGGCGGCGACGACCTCGACAAGAAGTCCTTCGCGGACTTCGGCGTCACCGACCCGATCGTCGACGCCCTCGAAGACAAAGGCATCACGCACCCCTTCCCCATCCAGGCCCTGACGCTTGGCCCCGCGCTGGACCGCCACGACATCATCGGCCAGGCCAAGACCGGCACCGGCAAGACCCTCGGCTTCGGTATCCCCGTCCTCGAGGACGTCATCGCGCCCGACGAAGAGGGCTACGAGGACCTGCTCAACCCGAACAAGCCGCAGGCACTGATTATCCTGCCCACCCGCGAGCTCACCAAGCAGGTCGCCCAGGACCTGCGAGACGCCGCCAAGTACCTGTCAACCCGCATCGTCGAGATCTACGGCGGCGTCGCCTTCGAACCCCAGATCGAGGCCCTCGAGCGCGGCGCCGACATCGTCGTGGGCACGCCCGGCCGCCTCATCGACCTGCTGCGCAAGGGCCACCTGCACCTGTCCGGCGTGGAGACCGTCGTCCTCGACGAGGCCGACGAAATGCTCGACCTGGGCTTCCTGCCCGACGTCGAGACGCTGCTGGGCCGCGTCCCCGAGAACCGCCACACCATGCTGTTCTCCGCGACCATGCCCGGCCCCGTCGTGGCCCTCGCCCGCCGCTTCATGGTCCAGCCGACCCACATCCGCGCGCAGGACCCCGACGACCAGAACCAGACCGTCAACACGGTCAAGCAGGTCATCTACCGCGTTCACGCCATGAACAAGGTCGAGGTCGTCGCCCGCATCCTCCAGGCGGAGGGCCGCGGCCGCACCGTCATCTTCTGCCGCACCAAGCGCACCGCCGCCCGCCTGGGCGAGGACCTGACCGCCCGCGGCTTCGCCGTCGGCTCGCTGCACGGCGACCTGGGCCAGGGTGCCCGCGAGCAGGCTCTGCGAGCCTTCCGTAACGGCAAGGTCGATGTCCTGGTCGCCACCGATGTTGCCGCGCGAGGCATCGACGTCGACGACGTCACGCACGTCATCAACTACCAGTGCCCCGAAGACGAGAAGATCTACATCCACCGCATCGGCCGCACGGGCCGCGCGGGCAACTCGGGCACGGCCATTACCTTCGTCGACTGGGACGATACGCCGCGCTGGTCGCTCATCTCCAAGGCCCTGGGCCTGGGCGTGCCGGATCCGCTCGAGACCTACCACACCTCCCCCCACCTGTTCACCGACCTGGACATCCCCGAGGGCACGACCGGCCGTCTGCCGCGCGCCAAGCGCACGCGCGCCGGCCTGGACGCCGAGGTCCTCGAGGACCTGGGCGGCTCCTCTCCCCGCTCCGAGGGACGAGGCCGGGGCGGTTCGCGTTCGGGTTCCGGTGGCTCGCGTGGTGGCTCGCGTAGTGGCCGCGGGCGCTCCGCGCGTGGCTCCGCTTCCGAAGGGTCTCGTTCGCGCGGCTCGCGTCGCAGCTCCCAGGACGGCGATCGCACGCTGAACGCCGGCAAGGGCGGCCGCTCCGACCGCGGCACTCGTGGCCGTGGCCGCGGCGAGCACTCGCAGCGTTCCGATTCCGGTTCGGCTGGTTCGGCTGGTTCTGGTTCGGCTTCTGAGCGCGCGCCCCGCGCCCGCAAGCGCATCCGCCGCCGCAAGGGCGGCGAGTGAGGCGCGAGAGCGTCACGCACTGCTCGCTCAAGCACTGACGCGCAGCGTCGGCATGAGGCATTAGCGTGTCGCGCTGCGTTCGTGCAGCAACGGGAGGGGCCCGAGCCACACGGCTTGGGCCCCTCCCGTGTTGTTTGTTCTGTTTGTTGTCCTCCGGCGCATCCCTGCTGCGATGTTGACGCACGTGGCTCCGGCTCGCGCATACGGGAACGGTGAGCATTGGAGGCGTCCCGCCCCACGACCGCGGCCTGAGTCTGTCGCTGACGCACTCCACGACTGCTTTACAAAGGCCACGCGAGAGGCGCTGCACCATTTAAGGAGCATTACACCAATTAGGGAGCATTACACCAATTAGGGAGCATTACACCGTCTCCGAGCTGGTGTAATACCACGCTAAGTGGTGTAACACCACTTAGCAACAAGAAGACTCGCGGACATCTCGAACCATCGCCACCAGGCAGGCCGCCCACAGCACACGGCCACTACACCAGAGCACTCTATGACGATTCAAGAGACGACTCACGACCGAGACACACAGAGACATCAGCACTACCGACCACCACACAGCTCACCAAGTACATAAATCACAAATTACGCGGAGGTCATGACATAAACAATCCTAATTATGAACCACATTCACGCGCTCATAGAAGGTATATCATAGACCAAAACATCTCCCTCAAACAACCTACCCAGAGCTACGAAAGACACCAACTACGATACATTATCGGGAACAGCCCGCTCACATGTTTCCAAACCAAGTTTCACACGAAGCTTAGGCTCAAACATCCGAAAGGACGAACCGAAAGCATAGAGCACCATAGATCCAACCACCATTGAGAAAACCACATTACAATACTCACGCTCAGCAACATACGCAGGATTAGACTCAATTGTCAAATACGCTTGAATTAAATTGTAACTTCCAATAACGCTCGGCAACAATACTGCAGCGAGAGCGTAAAATCCATACGTGACCCGCCGAACTGCTTCCCCAAAATATTCAAGATGGGATAGCATAACCTGCATCGGAACAAGCAGCGACATTAAAAGAAAAATAAAAAACAACTCATTAAGAGAATAAACTCCACCCTGAACCCCATTTAAAAACCGGGAATATGATGTATGAGGCATGATGAGATACAAGAAAGAACACGCCCATAGAAAGACGCACATGTGAATCAACTGTACCACACATCGCCATCGTCTATCACCGCCCACTAGATGCGACAAGACTATAATTGGCACCATAATCAATAGAGACATGCACAGGTTTTGAACAATTAGAGAGCGATAATCAGAAGGGAAATTCTGACGAATCTGACATACAAAGATGCCTACCCCTAGGAATAAAAATACCAACAACCCAACAAAACACCCACACAACCGAAGAGGAAGATTACCCCTCGTCTCACACTTCAGATTCACGCATGTCACCACCCTGCACATCATAATCCAGTACAGAAAGAATCATAGCCCTTAACACTCGATATAAAGACACTTTTTCTTCTATGACCTAATCACATGCGTTATACAAGTAATTTTGCGCTAGCGCTCGCTCGTCTTCACTTCCCTGGCGTTATCTACCATTATGCGACACAACCGTCACCGCCCCACGTCGGGCAAATCCATCTCCACCAGAACCGGATTCAAGCGCACCCATTCCACGGCCAGCTCCGTGATGTCGTCAACCGCCTGGTGGGACATGGAGCGGCCCTTGAGGGAGGCGACGGCGGCCTCGGCCCGCGCCACGGAGGAAGGCGGTATCGGCAGGCCTGAACGCACGACACTGAGATACTGGTCCAGCAAGGCCTGAAAAGAACGATCCCAGTTGATGCCGCCGTTGTCGTACACCTCGTAGCCGACGCGCCCTGCAATGCGGATGACCTCGCCCTGAAGCGTCTGACACTGGCCACTATCGGGGACAAGCTGGTCCCAGAGTCGGCTGAACACCTGCTTGGGCGTCGCGCCCGCGTCGAAGGTAAGCCGCTCCCCAACGGCAGGCGCCGGCTTCGCCTCGCGCTGCTCCACCCCGAACAGCTCGCACAGCTCCGACAAGGCAGCCGAGGCCTCGTCGACCCGTGACTGCGTGAGATGATCCGGCAGCCCGTGCGTGATGAACGTGCAGCGCATCCGGTCCATCGACCGCAGTGCGGTCGGCACACGCTCGCCGACGGGCGCGCCAAGCGACAGGAGCAGGCGCACGATTGGCAGCGCGCGCGGGGCGTCGAACAGCGACTCCTGACACAGCGCATACTCCATCAGCGTCGCCTTGCCATAGACTCGCGAATCGGCGGTCACCAGCGGATCCGCGCCCCACGAGATCATCCGCGACACGTCGGCGACAGAAAAACGCTCGACGACGCCAAACAGCGCCGTCTGATCGGACGTGTCCCGCGCGTTGACGTCGCCTCCGCGAGCGATCAGCAACGGGATCTGATCGAGGCATCGCGACCGAACGCGCGCGTGGATCGGGGTGCGTTCGTACCGATCACGCGAGTTGATGTCCTCGCCCCGCGCGAGCAGGAAGTCCGTGATCTCCTCCGAGGCCGGGAAATGCATGAGCCGCGACTCATAGGCGGAGCCCCGCAGGTACGCGCCGACCTCGCAACGCTCGACCGCCCGGGCAACCGCCTCGACGTCCCCGGACGCAATAATCTGCTCGATGTCCGCGGGCAGGGTCTTACGTAGCCTCACAGCCACTACTTCTCTCTGAGTTCTTCAGGCCAGCCTCGCCTTTCTCCTATTCCTCCTCAGATGCCCCGCCACCTTGTTTCGCGTGCTCCGTGAGGACGCTCTCGACGACGCGCGGCAGACGGGCCGGAGTGTTGCGATGGCGGCTCATGGTGAGGAACACGCGAATGCGGGTCGGCAGCGAGACGCGCGCGTGGGTCGGCCAGCGCATCGCGACGTATTGCACGGCGTCTGTCACGTCGAGGCGCCGCGTCGAGTTGCCGACGCGCACCCACAGCTCGGCCTCGCCCTTGCCCTTAGGCCCCTTCAGGTACACGGGACGCGCAGACGGCGGAATGGTCACGCGGCACACGTCCTGGGGTCCGTAGCCCTCCTGGGGGTCCGTGGCCTCGGCGAAGTCGAGGAGGGGCAGCGCGGCCGCGTTGGTCCCCAGGCGCTGGCCCCACAGGTCGCGGATCCACAGCTCGAAACGGTCGGCGTCCGGGGTCTTGAGGGTCGCGTAGTCGGGGCCGAGGCCGATGAGGCACCCGTCGTCGTCGACGCCGATGAGGAGGGTGCCGCCGCCGGAGTTCATGAACGCGGCGACGGTCTTGGCGATGACGGTTTCCATGGCGTCGTCGCGCTTGCCGGCGCGCATGTTCCAGCGGGCGCTCGACTTGAATTCGAGGGAGTCGGATTCGCCGCGCTTGGCGACCTCGGCGATGGGTTCGAGGCCGGGGCGCGGATGCAGGTACGCGACGATCAGGGAGACGACGATGACGACGACGAGGGCCACGAGCGCTGCCACCCCGATCATGTAGGGGCGCCACATGTCGGAAGAGGAGAAGATCCAGCCTGCGACGAGAAGGCCGCCCCACAGGCCTCCCAGGCCGGTGAGGGTCGCCGAGGCCGTGGACATCGTCATGCGCGAGGCCAGGAGGCGGCGCACGACCATGCCGATCACCCAGGCGATGACGAGGAGGAGTACCTGAATGCCGATCCACCGCAGCAGGTCGGGGTTTTGCGGCGTGGTCCCAAACTGGGGTCCCTCGGCGGTCATCTGCGCTCCTCATAGACAAGTCGGCGGTGGGTCGGATATCGAAATCCTATCCCACCGCCGACTGGCGCTCAGCTCGTGATGCTCTCAGCGCAAGGACGTGTGCTTCTCGATTGAGCGGGAGGCCCACAGGCCCATGGCCAGCGCGAACAGGGGCACGAGGACGTAGGAGCCGATGCCGATGACGTTCGGGTACCCCTCGGTTCCCAGCGTCGCCTGGTACGAGGTCCACATGATCTCGGTGCTGAAGTGGCCGTCGGTCGTGACGGACAGCGGGACGAAGAACGTGCCCACCGCGGAGAGCACCTGGTTGACGATGTACAGCAGGACGAAACCGATGATGGGCGCGCCGAAACCCATGTGATTGAAGCGCCCTTCCGCACCGATGGACATGACGGCGCAGCCTTGCACGAGCCACGACAGCGCCACGATCACCTGCACCACGATCATAATGACGACGGTGGAGGTCGGCAGTCCGGCCGCGACGGAACGCGGCCCAGCCGTGTACTCAGCGAGGCTAATGCCGTCGCTCCACGCGGCGGCCGAGGCGACGGCGATAATTCCGCCAACGGCCAGGGTGAGGGCCAGGAGGCACTCAATCACCATCCGGGTGATCTTCGCCCAGAAGATGGCCGCGCCGGAGATCGGCAGGCTCATCGTGAAGTACCCGCGCTGCCCGTACAGGGTCTTCCAGTAGTCGGCCATCGCCGCTATCGCGCAGGCGACCGGCGTGAGCGCACACAGGGCGTAGGCGAGGAAGGCGGTGGAGCCGCTGATCCCCGGCAGCCCAGCGGCGACGATTCCCGACGCGACGGCAATAGTGACGATGAACGCCCCGAAGGAGCGCGCATCAGCGCGCAAGCGCGAGCGGATCTCGTAGGCAAGCAGCTTGGTAAACATCAGCGGTACTCCTTCCGGAAGATGGCGTCGAGGGAATCGCCGTGGGCGGCCCGCAGGTCGTCGGCGTCGCCGCGCAGGAAGACCTGTCCGTCCTTCATGAAGAGCGCATAGTCGACGAAGTGCTCGATGTCGGAGATGAGGTGGGTGGACATGATGAGCAGCGAGGCAGGGTCGAACTCGCGCAGGATGCCGTCGAGGATGACGTCGCGCGTGGCGGGGTCGACGCCGCTGATGGGCTCATCGAGGAGGAACACGCGGGCGCGCCGGGACATGATGAGGCTGATCTGGAGCTTCTCCCCCATGCCTTTGCTCATCTCGCCGAGGCGTCGGTCGGTGGGCAGCCCGAAGAAGTCGACCATGGAGGCTGCCTTGTCAGCGTCGAAGTCAGCGAAGAACGTGGAGTAGATGCGGATCGCGTCCGCCGCCGTCCACTCGGTGTTCAGGAAGTCGGCGTCGGGCAGGTAGGAGACGATCTCCTTGGTGGCGACTCCGGGGGCGTGCCCGTCGATGGTCACGGTGCCCTCGTAGTCGGCCAGGACTCCGGCGAGGATCTTGAGAAGCGTGGTCTTGCCGCAGCCATTGGGGCCCATGAGGCCGACGATGTGGCCGGCCTCGAGGCTCAGGTTGTAGTCGCGCAGGGCTGGGGTCGAGCGGTAGCTCTTCGTCAGGCCGGTGACCTCGACGAGGCCGGGGCCAGCCGCGCTCGCGTCTGTGGGTTGGGTGGTCATGAGAGTATTTCCTCCTGGTTTACAGGTCCGCGTTCCATCGTTCATCGACGAGGCCGTGGGCACCTTCAACATCGACGCCGAGGGAGCGGCAGGCGCGGATGAATGCGTCTGCTGCCGCGCGTGCGCCCTCCTGGCGGAGGGCGCGTAGCGCGGAATCGTCGGTGGCTACGTATCGTCCTGCCGTCCGCTTGGGGACGGTGAGTCCTTCGTCGTCGAGGGCGGCGAGTGCTCGCTGGACGGTGTTGGGGTTGGTGCCGGCCTCGATGGCGAGGTCGCGGACGGAGGGGATCTTCTGGCCGGGCTTCCACGTGCCGTCGGTGATGCGGGCGCGGAAGCTGTCGGCCAGCTGGATCCAGATGGGGCGGGTGTCATCGATGCGCATCGACGCGTCCCTCCTGTCTTTCTGTATTAATACACTAATACAATGACACAGATACCCAACTGTGTCAACCCACTAATACAGTTGGTTCACAGAGCGATACAACGACGCTCTTCCAGCCAACAAGAGAGGCCCGGAACCATGCGGTTCCGGGCCTCCCCTACGCGAATGCGTCAGTCGATCGGCTCACCCTCGATGTGCCAGACCTCGCGAGCGTAGTCGGAGATCGTGCGGTCCGAGGAGAAACGGCCGGAGCGGGAGATGTTCGCCCACACGCGGCGGTTCCAGGCCTTCTGGTCGCGGTAATCGGCGGCCATGCGATCCTTGGTCTCGCGGTACGCGGCGAAGTCGCCCAGGACGTAGTACACGTCGGCCGGATCGTAGCCGCCCTCGAGGATCGAGTGGCGGATGTCGTGGAACCAGCCGGAGTTGGAGTCGTCGAGGGTGCCGTCGGTCAGGGCGTCGATGACGCGCTTGAGGCCGGGGACGTTCTCGTAGTGCCAACGGGGGTCGTAGTGGCGACGCAGCTCGGGCAGCTCATCGTCGGTCGCGCCGAAGATGTAGGCGTTCTCCTCGCCTACGGCCTCGAGAATCTCGACGTTCGCGCCGTCCAGGGTACCCAGGGTGAGGGCACCGTTCATCATGAACTTCATGTTGGACGTGCCCGAGGCCTCCTTGCCGGCCATCGAGATCTGCTCGGAGACGTCGGCGGCGGGGATGATGTGCTCGGCGGGCGACACGTTGTAGTTGTGAACGAAGACGACCTTGATGCGGCCGTTGATATCCTCGTCGTTGTTCACCAGCTCCGCGATGGCGTTGATGAGCTTGATGATGGCCTTGGCGCGGATGTAGCCGGGGGCAGCCTTCGCACCGAAGATGAACACGCGGTTGGGGGTGTCCAGCGTCGGGTCATCCTTCATACGGAAGTACAGGTCCAGGACGTAGAAGGCGTTGAGCAGCTGGCGCTTGTACTCGTGCAGACGCTTGATCTGAACGTCAAAGATCGAGTCGGGATCGATCTCGACACCCTCACGATCCTTGACCCACGCGGCGAAGTCAACCTTGTTGGCGTGCTTGATCTCGGCCAGGCGCTCGAGCACCTCGTCGGTGCCGGCCTCGGTGAACTTGGACAGCTCGGTGAGGTCGCGGACCCACGCGTCGGAGCCGGTGACCTCGTCGAGGAGGGCGGCCAGGCGGGGGTTGCACTGCTTGAGCCAGCGACGCGGGGTCACACCGTTGGTCTTGTTGTTGAAGCGCTCGGGCCAGATGGCGTACCACTCCTTGAGGGTGTCGCGCTTGATGATCTCCGTGTGGAGGGCGGCGACGCCGTTGATGGAGTAGGACGCGTAGCAGGCGATCCAGGCCATGCGCACGGTGTTCCCGGCGACGGGGGCCATGTAGTCGATCGTGCCCTGGTCAAGGCCACGCTCGGCCATATCGATGCGGAAGCGACGGTCGATCTCGCGGACGATCTCGGCGATGCGCGGGAACAGGCGGTCGAAGATGTGGATGTCCCAGGTCTCCAGGGCCTCGGCGAGAACCGTGTGGTTCGTGTACGCGAAGGTCTTGGAGACGACGTCCCAGGCCTCTTCCCAGCCGAGGCCATGCTCGTCCATGAGGATGCGCATGAGCTCGGGGATGGCCAGGACCGGGTGGGTGTCGTTCAGCTGGACAGCGTTATACTCGGCGAAGCCGGTCAGGTCGGTGCCGTGGTGACGCACGTAGTTGGCGACGATTTCCTGCAGGGAGGCGGAGCAGAAGAAGTACTGCTGGCGCACGCGCAGGACCTTGCCCTCGAACGTGGTGTCGTTGGGGTACAGGACGCGGGAGATGTCCATGGTGCGCTCACGGTCCACGATGGCGTCGGTGAAGCGCTGGGAGTTGAAGGCGTCGTAGTCGAATTCCTCGATGGGCTCGGCCTTCCACAGGCGCAGGGTACCCACGTTCTTGGTGCCATAACCGGTGATCGCGATGTCGTAGGGGACGGCGCGCACGGTCAGGTCGGCGTAGGAGACGATGCGGGAGCGCTCTTCGCGGCGGATGACGAAGGGGTAGCCCTCTTCCATCCACGGGTCCGGATGCTCGGTCTGGAAGCCGTTGTCGAAGAGCTGCTTGAACAGGCCGTAGCGGTACAGGATGCCGTAGCCGCGCACGGGCAGGTCGAGGGTAGCGCAGGAATCCAGGAAGCAGGCAGCGAGGCGGCCGAGGCCACCGTTACCGAGGGCAGCGTCCGGCTCCTCTTCGAGAACCTGGCCAAGGTCGAGGCCGTAGGCGGCGAGGGCTTCGCGAGCCTTCTCGACGAGGCCGAGATTCGACAGGTTGTTGAGCAGGGCTCGGCCCATGAGGAACTCGGCGGAGAAGTAGTGTTCCTGACGGCCCTTGGCGTAACGCTCCGTGGTGGCGGCCCAGTTATCGGCGATCTGATCGACGATTGCGGCGGAGAGTCCCTGCCACACTTCCATCAGGGTCGAATCTTCAACGGGGCGTCCAGAGGTCGCGCGCACATGAGAAGGCAGCGACTGCGTCAGATCCAGCGTCATACGATTTCCTTTTGTGTAACTGCGCCGTGCCCGCCGCGAGGGCGAGCGCCCCAGGTCGGGGCTGGCTTCAACTCTAGAGGGTAGCGAGTACGTGGCCCAATTCCCTGCTCTGACACAGCACTGGGAGAAACCCCACCCCCAGCCACGTGACGGAATACACCCGCCAACTCCACCCCATGACTAAAGGCCCAGATTGCCAGACATTTCCAAACCCCATCCAAACCCCACCTGCAGCAAGCTGCGCAATACCCCCTCAATAATTATTCGCAAACGTGAGACATGGTCAGCATTCATCAACTAAGGTTCTCATGTAACCAATGCTGACCAGGCTATCAACAGCCCCTCATGGCCAGTATTCTTGAGACTGACTCACCTTCAACACGAGGAACACGATGAAACTGACGCATAGGTTGACCATCGCAACAGCCCTGAGCGCCACGCTCGCGACCGCCCTGATTGCGGGTCCCACCATGGCCTCGCCCTCCGACGACAACCAGCCCACGGGGCCCGGCACCGCCAACGGCGACAAGTCCACCTCGTGCCGCGCCGACTGGACCGCCGAGGCAATCCTCGACACGGACATCCTGGCCCACCACCCCGAGCTGGTGAACCCCGCCGACATCACCCTTAACGCCGACGGCACCGTCAACAAGATCGCCACCGGCTCGAACAACGGCTACACCTCGAAGATCTCGACCAATTTCAACACCGAGACCTACAAGGCTCCGGGCATGTTCGAGGCCAACCACTGGATCGCCGGTTCCACGCAGAACTGGCGTTTCCCCGTGGCCACGAAGAACAAGCTGGCCGCCGGCACGACGATCACCGTCGACCTGCCCGACGACATGACCAACACCGTCTTTATCCCCAAGCTCGAGACCCGCGCTGGTCTCAACGCATTCATGCAGGGCTGGGGCCCGCGCGTGGCCGAGTACACGTGGAATGACGGCGACTTCGAGGCCACCGTGACCGACGCCGCGAAGAACATCTGGACCATCACGCTGAACAAGGGCCTCGACGCCAACACCGGCACGATCTTCCAGTTCACGGGCACCTTCCCCGAGGGCGCCGAGTCCTCGACCGCGTCCGCCAACCTGGTCGGCGCCCAGTACCCGGCCGATGGCCAGGTGTGCGGCGACCTGCCCACGCCCGAGACCCCCGAGCTTACCAAGTGCCAGATCACGACCGTGGACCGCACCGTGTGGAGCCCCTACTCGCGTGACATCAACGAGCGTTCCAAGTACTCCGGCTCCTGGGGTTCTGCGGAGCCCAAGTGGGGCGAGGCCAACGCTGACGGCTGGTTCGTCGCCACCGGCACCGACCCGAAGGTTGGCGATTCGCGCACCCTGCGCCTGTACGGCGCGACCCACAAGGACATCACCAACGCGACTCTGACGATCAAGGCCGTCCAGGGCCTGAAGTTCGATGCCACCACGATCAACACGATCTCCAACCCCGGAGCCGGCGCACTGAAGGACAACGGCTTCACGAACACCGTCGAAGGCCTCGGCGAGATCAAGGTCAGCGAGGACGGAAAGACCATCACCGTCACGATCGATCACATGCCGGCCAACTCCGCCTTCTCCTTCAACATCAACGGCATCCTGACCGGCGAGACCCTCAAGGACTCCCCGGTCCTGGCCCCGATCGTCCTGCACAACTGGCTGACCGGCACGGACAGCGAGTGCACGGTTCCCACTGATGAGCCGACCACGCCGGCGCCGTCGGATTCCCCGACCCCCGAGCCGACGACCCCCGCTCCTGCCCCGTCCGCGACCCCGAGCGGCGGCAACCTTGCTCGCACGGGCGCTGACACCCCGGTGCTGGCCGGTGCGGCCATCATGGCTGGACTGGCAGGCCTGGGAGCTCTGGTTCTGCGCCGTCGGCAGTACTGACGGATTGCCCCCCGCAGGGTGCGTCCCTGCGGGGGGCACGCTCCGCAGGGACGCATAACAGGAAAGTGGCACCTCTCTTGATGAGTGGTGCCACTTCCCATCACCGGTTCATCATGAGGGCTCAATTCATGGTGACTTTCGGTAGTTCCATTGTGCATGTGATGCACACATCATTTCAAGGCGAAACGATAACTTTTCGGTGCAAATTCGCGGTTTTTAACTGCACGTTCGTGCACAAATAAGGGACGATCAGCGCAAACTAGACAAAACGCGGGCCCGCTCGAATCGAGCGGGCCCGCGTTACTTGTCAGGCGAAGATGCCTCAGTGGCGCTTGCGAGCAACCACCAGGGTCACGCCACCGGCCAGCGCGATAACGCCAGCGCCAGCGGCGATCGAAGCGACGGAGCCGGTGTTGGCCAGCGTCGGGTTCGAAGCGGCGGGAGTACCGGCCGGAGCGTTCGTGTTGCGGATGCCGCCACGAGCGGAGACAGGGGCCGGGCCGTTGCCGGTAGAGATCTGGCCGCGGGTGGTCACGCCGGTGGTGCCGACGGGGCCAGAAACGGCACCAGCACCACCCTGATCGGCGGCGGGGACCGAAGAATCATTGGAAGGAGTCTGCGTCTCAGAGGAGCCACCGGTGTTGTGGTCGTCAGCGCCGGTGTTATCGTCCGAGCCCGTGTTGTCGTCGGCCGGGGTCGTGGGCTGAACGGGGGTAGGCATATCTTCGGCCGGGGCCGAGGGCGTCTCGGGGGCAGGCGTCTCGGTGGCGGGGGTCGAGGGCTGCCCGGTGGCCGGGGTCGAGGGCTCGGTGACGGGCTCGGCGGCGAAAGCGACACCTGCCGAAGCGGCGATCAGACCGAGCGCCGCGGTGGCGGCGAACAGAGACGAGGTCGTCTTCTTCATTGTTTCTCCTGGAACGAGTAACGAATGTGGTGAGGGATGAATGCGTGACCCTGACCAGTACGGGCCGTGTCGCGTCACGGCGTTCGCACCCACCCTACAACACTTCCTGACCACTACGCACAGATTTTCAAAAATCACGCATCGGCGAGTCGCGTCTCACTATGTCTCGGGGCCTCGATCGACCCAACCACGGCGGAAAACTGCCCGGTCAGGACAGCTTGGCGGTCGCGATGAACTGGAAGATTCCCTCCATGATGAGCTGCGTCGCAATGGCGGCCAGCAGCAGGCCGGAAATCTTTGTCAGCAGCATGATGCCGCCGGGGCCGAGCATCCTGGACAGCATCAGCGAGAAACGCATCGTCAGCCACATGACAATGTGCGCGAGAACGACGGCGACGATGACAGCGATCCACGATCCCACGTTCGTACCCGCCTGCCCGACGGCCACCATGACGGCGACGATCGATCCGGGACCTGCGAGCAGCGGCGTACCCAGCGGGACGAGCGCGACGTTGACGCCCTCGTCCCCCGTATCTGGAGAGGAGGAGTCCGTGCCCATGAGGAGCTCCATGGCGACGAGGAACAGCAGGACGCCGCCGGAGAGTTGGAGCGCCTCCATCGAGATGTGAAGGAGCCGCAGGATCTGCCCGCCCAGGATCGCGAAGGTCAGGATGACGCTGATGGAGACGGAGGTCGCCTGGATGGCGGCGCGGCGCTGCTTGGGCTGGGAGTATCGGGCGGTAAGGCCCAGGAAGACGGGCACGGTCCCGATGGGGTCCATGATGACCGTCAGCGTCGTGAAGGCGGTCGCAAAGAGTGTGACGTCGAAGAGGCTCACGGCTCGACCACCTCGATAGCGCCCTGCGCGACGACCTCGGCGATCACCTGCGGGTCCGTCGTGTTCTCGCCGATGCGATTCGGTTTGCCCGTCCCGTGGTAGTCGGAGGAGCCGAACATCGCCAGGCCCATCTCGCGGGCCATGCGCTCGACGTCGGCGCGGTCCTCGGGAGCGTGGTCGCGGTGGTCGCGCTCGATGCCGAAGAGCCCGGCCGCCGCCATGTCGGCGATGACAGCCTCGGGCAGTAGGCGCTGGCGCTTGCGAGCACGGGGATGGGCAAGGACCGGCACTCCCCCGGCCTGCCGCACGCATCGCACGGCCTCGACCGGATCGGGTGCCCAGTGGTGCACATAGTAGGGACCCGACGGGTGCAGGGCCTGAACGAAGGCGGCGCTACGGTCGGGGAATGCGCCGGCGGCGACGAGCGCATCGGCGATGTGCGGGCGCCCCACGGGGCCACCCTCAGGCGCGAAAGCGAGCACATCCTCCCACGTAATCGGGTAGTCGGCCGACAGGTTCTCGACCATGCGCACGGCGCGCGTCTCACGGTCCTCACGCGTGCGTCGGAAATTATCGACGAGGCCGTGGCTGGCCGGGTCGAAGAGGTAGGCCAGCAGGTGCACGGTGATCCCCGAGGACGAGCACGACATCTCGGCGCCCCGGATGAGGCTCACGCCGGTGTCCGCAACGGCAGCCACGGCCTCGTCCCATCCGGCCGTCGTGTCGTGGTCCGTCAGCGCGATGGCATCCAGCCCGGCCTGAGCGGCAATGGCCAGGAGCTGCGCGGGCGTATCCGTCCCGTCTGAATACGCGCTATGAGTGTGGGGGTCAATTCGCTTCACCATTTGAGATTACCCCATTAATCCCATCACACAACCGCGCGCGCGAACACCACCCGCGAGCGCCGGGAGGCCTCGCCAAAACCCCATTTTGGCCGGGTCTTGACCGTTTTTCTGCACACTCTCCCACGCACATGCCTCGACTTTGACCACCTTTCCACCTGCAGCGATGAGCTGTCGACTGTAGGAAACTGGCATCACACGGCCGTTTGGCCTCCCTCAACACCGATTGGAGTACACGCGTGTCTGACAAGGATCAGACCCAGGTGTCCACCGCGACCGACGCGGGAGATGCCGGGTACAACAAGGCACTGAAAAACCGACACATCCAGATGATCGCCATCGGCGGCTCGATCGGCACCGGCCTCTTCCTGGGCGCGGGCGGCCGCCTGGCCCAGGGCGGCCCCGCCCTGGCCTTCGCCTACGCGGTGTGCGGCATCTTCGCGTTCCTGATGGTCCGTGCCCTCGGCGAGCTCGCGGTGCGCCGCCCCTCCTCGGGCGCGTTCGTGTCCTACGCCCGCGAGTTCCTGGGCGAAAAGGCCGCGTTCGTCACCGGCTGGCTTTTCTTCCTGGACTGGTCGGTCACGGTCATGGCCGACATCACCGCCGTGGCGCTCTACATGCACTACTGGAACATGTTTAAGGCGGTCCCTCAGTGGGTGATCGCCCTCATCGCACTGGGCATTGTGTTCGTCCTGAACATGATGAGCGTCAAGGCCTTCGGCGAGGCAGAGTTCTGGTTCGCGATGATCAAGGTCGCAACGATCCTCATCTTCATGGGCGTCGCCATCTGGGCGATCCTCACGCAGTCCCCCGTCGGCGAGTACACCGCGGGCGTGCACAACATTGCCGAGTCCGGCGGCTGGTTCCCCGAGGGCCTGGCCCCCGTCTTCGCTCTCACGCTGGGCGTCGTCTTCGCCTTCGGCGGCACCGAGATGGTGGGCGTCGCAGCCGGCGAGGCCAAGGACGCCGCGAAGATCCTGCCCAAGGCCATCAACTCGATGGTCATCCGCATCTTCTTCTTCTACGTCGGCTCCGTCGTTCTTTTTGCCCTGGCGCTGCCATACACCGCCTACTCGTCGAATGAGTCCCCCTTCACGACCTTCTTCTCCGGCCTCGGTGTGCCTCACGCGGGCGACATCATCCAGGTCGTCGTCCTGACCGCCGCCCTGTCCTCGCTCAACGCCGGCCTGTACGCGACCGGCCGCACGCTGCGCTCGATGGCACTCGTGGGCGAGGGACCGCGCTACGCGGCTCGCCTCAACAAGAACCGCGTCCCCTCCGGCGGCATCATCATCACCGCGTCGCTGGGTCTGCTCGGCGTCCTGCTCAACGCCTTCGTTCCGGAGAACGCCTTCAACATCGTCATGGACCTGGCGGGCATCGGCATCGCGGGCACCTGGGCGATGATCCTCATCTCGCACCTGGCGTTCCTGCGCAAGGTCAAGCGCGGCGAGGAAGAGCGCCCCGAGTTCCGCATGCCCGGTGCCCCGTACACCAACTACCTGGCGCTGCTCTTCTTCGCGGTCGTCGTGGCCTCGAACGTCACCTCCGAGTCGGGTCGCTGGACCCTCGCGCTCTTCGGCGTGGTCGTCGTCCTCATGGTCGCCGGCTGGTACTACGTGCGCGGGCGCGTCGGCAACCTGACCGACGAGGCCGCCGCCTCGCTGCAGGGCGAGGAAACCCTGGTGTCGGGCGACTGAGAAAGGACTGACCGTGCGTCTTCACGTCACGTATGCCGGTGGCACCATCGGCATGGTCGACTCCCCCGAGGGTCTGCGCCCCGGCGCTGACCTGCAGGGTTGGTTCGGCTCCCAGCTGGAGGGCATCGAGCTGGCCTCGAACATCACGATGTCGACGCTGGACCCGCTCATCGACTCCTCGGAGGCTACCCCCGAGGACTGGCAGGCCATCATCGACGACATCAACGCGCACGCCGAGACGGCCGACGCCTTCCTGGTCCTGCACGGCACGGACACGATGGCTTACTCGGCCGCAGCCCTGTCGTACGCGCTGGCGAGCATGGGAAAGCCGGTCGTCCTGACCGGGTCCCAGTACCCGCTCGGCGTCGTCGGCTCAGATGCGTCGGCGAACGTCACGGGTGCCCTGCGCGCGGCAATTTCGCACCACGCCCGCGGAGTCATGCTGTTCTTCGGGCACAACCTCCTGGCCGGCAACCGCGCCACCAAGACCTCGTCGTGGGCGTTCCGCGGCTTCGAGTCGCCCTCCGTGTCCCCCATGGCGCGCACGGGCGCCCCGTGGCGTTGGTACGGCGCTCCGAGCGCGGGCACCGGCTGGCAGGACCCCAGCCCGTACACGCGCCAGGATGTCGCCGTCATCGACGTGGTGCCCGGCATGAGTGCCGCGCGACTGCGCGCCATGACGACGCCCCACCCGGACGCGGTCATCCTGCGCACATTCGGCGTCGGTAACATCCCCGCCTCCGAGCCGGGGCTCGTGGACGTCCTGGCCGAGCTCGCCCGCGCCGAGGTGCCGATCATCGTCGCCTCCCAGTGCTACCAGTCCGAGGTCATGCTCGGCCACTACGAGGCCGGCAACGCCCTCGCACAGCTGGGCGCTATCGGCGCGCATGACATGACCCTCGAGGCCCTCTACGCCAAGACCGTCTTCCTGCTCTCGCAGGGCAAGCGCGGCGCGGACTTCAAGCGGTGGATGGACCTGTCCATCGCGGGAGAGCTCACCCTCCAGGACTGAGCCTCTTCCACCCGACACGACCCCGGCCTCGTTCCCGGCGCAGTGCGCCACAGGGACACGAGGCCGGGGTTTCGGGTTATAGGACGCTGCGTGTTGCTGGTAGCGTGACTTTTCAGCGCTGACGGCGCGGCCACCGCACGCAACGAGAGGCGGGACCGTTCGGGGTCCCGCCTCTGTCGTCTCCCTGGAGATAGAGAGAGCGTCGGGACGCCTGCGCCCTTCCGGCCCCGCTTCTGTTTCTGTGAACGCGTCCTGCGCACGTGAACCCCTTTGATGCGCACGCTAACCCGATAGGTGGATGCCTGGGCGGGCTGCCCAGGCCACCACCAATAGGGTTTAGCTGCGCATTGAAGGGTTAAGGGCACCAGTAGATGGGCCCAGCTGCCAGGACCGCGGCCGCCACTGCCCCGCAGTATCTTTCCCCCGGCGAAATGGTCAGTCCTCACGAAGCAACGCAGCCACATGCACACCCGCTCATACGTACGCGGGCCCGACGACACGCACCTGGGCCCTCTCACTCGCACGTTAACCCGATGACATGCACGTGGGCAGCCCCGCCCACGCGCATGTTGAGGGGTTTACGTGCGCATCAAGGGGTTAACGTGCATGTTCAGGGGTTTGCGTGCGAACAGCACGCCACGACAGACACCACGGTGCCCAAAACGCAGACCACCTCGCCCACAACACCCCATTTTCACCGATTTTCGCCGAGGTGGTCTGCATTTTGGGCACCACACCCCCTCGAGCCGCGGCCTCACCGCCACCAAACGGGGGGAATCGCACGACATGAGGCTCCGACACACCGGTGACACGCAGCCGGAGAGCTTCATGTCGTGCAAAACCCCCACCGTGTCCCGAGCCTTGACGTCCCCAATGCCCGGAACGCGCAGACGTGGAGCACAATGAAACCAACAGCACCACTGCACGCCTCCCCGAGGCCGACCAATGAAACCGACAGCACCACTGCGAGCCCACAACACCCGGAAAACCGGCATTTTTCCCACGCAAAGGCGTCACAGGTTTCAAGCCAGCACCCACACAGACCCGCAAAGGCGTCACCGGTTTCAAGCCCAGCAACGCGTCGCACCGAATAGGCAAGCAATGCACCCCTTCGCACACCATTGAGCTAGCTACTAGACAGTAGCAATACTCCCGTAAATGTAATGCAATGCCCCCGAGCAACAAGCTCAACCACAGAAAAGGACACTCCCCCAATTCCGCACGTAATTTATGGCGGTCATTTTTCGAGATGCCCCAAAAACGTTGCAATTCCAACGATGCAAATTCAATGTTTGAAGGAGTCATCGAGGAATTACGTGCGAAATTGCTGGTTGACAGCCATAGCTGGGCATCAGGGCAACGCGCCGAGCAACATCAGCCGCGAAGGCCCCACCGGTGCGGAGGGCACGGGAGGGACCGGAGGGCCTGGCCGCGCCGCCCACGGGCACACCAAGCCCGCCCCCACCGCAGGGTCCGGCACCCAGAAAACCCGCGGCACCACACAGCAACAACCAGCTCCACGCAGCAACACGTCGTGTCCTATAACCCGGGGTTTGTCATGACCATCGGGCCCGCCCGAGGGGCCGAGGAGCCGTAGAATAGTGGCCATGAGTGAAGCAGCTTCCCAGTCCATGGCCGATCGCGGCGAAAACCGCTCCCGTCAGCCCCAGTCCTCCGCCTTCCGCGATTTCATCGGCTCCGGATGGGGGCCTCGCCCCTCCGAACTGCCCGAGCGCGAACGCGTCGCCGATTTCCTGCGCGACCGCACCCTCAAGGCCGGTGCGCCCTTCCCGGGTGAGCGCCTGGTCGTGCCGGCGGGTCCCTACAAGGTCCGCTCCAATGACTGCGACTACCGTTTCCGCGCGCACTCCGCATTCGCGCACCTGTCGGGCCTGGGCGGCGAGAAGGAGCCGGACACCGTCCTGGTGCTGGAGCCGAACGAGGACGGCACCCACACTCCCCTGCTTTTCTTCAAGCCCCGCGCCTCACGTTCCTCCAAGGAGTTTTACGCGGACGCCCGCTACGGCGAATTCTGGGTAGGCGCGCGCCCCTCGCTCGAGGAGCTGAGCGCGCAGACCGGCCTGGAGACCCGCCACATCGACACGCTGCGCGACGTGCTGGCGAAGGATGCCGGGACCGTTCAGCTGCGCATCGTGCGCGGCGTGGATGGACACGTCGAGGCGATGGTCAACGAGGTGCGCACCCAGGCCGGGCTGCCAGCAGGCGAGGAAGCCCGCGAGGACGACGAGCGTTTCGAGGAGCACCTGTCCGAAATCCGCCTCATCAAGGATGCTTTCGAGCTCGAGGAGATGATTCGCGCGGTCGAGGTCACCAAGGTCGGCTTCGAGGACATCATCCGCGTCCTGCCCCGCGCCGTGGGCCACCGTCGCGGCGAGCGCGTCATCGAGGGTGCGTTTGCGGCCGTCGCCCGCGAGGAGGGCAACGGCGAGGGCTACGAGACCATCGCGGCCTCGGGCAACCACGCAAATACGCTGCACTGGATCGACAACGACGGCGAGGTGCGTGAGGGCGACCTGGTGCTCGTCGACGCCGGCGTCGAGGTCGACTCCCTCTACACGGCCGACATCACGCGCACGCTGCCCGTCAACGGCCGCTTCACCGAGGTTCAGGCTCGCGTCTACCAGGCCGTCCTCGACGCCTGCGAGGCCGCCCTGGCACGCGCAGGCGAGCCGGGATGCCGTTTCAAGGACGTGCACGATGCCGCCATGACAGTCATCGCCGCCCGCCTGTACGACTGGGGCATCCTACCCGTGCCCCCGGAAGAATCCCTGGCACCCGAGGGCCAGCAGCACCGCCGCTGGATGCCGCACGGCACCAGCCACCACCTGGGCCTGGACGTGCACGACTGCGCGAAGGCACGCGCGGAGCTCTACCAGGGCGCGCTGCTGGAGCCGGGCATGGTCTTCACGATCGAGCCGGGCCTGTACTTCCGCGCCGACGACCTGCTGATCCCCGAGGAGTACCGGGGCATCGGCGTGCGCATCGAGGACGACGTCGTGGTGAACGCCGACGGCACGGTCACTCGCATCTCCGAGGACATCCCGCGCACGATCGCGGACGTCGAGGAGTGGATCGCGCGCGTTCAGTCCCGCTGAACTGCGCGAAGACGCTGAGGTTACGCCTCGGTCTGGTCCTTGTCGGGGGACGAGGCCGGGGCTTCCTCGTGTCCGGACGCAGTCTCGGGCGTCTCGCGACCGCCGGGCACCTCCCCGTCCTTGGTCGCCGCACCGAAGCGCGGGCGGCCGTCGGGGAAGAAGCCGACGGAATCCTTCTTCGGACGTGCCTGCTCCGTGCGCGGGCGCACGGCGCGTGCGCGGTTGCCGGGGGTGCGCTGGAGGATCTGATAGGCGCGGTCGATGTCGGCCGAGGCCAGGACCGCGTAGCGCTGCGCGACAACCTGCTGGGAGGACACGAGGTCGCGGCTGCGTCCGCGAATGATGAAGGACAGAGCGGACAGGGCCATGCCGACCAGGGCACCGACGATGATGCCGCCGGCGACCCACGCCCCCGTTCCGCCCGCGTTCTGCCCGGCGGACATGAGCATGCCGCACAGGGCTCCCCACAGGCCGCCGCTGGAGGCGCCCGAGAGGGACGCGCGCGCGATCGTCAGGCGTCCTTTGACGCGTTCAACGAGGTGCAGGTCGGAGCCGACAATGGTGATCGCGGAAACGTCAAAGCCGGCATCCGACAGGAAGTCGACGCCGGCGCGAGCCTGCACGTAGGTCTCGTACGAGGCAACCTCGGTGCCCGTGGGCATCTGCGGGTCCATCAAGACAGCCATTTCTTCTCCTTCGCCCCCGGCCTCGGTGGCATGGAACGCATTGTTCATGCCGCGACCGGCTCATCAGTACGCATCTGTAGTCACCAGCCTAAGATGGAAGGGTGAGCATCGCATCTGTTGAACTAGGCACCAAGGGCCGCCGCGTCTACATCGGAAAGCTCGCTGGCACTAGTGTTTTCGACCCTTTGGGCGACCAGGTCGGCAAGATTCACGACGTCGTTGTCATCTTTCGGCTGAAATCCGAAGCCAACGTCATCGGCTTCGTCGTCGAGGTCGGCCCGCGTAAGCGCGTCTTCCTGCCGCTCACCCGCGTGACCTCGATCGAGTCCGGTTCCGTCATCACGACGGGCCTGCTCAACATGCGTTCATTCACGCAGCGCCCCATCGAGACCCTTGTGCTCTCCGAGCTCTTCGACCGCGTCGTCACCATGAATGACGGCTCGGGGCAGGTGCGCATCCTCGACGTCGCGATGCGCCAGCGCCGCCCCAAGGACTGGGTGATCTCCACCCTGCACGTCCAGCGCGTGCGCACGTCCTCCCTCGGTTTTACGCGCAGCGGCGAGACCCTCACCGTGGACGTGTCCGAGGTCTCTGGCCTGCTCAAGACCGACTCCAACCAGGCGGCGACCGCGCTCCTGCAGTACACGGAGGACATGCGCCCCGCGGACCTGGCGGACTTCATACACACGCTCCCCCAGGACCGCAAGATGGCGGTCGCCATGCAGCTGACGGACGCGCGCCTCGCCGACGTGCTCGAGGAGCTGGGTAACGACGACCGTATCGCGATCGTCTCCGCGCTGGAAGCCGCCCGAGCCGCCGACGTCCTGGACGTCATGCAGCCCGACGACGCGGCCGACCTCGTCGCCGAGCTGCCCGCCACGAAGGCTCAGTCCCTGCTTGCCCTCATGGAGCCCGAAGAGGCCGAGGACGTGCGTCGACTCATGACCTACGACGAGTCGACCGCCGGTTCGCTCATGACCACCGAGCCCGTCATTTTCGGCCCCAACGCGACCGTCGCACAGATGCTCGCGGCCGTGCGACGCGAGGACATCCCGGCCTCGATCGCGACAGTCGCCTTCATCGCCCGCCCGCCCCAGGAGACGCCTACCGGCCAATACCTGGGCATGGTCCACATCCAGCGCGCGCTTCGCGAGCCCCCGCAGACGTTGCTCGGCACGATCCTGGACCGCGACATCGAGTCCGTGGACCCCAACGCGCACATCGCGACCGTGACACGTCTGCTGGCGACCTACAACCTGACGGTCCTGCCCGTCGTCGACGAGGACGGGCACCTACACGGTGCCGTCTCGGTCGACGACGTCCTCGACGAACTGCTGCCCGAGGACTGGCGAGACTTCGACGACGACGTGACCGACCGCATGATGGCAAGGAGCATCGATGGCTGATCGCCTGGATAACCCGATCGACAAGCGTCGGCGGTTCTTCCGCCGCTCGTCGGGCAGCGGAGACGGCTTCGGCCGCTTCGCCGAGGCCACCGCCCGCTTCATGGGTTCGCCCAAGTTCGTCCTCTACATGACGATCTTTGTCATCGCGTGGATCAGCGCAAACCTGATGCTCGCCGGCATCAGCGAGGACGCCGCCTGGGACCCCTACCCCTTCATCCTCCTGAACCTCGCGTTCTCGACCCAGGCCTCGTACTCGGCCCCGCTGATCATGCTCGCGCAGAACCGCCAGGACGCCCGCGACCGCGTCGTGGCCGAGCAGGACCGCCTTCGCGCGGAGCGTAACCTCGCCGACACCGAGTACCTTGCCCGCGAGATCGCCGGCCTGCGCCTGGCGCTTCAGGACGTCGCCACGCGCGACTTCGTGCGCTCCGAGCTGCGCGACATGCTGGAGGACCTGCGTGCGGAGATCGCCGCGGACGCAGCCAACGCCTCGTCGAACAAGGCGGAAGCTGAGACCGAGGCCGATGGTGCCCTTCGTCCCCTAGAAGATGGGCACAGCGGCCAGTAGAGTGGAGTCCATGCCAGTCACGCTTGATTCCGTCATGGAGGCTCTCGGCCAGGTCATCGACCCCGAGATCCGCCGCCCCATCACCGACCTCAACATGGTGACCCCCGACCTGGTCACGATCGACGGTTCCTCCGTCGCCGTCAAGGTCCTGCTCACCACTGCCGGATGCCCCCTGCGCACCCAGATCACCAAGGACGTCACCGAGCGCGTGGGAGCCCTCGAGGGCGTCGAGAACGTCTCCGTCGAGATGGGCGTCATGGACGAGGCCCAGAAGAAGGCGCTGCGCGAGAAGCTCAACGGCGGTCGCCCCGAGCGCGAGATTCCCTTCGCCCGCCCCGACTCCCTCACGCGCGTCATCGCCGTCACCTCCGGTAAGGGCGGCGTCGGCAAGTCCTCCATGACCGCGAACCTGGCCGCCGCGCTGGCCGCGCAGGGCCTCAAGGTCGGCGTCATGGACGCGGACATCTACGGCTTCTCGATTCCGCGCATGCTCGGCGTGGACCACGACCCGCAGGTCATCGACGGCATGATGATCCCACCCGTGGGCGCCGGTGGCGTCAAGGTCATCTCGATCGGCATGTTCGTGCCCGACGGCCAGGCCGTCATCTGGCGCGGCCCCATGCTCCACCGCGCCCTCCAGCAGTTCCTCGCGGACGTGTTCTGGGGCGACCTGGACGTCCTGCTCATCGACATGCCTCCGGGCACGGGCGACGTCGCGATCTCGATCGCGCAGCTGCTGCCCAACTCGGAGATCCTCGTCGTGACGACCCCGCAGGTCGCGGCCGCCGAGGTTGCCGAGCGCGCCGGTTCCATCGCGTCGCAGACGAACCAGAAGGTCATCGGCGTCGTCGAAAACATGTCCTTCCTGCCTCAGCCCGACGGCTCGCGCCTGGAGATCTTCGGTGCGGGCGGCGGCGAGTCCGTCTCGCAGCGTCTCACCGCGCAGCTGGGCTACTCCGTTCCGCTGCTGGCCCAGGTGCCCATCGACATCGCGCTGCGCGAGGGCGGCGACCGCGGCGAGCCCGTCGCCGTCGCGTCGGGTCCTGCCGCCGAGGAGCTCACGGCCCTCGCCAAGCAGCTCTCGTCGGTGAACCGCGGCCTGGCGGGCCGCCCCCTCGGGGTCTCCCCCATCCAGCACTGAGCCCACGCGGCTTTCCCCCGGCCTCGTCCGTCTCTCGACGAGGCCGGGGTTTCGTCTGCTTGCCGGGTGAGGTTTTCTCGTGTTTTCGGAGCGCCAGCGCGCCCTTGCGCATCGCCGCCTGTACCCTGATGCCTGGGGAGGCATCAACGCGCAGGCGTACCTCACCCAGGCGATCAAACACGAGTGAGGAAAAGGCGATGGCGGACAAGGCCCAGACGTGGGTGTACACCGAGGACTACGTGGCGGAAAGCGAAGCGCTGACCGCCGCACGCGCCGTCGCAACCGAAATGGGCGCCTCCCCTGTGTCCCCTGGCACGGGAGCCGCCCTGCGCATGCTGGCGGCCGTCTCCGGCGCACGCGCGGTCTTGGAAGTGGGCACGGGCGCGGGCGTGTCCGGCCTGTGGCTGCTGGACGGCATGGCCGCCGACGGCGTCCTCACGACGATCGACTCCGAGTCTGAGCTGCTGGGCCACGCGCGCCGCAACTTCGCTGCCGCCGGCCTGTCGTCGCATCGCACGCGCCTCATCGCCGGGCGCGCCCTCGACGTGCTGCCGCGCATGGCTGCTCGCGGCTACGACATGGTCGTCCTGGACGGCGACCTGGAGGAAACCCCTCAGTACCTCGATCACGCGGTGCGCATCCTGCGTCCCGGTGGGACGATCGCTTTTGTGCACGCCCTGTGGCGCGACCAGGTGGCCGACCCCGCGCGCCGCGACGCGCTCACCGTCGTCGCCCGCGAGGTCGTTAATTACCTGCGCGACTCCGATGAGTTCGTGCCCGCGCTGCTGCCCGTCGGCGACGGCCTGGCGGTTGCAGTCAGGCGCTGAGCACCCCATTCACGAACAAGCGGCGGAACAGGAGATCCTGTTCCGCCGCTGTCTTGTTATGTGTCAGATGGCCGCTCCGAGAGCTTCGGCAGGCTACACGTCGCGTGTCCTACAAATAAAGTCCTGCAGTTGCCCAAGATCATGACTCCAAAACAGAGCAAGACCTGCTTCCTGAGCTTCGACCAAATTCTGCACCTTAAAAACACCAGAAAGAACCGCTGCAGACACAATGCCTTGCGTACCAAACTGCGACAACCAGCCACTGACTTTCGCAAGGGTATCGTGATTGACGCGCTTATAGCTATTCACTTCTGAATTCGAAACCTTAGCCTCGATTGCCAGAATTCTTCCGTCGTACAGACGGGCAATGAGATCAGCTTTATGCCCTCCGAGCGCAGACTCAAGACAAAACTCACCAACATCTGGTGCTTGAACAGGAGTACGAACAGTCCTTCTTTCGACACGTCGCAGACCTACATCCTCCAAGGCGAGAGCTATAGCCTGCTCCTGGAAATCTTTAGCCTCGGAGCGCCTCCTTGTCTGAGACCTGCTCGAGGCAATGATCGCAGTCGAGGAAACCACAGCAACTTGCAGCTCTTCACTAGTTGGTACTCTATCCTCATAAAACCAAGGAAAACGCCACGGATCAATACTTGCACAAATCACTCGCGTAACACGTTCGGCAACGTCCGGATCACTGTCAAAGGCCGCTGCAGATAGTTTGATATCAGCGAGCACCTTCAGGTCGTCATCACTGATGAAGGGCGACGCTAAATAGCGAAGAGCATATCGCTTATCTTCATCAAGTAAATATCCGCGCACGACTGATGTAAGATCACGCAAATTCTTACTATCAGCCAGAAGATTAGATACGTGAACGCGATAATGCTCGAAGTCTGAAATATATCCCGCATGCGACTCAGCAATGCGTTTGGCTTTAAAGTCATCAATTGAGCGCGCAACATCCCTATTGAGTTGCTCATCGGACCAGATCGGCGGCATAATCTGACGCAACATTAATTTTCACCTTCCACAAGGAGATCAAAACTCGGCACCATAAGACGTTCCATTTCTTTTGGCTCAAACTTCGTTAATCCACCCGCATATGTTCTACCGTCGGCCAGTTCAACATTTCGATTCAAATATTGGAGAAGCAAATCAATATCTCGATCAGAAAATTTACCCCGGGGGTAGAGACCGTGAACGACATTAATATGAGCTGCGCGAACACAATTTTTAACAAAACGAGGTGGACGGCGCGCCATGTATGTGGCCAGAATCGGAGCAGGCTCACCCAAGCCCACACTCCACCAAGCGCGACGATGGCGAGCAACATATCCACGATCCACACCAATCGATTGCGCGTACGCAATATATTGTTCAATGCGCACAACACTATCATTATCCAATGACTGATAATTGAGCGGTATATCCACAATGCACTTGAGACGCAAATCAGAGACAAGCGTCTCACCTGCTTCAAATAGCTCACGCGCCTTGGTCACTGAAGGAATCAACACCGACTCCGGAAGGTCGACATCGCCTCGCCGAACGACCCAAACTTTGTTCGCCCCCGTCACAGCTCCTCGACGGACACGAAAGTACTCGCCAAGCTCAAGGTAACCTTGTGGATGTATTTTGCGTACACGTCCTACTGACGACCACCGCGAACTTTTTTGCATAGTCGCGCGATCAACTCTAACCACCCTATCCGGATTGGCAAGATCTGACAATGCTTCAACACGACGAATGACGACAGAATCAACTTCCGAATCACAACTAAAGCAAACGATTACACCCGTAACTTGCGCATTTGCAAACGGTAGCGATGCTGGATCAAACACATGAAGCTCCTTAAGCGAAAGATGCTTGAGCAATAAGCGACGCAACGATGCCCCATAGTTAACATCTAGCCACTCGGAACTCGTAATATAGGCACCAATGTCCCCTGGTTGCATATATTTTGCTGTTGCTAAAAAGAAATGAGCATGAAGTCCTGCAAGCTTCGAGGTAGGAAGATCTAACTCCTTTGCCGTGGACGCGTACCAGTTTTTCCAGTCGGCCGTAATATTATGATGACGCACATAAGGAGGATTCCCAATATACAGTGTAACGCCGTCTATTTTTTCAATTGACGCCTCACGATAGTCACAGAGGCGGAAGTCAATTCGCTCCTCTAATCCCCAAACACACGAATTCGCTCGCGCAATCAGCAAAGCAATAGGATCCGTATCGATTGCAATTCCTTCAGCACACGGAAACTCCCTGAGCGCTCGGATGACGAAGCGGCCTGAGCCCGTTCCTGGATCAACAACACGAGAAGGGACCGCCTTTCCCGCAGCCCACGTCACCATCGACTCGACTATTTCAAGCGGAGTGAACGTCTGCCCTTCCAGACGACGCTCTGCCGACGGACGGAGGGCAGAGAACATGTCACCTAGCGGATCCCCACCCTCAAGAATCGCCTTCCGCAGCTTAGAAGCATCGACTTCAGCAGGTGGCGTCTCCTGAACCAATTCCCTCTCACGATCAGTCAGACGCTCAAGGTCTAGCCCAAGGGCAACACAAGAAGATACCAGGATGCTTATCCCTATGTTGTCACCTTGCACGTTTCCCCTCCACTTCCAGCTCAGTGACACAATTCTGACACGACCCATTCACACCAGCGTCCTGAATCTGCGGTAATCGGCTGCAGTAACAGGAAGTATGACACACCTCATTTTCATCTGAACATGTCATTAGCCGACCCCGCGCGCCGCGACGCGCTCACCGTCGTCGCCCGCGAGGTCGTCAATTACCTGCGCGACTCCGATGAGTTCGTGCCCGCGCTGCTGCCCGTCGGCGACGGCCTGGCGGTTGCAGTCAGGCGCTGAGCACCCCATTCACGCAGAAGCGGCGGAACAGGAGATCCTGTTCCGCCGCTTCGTCTCTATCTGTCAGATGGCCGCTCCGAGAGCTTCGGCAAGTTCCGCCGCCTCCTGCACGTTCAGCTCAATGACGAGCCGCCCGCCCCCTTCGCTGGGAATTCGCATGACGATACCGCGTCCTTCGGCGCTGACTTCGAGGGGTCCATCCCCCGTGCGAGGCTTCATTGCTGCCATGAGAGTACTCCTTCTCAGAGTTATGCCCGCGCCTCCTCAGGCGGGGTAACACACCTATTTTACCGGAGAAGCGCCATTTTTCCTTAACACATCGCAAAGAGTAATCAAAGAAAAATAAGCCAATCGATTAATTAGGCCTGTGATAACAGGAGTTTGACAGAACATACCACCCGCATAATGGGTGCGAAACTACTAGGCACCCGCCGCTAGGCGCACCGCTTCCTCCGGGTCGTCCACGACGCGCAGCAGCTCCACGTCGCCGGGTGAAATCATGCCGGCATCGACCATCGAGGAGCGGATCCAATCGACCAGGCCCGACCAGTAGTCGGTCCCCACGAGGACCACCGGGAAGGAACGGATCTTCCCCGTCTGCACGAGGGTCGCGGACTCGAAGAGCTCATCCATGGTCCCGAATCCCCCGGGCATCACGATGAAGCCCTGCGAGTACTTGACGAACATGGTCTTACGGGCGAAGAAGTAGCGGAAATTGACGCCCAGGTTCACCCACTGGTTCAAGCCCTGCTCGTGGGGCAGCTCGATCCCCAGGCCGATCGACGCGCCGCCGGCCTCCCAGGCACCTCGGTTCGCCGCTTCCATCATGCCGGGGCCACCACCCGTGATGACCGCGTAGCCTCGATCCACGAGGAGCTCGCCGATGCGCCGGGCGCACTCGTAGAGAGGCTCGTCGGGGCGGGTGCGAGCGGAACCGAACACCGAGATGGCCGGGCCGACCTCAGCGAGGGCCCCGAAGCCCTCGACGAACTCGGACTGGATGCGCAGGACCCGCCACGGGTCCTCGTGCTTCCAATCCGCGCTCTGGTCAGACTGAAGCAGCGATGTGTCCGAGGTCATGCGCGGGATCTGGTCGCCTCGAAGGACGACGGATCCGCGGCGATAGGTGTGCGTCGGCTTGGTCATGGTCATGCCTCCCTGTGTGGTGCCGGTGTTGGTGCCGGCTGCGCGAGCACGAACGCGCGCAGCGTGTCGTACACCTTCACGATATCGGATACGGGCGTATGTTCGTCGCGCGTGTGCGCCAGCAGCGGGTCGCCCGGCCCGAAGTTCATTGCGGGCACGCCGACCTGGGTGAAGCGCGCGACGTCGGTCCAGCCGACCTTCGCGCTCAGCCGCAGCTCCTCGCCCCGCGATGCCGCGACCTGTCGGGCGACCGACAGGAAGCGCTGGGCGACGTCAGAGTCCGCTCCCGGCCTGGCACCCTCGCACAGGTCGTCGACTTCGATCGTGGCACCCGTGTCCTCGAAGAGGCCGCGCACCCAATCCAGGGCGTCGTCAGCGCGCACAGAGGGGGCGAAACGGTAGTTGACGGTCATCGACGCGGCCTCGGGGATCACGTTGTTCGCGATCCCTCCCTCGACTCGCACGACCGACAGGGATTCGCGGAATTCGAGGCCATCAACCGTGACGACGGGGTTACCGTAGGCGGCGATGCGCTCGATGACGGGAGCCATCGCGTGGATCGCGTTGACGCCCATCCACGCGCGCGCCGAGTGGGCGGCACGCCCCGGGAAGTGCGCGATGACGCGCAGCGTCCCGTTGCAGCCGCCCTCCACGTGGGCGGCGGTGGGTTCGCCCAGCAGCGCCAGGTCCCCCGCCAGCCACTCGGGGTGGTTGCGCTGGACGCGCCCCAGGCCGTTGAGGTGGGAGGCAACCTCCTCGTGGTCGTAGAAGATCCAGGTGACGTCCACGCTCAGCGCGGCCTCGTCGCCGTCCCGAACCGCCGCCCCAGCCTCGCAGGCGAGCGCGAGGGCTGCAGCGCAGCCGCCGAGCATGTCGACCGAGCCGCGCCCCCACAGGACCGTGGCCCCGTCGCGCTCCTCGAAGCGACCGGGAACGTTGTCGGCGATGGGAACCGTGTCGAGGTGCCCGGCGAGAACCACGCGCTGGCCGAGGCCGAGCCGGGTCCGCGCGCACACGGCGTCCCCGTCGCGCAGGATCTCCAGGGACGGGACCGATCCGAATCCGGCGCCGCGCAGGGCCGCCTCGACGGCGTCAGCCAGGGGCCCTTCGTCTCCCGACACCGAGGGAATATCGATCATCTGGCGCGTGAGCTCGACCGGGTCCGTCAGGTTCGTCAGCTGCATGGTTCCTCCTTCGTGGATGCCTCCAGGATAGCGGCGACTCCCCCACCTGCGTCCCTTCTCCGTTTCCCGGGGGCAAGCCTCGGCCTCGTTCCTGATACCCGTTTTTGCGCGGGCCAACCGAGGTGTTACCCTCAGCACATGACACGCTGTGCAAACCCGTTGCTGTTTGCGGGTATCGCTTCTTTCCTGTCCGCGCGTACCGGAGGTCGTTTCCGCCTGATCATCGGCTACGAGGCCCCTGAGAATCAGGACGCGGCGCGCGACGGCGCGGCGATCATCGAAGCATCCGGCGGGCACGCCCTGCTCATGCCGCGAGCGCTCCCCGCTCCCCTGACGGCATTCTCGGTGCGCATGGTGATGGCCGATGGTGCGGTGTACGTTCGCGCGTCGGGCGAGGCACTCATCTACCTGGGCGGGCGCGCGGTTGATCGCTCGCGCGAGGGCGCGCTGGCCCCCGACGCTGAGCTGGCCCTCATCGACGAGGCCGTGGCCGCGTGCAGCGACGAGGCTTCCCTCGCCCGGGCCGAGGAGGGCTGGGAGTCCGTGGGCGATGGAATGATCGGCGCGTACGTGGACCGCTGCGCATCGCGAATCGGATCCCTGGAGCCTTCCGGTACGCGCGCGGCCTCCGTATCGGTCGACGAGGCCTCGGGGCTGCTGGTGACTCTCCTGGAGCGCCTGGGCGTGCCGATCGTCAAGGAGGGTGGCGCTCTCTCGCTGACCATTTCCACGGATGGGCGCGCCCTTGCTGCCTCGGTGCCCGAGGAGCGGGTCCGCGCCGCACTGGCCGATGCGCTCAGCACCTCCCCGGCCATCCCCACGGGCACGGGCCTGTACTGCGTGGACCCGGCCTTCGTGCTGGACGCGGACGGCCTGTGCGCGGGAGCTGCGCTGGCAGTACTGGGCACCTGACCCTAACAGTCGTGCGCCGGGGACGCGTCCCCGGGGCACTGTCGTCTACGCAGTCAGCTCACACGTCGAAGGGCGTGGAGATGACCATGCCGCCCGTCTCGATCTGGCCGGCCATGTCGGACAGGCCCAGCTTGAGCTCGGAGGACAGCATCGGCGTGTAGGCGCCGAAGCCGGTGAGGATCACGCCGCCCGAGGCCAGGGACACCGGCACGACGGAGGCCTTCTCGCCCGCGGAGGCCTGGGCGATGAGGGTGTCCATCGCAGCCTGGTAATCAACGACGATGCCCGTCAGGACGGGGGCACCGATGGCGGAGCGGACCTCATCAGAGATCTGGATGTAGCTGAACGCGTCCGCGAAGGACTGCGTGTCCACCTGCTGCGACACCGTCGCACCGGACTGGCCGGACATCGGCGCGACCTCGGCCGACTGGGCCTCGTCGCGGGTCAGGCCCTTCAGGTCGTTCTTCGTCAGGCCCGACCACACGAGGCGCACGGTCGGGTTGGCGGCCTCGGTGACGGCGCGCGCGGCGCCCTCGTTGGCTTCACCGGCGAAGGGTACGATGATGTCGGCGCCCTGAGAGATCGCGTCCGCGGTCGCCGTGCGCACCTCGTCGGCGCTGCCCGCGTACGTGCCGTCGCTCGTCGCGGGGTTCCAGCCGAGCACGGTGATCGACGTGCCGTTGGCCAGGTTGTATGCATCCACGCCCTGGGAGAACGCGGACATCTGCGAGCTCGTGACGTTGTCTCGCTCCCCGCCGATGACGGCGAGCGTGCCCGTCGTCGTCATGCCCGCGGAAGCGTAACCCGCCAGGTAGGCGGCCTGCGAGGCGTCCACGTCGACGACCGAGCCGTTCTTCAGGGAGGTCGAGGCGCCCTTGGAGTCGACGAAGGACGCACCCACGAGGGCGAAGCGCACCTTCGGGTTGGAGCGCGCAGCCTCGGAGACCGAGGCCGCCATGGTCGAGTCCGCGCCCACGATCAGCGTGCAGCCGGAGGTCACGAGCGATGCCGGGGCGTCGGTCCCGCTGGCCGCCTCAAATGCGACAGAAGCGTCATTCGCGGCGCCCGCGAGCGCGGTCGCGACGGGGTCCGTGGCGGCGTCGCCGTGGGCTCCGGAGATGGCGGCGCAGACCTTCGCGGAGGCTGCGGGGGTGGCGGCGGGCGTGGTCGAGCAAGCTCCAAGGGCCAAGGAGGCCGCGGTCGCGGTGGTTGCGAGGGCGGCGATGGTCCGCTTGTTCACGTGTGATGCCTTTCGTCGGGGCTTCTTGCTGCCAAACACGCTACCAGCCCCACGCCCCTGCGCGGCGGGCGGGGCGGCGCACCTCACCCGAGAGCGAACAGGGCGCGGCAAGCCTGATCCCCCTCGCGGGAGCCCTGCTGGGGACGCTCTACGCCGCGCGTCGGCGGCGCGTCAGAGCAGGTCGGATCGCCCCTGCTCGGCGAGCTGGTCGACGACGGCCTTCACGGACTGCGCGCGGTCGCGGCGCGTTACGAGGATGGCGTCGGGGGTCAGCGCGACGGCCACGTCGGGCACGCCGACGAGGGCGACGAGGGGCCCCTCGCCGTCCTGCGCGAGGGACCCGAAGACTGCCGCGCCATCGGATTCGACGCGCAGCGCCTCGCCCAGGTTGCCGCTGCGCGCGACGATGCCAGTGAGGGCCTCGAAGTCGCCCAGGTCCGTCCATCCCAGCTCGGCGTCGGCGGGAACGACGGCCACTCCCCCGTCGGCGGCGACGGGCTCGGCGATCGCGTGATCGATCGCGATCTTCGTCAGGTGCGGCCAGTTATCCGCCAGTACCTCGTCGAACTCGGGGGTGCCCCACGCGCGCGCGATGGCTTCCAGGCGCGCGTGCATGTCGGGCAGCAGGCGGGCCAGGTGGGCGGCGAGCACGCCCGCCGACACGATGAACATGCCCGCGTTCCACAGGTATCCCTGCGACACGTAGCGGGCGGCGGTGTCGGCGTCCGGCTTCTCCACAAACTCGGCGACCCGGCGGGCGCCACGCTCGGCGACACCTTCCCCGGAGCCGTCAGAGAGGGCCGGACCGGGCGCAATGTACCCGTAGGCGGTCGAGGCCTCAGTGGGCGTCAGACCGATCGTCACGACGTAGCCCTCGCGGGCGGCGCCGATCGCCGTCTCGACGGCGGTTCGCAGCAGCTCGGGGCGGGCGATCAGATGGTCGGCCGCGAAAGAGCCGACGATCGCGTCGTCCCCGAAACGCTCGCGCACGACGTAAGCGGCCAGGCCGATCGCGGCCATGGAATCGCGGCCCGAGGGCTCGATGAGGAGCGTGCGGTCATCCGACGAGGCGAACTCGGGCAGCTGGGCGAGCACGCCGTCTCGGTGCGCCGCTCCGGTCACGATGGTCACCGACGAGGCCAACTCCTCCAGGCGGTCCACCGTGCCCTGCAGGAGGGTGCGGCCCGTACCCGCCAGGTCGAGGAGGAACTTGGGGCGGCGGCGGCGCGACAGCGGCCACAGACGGGTGCCGGCACCGCCGGCGGGGATGATCACGTGGAGGTCACTCATGTTCCCAAGTATCGCAGATACGACGAGGGGGCGAGGCATCAGCCTCGCCCCCTCGTGGAAAGCGTGTGCTACGCGAGTGTCACTCGGCGGCAGCCTCTTCAGCGGCCTCGTCGGCGGCTTCCTCAGCCTCTTCAGCGGCGGCTTCCTGGACGGACACGATGACCGTCTCGGGATCGAGCTCGACCTCGACGCCGGCGGGCAGCTGCAGGTCGGAGACGTGCAGGGCGGTACCGGCCTCGACGCCCTCGATGGAAACCTCGAGGCTCTCGGGGATGGAGGTGGCGGGGGCCTTCACCAGGATGGTGAACTCCTCGAGCGAGTGAACGGTGCCCGGGGTGGGCTCGCCGACGACGACGACGGGGACCTCAACGTCGACCTTCTCGCCGGCCTTGACGGCCAGGAAGTCGGCGTGCAGGATGTCGCGGCGCACGGGGTGAACCTGAACGTCCTTGACGAGGGCCAGCTGGGTCTTGCCCTCGATCTTCAGCTCAACGAGCGCGTTCTTGGTGCCGCGAACGATGAGGAAGAGGTCGTGGCCGGGAACGTCCAGGTGACGGGGCTCGGCACCGTGGCCGTAGAGGACCGTGGGGACCTTGCCGGCGCGGCGGGCGCGGCGGGCAGCACCCTTACCGAACTCGGAACGCTCTTCGGCAAGCAGGACGGGGTTGTCGCTCATGTGTCTTTCCTTCGTTTCTCAGGTCCGGCGTCGGTGTCGGCAGAGTGAAGGAAACGCGTGGCATTTCGATTCAGGCCCTGTCGATAACGGCGGATACGGATCCGCCCTCGCCGGAGCAACCCCAATAGGTTACCTCACGGCGAGGGCGGATGTGAAGCGGGAGGCGCTCAGTTAAAGAGCGATGTGACCGAACCGTCTTCGAAGACCTCGCGGATCGCGCGGGCCAGGAGCGGCGCGATGGAGAGGATGGTGAGCTGCTCGAAGCGCTTCTCAGCGGGGATCGGCAGCGTGTCGGTGACGACAACCTCGGCGGCGCCGGACTCGGAGAGACGCTTCGCGGCGGGGTCGGAGAGGATGCCGTGCGTGGCAACGACGATGACCTTCTTGGCACCGGCATTGTTGAGGACGTTGATTGCCTCGGTGATCGTGCCGGCGGTGTCGATCATGTCGTCCACCAGGACGCATTCCTTGCCGGCGACATCGCCGACGACGCGGTTCGCGACGGCGACGTTCGGGCGGGTGGTGTCGCGGGTCTTGTGGACGAAGGCCAGGGGCGCTCCGCCCAGCTTCTTAGACCACTTTTCGGCGACGCGGATGCGGCCCGCGTCGGGAGAGACGACGGCAGTGTTGGCCAGGTCGACGCGGCCGCGCACGTAGTCCACGAGAACCGGCATGGCGAAGAGGTGGTCGACCGGGCCGTCGAAGAAGCCCTGCTCCTGCGAGGCGTGCAGGTCGACGCTCATGATGCGGTCGGCACCGGCGGCGCGGTACAGGTCGGCCATGAGGCGAGCGGAGATGGGCTCGCGCCCCTGGTGCTTCTTGTCCTGACGCGAGTAGGGGTAGAAGGGAGCGACCACGGTGATGCGCTTGGCGGAGGCTCGCTTGGCAGCATCAATCATGATGAGCTGCTCCATGATCCACTTGTTGATGTCGCCCTCGATGGACTGCAGGACGAACACGTCGGCGCCACGAACGGACTCGTTGAAGCGCACGTAAATCTCGCCGGAGGCGAAGTCGTAGGCCGTCACCGGCGAAACCCCACATCCGATTTCCTCGCCCACGGAGTGAGCCAGGTCCATGTGAGCTCGTCCAGAAACGAGGACGAGGTTCTTCTCTCCGGTGGTCACCAGTCCGCTCATGCGGTTGTCTCTCCTTGTGTTGGATCAGGCGCGAGGCGCCGCGATCAATGTGCCGATGGTGCTATATGGCGTGACCATCGTATCGGCTGCGACGCAGCCCTGACCGATCCACGCGGTGGGGACCACAGCGCGGTCCCCGATTTCCGCATCAATCAGCGTGGCGCTAGGACCGATTTCACAGCCGGTCCCAACGGTGCTTGTCCCCCGCAGACAGGTGCCGGGGTAGATGGTGGTGTCGGCGCCGACGCTCACGTCGACGTCGATCCAGGTGGAGGCCGGGTCGACGATCGTCACGCCGGCGCGCATGTGGGCCTCGCAGATACGGCGGTTCATCTCGGCACCGAGTTCGGCCAGCTGGACACGGTCGTTCGCGCCCGCGCTCTGCCAGTGGTCGGTGAGCTCGAGGGCACCCGCGGTGCGCCCGGCGGGGGCAGCGGCGGCGAGGACGTCGGTCAGGTAGACCTCACCCTGATCATTGTCGGTGCCCAGGGAAGCAAGGGAGGTGCGCAGGAAGTCCGCATCGAAGGCGTAGATACCAGCGTTGATCTCGTTGATCGCGGCCTGCTCGGGCGTGGCGTCGCGCTGCTCGACGATCGCGGTGACCGTGCCCGACGCGTCGCGGATGATGCGGCCGTAACCGGTGGGGTCCTCGACGCGCGAGGTCAGGACGGTGACCGCGTGGCCCGCACCCTCGTGAGTGGCGACCAGCTCGGCCAGGGTGTCCGTGGACAGCAAGGGAACGTCGCCGTAGGTGACGACGATGGTTCCGGAGACGGGTTCGACGGCCTTATCCAGGGTCTCGAGGCCGCACTGGACGGCGCGGCCGGTGCCGGGGATCTCGTCCTGGTCGGCGATGATGGCGCTGGGCAGCACGCGCTCGATTTCTGCTGCGACGACGTCGCGCTGATGGCGGACGACGGCGACCAGATGCTCGGGGTCGAGGCCGTGGGCGGCGCGCAGGGCGTGTCCGATCATGGACAGGCCGGACAGGGGGTGAACGACCTTGGGGAGGGCGGATTTCATGCGCGTGCCCTGACCTGCGGCCAGGACGATGACGGCGGCGGGGCGAGACATGTTCCTCCTCGGGGGTCTGCGGTCCCATCGGGACCGGTCGCTCCGCCCCTAGGATTCGAACCTAGACTAAAGGCACCAAAAACCTCTGTGCTGCCGTTACACCAAGGCGGAATGCGTCCACAGTGATGATACCTGCACCCCTCGCGCGCTTTCAAACGCGACCCCGCGCCCGCTGGGCGATCTTGCCCCTGGTCGAGCCAGGCCTCGTGTGATACTGGGGGCATGGCTGAGAAGAGGACACGAATGAGCGGCTTCGCGCGCCGCGAGCAGCTGGTGGCCGTGGGGCGTTCCCTGTTTGCCGAAAAGGGCTTCGGCGCGACCAGCGTCGAGGAGATCGCCTCCCGGGCGAAGGTCTCCAAGCCTGTGGTCTACGAACACTTCGGAGGCAAGGAGGGCCTGTACGCGGTGATCGTTGACCGCGAGGTGCAGGCCCTCATCTCCTCGCTCCAGTCGTCCCTGGAGTCCTCGGAGCGCCCGCGCCTCATCCTGGAGAACGCGACCCTGGGCCTGCTCGACTACATCGAGCGCAACACGGACGGTTTCCGCGTGCTCGTGCGCGACGCCCCCTCGGATCGCACGGCGGGTTCCTTCTCCTCGGTCATGGGCGACGTGGCGACCAGCGTCGAGCACATCATCGCCGAGCAGTTCAAGCGCTCGGACTTCGACGCCACCTGGTCTCCCCTGTACGCGCAGATGCTCGTTGGCCTCATCGCGCAGGTCGGCCAGTGGTGGCTGGACGATCGGCGCATGAAGAAGGATGAGGTCGCCGCCCACGTCGTCAACCTCATCTGGAACGGTCAGCGCGGCCTGCGCCCCCACCCCACGCTGCGGGTGCGCTCGGGCGACGGACGCTGAGCTTTCGCCTCCTCCATACGACGAGGCCGTGGCGGGTAATCCCAGCCACGGCCTCGTTAGTGAGTCAGACTCAGCGCGCCTCGTAGGAGAGGCAGTCCGCGGTGCCCGCGCCGACCGAGATGGAGGCGGCGGTGCACCCGAGGGCGTTGTTGTGGGCGCAGTCGGCCTTCTGGCAGGCACCGACGAAGGTCTCGGCCTTGGCGAGGCCGCCCTTGACGGTCAGCGGGATGAAGGTCGTGCAGGAGGTCGAGTAGCCGACGGTGATAGCGGCGGCTCCGCAGCTCTTCTCCTTGTTGTAGGAGCAGTCGGTGACGGAGCAGTCGAGGATGCGGGGCATATCTGCCATTGGAGTGTCCTTTTCAACGTGGCCCCGTGGGGCCGAAATGTAGCCGGTCGCGACCGGGTTGGCCGCGCTGTTGACTCCAGTGATACGCCTTTTCGCAACACATCCCAAACGTGCCGAGTTTTCGTTGAAATTCCAAGGGTGTTCGCGCGCCTTTCGGGGGCTATTTTCGCATCCACGCCATCACTAATTACGCAAATAAATGCGGCATTTCTTTTGCGTAATTCGGATAGGTGAGCCTGCGCTGCGCGGGTGTGGCAAACCTAGCCTGATCGGCCCCCACGCAAGGAATCGCCCGCGCTACCAAGGGGCAGCGCGGGCGATTGTGGACCAGATCAGTCAGTCAAGAAGCGATCACTTCGCAGTCCAGAAACGGACGACGATCGTCGTACCGTCGTCAGCGGGCTGCGAGCGCTCCAGATCGGCGACGTAGTCGTAGGAACCGAAGAAGTCAGTCGACAGCGGCAGGTACTGGGGCAGGTCAGCGAGGGTCACGTTGTAGACGCGCTTGCCGCCCTCGACGGAGTACTCCATGTCGGGCGTGATGGCCACGCCGTCCGCCTTGGAGACCCAGTAGCGGTTGATCGTGCCGTGAGCGCCGCGCTCGTCGCGCTGGTACCAGTAGAGACGGTAGTCCTCCGTCTCGGGGACAGTGCGCACGACCTGGTCGCCCACCAGCACCTGGTTGACGATCTTGTCCTGCTCGGTGGCCACGGCCTCGTCGTCGCGCTTGTTGTCGCGCAGCGTGATGCCGCGCTTGTTCAGAGTCTCAGAATCGAGATCGAAGTTCGCGCTGATCTCTTCGGCGTAGGGGCGCACGATGAGGTTATCCGTCACGGAGACGTTGAGAACCTGCCCCACTTTCAGGTCTTCCTCAAAGTCGATCGCACCCCGCTTCTTGCCATAGAAGTCATCGGTCGTACCCGTGCGGACGAGCTTGTTATGGGTGACGGTCATGCCCGCGTGGTTGTACGTGAAATTACGGCCTTCGAAGACGGTGCTGATACGAATGCCCGCTCCGGAGAAGTTATTGACAATGAGGTTGTCCTTGACGACGTGCCCCTCGCCGCCGAACAGTCCGATACCGCCTGCTCGCCATCCCAGCTCGATGGTATTGCCGATGAACGAGTTGAACTTCGAAGCATCGGCATCGCTCTGGGAGCGCAGATCATTGCTCGCCCAGGACGCGAGGCTATCGTCGCCGTTGCCACGCACGGAGGAGTTCCGGACCGTGGAGTTCTTAGTGCCTTGCACGAAGTTGACGCCGTCGGCGAAGTTGTTACGAATGCGGGAGTTCTCGATCACCATGCCGTCGGTGTACGTCATGAACTTATGCTCGCGATAGTCACCCATCCAGAAGCCGCACTCGAAGTGCTCGACCCACACGTTGGACACTCGAGTGTTTTCACCCGCCACGCCAGCGAAGCCCTTGTACTGAGCATCCTCACCGAAGCGAGATTTCAGGTTCGAGGACATGTAGAAGTCGGTCAGCGTCTCGTTGCTCGCACCTGGATTGAAGACGATGCCTCCACCCTCTCTCTGATCGGAGGTGAAGAAGATGTTGGTGTACCACAGGCCCGCGCCCTGGAACGTCAGGCCAGGGTGATCGATGCCGATCTTGCGGGAGAATTCCCAGGTTCCGGCGGGAATGTAGACCGTCTTGGAGCCGGTGTTTGCCGCCGCATCCATCGCCGAGATGAGGGCATCATCGTCGGCAACGCCATCGCCGGGTTTCGCACTGTTGTAGTCGGCGATGCTCACGGCACCTTCGGGGCGCTCGATGGCAGGCGCTGCCTGCTCGAGCTCGATGAAGTCGATGCCGTAGGCGTTCTGATCGTCGCCAACCTTGACGATGCGCACATGGTCGCCCTTCTGAACCTGCCCATTGAGCAGCGTATGCACCTCATCGAAGCGGAAACGCCCGTGCGCAGTCCCCGACGCCAGGGCTGGCTCGTCGTAGACATTCCTGTCATAAACGTACTGCCAGGCGGTCTCGGAGGACAAACTGAGGGTCGCGGCGAGGTCGTCATTGATATAGACCTGCACCTGTCCTGACGCATGATCCGGCAGGGTGAAGCGCAGGTCGAGGGCGTTGGCCGCAGTCGTCGCCGTGAAGTCCACAGAGGAGTTCTGGTCCTTCAGCGCCACGTAGGACTGGCCCGAGGCCTCGATGGCCGTCGATTCGAGGTCGTCGGAGCGTTCGAGCGTCGTCCCGTCGGAGCGGCTCGCTTCCTCGGCCTCGTATCGCGTGTAGGGGACGGTCGCGCCGTACTGGTCGTCGGCGGCAACCGCGCTGGGGACGAGTGCCGGCACCAGCGCAACAACGCCGAGCAGAGCCGCCCCTGCAATGAAGGGTCCTCGTTTCATGTAACTCTCAAGCCTCTTTTCATGCCCTGAAGCACGCTCACTGCGCCGCTTCGCTCCTAGGTTCCGCTTGTTGGAAGGAACCCGAGCACATAGTAGCGGAATCTGACCACTGTCAAAGAGTTGCTCAGAAATTTTCTCAGTCAAGAACCGCACAATAGCAAGGAATACTCCGCAGGCCGATATTTGCACTGTAAATATGATTATGAGATTTCGACGCGCTGGCAGGGATTGGGAATCTCAAGCCGAGACCTCGGCTATGGCAGCGCTTGACGCGACTGCTGCCGGCGTGACGCATCAGCGACGCCACGCCGGACACGCTCGCCACCCCAACCGACACCAACGACGTCAGGAGACCCACTGGCGCAGGAGAGGACCCCCTGATGGATCCATATATCCGGTAAGTAGCTCATCAAAATCGATTTGCATCACCTGGGAGAGTTGATTGAGTTCCGGATGCACCGGGAAGATCGTGCGCATCTCCATCGGGATATATGCTCCATCCAGGGTGAGGCGACCCGTAATGGGGGTGAGCTGTTCAAAGCCCCACTGGGGCGAGACGCTTTCTAGCCCCGCGGGAACATCGATTCGCGGCCATCGGCGACGCCACCGCGCCTTTTCACCGATGCGCATGATCGCCCATTTCAACATGATCTCACCATAATCGCTAATCATGGTCGGAACACGAGGTTCTAAATACTCGCTCTCACCATAGAACGCTTGAGGACGTCGCGAATTTTTCGTATCCCAAATATGCTGCCAACTACGCCCAGCATCCCAGGTGAGCGCAATGCCATCACCCTTATAGACCGACGAAATCGCACCGCTAGTCCGAGCAAAGTCAACGAGATCCGCTGTCACAGACATCAGTTACTCCCTTTCCCTTCAAGTATGCCAAGTTGCAAACACTCACTCGCAGTGAGCGGATAGTCACCAAGCATGAATTGCACCTGCCGCGCTCCACCCGGCATCGAGAACTGCGGGACATTAATTCCAGTCCGAATAGAGAAACCGGTCGGCAACTTTACAAGCCGATACTGATAGTAGGGATCATTCACTGCGAGAACATCGAGGGATCGTTCTTCCAACGAAAAGAGGCTTCCATTTTCGGGCAGCTGCCAGAAATACTTTCCATACGGCAGTCCGAGCCGATCCACGTAGGGACCAAATGTCTTCGTATAGGCCAGAAAGCTTGTATAGGTCTTCACAGTGTTTCTAGCCATTCGAGCGAGCACTGTCGGTCCATCCGGCACCCATTTCAAGACTCCCGAATTCGGGAAGTCAGGCGAGTGGACGTCAGGGATCTGATTAACTTCCATCTTTCTCTTTCTTTCTATTCCATTCACTTACGCACGCCTATACACTTACGAACTCCATTGATACTCATACACATGAGACTCTCATCGAACATACGGACGCCCAAGCCACCGGCGCAGCAGCGGCCCACCGTCGGGAAGCATGTAAGCGTGCAGCAGCTCAGAAGGAGAAACGTCGTAAAGCCACGCTAACGGAACACAGTAGCGCGCTTCACCCGCATTAAACTCTAGCTTGACATCATCAGGCCCCTTAAGAGACACGTATTCCAGATACCTATTCCTCTCCAAGGACCATCCACTCGGCAATTCGTCTTCTTCCATTGGTAGGCCGAGCCACTTAAACCCGAGAGCGTGCCGCAAGATTGACACCGTGTAGTTCAGCATCACCTTCTGCGTCAAATCGATCGAAGGGGAATTGAACATCCCGCCCCTCCGAACCTCCCCACGCTCTTCTATATCAAAACAATATACACCGTGGTTACACCAGAAGCGCATGTACGAATGATTGCCATAATCAATACAACATTGATCCCCCTTCCTATGGGCACCCACAAACACTTTCAAGCCAGCATGCTTCTCCATGACAGACTTGTATTCATTAAGGAAGTCCAACAGGATGCTCCTTTCCCTTCAAGATATGTTCCTTTACGAGTCGAGATACCGGGACAGCATCACCATTTTGATCAACAATTTGCAGCTGCGTAGCACCACCCGGCTGCTGCCCCCAGGGAGCGACCTTCCCCGACTTGATGGTCCACCCTTCTGGTAAAGGATTCTCAGTGAACTCATACTGGTAATAGTGGTCGTTCACCGAGTCCGGACGTAAGGAACGTTCCTCGAAGGAGGCGGGGTGGCCGTCCTCGATGGCACCCAGGTAGTTGCCGTCGGGATGCCCAATACGATCCACGTCCCCGCCGAAGTCACGGATGTATTCCTCGACCGAGGAATACACGGTCGGCTCCCCGTCGTACCCGCCTTTCGGGGGCCAATCAATAATTCGCTCCTTAGTTCCGTCGGGCATCACTTTGATATGCGAGTGTGCTTCCTCCCATTCGACATACGTGCGCGAACTCCCATCCGGATTCACGCCCAGGACCAGCTCGCGCCGACGCGCCATGTCTGCCCCCATCACGTCATCTACCAACCCTTCAGGCGGCGGGGGCTTACCATTCGACTGATACGAATTAAGCGGTACCCTCGATGCCAGGTCTTCTGCACTATCCGGGAGTGAGCGCAAATGGAATGCGCGCTTAGCCTTCCATTCATTGGCAAGATCTTCCATCCCGTGCGTGCGCAGATAGTCGTCCAGATGCGAAGATAACCTTCCCACGGCCCCATCCGCGCCAATGCCAAGGCGACCCGCACCCTTCAGAGCAAGAGTGCCTAGTCCCATGCCCATATCCCGCAGCATCGTGCCTTCGCCAATAATAGGAAGGGATTCAAGCACAGCAGCTGCACGAGCCGCATTTCCACCGCCAGCGGTGAGCGCAGCTAGAACTGCAGCCGGTACAAGTTCACCGAGCGCGGCACCGGGATCGTCTTTCCAGCCGTCAACGTTGATCAGCGCAAGGCCCATTTTCTTCGCGAAGCCTGTCGGGTCTGCCATGATCGCGTCACGTAGCGCAAACAAGTCCTCCGGTGAGATTTTGTTCTGCTTCTGCTTCGCTTGCAATTCGTCCCAGGTGATCCACCCCAGCATGTACCGTCCATAGTCCCACATCCCTTCAAGAGCCATGCCATACTGCATGGACAAGAGGCTCCACACACCGTCAAAGATGCCCGCTACGGTACGTTTCGCAAAATGAACAGGGGCCCACGACGGATCCGGAGAACGGTTAGCCTGTTCGTACAAAGTCTGAGCAAGAGTCTCGCCAGCAGCATCCGTGTCACTCACTGCTGCTTCGAAGTCGGTAACCGCCTGCGCTTTCATTGCCTCGCCGGGACGCGTGTCACGCTCAGGATGGTAGGACATGTCAAACACAGGCATTCCGAACATATCCTGCTTCGGATGCGCTGCTGCCCATTACTGCTCGGCAAGTGCCGCTTCCACGGAAGCAACACCTGCCTCGTATGAAATCTTCGCCTCCGCAGCGCGTGCCTGTGCTTGCTCGAGCGTCGAGGCGTAGTTCTCCCACGCATCAGCCGCCCGACCGAAAGTCGCTGAGGCGCACCACCATTTTTCCGGCTGTAGCTTGAAGTGTTCATGAAAACGATCAGCTGCACGCCCACTCCAGCCGGATACTGAAATCTCCTGGAGTGACCACGCGATACTCTCACAGTCGGATGCGCGATCACGCATCACCGCAATAAGTCCTCGAATGGAGCCGGGATCGCCCTCGATCTCGAACACGGGAGCCCCCGTGTGTCTCACGCTCACGTCAGCCTCCCAACACCAGTTGTTGCGTCGAGATACCAGCCGCCGCATCGCGGGCTCGCGCCATCGCTTCCTCACACGCGTCCATGTAATCCGAATAGATCCCCGCAACTCTACCTAATCGTCCGGACGCCTCAGAAATATCTCGGAGCATACCGTTGAGCCCCTGATCCCACTTCGTATTAAAGCTCTCCAGCGCTCCGGCTACGACGGGATCGCCAACCATTCCAGAGTTGGGCGTATAGTCCGCAACGTCATACGTTCTATTGCGTTCCTGCAGGTCACTCAACTCTGATACGGCAGTACCCAGCGCTTCAAGATCGACTTCAAAATCATGACTTCCCATGCCACTTCACCCTAATCAACGGCAGCGAATGCACGGGTTTCGGCGTCAATGCCCGCCTGACGAATTTCTTCGAATGCTTGCTTCAGGGAATCCAAGGCACCGGCCATGTCTTCCACTCGAGCATCCATACGTTGCGCACATTCAATCTGCGCCTGCCGCGCCTCGGAGCTATCCGTCCATTCGATAAGCTCATGCTCCACGAGGTCCGACATCTCGGTGCCACCTTCCCGCAGCTTCAACGCCGCACGCTCGACATCGTCCATGATGTAATTGACAGCAGCCTCATTGAAGACAAGGTCGTTCCCACTCACGATACACTTCTGAAGCTCAGTGCGATGTCATTCAGATCCCCGCTCGCATCTTCCTCCGCTGCCACAAGCGCTTCATCGACCGAGATCAGAGCCTGCGTATAGCGCTCCAGGTCGGCCTGATGAGCGTTTGCACCCTCACCCCACCTTTGTAGAACATCACTCAAAACGGACACATACGGCCCATTCACTCGCGCGACACCGTCAAGAATGCAGGACTCAAGCATGTCTGCTACATCCACGAGCTTACTCTCGAAGTCAGCCACATAACCCGCAGCCTTCGTTTGCGCACCAATGACAAGTCCAAAGCCAGGTCCACTCACAACACGCTCCTCCTTCATCGGATAGAGAGCGGCTAACACCACTCGTTCAACCACTTGTTCAGTTGAACATCGTAGTCAATCACAACACGGTTTACTCGAGCAAATCGGCCGCCTCGAGCCAGGCCTCCTCCAGCTCGTCCATTTCGGCCATGACGTCCTGGTGGGCCGCCGAAACCTTCGTCAGCTCGGACACCGCCGAGGGGTCCGTGGCCACCTGGATCGACAGCTTCTCCAGCTTCGTCTCCAGGTTCGAGGCCTCGGCTCGCAGGCGCTCCAGCTTGCGTTCGATGCGGGCCACTTCCTTCTTGGCCGCGCGCCGCGCCGCAGCGTCACTCACGCCGCCGCGAGCGCTCCCCTGCCCCGCGCTCTCCTCGCCCGAGGAGGCGTCCGCGGCGGGTGCGGCGGAGCGGGAGGCGGAGCCGGCCTCGTCGGAACGATTGGAGGAAGAGAAGGCCCCGAAGTCGCCGGAGGCGCGCATCTGCAAGTACTGCTCGACGCCGCCGGGCAGCGCGCGCACCTGACCGTCGCCGAGGAGGGCGACCTGGTGGTCGGTGACGCGCTCGAGGAGGTAGCGGTCGTGCGAGACGACGACGAGGGTGCCCGGGAAAGTGTCGAGCAGGTCCTCCATGGACGCCAGGGTGTCGGTGTCGAGGTCGTTCGTGGGCTCGTCGAGGAGCAGCACGTTCGGCTGGCTCATGAGAAGGCGCATGAGCTGGAGGCGGCGGCGCTCGCCGCCCGAGATCTCGCTGATGCGCGTATAGGCGCGGGCGCGCGTGAATCCCATGCGCTCCGTCATCTGGGAGGCGCTGACCTCCTTGCCGTCCACGACGACGGTCTGGGCGACGTCGGCGACGGCCTCGACGACGCGCATGTCGGCCAGGGCGTCGAGCTCGTGCGTGTCCTGGGAGAGGGTGGCGACCTGGACGGTCTTGCCGCGCTTGACGCGCCCCGAGGTGGGCTCGAGGTCGCCGCGCAAAAGGTTGAGGATCGTCGTCTTACCGGCACCGTTGACGCCGACGATGCCGACGCGCTCGGCGGGGGCCAGGCGCCAGGTGACGCCCTGAAGGATATCCAGGCGCGAGCCGTCGGGGCGCGTGAAGGACACGGAGACGTCCTCGAGGTCAATGACATCCTTGCCCAGGCGTGCGGTCGCCATCTTCACCAGCTCGACGGTGTCGCGCGGGGGCGGCACGTCGGCGATGAGGGCCTCGGCGGCAGCGATGTGGAACTTCGGCTTGGAGGTGCGCGCCGGGGCCCCACGGCGCAGCCAGGCGAGCTCCTTGGTCAGCAGGTTCGCACGCTTGGCGGCGGCCACGTCCGCCTGGCGCATGCGCTCGGCGCGGGCCAGCGTGTAGGCGGCGTAGGAGCCGTCGTAGATTTCGACGTGCCCGGCGATCTGCGGGCGGTCGCCGCCGGGATCGACGCCGGGGACGACCTCCCAGATGTGCTCGCACACGGCGTCAAGGAACCAGCGGTCGTGAGTGACGGCCAGGAGCGCGCCCGACGCGCCGGGGCGGGCGAAGCGGGCGTTCAGGTGCGCGGCCAGCCAGGCCACGCCCTCGACGTCGAGGTGGTTGGTGGGCTCGTCCAGGCACACGATGTCGGCGGCGGCCGCGAGGACGCGGGCGAGCGCGACGCGGCGGCGCTGCCCGCCCGACAGGGTGCCGACGAGGGCGGCGGGGTTAATGTCGGCGAGGAGCCCGGCGTGAATGTCGCGCACGGCGGGGTCGGAGGCCCACTCGTACTCCTCCATGCCGGGGTGGACGGCCTGGATCACGGTGTCCTCGGGGTCGAGGGTGTCCGACTGGGTGAGGACGGCGACGCGCACGCCGTCGCGGCGGGTCACCACTCCCCCGTCGGGTTCCTGCGTGCCTGCAACGATGCGCAGGAGCGTGGACTTTCCCGCGCCGTTGGGGCCGAGGATACCGACGCGGCTGCCATCATCGAGGCCGACCGTGACCCCTTCGAGGAGCTTGCGCGACCCCGCGAGGGCGCCGACGTTTTGGGTTCCGAGCAGGTGCGCCATCAGATGGCCTCCGTCGATTCGATGCGGGCGCCGCGCTCGGGCCCGTGGGTGGGGATCGCGCGCGCGACCGTGGGCGCGCCGCTCAGGGCGGCCGCGAGCGCGCGGGCGTGCTCGGCGTCACGCGCGAGAGCCGCGACGGTCGGGCCGGACCCGGACAGCGTGACGGCCAGGGCCCCCGCTTCCTTCGCGGCACCGATGGTCTCGGCCAGCTCGGCACGCAGGCGCAGGGCGGGTGCCTGCAGGTCATTGACGAGGCAGTGGCCCACTTCCTCGGGTCCCCCGCACAGGGCGGCGATCTCCTCGGGCGTGGGCTGCTCAAGCGCGGGCGCACCCGCCGCGTCGACGCGATCGAACTCGCGGAACACCTCGGGGGTGGACAGTCCCTCGTGGGACAGGAGCATGACCCAATGGTGCTGACCCCCCTCGTCCCCCTCGCGCAGGACGCTCATGTGGTCCCCGCGCCCGGTTCCCAGGGCGATGCCGCCCGCCAGGCAAGCGGGCACGTCGGCGCCCAGCGAGCGGCCGATCGTCTGCAGATGCTCGTCTCCCAGGCCCAGCTCCCACAGTTCGTTGCAGGCCACGAGGGCGGCGGCCGCGTCGGCGGACCCGCCGGCCATGCCGCCGGCGACGGGGACGCGCTTGTCGACGCGGATGCTCAGGCCCGCGGCGGTGGACGCCCAGGGGCCCGCGGCGGCGAGGCGCTGGAGGACGCGCGCGGCGCGCACGGCCAGGTGAGCCTGCGGGTCCACGTCCGCCATGGCGCGGGTCGTGGCCTCGTCGACGCTGCCGTCGGGCAGGTACGCGATCGTCTCGACGCGCACGCCGGGCGTCTTGGAGGTGCGCACGGTGACGGTTTCGCGCAGGTTCAGGGCCTCGAAGACCGTGACGAGCGGGTGGTAGCCGTCGGGCGTGGGCGCGCCGACGCGCAGGGTCAGGTTGACTTTTCCGGGCGCACTGGCGCGCACTTCACGCATGGCGTTCCTTCTTCCTGCCGACTGTGTTCCGAGAGCGACCGTCAGCGGGCCGCGGTCGACGCCGCGAGGGTGCCGTTTGCGCGAGCCTCGATGACGGCGCGACCCAGCTCGACGAACTCGTCGATCGAGAGGGTCTCGCCGCGGCGCGTCGGGTCGATACCGGCGGCGCACAGGAGCGCTTCGGAGGCGTCGGGGCCGCCCGCCCAGTTCTTGAGGGCCGCACGCAGGGTCTTGCGGCGCTGTCCGAAGGCCACGTCGGTGACCTCGAAGGTGGCGCGGCGCAACTCGTCGTCGCCGCGCGGGGTCTCCAGGCGCGTCAGGCGCACGAGGGCGCTATCCACGCCGGGCACGGGCCAGAAGACGGAGCGACCAATCGTGCCGGCGCGCTCGACCGAGCCGTACCAGGAGGCCTTCACCGAGGGCACGCCGTAGGTACGCGATCCGGGGCCGGCAGCCAGGCGATCCGCGACCTCGGCCTGGACCATGACGACGACGCCCCGGATGGACGGGAATGCCTCGAGCATGTTGAGCAGAACCGGCACGGCCACGTTGTACGGCAGGTTCGCGACGAGCTTCGTGGGAGCGGGCCAGTCCACGCCGAAGTCATCGACGCCGCTGATTTCGGTGGCGTCCATGGTGACGACGTGGAAGCGGTCGGCGGCCTCGCTCATGCGGGCGCGCACGGTCTCGGGCAGCGCGGCCGCCAGGGGCGGGTCGATTTCGACGGCACGCACGCGCGCGCCGACTTCCAGGAGCGCCAGGGTCAGGGAGCCGAGGCCGGGGCCGACCTCGACGACCTCGTCGCCCTCTTCGACGCCGCCGGCTGCGACGATCTTGCGCACCGTGCCCGCGTCGTGCACGAAGTTCTGGCCCAGCACCTTCGTGGGGCGGATGCCGAGCGCCTCGGAGATGGCCTTGACTTCGAGGGGGCCGAGCAGACCCGTCTCGGAGGGGACGGCGCCCTCGGGCAGGGTCGGGTCGAGGCGGCTGCGCGTGTCGCGCTGGTTGCGTTGGGAGGATCGGCTCACGCTGGCAAGTCTAGTGCACGGGGCCGACGAGGCCGGGGCAAGCGGCGCTGTGAGGCTCGGAGCGTCACGGGGCGGGCGGAGGCGGCAGGACGACGCGCACCTCGTACTTGCTGGCCTGTTCACCCAGAACAGCGTTGACCTGCTTCTTCACGACGTCTTCCAAACGCCCCTGAGCCTTGTCAAGCAGCCCCTTGGAGACAGCTTCCTCCGCTGCGGCTGCTTCCCGATCCGCCAGGAATGCGGTGACCTCACCAACCTCGATCTGGTTAACGATGGAGAAAGACTGGTCGTAGGTCTCGACCGAGGCGGGGTCGATGGAGGTGGAGAGAACTTCGACGGCAGGCACGGTCACCGTCACGACGTGCCCCACCTCGTCCACCTCGACCTGAATACGGCTCACGTCGGCCAGCCCAGCTTTGACCTCACCCGAGTAGGTGATGAGGTAGTGGGAACTCGTGCCCGGCACTTCCATGCCGAACACCTTGGTTCCCTCCTCAGAGTATTTCCCCACTTGGGTGAAGTTGTAGGACTCGGTCGCAAGTTCACCAATGTCAGCAAAAGAGTTTTTCACAAGAGTCGTGTCAACGGTCACGACAGGTTCCGTCCCCTGGTCCCCGGACCCCACGCCGAATACCGGGGCAGCCTTCATACCACCGGCGAATCCTGCACCTGCGATCACCACAGACGCAACCAACTTAGCAACGGTGGAATAACCCATGATGACCTCACTGACATAATCACGATGAATATTAGGTAACCTTCATGGGAATTGTATGGTAAGCATCAAGCCGGCACAACCCCGGCTCCGCGCGGGTACGTTGTCGGCGCATCCGGATAGGTTAGCCGCATCGGGATAGGTTAGCCGCATCGGGATAGGTTAATAAGCTATCCAGATGTTCGTTACCTATCCCAATGTTCGTTACCTATCCATATCTTCACAACCTATCCACATAGCAACGGCGAGCCAGACTGTCGCCTTCCCCAAGAATCTCGCACGTAATTTAACCTGTTCAGTTTTTAGCCACGGCTCAAAACCGCATGTTTTCAACGATACTATTTCAAATCCTGAAAAACACGGCAGGAAATTACGTGCGAAATTGTGGCGGTAGCACGCATGAGAGCACAGGAAAGGGCCGGGCCCGACAACACGCGTTGTCGGACCCGGCCCTCAGCAGCTCTCGGGCTTAGTACCAGCCCACGGCGTTGGAGTGCGCCCACGCGGAGCAGGGCGTGCCGTAGCGGCCCTTGATATAGCCGATACCCCAGTTGATCTGGGTGATCGGGTTGGTGCGCCAGTCGGCGCCCGCCGAGGCCATCTTGGAGCCCGGCAGCGCCTGCGGGATACCGTAGGCACCCGAGGAGGCGTTCTCGGCGTACGGGTTCCACTGCGACTCGCGGTTCCACAGGAGGACCAGGCACTGGTACTCACTGTCGCCCCAGCCCTGGGCCGTAACGAGGGGCTTAGCCAGCGAACGCGGGTCCTCACCGGAGTAGGTGGTGGGCACGGCACCCGCGGCGGCAGCAGCTGCAGCGGCGGCGGCAGCCGTGGCGGAGTCAGTGTTCTTCGTGTCGGCTGCGATCGCGGCGATCTCTTCCTTCGTGGAGATCGTGCCGAGCTTCGCGCGGTAGCGCACGGAGGTCGTGCCGTCCGCCTCGACCTTTTCCTCGAGGGTTGCCTTCGGGTCGATGCCGGCGGCGACGAGGGCAGCCGGCGTGGCCTCCTTCGTCCCCTCGCTGCGCACCTGGGTCACGGGCTGGGACGTGGAGTGCTCGGTGATCGGCACGGAGGTCAGGACCTCGTCGCCCTTCTTCTCCTGCCACACGGTCCACGTGGTCGCGCCGTTGACGCCAACCGTCGTCACCTGGGACTCTCCGACGAAGAGGTCAGAGCTGGTCGTCGTGGTCTCACTGAAGGGGATCTCAACGGTCTCGGTGGCCTCACCGCGGGTGACGCGGCTGACGTTGATCGACAGCTCGCCGGCCTCGCCCGTCGTGACGTTCACGCGGTCGAGAGGGTGCACCGAGACGCCGGAGGCCTCGAGGATCGCTCGGGCGTCCTGCCCGGGACGTGCGGCGACCTCGCGCGTCGTGCCATCCACCGTGACGACGACATTACGGGCGCGCGACACGAGCGGGGTGAGCTCGTCACGCGACGAGGAGCGGTCTGCGGCAAGGCTGACGGCCGAGCCCAGCGGAGCGGCGTCCGCGAGGATCGCATCGGCCGACGAGGCCGTGGTCCACAGGGTACGGGTCTGACCGTCGACGGTCACCGTGTACGGCTTGGAGGTGCGCACGACGATCGTGTCGCCGTCGCGCACGGTCTCGCCGGTGCCGGGCTGAACGAGGTCGTTGCTGCCAACGCTCACACCCGCGGCGTGCAGCGCGTCGCCGACGGTGTTACCCCAGGAGGTCACGGGGCGCGAGACGCCGTTGACCTCGAGCATGACGGATGTGTGCGAGGAGGCGACACCGACGCCGGCGACGCCGAGGACACCCGCCGATGCGAGGGCGGCGACGCCGAGGACGACGCGCGGGGAAGGCGCGAAGGAACGCACGTGGGCGCCCAGGACGTGCAGGGCGCTTGCGGCGGACGCACTCAGGGAGGTGCTCAGGTGGTGATTCACGATTCTCCAGTTACTCGCTATTGGTACTGCCGGTCAGCTTAACGTGCACGCACGCGGGCGCGCCAGGGCCTGGCCGCGCCCGCGTGCAATGTCACGTCAGACGAGGCCCAGCTTGTAGGCGCAGCCCCACTGGCCCCATCCGGAGCGCTGCTGGAGCATGCGCGCGCGCATGGTCTGTTCCTCCGCGGAGGCGTCGGAGGGCAGGCCGGAGCCGCCGACGGAACGCCACGTGGGCAGAGAGAACTGGTACATGCCGTAGTAGCCGTTGCCCGTGTTGGTCGACGGGTTGCCGCCGGACTCGCACTGGGCGATGGCCGCCCAGATCGCAGCATCGTCGCCAGAGATGTCGGCGGAAGCAGAGGCGGACGAGCCAGACGAGGAGGAACCCGAAGAATCAGACGAGGAGGACGAGCTGGACGACGTGTCCTCAGCCTTCTTCGCCTTCGTGCCCTTGGAGACAATGCGCTTCGTGGGCTCGGTGCGGGTCGTGGACAGGACGGCGGAGACGGTGACGTTGCCGTCGATGGTCTCCTGGTAGCTCTCGGTCACCTCGGAGCCGGCAGCGCCTTCCTGCACGGTCTTCTCGGTGCCCTCTTCGGCCTCGGCGTCCTCGCGTTCTTCGGTCTCGTAGGGGATCTCGGTCGTGGTGGACACGTTGCCGCGCGTGACGCGTGCGACGCGCAGGGTGGCCTCGCCGCCGTTGTGCTCCATGGTGACGCGGTCGATCGGACCGGCGGTAACGCCGGCCTTCTCGAGGATCGCGGTCGTGCCCTCGTCGGAGGAGACGACGACGTCCGTCGTGGTGCCGTCGGCGACGACGTGGACCGTCTGGCCGGCCTCGGCGACGGGCATCTCGGCGCGGGTGTAGGAGCGGTCGGCCGCCATGGACGCGGCGGAAGCCGGCAGGGCCGCGAGCACGCCGGAGATTGACGGGGCGGTGGACCACGCGGTGGTCTGGTTGCCGTCGACCGTCACGTTGTATTCGGTGGCGGTGCGCACGACGACGGTGTCACCGCTCGCGACGGTCTGGTCGGAGGCGGGGGCGACGAGGTCGTGGTCCCCCACCGTCACGCCCGCGCTGTGCAGGGCATCGCCGGCGGTCGTGAAGAAGCCTGAGACATCACGGGTCACACCGTCAACCTCGACGGTGACGTGACGATAGGAGGTGCCGATGGCAGTGGCTGCGGTGCCGGCCACCAGAAGGGCCGTCGCGGTTGCGACGGAAATGACGGTTGTACGGGAGGGTTGAAAGCTCACGTGTCTCCAGACTTTGTAGGTTCCGTTTCGGAGCCGCGCCAACGCATCCTCCGCTCACTGCGGGTGCATCAGACGGGCAGGCCGATTCGGACTGACACTCCCACCGTAACCAATTTGTTACCGTCGCGCGACCACTTTGACGCAATTCACCACTCAGAGAACGCGCGCGAAAGGGCCGAGCAGGGCCCGATAACCCGCGCTCATCACACGAAAGAAACCCTCACCAGGTGCCGTAGACTGCCTCGGTGTTCGCCCGCAGCTTCTCGCACGCCGCCGCCTCGCTGACGCCCCACTGATCCGCGATGAAACGCACCGTGTGCGCCATGACGTACGAGGCATTGGGGCAGCCGCGCCACGGCACGGGCGTCAGGTAGGGGGCATCGGTCTCGACCAGCACGAGCTCACGCGGCAGAACCGCGAGCGCGGCGCGCAGGTCCGAGTTCGCGGGGTAGGTGATGGGGCCGGCGAAGGAGGCGTACCATCCGCGCTCGGCGAGGCGGCGTGCCATCTGAGCGTCCCCCGAGTAGCAGTGGAAGACGATGCGCTGGTCCGCGTTCGCGCGCTCGTCGAGAATCGCCAGGGTGTCCTCGTGGGCGTCGCGGTCGTGGATCTGCAGGGGCAGGCCGGAGCGCTGCGCCATGTCGATGTGCGCACGGAAGGATTCCTTCTGCGCCTCGCGGCCCCTTTCGGCGGTGCGGAAATAGTCCAGGCCGCTCTCCCCCACCGCGACGACCATCGGATCGCCCAGCCGTGCCTCGACCGCGGCCAGGGCCTCGTCGAGGGGCACGTGGTAGTCGCGCACCTTCGGGGTCAGGCCGTCGGGCGAGGGCTCCGCACAGCCGGCGTGCAGGGCCGCGTCGTTGGGGTGGATCGCGATGGCGACGCGCACGCCCTCGTGAGCGCGCGCCAGCTCGATCATCGGGTCGAAGTCGGGCAGCTCGCAGGCGCTCGAAATCATCCGGGTGACCCCCACCTCGCGGGCACGCTCCAGCTGTTCGGCAAGGCTGAGCGCCACGCCCTCGCGCCGGGGAATCTCGCCGACGTGGGTGGGCAGGTGCGTGTGGTTGTCCACCACGGGTGCCGCCAGGGGCGCGGGCGCGTCGGGCCAGGGACGAGGCTTACGCGGGCTCATGCGAGGGTCGTGACCTTTCGGGAGGGACGAGGAACGAGGCGGGTGCGCTTCAGCGGGCGAGCACGACGCCGCGGGCGACCTCGTCGACGGCCTCGTCGCCGAGGAGGTAGCGGACGATCTCGAGGCCGAGCTCCAGGGCCGTGCCGGCGCCGCGGCTGGTGATGATGTTCTCGTCGGTGACGACGGGGTTCTCGTGGACGATCGCACCGCCCTCGGCGATGGCCTTGACGAACGCGGGGTTCGCGGTCGCGTGGCGGCCGTCGAGGACGCCCAGCTCGGACAGGATCGAAGGGGCCGCGCAGATCGCGGCGATGGGCTCGGACGCATCGGAGCGGCGCAGCACCTCGGTCTGGATCGCGGGCGTGGCCTTCAGGTTCAAGGTGCCGGGCATACCGCCGGGCAGGAAGAGGACGGTGTAGGTGGACAGGTCCACGTCCTCAAGCATGAGGTCGGCGACGACGCGGATACCGTGCGAGCTGGTCACGTGACGCGCGTCGGTCACGGAGATCAGGTCGGAGCGCACGCCGGCTCGGTACAGGACGTCGGCGACGGCCAGGGCCTCGACTTCTTCGAAGCCGTCGGCCAGCATGATGGCGACGGTGGCGTCGGTGGCAAGCTTCTCGGGAGTGGGCATGATTCCTCTTTCCTCGCGGCTACTGAAACAAGCGTTACGACCAGGTTAGCGCAGCCGCGCGCGCCCCGGAAGCGAGCCACGGCCTCGCCCCGAAAGGGACGAGGCCGCGTGCGTCACTCGGCGCGCAGGGCTTCGACCGGGTCCTGACGCGAGGCGCGCGAGGCCGGGATGATGCCCGCGATGACGGTCAGGCCGACGGACACAGCGATGAGGGTCAGGGCAGTGAGGGGCGAGAGCTGGGCGATGTTCTCCACCTTGAACGAGGAGTAGGCGATGCTATTCGCGATCGCGCACAGCCCGTATGTGACGCCCACACCCATCAGGCCCGCCAAGAGGCCCTCGATGACCGTCTCCGCGTTGAACACGCGGGACACGTCGCCCTTCGACGCGCCAATCGAGCGCAGAATACCGATCTCCTTGCGCCGCTCGAGGACCGAGATATAGGTGATGATCGCGATCATGATCGAGGAGACGACGAGCGAGATCGACACGAATGCGATGAGCAGCCAGGAGATGATGTCAACGATCTTGGTCACCGAGCTCATGAGGGTGCCCATGACGTCGGAGTAGGTGATGACCTTATCGGTCGCACCCGCCGCCTTGTTGTCGGCGTTGTAGGCGTCCAGCGCGGCCTTCACCTTGTCCTTGTCCGCAAAGGACTTGGGGTAGATGGAGATGTTCGACGGGGAGGCGATGTCCGCCCATCCCAGGTCGCGCAGGTTCGTGTCCAGGGTCGGCACGTTCGTGGAGAACATGGTCGCCATGAGGGCCGCGAGGGACTTCTCGTCCAGGTTGGAGTGGAAGGCGTCGGCAAATGCCTGCGGGTCCATGGAGAAGGCGCTGGACATGTTGGTGGCGAACTGCTCCATGGTCGCGCCGATCTGGTTGCCGATCGTGGTCGACAGCTGCGTCATCATCGAGGTCATCGCGTTCGTCATGGCTTCCTGCATGACCTGCCCAATGACGGCGCTCACGCCCTGGGTGAGAGTGCGACCCAGCTGGGCGGCGATCTGCGCGGAGATCGCGTTCATGACCTGAGTGGAGACGTCGGTGCCGATCTGGGCCAGGGCCGGGTCGTCCCCGAGGGCCTTCATCAGGTTCGCGGTGAGCTTGTCGGAGTCAACGACCTGGTCGGAGGAGACGGCCGCTCGCAGCTGCTCGAGCACCTCGGGCTGAGAGAAGTACGCCGAGGCCAGGGTCGCGAAGTCCGTCGTGCCGCCCGCCTCGATCTGCTCGCGGGCGTAGTCCTGGAAGCCCTGGGCGATCTGGGACGCCTGGGCGCTCAGGTAGTCGGCCGCTCCGTCCTTGACGGCGCCGTCGGCCAGGGCCGAGCGGATGATCGTCTGGAAGTCGACGTTGGCCAGCTGCGGCAGGTCCTTGCTCAGCTCCCCGAAGTCGAGGCCGGACAGGTCGAAGGCCATGCCGGACTGGGCGCCGGACTGGGCGGCGAGGGCCGACAGATCGATGGTCGACAGGTCCAGGCCCGACATGTCGAGGTTGGAGAAATCAAGGCCGGACAAGTCCATGCCGGAAAAGTCCAGGCCGGACAGGTCCATCTGCATCTTGCTGGGGTCGATCTGGAAGGCGGCGGAGAGCTTGGACTCGTCCACCGTGAACAGGGAAGACATGTCGAAGCCGCCGGACTGGCTCTTCTGGTTGTCCGCCAGCTCCTTGAAGGTCTTGCCGGTGAACACATCGACGTCGGGATTGGCGCGCTGGGCCTTGACGATCGGGCTGGCCGCCGCCTCCTCGATGATCTGGTAGGTCAGGGCGGGCGTGTAGGCGATGCCCTGGCGCAGGGCGCCGCCCTTGTCGGAGTTGGGCTTCACGATACCGGAGATCGTCAGCTCCTGGCCGCCATCCACGAGCTTCTTCATGTAGTCCGCGTCGGAGGAGCGGTCCGTCCAGACCTTGTAGGTGTCGTCCCACGTGTACTTGTCGAAGGCGTTGACGCGCCGGAAAGTCGTGCCCAGGATCGCGGAGTAGTCGTAGGTCGCGGCAGCGGCCCCGGACTGCGCGCCCGACTGCGCCCCGGACTGGTTCTTATCCCCCAGGGCACCCTGGTAGTACTGGCGCATCAGGTCATCGAATTCCTTGTGGTCTTTGAGACCCAGGGTGTATTCGAAGAGGTTGGGGATGTTGCCGTCCTCGTCCAAGACCAGGACAACCTGGTTCGCGCCGCTCGGCCAGGAGCCGGCGACCACGTCGTACGCGGAGGTGTACAGCGAAGTCGTGGCGGGCATCTGGTAGAAGGCGTTGGTGACCATCATCGACGAGAAGGCCCCCGAGCCGAAGCCAGTCTCCATCTGCTTCATCGACTGGTCGGGGCTGACCTGCACCGTCTCCTTGGAGGTGTCGGACTGGTAGATCTGCGGGACGATGTCGTAGTCGTACTCGATCGCGTTGACCATCGCGTTGATGTCGCCGCCGTTGTTGTCCAGGTACGTCTTGAGGGAGGCCAGGTCATTGGTCTTCGCGTCGCGGATCGTGTCGGCGAGGGTGCGCAGCTTGGAGATGCCGACCTTGCCGTCGGGCGCGGGCTGGGAGTCCTTCGAGTCCGAGGCCGACACGGACAGCGCGGCCGTCATGTCGATGCCGGTTTTCTGGATCGTCAGCGGATACGCACCCAGCGTCTCCTCTTCGGTTTTCGCGATGTAGGCGTTGGTGCCGTTGGCCAGCGCGAGGATCGCGGCGATGCCGATGATGCCGATGGACCCCGCGAAGGAGGTCATGAGGGTGCGGCCCTTCTTCGTCATCAGGTTGTTCGCCGACAGGGACAGGGCCGTCAGGAAGCCCATCGAGGTGCGGCGCGCGGGCTTGGCTTCGCGGCGGTCTTGCGCGGTGGGCACGAAAGGATCGGAGTCGGCGACGATGGAGCCGTCGGCCAGCTCGACGATGCGGGTCGCGTACTCGTGGGCCAGCTCGGGGTTGTGCGTGACCATGATGACGAGGCGGTCGCGGGCCACGTCGCGCAGCAGGTCCATGACCTGCACGCTCGTCTTGGAGTCGAGGGCGCCGGTGGGCTCGTCGGCCAGCAGGATCTCGGGGTCGTTGATGAGGGCGCGTGCGATGGCGACGCGCTGCATCTGGCCGCCCGACATCTGCGAGGGCTTCTTGTTGACATGGTCTTTCAGGCCGACCCGTTCCAGAGCGTCGAGGGCGCGCTTGCGGCGCTCGGAGCGCGAGACGCCCGACAGGGTCAGGGCCAGCTCGACGTTCGCCAGGACGCTCTGGTGCGGGATCAGGTTGTAGGCCTGGAAGACGAAGCCGATGCGGTTGTTGCGGTAAGCGTCCCAGTCGCGGGCCTTGTAGTCCTTCGTCGAAATGCCGTCGATGACGAGGTCGCCGCTCTGGAAGCGGTCGAGGCCACCGATGACGTTGAGCATCGTCGTCTTGCCGGAACCGGACTGTCCCAGCACGGCCACGAACTCGTTGTCGCGGAACGCCACGGAGACCTTGTTGAGCGCCACCTGCACGAGGTTGGCGGTCTGGTAGGCCTTGACGATCTCCTTGAGCTCTAGCACGCTTCGTCCTCACATCTGGTGTTGACTCCTCATACAAGTCTAGGTGAGCGACCGTCACCCACGACCGCCGCTGTTCACTGACTGACCCCTGATCGTCCCCTGATGAGGCCCTGAACCTGTCCCTCCCACGTCACATGACGGTCCCCAAAACCGCGCCTCAGCCTCGTCCATCGGCTGCCTACCAGGGTGCGCGAGACCGAGCGGGTAGACTGACCCCCATGACCGACCTCACCCCGATCCCCGTGCCCGATGAGGGGCCGATCACCGCCACAGTCAAGGAAATCTACGAGCGTTCCTTCCCGCCCGAGGAGCAGATCCCCTTTCCCGAGCTGCTGGCGAGCGCCCAGATGGACGAAGTCTCCTTCCTCGCGTGGATCGATCCCTCCCTGCCCGCGGGCGAGGACGGGGCCGCAGGCGTGGTCGCCCTAACCTTTTCCTTCGTCTTACCCGACTTGTTCTACCTGGGCTTCCTCGCGGTGGACGGGGCCGCTCGCAGCGCAGGCTACGGCACGCGCATCCTCAACTACTTCCACGAGCGCTACGGCGACATGCCGCAGCTGCTCGAAATCGAACCGGTCGTGCGCGAGGCCGGGAACTACCAGCAGCGCATGCGACGCCTGGCGTTCTACGAGCGCAACGGCTTCGAGGTCACGGACATGCTCACGCACGAGGCCGACCAGACCTACCGGGTCCTGGCTCGCGACGGGATCGTGAGCCCGCAGCGCCTGGAGGAGGCCCTGAATTCGGTGACCGACGACCCGGCGTACGCCTCGCGGGTGACGACGGACTGACGCGCTGACTTCGCTCAGTTGACGCCAGAGCGTTGATCAGTGGTCGACGCCGTGGCTGGAGACCAGCAGGATTTCCTCGTTGTCGAGTCGGGCGAGGGCCCCTTCCAGGGCTGCCGACGAGAAGATGCCCTCATCGCGGGCCTGGAGGAGGGCGTCGCGCTGAGCGTGGATGGCCTCCAGCGCCAGTTCACGGATCTGGTCGCGCGTGAAGGAGCGCTCAACTTCCTCCTCGCTCATGTCGACGGTGGTGTGAGCGTCGTCGTCCGTCTCGCTCGCGGGAGCTGCGCCCTGGGTCGGGGCGGCCTCGGCATCGTCATCCGCGCAATCGGGGCACAAGCCCTCGCGGGCGGCCGCGGCTTGGGTGGTCGTGTCCTGCAGGACGTCGGTGAGGACACGGTCGGCCGTGCGGGCAATGCGCATCCCCGCGGCCTCGTCCTCGACGGAGACCGCGTGCCCCATCCTGGACAGCGTGCGCGAGACGCCGGCGGAGAGCAGGGTCTGCCCGTCGACCTCGTGGATCGCCTGGGCGAGGGCAGTGTCCACCAGCGCGGAGCCCATCACCTTCAGGAGCTTGGCGCGCTCCTCCTCGGAGATGTCGCCCGTGGCCATCTTGGGCTTGACGAGGCGGATGAGTCCGGGCAGGGTCAGGCCTTGGATGACGAGGGCGCCAGCCGCGATGAACAGGGCGATCGACAGCAGCAGCGCGCGCATCGGGGCGTGCGTCGAGATCGTTTGCGCTGCGGCCAGGGTGATCGCGCCGCGCATGCCGGCCCAGACGATGACGCTACCCTCGCGCGGGCCCAGCGGCTCGTTCTCGAAGTAAGCCAGGTCGGATCCACGCATGGCGTTGCGGCGCGCGCGACGCTTGAGTAGGCGACGATAGTGGTTGAGCGCATCTTCCCAGCGTTCGGGGCTCAGGTCGCGCGCCTCGAGCATGTCAGCATCGACCTCGCTCGCCTTGTGCATGCGCTTCTCGAAGCGCTCGATGCGCAGGGTTTCGGCGTCGTAGCGGCGCTGGCGATGGGTGCGGCGATGGTCCAGCCAAGCGAACATGGCCGCAATGAATACGGCTCGGATGATCATGATGAGGGCGCCAAGGGCAACGGCGAGGAATGCAGCGAAGGCCAGGCCACCGGAGAACTCGGCGGTCTCCTCGACAATGCCGAAAGCCTGCAAGCCCATCGTCAGGAAGATCCCACTCTCCAAGACGAGCGTCATGGTCTGCCAGTTCTGCTGGGAGAATCGCCGGTTCGCCGCGGAGATCGTGGCCGCGCGTCGGCGCGAGACGACCAGGCCGGCAACGACGGCGGCGACAAGGCCGGAGCCTCCCAGATGCTCGGCGGGGATCGAGGCAATGAAGGGCATCGCGAAGGAGAACACAGTGTCGGCCGAGGGCTCCTTGAGAAGGGCGCGCAGGCGCACGCCGACCTCGCCGACGACCCAGCCAACACCCGCCGCAATACCGAGCGCGATGGCGACCTTTCCGATGAGCACGCCCGGGTTGAGGGCGTGTTCGTCGGCGGCCAGGCCGGCGCTCATCGCTGCGGAGAGCAGGACCAGCGAGGTCGCGTCGTTAAAGAGCCCCTCGCCTTCGAGGACCGTGATAATGCGGTGGGAGACACCCGAGCGTTTCGCGATCGAGACAGCGACCGCGTCGGTGGGCGAGAGGACAGCGCCCAGGGCGACGCCCCAGGGCAGGGAGATCGCGGGAACCAGCCAGTTGATGACGAAGCCGACCGCGAAGGCGGAGAGGAACACGAGGGGGATCGCGAGCATCGCGACGGCCTGCATCTCGCGCCGGAAATCCATGGTCGGCATACGCACGGCCGCCGAGAACAGCAGGGGCGGCAGCACCATCTCGAGGATGATGTGCGGCTCGATCTCGATGGCCCCCACCTGCGGCAGGAACCCGATCGCCAGGCCGACGACCAGCAGGATCAGGGGGGCCGCCACGCGCACCTTGGGCGCGACGAATTGGCATGCCACGATGATGAGTATTCCGGCCTCGCCGATAAGAAGGGGGTCCACAGGCTAATTGTATTGCGATCAGCCCCGCCAGTGCCGTCGCTATCTCGCCACAGCGGCTACGCGCGCCGCGAACTCGCGCGGCGTACCACGCCCCGCCCGCATGGCCTCGACACCATCCCCGAATGTCAAACAGACCCACACGATCAGAGCACGTGCTACAATCGACGCATCGGTTCAAGGAGGTTCTCATGACCGCTTACGACCACTCGTCGGGGTACACCTACGGCACCGATGCCGTCCCCACATCCCCGCTCACACTCGAGGATCTACGCCAGATCGAGGCCGCCGCACACGTCCAGCCCGGTGACGCAGAGCTGCTCTCACGAGCAGAACCCATCCTGGCGCCACACGCTATGGAAATGGTCGACACGTGGCGCGGAATTCTGGCTCAAAAGACGTATCTGGCAGCACATTCCGCGCACCCGGACGGGCAGCCAAACCCCGAGTACGCGCAGGCGTCAAAGCCGCGCTTCGCCCAGTGGATCATCGACATGTGCACGCGCGAGCGTGACCAGGCGTGGTTGGACTACCAGTACCTGATCGGCGCACGGCACATGTCCGCAGCGAAGAACGCGGCGGATGGGGCGGACTCGACACCATTCGTGCCCCTGCGCTACGTGCTCGCCTTCATCGCGCCCACTGTGGAGGTCGGTCACCGTCTCCTCGCGGAGGGCTTCGAGGGTGACGAACTGAGCGCCGTCCGTGATGCCTGGACTCGCGCTGTGACTGTCGCCGTGACAGTGTGGGCGTATGCCTACCGAGAGCACCCCGAGCAGTTCTGATCCGGCACTCGCCACCTACGACTCCCCCATCGGCAGCCTCACGCTGGCCGCGCGGGGCGGCGCGCTCGTCGGCTTGTGGGTGGCCGGGCAGCGTTTCTTCGGTTCCCCCTACGGCATCGACGAGGCCGTGGCCCGCTCCGCGCTCGACCTGACCTCGCCCGTTTCCCGGGATGTTATCCTCGCCGAGGCCGGGTGGGGCGAGGCGGACGCGCGGGCTCTGGGCGCGGCGGCGTCGTGGCTCGACGGATACTTCGCGGGCGAGGCCCCCTCCCCCGCTTGCGTTCCCCTCACACCCGCGGGCACGGACTTCCAACAGCGCGTGTGGGCGGCGATGGACGCTATCCCCTACGGCGTAACAAGCACGTACGGGCAGATCGCGGCCACGCTGCGGGGCGCGGGCGTCCCCGCGTCGGCCCAGGCAGTCGGCGGAGCGGTGGGGCGTAACCCCTTGCTGTTCATCCGCCCCTGCCACCGGGTCGTGGCGGCCAGCGGCCCTGGCGGCTACGCAGCCGGTGGGGACGCGAAAGCCTGGCTGCTCGCGCACGAGGCGGCCACGGCCTCGTCGGCCAGCTGACTCAGCCGTTCGCCCGGTCGGCCTCGATCGCCTGCTCGACCAGGGCCTCGTCGACGGGCAGAGCCTCGCGCGCGTACGCGGCCACATCCTCCTGGGTGTCGGCGATCTGCTCGGCGATCGATTCGGCCTCGCGGCGCAGCTCGGCACCGTCAACGACCGAGGCCTGCGCAAGAGTGCGGGCCTGGGCGCGGTGCTCGTCCGTGTACTCCAGGTCGTCGGCGTGCTTGCGCACGAGGACGCGAATGAGCTTGCGGCGCAGGTTCTCCTCGCGCAGGACGGCGGAGCGCTCGCGCAGCCAACCGACCGCGAGGACGACGAGGAGAGCGACGCCCAGCCAGCCGATGATCGGGTACATGCCGCCGATGAGCTTCTTGAAGCCCATGAGCGAAGCCGCGTAGCCCACGGCCACGACACCGACGAGGACGATGCGCATGCGGGTGGTATCCCCGCCCGAGAAGCGGCGCGCCGTCGAGTAGAACAGCGAGAAGACCGTGTTGTAGATGAGCGCGAAAATGATGAGAGTGTAGACGAAGGCGAAGGCCGGGTGGATCGAACGCGCGATCTCGAGGGCGGGAACGTTCACGTCCCAGATGCGGTCCATGTTCAGGTACAGGCACAGGGCGTCGGCGCCGATGACCAGGGCGATGATCGTGCCACCCACGCGGCCGGCGCGGCGGGCCTCGCCGATGCGGAGAACCGATCCTCCAAGCACGAAGGCCATGGCGATGCCGTTGACGACGCACAGCGCGAAGTAGTTGATCGTGGAGAGCCACAGGTTGGGCAGCGCCGGGGTCACCTGGGTGGCGGCGGCATTGAGCTCGGCGACGCTCGCGTGCGGGGTGGCCAGCGAGTAGACGGTGAGGATGGAGATGGCGACGATGATCATGGGCGTGAAGACGCCGATCACCTTCATGATCCGGTCGAAGTCCAGGAAGGCCGTGAGAATAACCAACACCGCACACAGGGCGCTTCCCGCCCACGCGGGCAGACCGAACTGCTGCTCGAGGTTCGCGCCCGCGCCCGCGAGCATCACGAAGCCCATCGCAAAGCCCGAGAAGACGAGCACGACGTCGATGACGCGGCGCAGCGCGGGGTGGGTGATGCGTTCGAAGACCTCGTCGTGGTGGCCGGACCGGTAGTAGGAACCCAGCTGGAGCGCGACGACGCCGAAGACGACGTTGAGGACGCCCAGGACCGCGATACCGATCAGGCCCTTCGCGCCAAAGGAGAGGAAGTACTGGAGCAGGTCCTGGCCACTCGCCAGGCCCGCGCCGATGATGACTCCCACGTAGGCGAAGGCGACAGAGAGGTACTTCTTGGACATAGGGTCCTTCCGATTGCAAACGTTTGCCGGGGCCTCGTTCCACGGTAGACGCTCGGTTGGGAGGACGGCACGTCCGTGGGAAATTGTTCACGCGCGGGAAGCCTCATCCAGACACAAATGTGTACACAACGTACTAAAATGACACTATGAACACACTTGCCACAACCCTATCGACTCGCGAGCTGCGCGCGAACCTCTCCGACGTCCTCGGGCGAGCTTCCTACGGCGGCGAACGCATTGGCGTAACGAAGAACGGACGCCTCACTGCGATCGTGATCGGCGTCGACGACTTGTTAGCCCTGGAAGAACTCGAGGACGCACGCGATCTCGCAGCCTTCCGAGAGGCAGTGCGCGACGACGACGGGCAGCGCGTGAGCCTGGCCGACCTGCGCGCTGAACTCAACGACTAGCGATGTACCGCATCGAATTCACCTCGGCGGCAGCGCGCCAGGTACGAAAGCTGGACCGCCCGGTGCGAACCCGCCTACTGGACGCCATCGAATCACTCGCCAATTCTCCTCGCCCCGACGGGGTCAAGAAGCTCGCGAGTACAGAAAACGCGTGGCGCATCCGCGTCGGCGACTACCGGATCATCTATTCAATCGAAGACGACGTCCTCGTCGTGACGGTCGTGCGCGTGGCACACCGCCGAGAGGTGTATCGCTCGTAGCGTCACTTGCCTTCGAGGAGCTGGATCGGCGGGCGCGGCGCCTGCATCGCATTGATCGGAGCCTCGGGATCCGCGTAACCGAGCGCGAAACCGGTGATGAAACGGTAGCCCTCGGGGATCTCAAACTCGGCTTCGACGGGCTCGCGCCAGGTGGCGAGGATGCCGACCGGGCAGGAGTCGACGCCGCGCGACTTGGCGGACAGGAACAGGGTCTGGAGCATGAGGCCGGCGTCCATGGCACTCCACGGCAGCATGTCCTCGTGGACGAAGACGAAGCCCATGACGGGAGCATCGAAGGCCGTCACGTTGCGGCGGTTCACGCGGTTACGCCCCTCGATGTCGGCGCGCTCGATGCCGTGGATGCCGTAGAGGAGCTTCGCGACCTCGATCTGGGCGGGTCGCACCTCGTCCGGGTAGCGCTTGCGCACGGGGAAGTCGCCGTCGGGAACGGGGATCTCCACGGTCGGATCCTCGGCCTTACGGGCGTGGGCGGCGATCTCCTCGTCGAAGAGACGGCCGTAGTGTTCGCGCAGGCGCTGGGCTCGCTCACCCGTGGCCAGGGCGACGCGGAAGGCGCGCGTGTTGGACCAGGACGGCGCGGTCGTCGCGTCGGCGAGGATCGCGTCGAGGACCTCGGCGGGGATCTCCCGGTCCGTAAAGGCGCGCGTGGAGCGGCGCGAGGCGGTCAGGGCGGAAAAGTCGTTCGTCTCAGCGGCGAGTGTCATGCGCCCAGGCTAACCCGACCCAGCGCCCCCGATCCACCCGGCCCGCCCACCGGACAGCAACAATCCCTTCCTCGCCGATAACTGATGGCTAGTTATCCGAACGCTCGTAGGGGACCCGGAAGTAATCGAGCATCACCGCGAAACGGTCCTGCGCACTCAGGCACGTATCCATGAGGAAACCATTCTCGTCGCCCCACCTCTCCAGACCTCGGTAGTAGAAGGCCTTCAGATCGTCGGTGATGATGAACGGGAGGACTCCCGCGGCGAGGCACTGCTGAAGCATGAGGAGCCTACCAACCCGCCCGTTACCATCCTGGAAAGGATGGATGCGTTCGAAGCGCACATGCCAGTCCAGGATCTGTGCGAGAGAATCAACATTGTTGACGCACTCGAACAGAGGCCGCATATGCTCAGCAACATCAGCGGGCGCGCTCGTCTCACGCATTGCGACCTCGTTCGGCAGACGCTTGTAATCGCCGACCGCAAACCAATCAAGATCAGCCTGGGCGCTCCCCTGCTTCAGTATGCGATGCAGATCCTTCACATATTCCTCGCCGATAGGAGTTCCGGCGCATTCGATGACACGATCGATAGCGCGGAAGTGGTTCCGCGCCTCGATAATGTCATCGACTCTCAGGCCCTCGCCGCCAACAGTCGCCGTCTCGAAGATAAGACGGGTCTGTTCCTCGGACAGCTGAGAACCCTCAATGTGATTGGAGTTGTAGGTCATCTCCACCTGTAGGCGGTGGTAGACGCCCCCACGCACACCTGCATCTTTTTCGTCGCGAAGCCGCATCAGCAGCGCCGAACGACGCGCGCCGATCTCAGTTTCGCTCACGACAGGGCCTCCTTTTGCATGACATTATACGTGCAAGACCTCTCGTGAGGCTCATAACAGTAGGCGCATTGAAGGGCCCCTCATGTCGACACAGGACAGCACAATCAACCGCGATTCTCAGGACTATTGGAACAAGCGGGCCGCGACGTTCACGCGCAGCGCGACCAGCGACTACGAGCGTTGGCTCCTGGACCTCCTCGCGCTCGAGGCGGGCGACGAGGTCCTCGACATGGGGTGCGCGACGGGCACGCTCGCCGTCCCCCTCGCCCGCGCCGGGCACCGCGTGCACGGCTGCGACTTCGCCGAGGCCATGCTGGCCATCCTCGAGGAGCGCGCGGCCACCGAAAAACTACCGATCACCTCCCACTTGCTCGCATGGGAGGACGACTGGGAGGAGGCGGGGCTAGGTAAAGACAGCGTGGACGTCGCCTTCGCGTCGCGCTCCCTCATGAGCGGGGACGTATCCGCTTGCGTGCGCAAGCTCGACGCGGCGGCGCGCTCCCGCGCGGCGGTCGTCGTGCCCGACAGCCTGCTCCCCTCCCGCGACCCGCGCCTGCTCACCTACCTGGGACGCGCGGCGAGGCGACCGCGCATCGTCCGCGACGTGACCCGCGCGCTCGCATCCCTGGGACGTACCCCGGTTTTCGCGACCACGCGGTCCTTCCGTCCCATGCGTTTTTCTTCCTTCGACGAGGCCCGAGCGGACCTTCGTCGCCTGGCCGGCCCCGAGCCGTTCACCGCGCGCGAGCACCGCCTGTTCGACGCCTACGCGGCCCAGCACTTCGTGCGACGGGCCGCCGAATCCCCGTCCGGGGAGCCATCGGAGATGTGGGTCCTCGACTACAAGTTGCCCGTCACCTGGGTATTCATCGGCTGGCGCACCGACGGGAGCGCGTGGGCGTAGGCAACCCCGGCCTCGCCCCCCGATTAGTCCGCGTCGGGGCGACGCCTGCGGGCCTTGAGTTCGGAGCGCCTCTTCTTGACATCCAGGCGACGCAGCTTGGAGGCGCGCGTCGGCTTCGTGGCGCGCCGCGGGATGGGCGGAGCTAGCGCCGCCCTCAGAATCTTGGCGAGGCGCTCGCGCGCGGCGGCGCGGTTGCGGCGCTGGGAGCGGTGCTCGGCGGCCGTGATCGTGAGCATGGTTCCGGTGAGTCGCTCGCCGAGCACCGACAGGGCGCGCTCGCGCTGCTTCTCGCTAAGGGCACTCGTCGAGCCCAGGTCCAAGCTGAGCTGCACCCGCGAGTCCGCGGTGTTCACCCCCTGGCCGCCGGGGCCCGAGGCGTGGGAGAAGCGCTCGACCAGCTCCCCTGCAGGCACGACGAGCCCGCGCGGGCAGCCGGGCCCGGGCGGGATTCTCAGGTCGTCCATGGGACCAGTCTGCCACCCGCGAGCCGAGGCGGAGCGCCGTACCCCGCCCCGGCCTCGTCAGGCGAGCAGGGAAGCGACGCGCGCTTTCAGGTCTGGCAGCACGTCGGCTGCGAACCAGGGGTTCTTCTTCATCCACATCTGGTTGCGCGGCGAGGGGTGGACCAGCGGGAAGTAGGCGGGCAGATACTGCTCGTAGTCGCGCACGACGTCGGTCAGCGACGCCGCGGAGGGCAGGTGCAGGTAGCGCCTGGTGGCGTACGCGCCGACGAGGATCGTCATCTCCAGCTTCGGCATGAGGGCGAGCAGGCGCGGGTGCCACGTGTCGGCGAAGTCCTTGCGCGGAGGCAGGTCGCCGCTCTTTCCCGTTCCCGGGAAGTAGAAGTCCATGGGGACGATCGCGAGTTTGCCCGACTCATAGAAGGTATCGCGGTCGACGCCCATCCAGTCGCGCAGCCGGTCGCCGCTGCGGTCGTTCCACACGATGCCGGTTTCTTCGGCGATGCGCCCCGGCGCCTGGCCGACGATCATGATGCGACACTCGGGGCCCGCGTAGAACAGAGGCTTTACGCCTCGCTTCGTGAACGAGGCATTGGCCGGGTCTGCGGCGATCTCCTCGGCGATTGCGAGGACGGCAGGGTCGGTGATCTCGGGTGTCATACACCCAGGGTATGCCCACCCCGCGAGCGCGCGACCGTCGGCGACTGACAGGTCACACGCGACGGAACGCCCGCCCCGCCCACATCGAGGCGACGGGCGGGCATCTCGCGGCGCGCAGTGAGCCTCAGGCGAGGCCGTTGGAGGCGACGGTGAAACGGGCCTGACGGTGAGTCGTGTTCTCCGCCTCGTCGATCAGGGCGATAGCGAAGTCCTCGACCGACACACCCTCGCCGGCGGGCACGTCATCGGCGGTCACGTATTCACCGGTGCGCTTGCCGGGAGCGATCTCGGGGGACGGCGCCACGACGGTCCAGTCGACACCGCGAGAGTTCCGGAACTCCTGAAGAATGGTGGCGAATGCGTTGGACTCGGGGTAGTAGTCCGCCGGGAAGGACGGCGTGTCCTTGATGAGGGTGCCTGCCTCGTCGGCGTAGAGCGAACCAGCTCCACCAACAGCGATGATGCGAGCGGCAGGCTGGGCGGCGATCAGCGCGCGGTAGGCATCGATGACAGGCTGGGGGTCCTGGCCGCCACGGCCTGCAGAAACGGCAATGATGGTGGCGTCGGCACCGTTGATGGCTTCGACGACGCGCGCGGTATCGGCCATGTTCAGAGCGGCGGCATGAGCCGCTCCCTGGACGGCCTTGCCGGAGCGAGAGTAGGCGACGACCTCGTGGCCGCGGGCGGCCGCCTCGGCGACGGCCTGCGTGCCGACCATTCCGGTTGCTCCAATAACGTTGATCTTCATGAGAACTCCTTCAATTCGTTTGCCGGTGTGGCCTGATGACATTAAAGTATCTTATAGAAACCAGATACCTCAAGGTAACTAATAGAATCTGTGACTCAGTAGATAGAAATTAGAAGGCGGAGATGAGCAGGAACCACCCACAGGCCACCGCGCCAACACTGCATGCAACAGCCACTGGCGCAGAACTCTCACAGAAACTCAGTGCTCTGCGCAGCGACAACTACGATGTCATGGCCCCCGCCTGCCCATCGCGCACAGTGCTACGACACCTCACCGACCGCTGGACACCACTCATCGTCGCCAACCTCGAAGCCGGCCCGCTACGTTTTGGGCACCTGCGCGAGGCCGTCGGCGGGATCACCGCAAAGGTTCTCACCCAGACGCTGCGCTCAATGGAACGTGACGGGTTGGTGACGCGCGAGGTCATCGCTTCCATACCGCCGCAGGTCACCTACGAATTAACCGACCTGGGACACACGCTGACCGACCCCATCGCGGCCCTACGCGACTGGGTCAACGACCATGCGGGCGAAGTCCTAGCGGCCCGCGAGGCCTACGACGCTTCCTCGACACACGAATGAGTAGCGGTAGACACACCAATTGGTAGGGACGCATCGGGCGGGCATACAGTGGAGCACATGAGGACGACTGCACGCATGACGACGAACGGGCCGAGGCGCGGCCAGTGAACACAAGGTTTGTACGAAGCTCCCAGCGATTCCGCATCGCCGCCATCATCGCAGTGTGCCTGCTCGCCCTCGCAGGGATCACGTCGTTCGCGCTCAATCGCTCGGGTCACGGACAGAAGGATCCCTCCCCCATCGCCTACGAGGAAGACGAGGACCCCATGTCCGAGGCCGTCGCTGCCCTCATGGACACGGCCAAGTCGCTGCATGGCACGATCGACACGATCACTTACGAGCAGAGCTACGAGGGGACGACATACACCAAGCAGGCGTACGTGTACGTTCCCGCATCCTACGCCTCAAACAAGCCTGCGAACGTCCTCTACCTGACGCACGGATGGTGGGGGAACGCCGCTGGCCTCGCTGATGGAGTCGCACCGGTCGTCGACGAACTGGAGACCGACGGCAAGGCTGCACCGACGCTGGTTGTGTTCGCGACCTACTACCCGGACCGCTCGTTCGCGACGGACGACTACGAAGACGACTACACCCTCAATCGCTTCTTTGCGACGAGCGAGATCGATACCCTCATCGACACGATCGAGTCTCGCTACACGACGTTCGCCCGCGGGGACACCTCGGACGAGTCGCTGCGCGCCTCGCGCAGGCACCGCGCCTTCGGCGGCTTCTCGATGGGCGCGACGACGACGTGGGACGTGTTTGCCCTGCGCCCGCAGTACTTCTACGGATATATGCCGATGGCTGGCGAGTCGTGGATCGGTCGCGAGGAGGAGGCCGACTCCCCGCGCATCGCCGAGCTGGTGACCGCCGGCGTCGAGCGCGCGCAGTACGGCCCACAGGACTTCCTTATCCTCGCCTCGGTCGGTTCAGAGGACCCGGCCCTGTGGGACATGACCCCGCAGATCGATGAACTCCGCGAGGACTATCCCGACCTTATGACCGAGGACAGCTTGCAGCTGTGGATCGACGAGGGAGAAAGCCACTCCACGGCCTCGGTCGCCAACCAGGTCGAACACAACCTACCGCTGCTGTTCCCAGGCAAGTAGGGCGCGCCGCCCATGCCACGCGATGACATTGCACTGCGCCCCGGCCTCGTTCCTTTTCTCAGGGACGAGGCCGGGGCGAGCCGACAGATAAGCGGGCCCTTATGCGCGGGGCTGGCGCTCCGCCCACTCGCCGAGGCTCACGCGCGGACCCGTGAAGAACGGGGTGTCCTCGCGCACGTAGAGGCGCGCCTCGGTGTAGCGCTGGGCGTGCATGACGCCCTCGAGGCGATCCAGGCTGTCGGCCTCGAACGCGAGCACCCACTCGTAGTCGGAGAAGCCGAAGGCCGACAGGGTCGAGCCCTTGACGTCGGGGTACTGCGCGAAGCCGTTGCGACCGTGTTCGGCCATGATGCGGGCGCGCTCTTCGGGGGCCTTCAGGTACCAGTCGTAGGAGCGCACGAAGGGATAGACCATCGCCCAGTCGCGGGGCGCGACGCCGCCGAAGCAGGCGGGAATGTGGCGCTTGTTGAACTCTGCGGGGGTGTGCAGGCCCATGCAGGACCACACGGGATCCAGGAACTTGCCGAGCGCGCTGGCACGCAGGCGGTGGTATGCGTCCTGAAGGACCTCGGGATCGTCGTCGAGCCACCACACCATCAGGTCGGCCTCGGCGCGGAAGCCGGACACGTCATAGAAGCCGCGGATTTCCGCGCCCGCGCCCTTCACGTAGTCCAGGGACTCGGCGATAATACGGCCGCGCTCGCCATCGTCGGCGGGCAGGGACTCACCGAGCGCGAACACGGAGTAGAGGGCGTAGTGCTGCTTGTTGTTGACCTCGTCGAAGTCGACGTCCGTCGCGTCGCGCGGGTCGGT
>CAUTRF010000005.1:0-65280 GCA_963540795.1 uncultured Actinomyces sp.
TCCAAGAAGGGCGGCATCGACTGGATTCATGTGCGCCACGAGGAGGCGGCGGCGTTCGCAGCGTCGGCGGAAGCACAGCTGACGGGCAAGCTCGCGGTGTGCGCGGGTTCATGCGGCCCGGGCAACCTCCACCTCATCAACGGCCTGTACGACGCGAACCGCACGGGCGCACCCGTCCTGGCCATTGCCTCGCACATTCCCAGCGTGCAGATCGGTTCGATGTACTTCCAGGAGACGCACCCGGACCGCATTTTCGAAGAGTGCTCGGTGTACAACGAGCTCATTTCTTCCGCTGCACAGTCCCCGCGCACCGTGAATTCCGCGATCCGTCACGCGGTCGGCCTCGGCGGCGTCTCGGTCATTACGCTGCCCGGCGACGTGTCCGACCTCAAGGCGGTCGACCACGTTCCCACGTACGCGCCCGCGCGCCCCGCGACGCTTGCACCCAACGCGGCCGACATCGAAGAGGCTGCCGCCCTGCTCAACAAGGCGGAAAAGGTCGCGATCTTCGCGGGTGCAGGCGTCGAAGGCGCCCACGACGAGGTCATTGCGCTGGCTGACGCTCTGAAGGCCCCCATCGGCCACACACTGCGCGGCAAGCACTTCATCCAGTACGACAACCCCTTCGACGTGGGCATGACCGGCCTGCTGGGCTATGGCGCTGCGGCGGAAGGCATGAGCGACGCGGACGTGTTGATCCTGCTGGGCACGGATTTCCCCTACGATCAGTTCCTGCCCTCCACCCCGACGATCCAGGTCGATACGCACGCCGAGAAGCTGGGTCGCCGCACCGACGTCGGCCTCGCCATCCACGCGCAGGTCAAGCCCTTCATTGAGGCGCTGATGCCCCATCTGCGTTCGGACCGTTCCGATTCGTTCTTGAAGCGCAAGATTAAGAAGCACACGGAGATCATGCACGCACCCGTTGGCGCCTACACGCGCAACGTGGAGAAGATGCGCCCGATTCACCCCGAGTACGCCGCACACCTGCTCAACGAAACGGCTGCCAAGGACGCGATCGTCACGGCGGATACTGGCATGTGCAACGTGTGGACGGCGCGCTACCTCGATCCGCTGGGGACGCGTCGCCTCATCGGTTCGTTCCTGCACGGTTCCATGGCCAACGCGCTGCCGATGGCGCTGGGCGCGCAGGTCGCGTTCCCGGATCGTCAGGTCGTGTCCGTGTCGGGCGACGGCGGCCTGTCGATGCTCCTGGGCGAGCTCATCACCGCGAAGATGTACAACCTGCCCGTCAAGGTGGTCGTGTTCAACAACTCGACGCTGGGCATGGTCAAGCTCGAGATGCTGGTCAACGGCATTCCAGACTTCCAGACTGACGTGCCCGACACGAATTACGCGGAGGTTGCCCGCGCGATCGGTTTCCACGCGGAGCGTGTTGAGGACGCATCGCGCCTGGCGGACGCCTATCGCGAGGCGTTCGACTCCCCCGGCCCCGCCCTCGTTGAGGTCATTACCGACCCGAACGCTCTGTCGTTGCCTCCGGCCATCACGGGCGGACAGGTGGTTGGTTTCGCGACGGCGATGAGCAAGATCGTGCTCAACGGCGGCATCGCTGAGGCCTTCTCGATGGCGACCTCGAACATGCGCAACATTCCGCGCCCGTAGTTCGCCGCGCCGTTCCGGCGAAGCCGGGGCTGGGTTTTGCGCGACCCAGCCCCGGCCTCGTTTTTCATGGCTCAACCCCACATTTGTCAACATCTTGTTTTCTAAAATACGGGTATTTACCCCCTCAAATGTTGCTTGACAAGTATAAAACTTGTAAAGCGTTGCGCCACATTGTAATTTGACACCTACTTTTGCGCGAATTTTCCCTCTAATATGTGAGGCATTCTATAGCTCTCGTCACACAGGAGGAAGTGCCATGCACGCGCTCGCAGCAATGGCTAGCGCGGCCGGTGCCGTCGACCTCGACACTTTTCCCGCTTGGCTGAGGATCACCCACTTCATCAACTTTGTGATGATGGGTTTCCTCATCCGCTCCGGCTGGGAGGTCCTCGCATCGCACCCGCGTCTGTACTGGAACAATCACTGCACACCCGGATCCGAGTGGCTCAAGTTCACTAAGGACAAGGTGTCGACCGTCCCCGGCGAGTTCACGGCGCGCGATGACCAGCGCAACCTGCACCCGCTAATCTCTCTGCCAGGACGCGGACAGATCGGCCTGGGCCGCGCGTGGCACGCGCTCGTCACGGCCATCTGGTTGCTCAACGGCCTCGTGTACGTCACTCTTCTCTTTGGGACGGGCCAATGGCGGCGCATCGTCCCCACCTCATGGTCCATCTTCCCCGAGGCCTGGGAGAGCGCAAAAATCTACATGGGCCTGCAGATTCCCTCCATCGAGCACTTCCAGCCCTATGACGCCCTCCAGAAGCTCATGTACTTCACGGTCGTCTTCATCGTGGCACCCCTCATGATCGCGACCGGCCCCATCATGTCCCCCACCTTCGCGGGACGCTTCCCGAAGTACGTCAAGCTCTTCCGCAACCGTCAGACAGCTCGTTCCATCCACTTCCTCGGCATGGCGTTCTACTGCGTCTTCGTCGTCATTCACGTCGCGCTGGTGTTCATCGTCCACCCGAAGTACAACATCGCGCACATGATGCTTGGCGAAAACTACAACGACATCACGGCGGCACAATTCGCTCAGGCCGTCACCATGCTGATCATCGGCATCGTCGTCGCCATCGCCCTGTGGATCGGCGCCTCCTACTGGTCGCTGTCGAATATGCGCCGCGCGCAGCGCTGGGTGTGGGGTGCCACGCAGCCCATTCGCGCGCTCACGATCGACCGCTTGAAGTCGCGCCAGGTCGCGAAGAAGACCTTCACCGAGGCTGATATTTCCCCGTTCCACTGGGTCAACACCCGCCCGCCGACAAAGGAACAGTCCGAGGAGTACATCGCCCTGCGCGAAGACGACTTCAAGGACTTCCGCCTCGAGATCGGCGGCCTGGTTGAGGAGGAAAAGTCCTTCTCCATCGACGACCTGAAGGCCCTGGGCAAGGTCACGAACATTACGATGCACACCTGCATGCAGGGATGGACGGGCATCGCGAAGTGGGAGGGCATCCGCCTCAAGGATCTCCTCGAGCAGGTCACGCCCACGTCAGGTGCACGCTACCTGATGGCCACCTCCTTCGGACACGTCGGGCACACCTACGACGGGCGCCCGACCGAACCCTACTACGAGTGCATCGACCCGTCGATGATCGACGACGACGAGTGCATCCTCGCCTGGGGCATGAACGACGAGCCCCTGCCCGAGGTCTACGGCGGACCACTGCGCCTGCGCGCCGATTCCCAGCACGGCTACAAGATGGTCAAGTGGGTGCGCCGCCTCGAGTGGATCCACGACTACCACGACGTGGGCGACGGCCAGGGTGGCTCGCGAGAGGATTCGGGCCTCCAGCACTACGACGCCCGCGCCTGAGGCTCTCTGTCTCCACGCGATACCGCGCCTCCCTCCTCGTCCCCACGCATGCGCGCGCGGAAACGTGGGGGGAGGCGCGGTCTATGCGTACCTACGGGCGATCGCCATGGCCTCGGGCACGTAGGAGCGCCCGAAGATCGCGCAGTGGATCATGATGATGTGCGTCTGGTGCAGGGCGATGCGTTCGCGCCAGCCGTCCTCCAGGGGCGAGGCCTCGTCGTAGGCGGCGAGGATCCGCTCGTAGTGGGGGCAGCCGAAGACCGCGAGGGCCGCGAGATCTTCCTCGGCGTGCCCACCCTGCGCGGCGGGATCGATGAGGACGGCACCGCCCGGGGTCCACATGACGTTGCCGCTCCACAGGTCACCGTGGGTGCGGGCGGCGCCCACCTCCGCGTGCGCGGCGATCGCGTCGGCGACGAGGCGCGGCTGCCCGTGGTCGAGCACGCCCGATTCGAGGCGCTCGCAGAGCTTGTCGATGAGCGTTCGTTCGGCGGCCGTGAAAGTGCGGTCGTCGGCGTAGGGGGCGATCCGCTCACGCGCGTAGAAGGCGCCCCAGGATTCGCTTTCCGACGAGGCCGGGGCGGGGTTTGATTGACCTGGCAGCGAGAGGTGGGCCTCCCCCATCCAGCCATCGCCCTCGAAGCCGGGCGGCGGCGCACCCAGGTGACTGGCTCCGGCGGCGTGCGTGTGGGCGAGGGCGCGGCCGAACTCCTCAGCCGCCCGAGCGGTTGGCGAGGCGGACACCAGGCGCGGCTCCTCGAGCCACGTCGCGCCGTGATCGAGAACGGGCACGACGGGGACGCCGGGGTCCGAGGCCTGCGCGAGCCACTCAAGGCCCGCGACCTCGTAGGCGATCCGCCCGCGGCGGCTGTCCGCTTTCCTGATGGTGTCCATCGGTGTGGCCTCCTAACACGCAACGTCACACAACGCGCCAACGCTGACACCAGAGAGATTAGACGACCACCACTCAGCTATCGCGCGCGGGCACACAGGCAATTGAAACGACAGAGACTATAGTTGCAGCATGATCGGTACCCACGTTGCCCAGAAAGCACTGAAACAGCAGGAGCCGACCACCCCATTGACGCGCACTACTTATGCTGGCTCTCGGAGAGAGCAAACTCTACCTAAGGTCGTTAGCCTCTTTTCGGGAGCGGGCGGTCTTGATCTTGGATTCCAGCAAGCCGGCTTTCCACTAAGCTTTGCTGCAGACATCTCCACTGCTGCCGTCCAGACCCACCGCAGGAATTTTCGGAAGACACTCGCCGTCGTCGCAGACCTCACTGAGCTTGGACCGGACGGGGTGCTTTCTTACCTTGAACCGCTCCTATCCGACGGGGAGAGCATTGGAGTGATCGGCGGCCCCCCTTGCCAAGGATTCTCACGAGGAAACACTCAGTCGACAACAGAAGATCCGCGCAATCAGCTTCCGCTGTTATATCTACAGATCGTCGAAGCACTGCAGGAGAAGTACACCGTCGAATTCGTCCTCTTCGAAAATGTACTCGGAATCCGCGACTCGAAGCACCTCACTACCTTCAATGGAATCCTTGAAAAGTTCAGCGATATAGGACTCACCGCTAACGCGGAGGTCTATTCGGCTCTCGATTACGGGATCCCACAAAAGCGCAACCGCGTGATCATCACCGGATTCCGCATCAAGTCCATCGCGCAGGCATTCAAGCCTCAAAAGATCCAGTCGAAGAAGTTGACGGTCCGCGCGACTATCGAGGGCCTGCCAGATCCGGCATACTTCGCACGGAACCTCGACCCCTCTTCGATTCCTTACCATGCGAACCACTGGACCATGCGCCCTGTCTCCAAAAGATTCCAGCATCCCGAATCAGCCACTCCAGGCGGCCGCAGTTTCCGCCGCCTTCAGTGGGACGAACCGAGCCCGACGGTAGCCTACGGCCACCGCGAAATCCACGTGCACCCTTCCGGACGTCGGAGACTCAGCATTTTTGAAGCAATGCTTCTTCAAGGCTTTCCACGAAAGTTCATCTTAGAGGGAAACCTGTCCGCACAAGTCGAACAGGTTTCCAACGCGGTTCCACCGCCGCTTGCATATTCGCTCGCCTCAGCGATTGCGAAAGCCCTCTCTGCCTCAGACGAAGTCTGAGAAGTAACCCAGTGTGGGATCATCAAATGTGCCGATGACGAGCCCGCGATCCAAGAAACGATTGAACTCCTCGCATGAGGTCTCGGGTAGAAGCGCACATCCATGACAGGCTGCCAAGTTACACGAATCCGGCCCCTGCCCTTTCTCTCCCGCGTCCATACAAACCGGATCAGTGGAGCACCAACGCGCCCCTGTAATGGCGGATACGAACACTGATCGCAGATTCTCTGGACGCGACATACGAACGAGTCCCCCCATCGTTCCCTCCGAGTCACCTGCGGCCGTGTAAATCAACACTCCAGCCATCTCACACCCGGGCTCCGTAGAAGCGTACAGCCGTTCACGGAGGGATGCGGAACTATACCCACAGGTGAAGACCAACTCGTTAATCAGAAGGTGCGCCAGAGTGTGGAGCAGGACGAAGCGGGGTGTCAGTTGACGCTCCGCCCGGCCAGATCTCGCATAGTGATCAATAATTTTCTGAGTACGCGTCTGAACTCCCGCTCGTTGCTCCCAATCTGCCAACCGCTCACGATCCAGCTCCAGATAAATTCCTTCGCCTTTAACAACGTACGCAGGCAGCCAATCACTGCCCGGAAGTTGAGGATCTCTCCTAAGTTGCGCTTTACCTGCACTGAGCCCCAGAGGCGCATCGTAAACACGGGTAAAGCCGCGTAGCACACGGGTTTCGCGGAGCACGTCAACCGAACGAACTCTGCCAATGCAAGATGCTAAATCGCGATGCAACCCTGGATCCGTCGCTGACAAATAAGCGTCTGCAGGGGTTTCGCGAATCAATTCATACTCGGGAAAACGCCATTCTGCGTCACCAGTAAGAGACTCCACATCATCGCTTTCATCAACCTTGACCTCTTCAGACTTCTGCTGATCACCAAGAAGGTCACGATAGCCGGCAAGTAGATCATCATCAGAAAATGGCTTCAATAGCTCTGGTGGAACACCCGAGAGCAGATGCTGCCGTAAGCGCTCAGCCGTAATGTCAGCCCCACAAAAACTATGCACCAGGCGCATTGCTGCAGTAACGCGTGGATGCCTTACTAACTCATACAGTTCCGCGCTAACAGCACCCTCACTCCAGGGGATGTATATTGAAGACTCAACCTTCGGAAAATACACGTTACCAGCCGATCGAAGCGCACCACGAATAGGAAGACCACATGACGTTTCCTCCTGCGCGAGCCAAGGACTAGAACCGGCACATTGATACGGACGACTATCACCATTCAAATAATCAGTTACATAGGTGCTATCTTCACCCATGCGCAAGTTACCTTCAGTGATATGAGCAAGACTCCTCTTAGCGCCGCAGGAACATTCGATTTGTTGCGCTTCAAGCCCGTCACCACCAACAGACTTGAGTCGTAAGACGCCATTACAAGAAGAGTTATCAGTCTTATGAACCCACTTATCAAACGGAAAGTCATCCAAATGACCGGCACGACAGATAAGCACGAAAGGAACTTGAGACATTCGAGGTCTCTTACCCTGACGATCATGTTGCGCGTCTTGACACAGAGCTGCCGCTTTCAATGTGAGAGTAAGCCGCTCGAGCCGCTTGCAATATATACAGAAGTGCCAACGCGGAAAACGTAATGCAGGGACCGTTAGGCCAACATTACGATTTTCCTCCCCTTGACCTTTCCGACGATAGTCCGGTGGCAGTCGAAACTCATTGACCCGCAAACGTGATTCAAGACGCCAGTCATGCTCCTGAAACTCCTCGATTGCTAGCAGTGACTCATCACGACTTTCATACCAATGATCCAGCCCCGCTGTGATCACAGATGTTCCATCCACCAAGACACTCATCGCCCCAACCCCAAAGGGGGAAACGAGCTGAGCACGCCTCAAGGCTCCCTTATCCATCATTTCTCCTTTAGTTGCGCATTATCTCTGTTATAGGCAAGCGAAATTTCAAGCCGACACTCAGAATCAACGTTTCTCATACTGGTGGGAACATCCCAAATCGTCGCCCTGCTATCAAGGTCCGGTAATGTTCCCGAAAATCGCATGAGCCCCTGTCTCGGATCGCCCCAAGGCGCAGGATTAGCATCCCACCCCGTCCGCTCCCACGATCTCCATTGCCGCCTCCGTTCAGCAGCAACACGTTCTACAGCACTCATCTCATGGCTATCGGCTACATCCGCTCGTTTACAGATCAGCTGAACTGCTCTGCCATATTCATCTTCCGGAAACGGATAAGGCTCCATATCTTCTTGTCCCGTTTGACGAACATATGCAACTATCGCAGCATGGAGTGCTCGACGGAGGACCGGCGTCGCGAATGGCGTCACTGACGTCGGCTCAACTTGAGCATAGAGTTTCTGGTGATAGGAAAGGAAACGTTCATAATGGCTTCGATCTCTAGGCTTAGCAGCCCCATATAGAACGATGACCAAGCCAGGACTCACATCAGCCCTGCGCCCAACACGACCCGACACCTGGATATACTGCGCAGTCGTCTTCGGCTGGCCAACGATCGTCATGAGTGCAAGCCGATCAATATCCACGCCCACTTCAATAATGTTGGAGGCCAGGCAAATGTCGATTGCGCGTTGCTCTTTTTGCCCTGTCACATATGGTGCTTGGAGCTGTTCTATGGCTTTCGGAATTTCATCGGAACGACGGCGCGAGGTCAGTTCCATCGTATTTTTCGGCCACCGCGGCTCGATCTGATCACGCCTTCTGAGACGTGTCAAATAATCAGGGACATCGGACTGCAGGAGCGAGACAGTATTACCGAGCTCACGTAACGAATTCAAGAAGTTCAGATTTGTCCAATACCCATCGCGGACAGACTCTGGCAGCTTCATCGCTGCTTGCAGCGTTGAAGCACTCACTCTTGTTTGTAGTGTCTGCATTGAGCCAAACGACGCGCTCATCACTCCAACATAACGTCGACCGGGTTTAGGCACGCCATTCTCATCTAAGTCCGGTTCCGCAAAGAAGGAACGCCCGTCCTCCAGACCTTGCGGTGGGAATAACGCAACATCCTGGCGACCATAGAGTGACCTGATCTGATCCTTGTAACGACGAATGGTCGCCGTTGACGCAATAATCTTCGGTAAGATCGCACAATCTTTTCGTCTGTCTACGCACAGCTCATTGATGATCGGCTCATAAAGGCCGACCATGGATCCCAGCGGACCGGAGATCAGGTGGAGCTCGTCTTGAATGATGACGTTAGGAGGCGAGCTGATCCGCTCACCTTCCTCATCCAGTCCAAATAGGCATCTTGCCCTGGGCCGCCAGGCGAGCATCGCAAACTTATCGACAGTTCCAATCACAATTGATGGGCGCACCTCATAGATGTCTTCATCTACGACATGTATCGGCAGTCCCTTTCCCTTGGAGTATCGACATGCTCGATCTACACACCGCAGCCCAACTTTCTTACCCCCTTCTCTCGTTTCATATCCGAACACATCTTGGCTGCTCTTTTGGCTCCGCCTACGTGGTTTTGGCCCCATTTGTGCACCACACCATGGACACTTTAGCAATAGGAAGAGATTTTCCTGCTGCGCATTCTTTTGTAAACGTCCTAGGGCCTTCACAGCTTGATCCCACGTGTTTGGTGTGGAGGCACCTCCAAGCCAAATTCCGATACTGATCGATTCACTACCGAGTAGATCTGGATGCTGACTTCGTATATCTTCGAGCACACAGATGAGTGCTGAAGCCCTTAGAAATTGCTGTGCGGTCAGGAGTCTCAGCGTGTACCGCATCAAAGTATCCGTCCCACTATCATTCGGATCACGTAGGCGACGTGCGAGGAGGCTGACGGCACAGGCACCTAGATACGCTTCAGTTTTTCCTCCTCCGGTCGGGAAGAAGATGAGATCCACGACTTCGCGATTCTTGTTTCGCGCGTCAATCAGCTCCGGGAGCGTCGCAAGAATAAAAGCAATCTGAAAAGGCCTCCACATCCCTCTACCTGGCGGAACATCTGGGGTGGGGTGTGCACCAACCGGTCGACTACCACCACGCTCAGTTCGGATTTCGCGAAGCGGAAAGTTCGATCGAACCTGCTGATAGAGCATCGCCTCATTAGCCCAACGGAAAGCGCGTGCTGCCAATCGATTACTACACACCAGCTCCCACCCCAACTTCATCCGGTTGAGCGCATTATCAGCCTCACGCATATGCCGATGTGCTGCTTGATGGAACCGCTCAGGCAGGTCCACGATCTCAGCTTTTCGCTCGGCGATCCATTCCGCGTAGAGCTGCAGCACTTTTTCAACCTGCTCACGACCTGCCGCGGTACCATCGGCAAGCTCTCGCATGCTGACAGTGAGCACACGTCGCTTACCTTGACGATCAAGGAGAAACTGCCCTCCTTGATCTTTTAGATAAATATTCGGTGTGAGACTAACAACCTCATATGCTGGCATAGCGACAGCCCGCAGCTGCGACACAGCACCACGAGTGTTACTGTCCCACTCGGCAGCACATCCATGACCAATCGCGTAAGTACGCTTGTTGCGGTAGAGAAGATCATCCGACTGTTCCTCTTCATGCAGGCCGATGCCCTCCACTTCAGGATACGGTTCAACGACCAGCCCATCAGCCGGAATGACGCTAAAGCCCATCTGGAACATTGCCGATTCAGGCCCTTGCCCTCTGGCTTCGTTGACCACCGCGACGGTCACCAAGCGCAGATCTGGGTCATCACTGCCTGGAACGTGGCGAGAAAACACCTGCGTCGTGGGCGCTATAGCGGTCTGAGGACCTTCGCTTACTGTATCGACACGCCTAAGACACTTTGACTGACTAATTAGGACGTCTTGGCTCACAGATCCCACAAGTACGAAAGGACGGCGTAGCCACCAGTCAGCAACCTTAGTTCTTCCGGGAATGTGCGCGCGAATTTTTTCATAGTGTGCACCGGTCACCCGAATTACAAAACTACCGTTTTCGTGAACACGGCATAAAAATGTAATCGCCATTGCAGATGGCTTAAATTTGTTCGCATCAGCGAGATCAAAGTCATCTGAATCTGCAACATCGTAACGAAGCTCGCCTGAGACTTCGACGGGAGGACAGCTAGGATCCCCATCTGCGTGCGGCAGTCCCGAGATTCCCATAGTGGCAATGCTTTCAGAAGACACGCCTACCTGGGTTCCATCACCAGCAGGAGCACCTCCCGGGTGAAGCACTCCAATGCCATAACGCGACAACGGCGTACTCGTTGTTAAAATCTCCTGATTAGTGGCGGCATCATAGAGCGGCCCATAACTATCTTCTTTTGTCTCAAAATAGATATTCCGCTCTGAACATTGAACAGCTTTTCCATATGGAACTCCCGTCTCAAGCGGCCCAAATAGCTCTCGACGGAGTTCATCCTCGATAACCTGCCTTGCACTCAATTCACTCATAGCGTCGCACCTACTTCCATATTCGCCATTGACAACGCACCTCTACACATTTCTCAAGACCAATTCATAACTTAATGTTGAGCTGAATTCGAACGGAATACTCACTCCAGCCACCGCCCCCCATCATCTTTGATGAGAAGCCTTGTCCTACTCCTAGCAACCGGACGCTTAAAGTGCGAAATCGCTAAGACACGAGTCGCACACATACCACGAACACCTACATTACGCCCGCCAAGACTGACATAGCCGATACGTTCAAGCTCGTCAAGATCAATATATTCAATGATATCCTCTAACTCTTTCCGAATTCGTTGACTCTCACTCCTGAGCGCCCTCTTCAACATCTCGGCATTCTCAGTGGTTGATTCCACAGGAACACGAAGCCACTCTAAAAGTAACCGGAAATCTTGCTTACTCTTCGGACGAACAAGAATAGGATCCGTCCATACACGCACTTGTTCACACGCTTTAACGCCTAAGGCTTTCAGTTCGTCTTCAACACTCCAGCGCCTTCGATGCAGAAGCCGATCATCAAGTCGACACTTCCATCGTGTTTGGGAAGCCGTAATATCAGCAGCCCTATGACCAAGGCTATCAAGCGCAGCCTTATACAAAGTTTCGCGTTCGGACGCACCTTCTCGTAATAGCAAGAAACTTCCTTCAGTCACGGATTCAACATCCATATAGGCAACTCGTTCACCAATGGGCTGACTTGGATCAAGCGACCGAATCCTTTGGCCATCGTCCAACCACATCGCGAAGCCGCCACCGAGGTACAGCTTTCTTGCAAGCGCCTCATCGCTGTTGGGTCCGCGAGTGACTGTCCCGGCCGTGCCCCAGATAGGCTGCGGGACATATTCTTCAATCACATCACCCTGCTCTATAGCTGGGTGGTTCACAACCTCAACGGCGTCTGATTCGCGCACGCGCGTCTTAACGTCGACTGCCTTCTCTGCGAACTCTGCAAAACTAGACCTCGGTAGCTTACGACAACGAAACCAGTCAGAAACTAGGTAACTAATTTCATCCGTAACTGCAGCGGTCGCAAGCGCCCGAGGATAGAAAACAGGCGGCCCCACCACGTACATCTGCGAACGGTTAGAGACAGCACTCAGCGCCTCGCGTGCTGTCAATACCTGCAGGCCATCACGTTGCAACCACTCTCTAAGCTCGACGACATCTGACCGATGTGCTGCAACTACAACACATTCTTCAGCCCCGACATCGTCGATCCACGCTGGAAGCTCATCCGAAAAGCCCGAGTCATTGCCCACAACGCCTTCCGCAGCCTTCGAAAGTTCATCCCGGAGCTGATCATCTAGGGCACCTTCCATCAGCGAGCACTGCTCAATGACCCGTTCTGCAAGCACTTGCAACCGAACATCCAAAGTTACCGGCTGGGCATGGAACAGCCTTTTCCATCGAAGTGCCTTCGCTGGACTAAGAAGTTCCTCGAAAGATACTGTATCTTCCCCGAGAGACACGATGATGTTGCGAAGGGTCTGATCGAACCGCGCACCCGCTGGATCAGGGATGGCTTCGACGACCACAGGTCCAGCCGAAGCCCCATCAATTCGAGACGAGATTACATAGCGCCGATTTAGCGCTTTGATACGATTCATAGCCCCACCTCAAACGCCATATACTCAAAAGCTGCCGGCATTTTCCATCCGAGGTCATCTCTAAGAGAAATTGCAACACCTCTAGTATTTTTGTATTGCACGATTAACTCTTCAGCGCTCTCGGTAGCCGTCGACCGATCCAATACGCAAATCACAATCTTCGCCTGAAGATCCGGAAGATACTTGATTGCACCATTGCCATCAAGGATTACTGCTGAAACAGTTTTAGGAAGCTCTAGACAGGCTTGCCTATCCACATGAGATATAATTTGAGTATTCCACACAGCTGCACGTTGACGCTTAGGTAACAGTACTGTCTGTATTTCATTGCTACCGATATTGCCATCCTCGGACTTACAAATGCAAGAGCTTAGCTCACGGTCTAGCCAGCTGCGAGTACCGATGACAACAAGATCTGACGGCAGCGAGACCAGCCATGAATCCCAGCCACTATCAATACCTGCCATTCTCGCCAAGGATCCAGGTTCGGGACGACCTTGCTTACACGGAACTTCTACACATGAAGACCCATCTGGTATGACATTAATAGCTCGTATTTTTTCAATACACCAAGTTCCCTCATTTGTAATAATGATAGTCGCTCCGTTTGAGCTCGTTCCAATTCGGCAATATTTTGCTACAACAACTTTATCCTTGGTGACTAAGCGTATTATTTCACCAGGCTGAACTTTATCTAAGAATGTACGAGGATCGGGCATGCTCGGCCGTTGCGCACCCAGTACCCAGCCGCAAGCGATTAATGCCGCAGCGTAGTCACGTTGGGGGACTGAAAGCGCAAGCACAAGCTGTTTATCTTCAAGCTTTGATGCATAGCGGGCAACTCTCAGCCCGCACGAGACCAAGTGATCAATCCACTTCGCTTGCACGCCGAGAGCTGCTGCATCCTCAGATAGTGTCAACATCAAATCTCCTACCCCCACCAAATCACATCAACGTAATTTCCAGCAGGAAGACAGCGAAGCAGGTGACCTCACAACCTATTGCTCCATGCCTTCGCACCATCAACACACTCCTTTGCGCACTGAATCCGCATGCTCCGCCGCATACTTGATACTTGTTGAGTATACCAGTACCAGAGCATTACGTCACACTTCTTGGGTTGGCACTCATCCACCGACCTTCAGATGCCTGCTCCCAGTCCCGTACGATCATCACGCCCTCTAACTACCGAGGCTTTTCTGGAACGCGATGGAAGATGCTTTACCGCAGCCACAGGAACGCTGCTGCCCATCGGCTCCTAGATATGCCTTATCATCACAATCACGCATACCGTCTACGTCGCGACGATCTCGCCGGAGGGCACAATCGTGTTGCACGATGGCTGTGGAGTGACGTCTCCATCGGGCGCCGTCTCAGCACTCACGGACAACGGCAGCGCTGCAGCCCTCGATGTTTTCGTGCGAGAGTCCGACGGCAAGAAGCTGCGGGACCTGTGGAATACGTACCGTAACCGTTTCGGCGCCTAGGACACCGCGCGAGAAAACCAGCATTGTCGGCATAGTTCGCCCAAAGTACATACCGCTTCGCCCGCAAGGTCCCATTTTCAGCGTTTTTCGCCACGGTAGTCTGCATTTTGGGCAGCACGCCACCTCAAACCACGACGGGATCGCCTTAAGTCGTGGCTTCACCGCCGCCTAACGGGGGGAATTGCGACATTAGAGATCCGACACGCCGGCGACACACCGTCAGCCAGCTCCTAATGTAGCAAAACCCCCATCGCACCAGATTGACGACCGTTGCACGGAGCACAAATCCCGACGCCGCTCATGCGGCGAGTGTGCGAGGACCACACCTGGGTCTATGTGGATAGGTTGTCCGGATGCGGATAGGTTATCGGCATGCGGATAGGTTAATAAGCTATCCGCATGCTCATAACCTATCCATATCGCAATAACCTATCCGCGTGCGCAGCCGGTTTCGTCGACGCGGAGGGCAGACATGCACGGTACGTCCTGTCCTAAGTGACGATGGAGGATGGCCCGGTCTGGGTACGACGCCGGAGTGTGTTGGTGGACATTCGGTGGCATCAGCGCTTGCCCCATCAAAGTCGCATGCAATTCGATCGGGTGAGGTTTCGATGAAGTTAGAAAACGTTGAAATTCCAACGTTGTGAATTCAAGGTTTGAAATAGTCGCAGGGGAATTGCATGCGAAATTGGTTGTGAGCGCAGGAATGAGGGGCACGAGCGCCCATGAGTGAGGGAGGCCCGGCTGCGGTACCTCTGCGCGGTGCTGGTGGGCGGCGGCGGGGCCTGACCGGGCATCAAGATGACGTACCAAGCAGACCAGCACACCAGGCACCACAGGTGTGGAAGACGCCGGAGGGACCGGGGGCCTGGCCGCGGTGCTGGTGGGCGGCGGCGGGGCCTGACCGGGCATCAAGATGACGTACCAAGCAGATCAGTACACCAGGAGCCGCCGGTGTGGAGGGCGCCGGAGGGACCGGAGGGCACGGGCGGGCTTCGAGGCGCGGCACCGAACGAAGTGAGGATGCCTAGCCTCGCGGGCGGCCGGGCCCTCCGGCGCCCGGAACACCAGCGGCGCGACAATCCGGCACCACACCAACGCGCCCAGGCATGCAAAAAACCGACATCCGGATCGGATGTCGGCCTATGGTGGAGCTAGGGGGATTCGAACCCCCGACCTTCTCATTGCGAACGAGACGCGCTACCAACTGCGCCATAGCCCCAAGGACTCAAATAGCTTAGCACCATCACAATCAGCCGTGCAAGCCGACCGCAGCCGCGTGCGACATGACACGGGGAGGGAACTAAAGAGAGCGAGGAATTTAGCAGCGGGGCATTCACGAGTCCCCTGCTGCGCACTCCGCGAAGCGCACGATTGACGAGCACGCGCTGCGAATACTCTACGCAGCGTGCCATCCACGAATACCCACATATGGACGCCCACGATGGACAACACAGCTCCCGGCTCTTGGAGTACGGGCATCCAATCCAATGGTTCCAACCGCCCCGCATAAGCGACCGCGCCGCGAGTCCGAAGGCCCGCGGCGCGGCATCACAACGATTCGTTTGTTACTGGGCGCGTCGCGCGTCCAGGACGGCATCCAAGTCGAGGGCGACGGCCTGATCGGCGACGACCTCGGCGGTGGAGCGGGCACCCACCTGGGCAGTCTGGGCGATCGGGCGGGCCGGGACGGCGGCGGCAATGCGCGGGATGCCGCGCAGGTCGGTGTCGGCGTGGACGATGCGGCCGCGCACGCGCTCGCGCGAGGCGTAGGTGGGCGCGGGGATCGGCGCGACGGTCCAGGCGCGAGCCGGGGTGTCGGCGACCTCGACGACCTCGGGCACCTCGACATTGAAGACGAGGGAGGGGACGGAGCCGGTCTGGGCTTCGGAGACCTCGACCGCCTCGGAAACCTCCTCCGAAGAGGAAGACGAGACCTGGGGCTCAGCAGCAGGGGCGGCAGCAGTCGCGCGTCCAGCGCCACGCACGTCGCCGCGAAGCTTGGTCAGCAGCTCAAGTTCACGCTCGGAGGCGCGCTGGGAGCGCACGGCGGCGACGCGGGAGGTAGCCAGGGAAGCGACGAGAGCGGCGGCCGGAATGGCGATCCACGCCCACGCTAGGGAGGTCGCCGCGATGACGATGCCGAGCGCGACGGTTGCGAGTGCGCACACGCCGGTGACGACCATGCGGCGACGGCCGGCGGCGCTTTCGGCGGCGAGACGGGCGGCGCGGCGGGCGCGCAGCTTCGCGATCTCACGGACCGCCTTGTTGTTGCGACGGTCGATAACGGGACGCGTGCGCCCCGTGGTGCCCTGGTGCATGCTGCCTCCGCTCGTCAACGCGCCCCGCGCCAGGATGGTCCCGCTGGCGTGGTCGCATGTGTCTAATTCTGGCTCATTCGTGTGGATCATGCGCAGCCTCGGAGAGAAACGGTCAATTTCTCGAGACTGAACGATTGCTGTCCTGCGTGCGACGAGCGACGGTACCGTCGCGATGAGCGCGACGAATATCGCTGCAATGACGAGTCCACCAATTTCCACCCTCACAAAGTACGGGCGTTTGTGCCACTGCGCTTTGTGCGATGGGCGCGTGTCGGGCTCTCAAACCTTTCGGTAAAAAGAGGAGTAATCACAGGTGTCACACCTGTAACATGTGCCCCACGTGCATCGTCTGGCAGCCGCAACAACCGGCTGGCTCAGTCGATCGCGGATCGACCCCACCGACGCTGCACGAGCCCGCCCTCAGGCAGGGACTCGGTATCAATAAAGAACGCAATATGGTCCGCCCACTGCCCACCGATGTGCATGTAACGCGGACGCAGCCCCTCCTCCACGAGGCCGAGGCCTCGGCACACGCCCAACGACCGCTCGTTCTCGGGGCGCACGCACACCTCGACGCGGTGCAGGCCAAGCTCACCGACGACGAGGTCGAGGACGAGCGCCGCGACCAGGGACCCCAGGCCTCGCCCCGACCATTCCGAGACGATCCAGTAGCCGAGCATGCCCGTCGACATCGCACCCCAGTGCACGTTGGAGATCGAGAACTGGCCGACAAAACGCCCGTCGATCTGGACGCCGAAGATCAGGCCCGTACCCTCGCGATGGTCCCGATCGGCGCGACGCATGTACTGCGAGAACGTCGGGATGTGTTCGAGCGTGTCCGGGGGCAGGGTCGCCTCCCACGGGCGCAGCCAGTGCCCGTCGGTGCGACGCACGGCGTCGAGCGCGCGATGCTCCTCGCCGCGCACGGGGCGCACGACGAGCTCGCGCGGGCGCGGATTCGACTCGGTGCCGCTGCGCAGGAAGCCGCGGCCGACCGGATCAGCCACGCGCAGCGTGAGCATCTCAATGTCGCGCCCCCACACGCACCGGGGACGACGGAGGAAACATTTCATTCGAGGACCAGGCACTGCAGGCGGTCGCCCGCGCGCACCGTCGTCACGTCCTCGGGGACAACTGCGAGAGCGTTGGAGTCCGCGAGCGCAGACAGCAGCAACGAGGCCGGGGTCCCCATGACGGCGGCGTTGTAGCCGGAGCGGGGGGAGCCGGTCAGGCGCACGCGCACGAACTCGCGGCGGCCCCGCGGGGAGTACCAGGAGCGGTCGATGGCGGCGCGCACGACGGGGCGATTGACGGCGGTCCAGCCCTGCATGTGGCGCAGCGCGGGGCGGACGAACACCTCGAAGCACACCTGGGCGGAGACGGGGTCGCCGGGCAGGCAGACGATAGGAGTGCCGGGGCGATCGCCGTCGCCACCGACTGTGCCCACACCCATGATGTGGCCGGGCCAGGCGGCAACGTTGTCGAAGCGGACGGTGCCGAGCGCACCGAGGACCTCACGCACGGTGTCGCCGCTGCCGTAGGAGATGCCGCCGGTCGTCAGGATCAGGTCCGCGCGCACCAGCTGATCCTCGATGGTCTCGCGCAGGCGGGCGCGCTCATCCGGGACGGCGGCGACGCGGAAGGTTTCGGTGCCGGCGTCGGCGACGGCGGTGGCCAGGGCGTGACCGTTCGCGTCGAAGACGGTGCCGGGACGGGCCTCGCCACCGGGCTCGACGATCTCGTCGCCGATCGAGATGATGACGACGCGCGGGCGCGGGTGAACCAGGACGCGGTCGCGCCCCACGCCGGCGAGGAGGGCCATCTGGCGGGCACCAATACGCGTACCGGAGCGCAGCACCGTGTCACCCTGCGCAACATCCTCCGCGCGGCGGCGAATGTTCTCGCCATTGGCGGGGGCGGTGCGCAGGGCGACCTGGGCGATGCCGTGGTCCGTGAACTCGAGGGAGACGACGGCCTCGGCGCCCGAGGGCATGGGCGCGCCGGACGCGATGCGGATCGCGGTGCCGGGCACGAGGGCGGCCGGATCGACGGCTCCGGCGCGGATCTCCTCGGTAACGGGAAGCGTCACCGGCGACTCCAGGGTGGCTCCTTCACAGTCGCGGATGCGAACGGCGTATCCGTCGCACGCCGACAGGTCGGCGACCGGGAGGTTGAAGGGGGCCTGCACGTCCTCTGCGAGCACGCAGCTGACCGCGTCAGCGAGCTGAACGTCGAGCGGCGGCAGCGCGTGGGCAACGGCCATGCAATCCTGGTAGAAGTCGGCAACGCTTCGCATAGTTGTTAGTCCTCGAGCTTGGAGCGCAGGAACTCCTTGAGTTCCGCTCCAAGCGCCGGGTCCTCAAGGGCGAGCGTGACGTTAGCTTCGAGGTAGCCGAGTTTGTCCCCGGTGTCGAAGCGTCGCTCGTCGATGACTACACCGTACAACCCTCCACCCTCTTCTTCGGGGAGGTCGATCATGCGCGCGTACCCATCTGTGAGCTGATACTCACCGCCGGCGCCCGGTTCGATGTTCTCGAGAGCCGTGAACACAGCCGGGTCAAGCAGGTAGCGGCCGACGACCGCGTACTCGGACTTGACCTCTTCGAGCGGGGGCTTCTCGGTGACATCGGTGATGCGCATGAGCTGCCCCTCTTCGAGGTCAACGCCCTCGGGGATCGGCAGGACCTCGACGGCGGTCGAAGCGTAGGCGGTGGCCTGCTCGGGGGTGACCTTCAGCAGGGCGACGACGGTGCCGCCCAGGGCGCCTCTCACCTGGATCATCTTGCGCAGCAGCTGCGAGCCGGGTTCCATGAGGTCGTCGGGCAGCAGGACCGCGCAGGGGGCGTCGCCCACGTGGGACTTGGCCTGCAGGATCGCGTGGCCGAGGCCGAGGGGGTGACCCTGACGAACGGAGTGGACGCGCGCGTACTTCTTGTACTCGTTGACGTACTCGAGAGCCTTCTCCTTCCCGGCCTTCTCCAGGTCGGCCTCGAGGCCGGGTTCAGCGTCGAAGTAGTCTTCGATCGACTGCTTGCCGGCGCGAGTCACGAAGAGGATGTCTTCGATGCCGGCATCCGTGGCCTCGCGCACGATGTATTCGATCGAGGGACGGTCGACGACGGGCAACATTTCCTTGGGCACGGACTTCGTGATGGGCAGGAAGCGGGTTCCGCGACCGGCCGAGGGAACGACGGCGTGCACTACTGGCTGGTTTTTATCTGACATACTTCACAGCGTAGCGAAGAAAACGCCCGAAAGGGAGACGATGGCCACAAAAACAACTCTCCGCGCGGAGATGCGTAGCAGGCGTCGCGCTCGGCGCGCCGACACACCCGCACTCGACGCCCCGTTCACCCCGGAACTGTGCCGCTCCCCCGTCCCCGTGCGTGACCGCGCCGAAGCGGAAGGGATCGCTCGCCAGATCCGCGCCCTGTCCTCGTCGATGGGCGGGACCTCTCTGCCCGCACTGTTCGTACCTACCCCCCTTGAACCCGACATGTCCCTCGCGCTTGGGCTGTGTGAACGCGCTCTCCTCCCGGTCCTCCTCGACGAGGCCGGGGCACCCCTCGGCGCACCGCGCTGGGGACTGTGGGAGGCGGGCCGGGCGTTGGTGACGCTTGGGCGCCCTCCCGCTCAGCCGGACGGCGAGGCGCGGGGCGCGGAGTCGCTCAAGGAGGCGGATCTGATTATCATTCCTGCGCTCGCCGCATCGGCGGACGGGACCCGTCTCGGCCAGGGCGGAGGCTGGTACGACTGCGCGCTCATACATCGCTCACCCGGCGTTCCGGTCGCCGCGGTGGTTTTCGACGACGAGGTACTGGAGGCCGGAGAAATTCCTGCGGAGTCTCACGACGTTCCCGTCAACGCGATTGTGACGCCGACACGCACGATCACAACAAACGCCCGATAGGCCTTTTTCCGAGGTATTTCCTCTTAACCACAACGCAGACAACCGTTTGTCACATACCTCTCACAACGGACTTTTCGGCATAAATTCGCAGGTTGCTGACCGAATTACAAAAAGTGCGACGAACATTACTCCCTAATCACTGTCCATAAGACGAAAGTCCCCACTAGTGTTTTCAACGGTAAACGAGCGCCGACGCGGCGCGCGCTCCCCGGCGGCACAGAGCCGCTACGCCGAGGCACTTCGGCGACCCAGACTTGCCGGCCTGGCCGGCCTCATTCAACACAGGAGAAGCCATGCTCAAGGGATTCAAGGAATTCATCTCTCGCGGTAACGTCGTCGAGCTCGCCGTCGGTGTCATCATCGGTGCCGCCTTCAAGAACATCGTCGACGCCCTGGTCGACGGCATCATCAACCCGCTGATCGCGGCCGTCATCGGCAAGCCCGATTTCTCGGGCGCCTTCATCCTCACCCTGAACGGTACCGACGTGAAGTTCGGCCTGCTGATCACCGCCATCATCAACTTCCTCCTCATGGCCCTCGCGATCTACTTCTGCATCGTGATGCCCATGAACGCCCTCAACAACCGCCGCAAGAAGGCTGAGGACGAGGCTCCCGAGGAACCCTCCGACGAGGTCAAGCTCCTCACGGAGATCCGCGACGCCCTCGCCCAGGGCACGCCGCGCCACTGAGTTTGCGCCCCTCCTTGTGAGGGACAACGGCGGGGCCGATGCGATTGCATCGGCCCCGCCTCTTTGTACCACGCCAGAACACGGCTACGGCCTAGTGTCCCGACTGGTTCTCCCATGCCCCTGCCAGCTCTCCCCTAGCGCCCCTGCTGGATCTTCCCTAGCGCCCCTACTGACTCTCCTCCGCTGAAGTACCCCATCGCGCACACTTCCCGACAAATGTCGCACGTAATTCAATGCGGTCACTTTTGAGGACCGCGAGAAAACGTTGAAATTGCAACGACGCAATTTCAATATCTGAAGAAGTCAGCGAGGAATTACGTGCGAGATTGGAGGGAACGACGTGATCGAGCGACGAGCCAGACCGCAGGCATACCGCAGCCACACCGCACGAGCGACTGGCGGGCAGCCCCGGATAGCGACACTCGGATAGGTAACGACGATCGGGATAGGTAACGACGATCGGGATAGGTAACGACGATCGGGATAGCTTAATAACCTATCCCGATGTGCATAACCTATCCCGATGTGCATAACCTATCCGGATGCGCACCTATCCGGACACTCGCGCCTACGCCGGCCCCTAGGCCCGCGCCTGGGCGTGCGGCGGCACGTTCTCGAGCAGGCGCGCGTCGTTGGCACCATCCCCGCGGTCGGGGGCGTCGGCCATGGAGCCGGGGCGCGTGTCCTCGGGGCGCACGCGATCCTCCCAGGAAGGCGGCAGGCCCTCCTCGATGAGGCGACGATCCACGTCGGACACGTAGCGGGCGACGCGGCGACGCTTGCGCGGCGTCGGCTCACTCATCGGTGGAGTCCCCGGGCGCCGCGCCCTCGTCCGACGGCTCACCCGCATCCTGCGCGCTCGCCTCGGGCTTCGTGCGGCGCACGACGTTGCCCAGGACCGCGTCGGACTGGAAGCCGCGACGCGTGATGCCCAGGGCCTCGCGCAGCTCTTCAGCGGTCTCCAGGTCGGTGCGCTCGACGCCGTCGGAACGCACCCAGGCGGCCATCTCGTCGAGCTGGTCATCGGAGTAGGCGGCCAGCGGCAGACCCTTGGCGATCGCGGGGCGCGGACCACGGTTTTCCTCGGAGGCACGCTCCTCGCGCTTGATGGCCAGCAGCATGCCGGTGGTGTCCTCGTCGGCCTTCTTGCGACGCTTCGATTCCTCGTCGAGGCCGTCGTCCAGCATCGGCATGCGCGGGGAGGCCGAAGCATCCGAGCCATCCTCGGCATCGACTGCCTCCTCGGTTCCATCCTCAGAGGAAGCCTCTTCCACGCGCTCTTCCACGCGCTCGTCTGCGGCCTCGTCATCGGCGATGCGGCCGGGTACCTCAACGACGGGCTCGTCGTCGGTGGCGCGCAGCTTGTCGAGCGCATCCAGGACGGCGTCGACGACAAGCGATGCTTCCTTGTCGGGGTCGATGAACAGGGGCATCGACAGGGCGGTGTAAACCGCCCAGCCCTGTGCTTCGAGCCAGCGGGGACGGGCGCGGTCGCGCACGCGCTGGCTGGGCTGCGCCAGGTACTCCTCGTCGTCCGTGAGCACCGCGAGGAGCAGGCGCCCCGGAGACTCCGGGTGACCGATCGCGAGCGGAATCCGCATGCCGCCGGGGATACCGACGTTTGCGACAACCTCGAGGCCTCGCGAGTACAGGTGCTCTGCGAGGTCGACGAGCAGGCGATCCGGCTCACCGGCCAGGACAGGCCATGCGTCCATCCCCTCGCCCGCGTGCCCCTCGGCGATCTCCAGGAGGTCGACGAGCATACGCGAGCCCTCGTGGCCGAGGCGGTCGCGGTCGATCTCCGCGCTGTGCAGGGCCGAGACGAGCGTCAGGTCGCCGCGCACGACGCGCAGGACCTCTGCGAGCGCGTCCGCACCCTCCTCGCTCGACAGGACACCGAAGTCATGAATGACGCGCCCGTGCGGGGTCTTCGCGAACCCGACGGACAGGATGAGCGATTCGCGGGTCAGGCCAGCCACCTGATCGGGGCCAACGACGACGAAGGGTTCCGGGGTCGCGGGATCAAAGAAGGAGGCCAGGCCGGGTTCGTCGGCCTTCACGCTCTCCAGGGCCTCGCGGATGCGCTGCGCGTGTCGCTCGGACAGGGCGACGACCGCGAGGGAACGCTCCGGGGCCTCGACCGCGTGTTCGATGACGGCGTCGACGACTGCGCGCACCTCGGCGGCGGTCGATTCGATCGCGTGCGCACCGGGCGCGGGCATGCCCGTCGCCTCCACCCAGCGGGCGGACACGGGCGCGTTCGCGGCAGTCCACGGGACGGGGATGCCGGCGTGCTCGTAGCCGTAGCGGGCGAGCAGCAGGGCCACCTGGTCGTTGAGGCGGCGCGGACCGGGCTCGACACGCACGACCGGCAGGACGCCCGCCAGCTCGCGGGTAGCGCCGCCTTCCGAGGCACCGGTCAGATCGTCGATCACGACCAGCTGGTGGCCGCGCGCGATGATCGGCGCCAGCTCGGCGAGCGGCAGGCCGTCAGCGCCGTCCAGGACGACGACGTCGACGGTGCGCCCCGTCGGCGCGAGGGCAGGAACCATCGAGGGCACCGTCATGAGGACCGGCAGCAAGTGGCGCACCAGCGGGTACGACGCGAGCAGATCCAGGTCGGAGGGGACCGATCCGTCGGCGAGCAGGTCGCGCAGCTCCTCGTACTGGCTGGGTCGAGCCGCCAGGGCGTTCGTGCGGATTCGGCGTACACCCGTGATGGCCTGCGGGATGAGCGAGGCCACCTGGGCCTCGTCGAGCTCGCGCCCCTCGCGCGCCAGATCCTCCAGGGAGGCGGGGTCCAACCCGCCGAGCGCGGGCTGGGAGGCGAGCATGGCGCGCAGCAGCGAGGCCCACCAGGCGAGGTCGAGTTCCGTGTCGATCGCGGCGTCCTCGACCTCACGATCGGCGAGGTCCTGGGCAAGCTTGTCGAGGCCGTGGTCGGCCAGGCGCTGACGCATCTGCAGGCGCGCGGGCACCTCGCGGGCGGCGGAAGTGTCACCGGACCAGCGTTCAATCAGGGTCGTCAGGCGCTGCAGGTGGGTGCCCACCAGGTCCGGTTCCTCGGCCGCGAACACGGGGGCGATGGCGTCAAGATCGTCACGCACGGCGTCCGTCAGGGCCGTAATCTCGCCGATCTTCGCGGGCAGGATAGGCCACGAATCGTCGCCGCAGACCGCGCACCACGCATCGCGGCGCTCCTGGACGCGAATGAGAGCACGGTGCAGGTCGGGCACGTGGACGCCAGGGCGCACGAGGTCCTGGGCCTGTTTGACGAGGCGGTTGCGCTCGGAGCGGCCCATCGAAATATCGTGGTCCTTGCGCCACTGCTTGGGCGCGGTTGCGATCACCATGTCGGCGGCGCTGCGCTCAAACACGCGGGGCAGGAAGACGTCGAGGACGTCGGCGATGCCGTCGAACATGGCGAGCTGACGGTCCCACTGGGCGAGCGTGCCGGCGGGCTTGATGCCGGCCTCGCCGGCGACGGCCGCGATGTGCACGCGCAGCTCGGGCAGGGTTTTCGACAGGCGGTCGACGCGCAGCAGCACGTCGGAGGCTTGTTCGTCGGAGGTTAGGACAGCGTTGCCCCACGCGGACGACGAAGAACCCGAGAGCGTGCCGGAGGCGATGGCCTCGCGCAGCAGGGCGCGGGCACTCTCGCCCTGATCAACCGCGATGTCGTAGAGGGTCTTTTCGTCCAGGCGCACGCGGGTCGTGGGCGCGTTCTCCCCGCTCGTGAGGTCGGTGAGGGCACGCAGCGCGTCGGCCGCGCACACTCCGAAGCGGCCGTAGGGCTGGTGGAGAGCGGCAGCATACGAGGCCAGTGAGGCGCGCACCTGACGCAGGCGGGCGCGCATGTCGTCAACGCTCGCCTGGTCGACGACGGGCGAGGTGTCCTCCATCGCAGCGCTCACGCGCGCGGCCAGTGTCTTACGCGCGTCCGAATAGCCGTCGATGTTGGCCACAATGTCGGCGAGGCCCAGATCGGCCAGGCGCGTGTAGGCGGCGATTGAACGCGACGGGGAGGTCGATACGTGCAGGACCGACCGACCGGTGGCGGCCGCGTCCGCGAGGATCGCCGCAACGACCGACGCGTCGTCGCTGTGCGCGGGGATATCAATGAAGACGCTGCGCCCGTCGGAGGCGGCCTCGACCGCGTCCTGCTGGGAGGGAATCAGGTCACCGACGCCCTTCTCTGCCCACGGGTCGCGGTCAGCGGGGTTGGGAACCGGAGCCTCGGATCGCAAGTCGTTGCGCGCGTCCTGGTCGCCCGCGAGCGCGCGGATCACCTGTGAATCTTCGAGGGCGGTGACGTCCTCGGCCAGGCTGGCGGCGAGAGCGCCGGCGGGGTGGCAGAACAGGCCGATAACGAGGTCGTCGCGGACCTCGAAGTGCGGCAGGGCAGCGCAGGCCTGCCGCAGTGCGGCCATCGCCTGGGAGGAGGAGAATCCGTGGGCGCCGCTCGCCTGCGCGAGGATCGTGTCCCCGTCCACGTCAAGGCCGTGGCTACGCAGGGCCTCGGCCAGCTCGGGGGCGAGCAGGCCGCCACGTCCGAGCGCGATGAGCACGTCGTCGTCGCGACGCACGAGGCGCACGGGGCGCAGCAGGGCGGGGACGGTGACGGCGTCGGTTCCGTTACGCCACGAGGCGGTCCCGATCCCCAGGTGGATGGGGCCAGTGCCGTGGGCGGAGGCGCGCTGCTCGGAGCGCGCGATAATGGAACGGGCGCGCTCAAGGGCACGGCCCAGGGCAATGGGTTCGCGAATCAGGAGGCTCAGGCGGACGGGGTGTTCCGTGTAGAGCTGGGCAAGGCCTCCGGGGTGCGCACCGGACAGGGACAGCGTCGGCAAAGACGTGGAGTCTGCGGCGATGTCCTGGTCGAGGCGCGAGCGCCACGCATCGCGCGCAGAGCCGACGAGGGTGGTCGGGTGCGTCGATGTGGACGAGGCTTTGGTGGCCTCAGGCTCGGGAGCGGAACGGCGCGAAAAGATACTAGGAACCACGTTTTAACCCTACGGCAGCACCGCCCTATTGTATGACGCGGCGCGCCCGTAGGAGGTCGACAACGGAAATCGTCACAACCGCGCCGATGATGAGCGCCATGCCGACAATGTCGATGCCCGTGTACGACGTCCCCATGATGAGGGCGGAAAACCCTGTGGCCGCAATGGGCTCCATGCAGCCGATCAGCGAGGCACGCACGGGCCCGATGCGGTCAACGCCCCACAGGAACGCGGTGAAGGCGACGGCGGTGCCCAGGACGACGGTGACGATCATGGCGAGCACGACATCAGGGGTCCACGCGATATGGAATCGCCAGACCCGACTAAAGAGGCCGACGCCCGCACCGGCGATGAGCAGAGCGTAAGCGACGACAACATCCGCTCCGTAGGCCGCAATAAGACGCGCGGGAAGCAGCGTGTAGGTTGCCAAAGTGAGTGCGGCGAGCGCTCCCCAGGCGAGGCCGGTCGGCGTGATAACGAGGGAGTCCAGCGACCCGTGCGTGCACAGCAGGAAGGTTCCGACGATCGCCAGGCAGATCGCGACGACTTCAGAGGCCCGCGGCCATCGCCGGTGCGCCAGGCACACCCACACCACGATGAGGATGAGGCCCAGGTACTCCAGGACGGTGCCAGTACCCGCATTCGAGGCGCGGATGACCCCCATGTAGGTGATCTGGCAGGCCGCCAGTCCAAAAACCGCGTAGATCACGAGGTCGCGCCAGTTGCGCGGCGACGAGACCAGCTCCCGATGACGTGCGGACACCCCGCTCGATCGCACGAGCACGTAAGCCAGGAGGAGGACGCCTGAGACGAACATACGGTAGAAGCTGATGAGCGTGAGCTCGGTCCCGTGACGTTCCATGAGGTAATCGGCGGAAACACCGGAGGCGCCCCAACACAGCGCGGCCACGACGGTCACGAGATACCCAAGAGCGTTACGCATGGCGTCCTTCTACTGTGCCCCCGAGACGATTCGAACGTCCGACACCCGCTTTAGGAGAGCGGTGCTCTATCCCCTGAGCTACGAGGGCGTGACAAGCTGTCCGCGCCCACTGTAGCAAAGTGCGCGCACCGCTGCCCTGCGTCGCAGTGCGGAGAGGCTCACCCCGGCGGACATCCGCCCCGCACGCGCACGAGGCCGGGGTACCCACGCGGGGACCCCGACCTCGTGACCGTTTGCGGTTAGCGGCGCCCCCATTCGGTGTGCACGGCCGTGCCCGCGTCCCCGAGGTGGGCGGAGGGAACGATCATGACCGGGCAGGTCGAGTGACCGAGCACCGTCTGCGACGTTGACCCGAGGAGCACGCCTGCCAGCCCCCCGCGCCCGCGGGTGCCGACGATGACCAGGTCAACCGCGGTGGAAAACTCGATGAGCAACGATGCGGCGGAGCCGTCGAGGGCGTGTCGGGAGATTTGCATGTCGTCCCCGTCCAGGGCGGCGACGATCGCCGCGTCCATTCCCTCTCGCACCTGAGCGAGTAGTGCCGAGTGATCAACACCCGTGGGCGTCCACGTCATGACGGACGGGCCCACCGCGATCGGCACGGCGGACACAGCGGTCAGGCGCGCATCCCACAGGCGCGCCTCGCCGATCGCGCGCTTGAGCGCGCACGAAGGCTGATCGGTGCCGTCGATGCCGACGACGACGCGCTCGACGGGCGTAAACTTCTTGCCCGAGGTGTGGCGGGGAACGACGACAACGGGACACTTCGAGTGGGCGGGCAGGGCGGAGGAGACCGTCCCCAGGAGGCGATCGGCGAATCCGCCGCCGCCGCGAGAACCGACGACGATCATGTCCACCTCGGCGGAGAAGTCGATGAGGACCCCCGCCGGGTCTCCGGGCTCGGTCGATCCGGAGACATGCGTCGCTCCGCGTTCGCGAGCCAGGGCCTTTGCCTCCTCGACGACCTGTTCGGCGCCCGCCTTCAGGGCCTCATCGTCGAGAACGGCGTATCCGCCGTCCAAGGCGGCAGCAGAGTACGAGGCCAGCGCGTAGGTACACAGGCAATGGATGCGCGCTCCGGTGCGCGCGCCGCGATCAGCGGCCCATTTGACGGCGGCAAGGCTCTCCGTCGAGCCATCGACACCGACCAGAATGACTTCGGTAGAACTCATGATGTCCTCCTCGTGGTGGCAGTCACTTATATTGTGCCGTATTTTAACGATCTGCGAAAGCCCAACCCGGGCACAAACGCCGATCCCCGCAGCCCGTGGGGGCTGCGGGGATCGTTAGCTGTCTATCGCAGGCTCAGTAGCGCACGTAGGTGGCACCAGCGCGGACCGACGAGACCTGGGAGAGACTGCCGGGCACCGTGGCCTCGACCATCTGGCCGCCGCCGATGTAGATGGCGACGTGGCCGGGGTAGGACACAATGTCGCCGGGCTGCGGGTCGGACACGATGGTGCCGCCAGCGGCCTGAGCGGACGAGGAGTGCGGCAGGTTGATGCCAGCAGCCGCGTACGCGTACTTGACCAGGCCGGAGCAGTCGAGACCACCGAGGGTCTCGCCACCGTAGACGTAGGGGATACCGGTCAGGCCGAGGGCGACGGAGACGATATCACTGCCAGCCGCGTTCACGGTGGCCTGACGGGCGGAGGTGTCAGAGGTCTCGTCGGAGCGGGTCTCCGAGCGAGAGGCAGCCGAGTCGGACTGATCGGCGGCGGGGGTCGCGGCGACGGGGGCCGGCGCGGGGGCCTCGGCGGTCGCGGAAGCGGTGACGTCCTCTTCGGCGGTCCACTCGATGTCCGGAACCTCAACGGTGGTCACGTCATCGACGGCGACGGTCGTCGTGTTGAGGTCAGCGCTCTGCGGCTCAGACTGGGGGGTCGCCGGGGCGGCGTTCGCAACGCCGGCGGCAATCGCGGTCAGCGCAACACCGGCGGCCGACGCGAAAGCGATCGGACGAGCGGCACCGGAGACGTTCATGCCCTCGACCACGGAATCGGTCAGCGGGCGACGTGCCATGCGGTGACGCGGAGCAGGCTTAATAGTCTTCACTCGTGTTCTCCCTGTTTCCCTGCGAGGTTAGCTGTCGGGTTCGGACGGGAGGTCCTGCTCGGCGTGCGAGCTTCACCCCAAGGCTCAAGGAGCCACATCTGGGTTCCCCGCGTGAGACGGTATTTCCGCTCCATTCGTCGTCTCACTTCGGGTTCCGAATGGGCGGGTGGTCTGATGACCAATGTCAACTATACCGTGTCCGCCCGGTAAATGTCACGTTCCGGTAACATCGATCTCCCCCATCGTTACCATTCCGTGACATTTGCACCCCGCAATCTCGGGAAAAACTTGCCTCTCACACGCGTTTCACGATTCGAGACACTCCCCGCAAACGACAAAAGCCGAGGCTTGTCGCCCCGGCCTCGTCGTTCATCAACGCTCACTGCCCCCGCACGAAAAGGTGCGCGGCCAGCGCCATCGGGATCGTCAGATACCCACGGACCTCGCCGGCCTCGTCAAGAGAAGCCACGCGCACGACATCACCGTGCGCAGAGAGCCCCACGCGAGCGCCCGGGCGCAGACCCAGCTCATCGAAGGAGGCCAGCAGCTCCGCGTCCGCTTGAATCGGCTCGCCGATGCGCGCCAGCGTGAGCGCACCCGCCTCGAGCGAACGCACCGCCAGCTCGGCAGAATGAGTCCCTTCCAGCTGCTCACAACCGGGCATGGGATTGCCGTATGGGTCCACGCAGGTATTGCTGAGCAGCTCCTGCAGGCGCGCCTCGACGGCATCGCTCATCACGTGCTCCCAACGGCACGCCTCGTCGTGCACCTGCGCCCACTCCATGCCGATCACGTCGAGGAGGAGGCGCTCTGCCAGGCGATGCTTACGCAGCACCTCGGTCGCGTGGGCACGGCCGGCCTCGGTGAGTTCGAGGCGGCGATCCCCCATGACATGCAGCAGGCCGTCGCGCTCCATGCGTGCGACCGTCTGCGAAACCGTCGGACCCGAGTGCCCCAGTCGGTCGACGATGCGCGCACGCAGGGGGGTGACCCCGTCCTCCTCGAGCTCGAGGATGGTCTTGAGGTACATCTCGGTGGTGTCGATCAGGTCTGCCACGTCGGCCTCCTTCATCAGGCAGGTAATAAATACAGAATAGGGTCACCTTCCTTCTGGCAAGCGGAACGACGCGTTACTAAGGAAAAACGGGCGTGTGGGCGACTGCTCCCTCACGATAATTCGATTAATGAACGTGATGGAAATACCCAGCGTGAGGAGACTAGGCTGTTGCCATGGTGGCTTTCCCCGACATCCCCCAGGCCCTCCTACCCGCTGACGGACGCTTCGGCTGCGGCCCCTCCAAGGTGCGCGCCGCGCAGATCGAGGCGCTCTCCTCTCCCCTCCTCATGGGCACCTCCCACCGCGCAGCGCCCGTGCGAAGCGTCGTCGCGTCGCTGAAGGAAGGACTGCGCACCCTTCTATCCATCCCCGACGACTACGAGGTTGTCCTGGGCAACGGCGGCGCCTCCGCATTCTGGGACGTGGCCTGCGCGTGCCTCATCTCCTCTCGCGCGGCCTTCGGCTCCTGGGGCGCGTTCGGCGCGAAATTCGCCTCCGAAGCGGCACACGCTCCGCACCTGGGCGTCCCCCTCATTGACGAGGCCGCACCCGGCTGCCTCGTCACCGTGTCCGCGCGCGAGACATCAGAAGGCATCGACGTCTATGCCTACCCCCACAACGAGACCTCCACCGGCGTCACCTCCACCGTCTACCGAGTCGAGGCCCCCGGCGCACTCACCCTCGTGGACGGCACGTCGATCGCGGGAGCTGCCCCCGTCGATCTCACCCAGGTCGACGCCTACTACTTTTCTCTCCAAAAGGCCCTCGGGTCCGACGGCGGCCTATGGATGGCGATCCTCTCCCCCGCCGCCATTGAGCGCGCCCGCAGCATTGAGGGCAGCGCTGACGGGCGATGGGTCCCGCAGTTCCTTTCCCTGTCCGCAGCCATCGACAACTCGCGTAAGGACCAAACGCTCAACACCCCCGCGCTCGCAACGATTCTCATGGCAGAGCGCCAGGTGCGCTGGCTCCTCGAGCGCGGCGGCATGGACGCGGTGAGCGCCCACTGCGCCCAGGCCTCGTCCCTCATCTATGACTGGGCCGAGGCGAACCTGGCCGCGCGCCCCTTCGTCGACAATCCGACCTGGCGCTCCCCCGTGACCGCCACGATCGAGATCGACGAGGCCGTGAGCGCCTCCGAGCTGGCCGCTCACCTGCGCGCGCGGGGGATCGTCGACATCGGCGCCTACCGCGGCGTGGGCACCAACCAGCTGCGCATTGGCACGTGGCCGAGCGTTGAGATCGAGGACGTGGAGGCGCTCCTCACCTGCATCGACTACTGCCTGGAGCGCGTGCTCTAGCTCCTCGCCGGGCACCGATCAGAGCGGGTCGACCGAGCGGCGCGGCGCGTCCACGGAGGAGTCCGCCTCGATGCCCACCCACGGGAAGGAGTGGCGGCGCACAACGCGTCCCTTCCAGTGGATCATTGCCCACGCCCCGCAGATGAGCGCGATGCCGAGGGAGGCGATGCCGCCGACCAGGATCGACCAGCGCGCACCGAACGTCGTGCCCACCCACCCAATGAGCGGCGATCCGATCGGGGTTGCTCCGAGGAACACGAGGGAGTACAGGGCCATGACGCGCCCGCGCTTGTCGGGATCGGTGCGCGTCTGGACCAGGGCACTGGCGCTCGTGTTCATCGTCAGCATGCCGAACCCCGTGGGGATCGACAGGAGCGCGAACCACCAGTACGAGGGCGACAGGGCCAGGAGGATCTCGGCGGTCCCGTAGAAGGCGGCGCCCATGAGGATGATGCGCAGGCGCGGAGCGCGGCGCGCGGCTCCCGTGGAGCCCAGGATCGACCCCACCGCCATGAACGTGGAGAGGATGCCGAAAGAGCCGGCGGCCTTGCCGAAGACCGTCGTCGCCATGAGGGCGCTCGTCATTTGGAAGTTCATGCCCAGGGCACTGACGACGAAGATCAGCGCGAGGATGATGCGAATATCGGTGCGGCTGTGCACGTAGACAACGGACTCTCGCAGCTGACCCGGGGCTCGCGGAACCAGGGTGCGCGGGTAAAGCTGGTCGCCACGCATGAGGGCCAGCGCGATGACGGGAGCCATGAACATGACCGCGTCGATCACAAAGACCGGGCCAATGCCCCACCAGTCGATGAAGAAGCCCGCGGAGGCTGGGCCGATCAGGCGCGCGGTATGGAAGGCGGTGGCGTTCAGGGCCACAGCGTTCGCCATCTTCTCGTGGGGCACGAGCTCTCCCACAAAGGCCTGGCGCGCCGGGGTATCGACGGCGGAGATCGTGCCCGAGATGAACGCCAGGATGTACTGGTGCCAGAGCTCGCCCGTCCCCGTCAGGACGACGATGCCGATGATGAGGGACACGAGGCCGACACCGAGCTGCGTGCATTGCAGAAGTCTGCGCCCCGGGATGCGATCCGCGAGGACCCCGGCCCACGCGGAGAACAGGATGATGGGGAGGAACTGGAGGGCCGTCACGAGGCCAACCTGCGATGCGTCGTGATCGGTGAGGTCCGTCAGGACGTACCAGTCCTGGGCGACGCGCTGAAGCCACACGCCCGTGGACGCAATCAGGGAGGCGACGAACCAGTACCGGTAGTTCACGTAGCGCATGGATGCAAACGTTGCCGACATGCTGTTCCTCGCTCTCTGACTCCACGCCCCGAACGAGGCCGGGGCTGTGCCGACCGGCCCCCGTCAGTGCACCTTCCCAGGATACGGCCGCCCCGCCGGAGGAAGGCTCCGGCGGGGCGGGAAGAGCGCCAAGCGTGACGAATCAGCCGACGCCGAGGAGACGCTGGATCGGGCCCATCAGGAAGTAGATGACGAACAGGCCGGCTACGACCCACATGAGCGGGTGCACCTTGGCGGCCTTGCCCTTGACGAGCTGGATAACCGCGTAGGTCACGAAGCCCACGCCGATGCCGACGGACACGGAGTAACCGAAGGGCATGAAGGCGATCGTCATGAAGGCGGGGATCGCAACTTCCGGGGAATCCCAGTCGATACCGGTCACCTGGGTCATCATGAGGAAGCCGACAAACACGAGGGCCGTGGAGGCAGCCTCGGTCGGGACCAGCTCGACGAGGGGCGCCAGGAAGGTCGACAGCAGGAACAGGATGCCGGTGACCACGGAGGCCAGGCCGGTACGGGCACCCTCGGCGACACCCGAGGCGGACTCGACGTAGGAGGTGTTCGAGGAGACGCCGCCGACGCCGCCGGCCACCGCGGCCAGGGAGTCGATGATCAGGATCTGGCGGGTCTTGGGCGGGTTGCCATCCTTGTCGAGCAGGTTACCCTCGGCGCCAACAGCCACCATGGTGCCCATCGTGTCGAAGAAGTCGGCGAGCATGAGCGAGAAGACCAGCAGGATCACGGAGACGACGCCAAGCTTGCCGAAGCCGCCGAAGAGGTCCACCTTGCCGAGCGTATCGAACACGGGAACCGCGATCGGAGAGCCCTTGAGCTCGGGGACGGTCTGGCCCCAGCCGGTCGGGTTCGTGTCGGAGATGCGATCAATGTGGGCGAAGGCCTGAACGATGACAGCGACGATCGTGGAGGCGATGATCGAGATTAAGACCGCGCCCTTCACCTTGCGCACGTACAGAATGATCATGAGGAACAGGCCGAACACGAAGACGAAGGCCGGCCAGCCGTCGAGAGAACCCGAGATACCGAATTGGACGGGGGTCGAGCCGGTGCGCACGATGCCCGCGTTCACGAGGCCGATGAGGGCGACGAAGAGGCCCAGGCCCACCGTGATGGCGGTCTTGAGGGCGGCGGGGACAGCACGGAAAACGGCCTCACGGAAGCCCGTGAGGACGAGCAGGAAAATGAGGATGCCTTCCCAGGCGATGATGCCCATGGCCTCGCCGTAGCTGAGGCCGGCACCGAGGACGAGGGTAAAGGCGACGACCGCGTTGAGGCCGAGACCTGCGGCGAGCGCCAGGGGGTAGTTCGCGACAACGCCCATGAGGATCGTCATGATGCCCGCGACGAGCGCGGTGCCAGCTGCGATGCCCTGGGTCGTGATGGAGCCATCTTCGGGAACGGCATTGCCCAGGATCGCCGGGTTGACGACCAGGATGTAAGCCATCGCGAAGAAGGTGACAAATCCACCGCGGATTTCGTGACTGATAGTCGAGCCGCGCTTGGAGATCTGGAAGAACGAATCAAGTGACTGTGCGAAGCCGCCGCGGGATGGGGCGGTCTTTTCTTGTGTGCTCACCGGATAATCGTGCCTGCTCAGCCGCCCGCACGCAAACAAACCCACCATTTGCCCACTTGCTGAGAAAGCACCCGGAACTCAGTCCCGAGTGCTTTCTGTCAGTTCATAGCGGAACGAAACGTCAGTCTTCCCGTTCCTCACCCGTCGGAGTATCGGCCTCGCCGGTCTTCGCGTCGTCGACCGTGGCCTCGTCCTTGCGCGCCTCGTTCGATGCACGCGGCATCGGCTCGGCGTCGAGAGCCCCCTCGTTCACGCGCGAGGGACGCACGGGCCACGCGGTACCGTTCTTGGGGACGTCAGTCTCCGAGTGAGACCCACACGTGTGATCCAGTGAAACCACGGCACCGTCGTCGGTCGCCCACTCGTTCGCACACACACCAAACATCGTGCGCATGTCCCCACCCATCTTCATGAGAAAGCCGCACGTCGAGCACGTGTTACGCGGGCGACGCCCGGACTTCGGGCCGCGCTCCGACTCGTACCAACGCTTCGCAGCCTGGCTGTGCCCTTCCGGCGAGAGGACACGCACTCTCCCTAAGCCGATATCTCGCACGACCGGCAGGTCCGGGTCCGCACTCGTGTCCTCAAAGCTCTGCACGAGACGCTCATCATCCGCCTTGTAAGGCAGGACATCGTCGCGAGAAATATCCGAGGGACGCAGGCGATCTTCCCACGGCACCCACTCGGGGGCGAGAAGCGCGCCCTCGCGAGGGGTCATATCGACTTCACACACGGTGGCGACGCGCCCGCGCGGCACGCGGGCGACGGTCACGGCCCAGCACCAGCCCACGTAACCCGCGTCGGTCGACGCGAAGTAGTGGGTCGCCAGACGCTCCGACACCATCTCGAACCCGACATGCTCGCCGACGGGACGAGGGTGCGCGACGGCCTCGGCACCGGCACGCGCGACATCAACGGCGGCCTCGAGGACGGCGTCCTTCTTCACTGCCCGAACACGGGCCTGTGTCTTAGGCATCAAATTCCTCTGCGACGGCGCGCAGCACCTTCGCGATCTTGGTCGCGTTGTCCGGGTACGATCCGCGGCGCAGCGCGGCGCTCGACGAGTCGAGGAGCTTAATCAGGTCCTCAACGACGGGCACCATCGCCTGCGGCTTGCGGCGCTTGGCTCGGGCAACGGAAGCTGTCTCCTTCAGGAAACGCACGCTCAGAGCCTGCGGTCCCTTTCGTCCGTCGGCCACCGAATACTCCACGCGAGCACCCACTCGCGGGTTAGCGTGGTCGGCCGGAAGTGCGGACGAGTGGAGGAAGACATCAGCGCCGTCATCTCCCGCAATGAAGCCAAAACCGCGATCTGCGTCGAAGAACCTCACTTTACCGGTGGGCATGGTCCCCTCCTTCTATCAATAGTCCGAATGCCCCTATGGGCTCTCCCTATCATAGGGGGCTCTTCCTCCGCGCGCGGCAGACGAGACGACGCCTGTAGCGAACAGCACCGCCGCACGCATTTCTCCCCCCTCGTCACGTAGACTGACCCCACGGAAACAATCACCGACGCCGCGGTGCATCACACGCTAGCCGCACACGGCCTACTTGGTGTATGTTGACCTGTTCGCCACACCGCAGGAGGCCCCCGTGACAAGAATCCGCCGTTTCAGCCTCATCGCTGTTCTCACAGCGATACTGCTTGCACTGGGCCTTCCCGCGCTCGCAGCATCGCCCATGTCTATCAGCGATTCGGTCACCGATCCCGACGGCTGGCTCGCCACCTCCGACCGTTCCACGATCGAGTCCGCGACGAGCAGGGCCGCCTCAGCAGGCAAACCCGTCAAGGTCGTCCTCGTCGCAAACTTTTCGGGCACGGACGCAGAGTCCTGGTGCCAGCAAACCGTCGAGCGTTCCTCCCTGACCAACGGCACCGTCGTCTACGTCATCGCGTACGACCAGCGCCGCGACGCGGCCTGCTCCTACAACGGAGCATCTGGCTCCTCTCTCCAGAGCGCCGTGCGCGCCTCCGAGTCCCAACTGACACCCAATCCGCTGACTTCCTCCGCCGTCGCAAACGGGGTCAACGCATTCGTCAACACCCTCGTGAGCGGTACGTCCAACTCGGGTACCAGTTCCACGAGCTCGAGTTACTCGGCTGCCTCCGGCGCGACCGATGACGACGGCCACTCACTTATCGGTATGTCTGTCATGTTCCTGCTGCTCGTCGGTGGCGTCATTGCCATCGCCATCGCAGTTGCACGCTCGTCGCGTCGTAACAGGCTCGCCGCCCAGCAGGCCGCACAGGTCGACGCCGAAAGCGCGGCGCGCGCCGCCCAGGAAGCGAACCGACAGCTCCTGTCCGCAGACGAGCAGGTGCGCACCGCGACCGACGAACTCAACTACGCGCGCGCGCAGTTCGGCTTGAACTCCACGGACGAATTCGCCCGGGCCATCGAAGCCGGGAAGGCGGCTGTCTCACGCGGCTTTAGCGCCCAGGCGCAGATGAACTCCGCGACCACCCCAGCCGAGCAGCTCCGCCTGGCCACCGCGATCATGAAGGATCTGGGCGCCAACATGAACCCGCTCAGCACCATCCAGGCGTCGTTCGCAACCAAGCGCGCTGAGCAGGCCTCGCTCCCCGAGCGAATCGCCGAGGCCCGCGAACGCCTCGCGGAGGAGCTGACGGATCTGGAGCGCGCGAAGTCCGAGCTGGCCAGCATTTCGACGCTCTACCCTGCGCAGATGCTCGCCTCCCTCCAGGACAATCCCGAGCAGGCCGAGGCACTCCTCACGTCGGCTCGCAGCGCGCTCGACACCGCGGAGGCCTCCGCCCCCACCGACCGCGCCCACGCCGCGAGTGCCCTCGACACCGCCCTGCGAGCCCTAACGATGGCCAACCATCAGACCGACGCGATCTTCTCTGCGAAGTCCGACCTGGACGCGATCCGCGATCACCTCGTCGCGGCGATCAGCTCGATTTCCTCGGACATCACCGACGTCAACGAACTGCACACGGATCCGGCAGTGTTCAACCCGATGGTGGCCGACGCTCACGCGGCCATTGCCGAGGCCCAGGCAGCCCTGGCGAACAACGGCGATCCGCTCGCAGCCCTCGAGCACCTGCGCATGGCCGAGGCCACCCTGGACGCGGCACTCGAGCCGCTACGCACCAAGGAGGAGGCCTACGAAAAGGCTCGCACGGCCGCCGAGGCGCAGATTTCGCTCGCTGAATCCGCCGTCTCCCAAGCCGAGCGTTACGTGCAGGGCCGACGTGGAGCCATCGACCTGGAGCTGCGTTCGACCCTCAACAACGCAGAGACCGCTCTGAGCACCGCCCGCCGGTCGCTGGAGGACGATCCCGAGGCTGCGAAGTCGCACGCAATGAACGCCCGCGCCCTCGCCGACAGCGTCATGGCGACCCCCATCCAGAACTTCGGCGGGTCGTGGGGACAGCCCACCACGGGCAACGGGTCCTACACGGGATCCTCCCTGGGCGACTTCCTCCTGTGGTCGACCCTGTTCTCGAATTCCGGTTCGCACCACCGAGACGACTTCGATCCCTTCCACAGCGGCTCCAGCTCGTCCGGGTCCGGCTGGTCCTTTGCTTCCGGCGGCGGCTCCGACTGGGGCTCCAGCAGCTCCTCCGACTGGGGCTCGGGCGGCTGGTCCTCCGCCTCCGGTAGCTTCTGAGATCTTGACCCTCCCGTGAGGCCCGCGACAATCATTACTTGCGGGCCTCACACTGGCGCTGCCGAGCGGTCCACCGCAGCTCGACATATTTCCTCGTAAACTAAGAACGACCGCGAAGCGGCATCGCACCATACAGCGCGCTGTCAGCGCTACCGCGCCGCACAGCGAAGGTTTATCGCTTCACCGACGAGCAGGAGGCCCCGTGTCACGGATCCGACGCCTGGGCGTCGCAGCCATCATGATGGTTGCGATGCTGGTCGGCGGCGCGCCCGCGTTCGCGACCGAGCCGCTCACCACGAGCGGACACGTCACCGACCCCGACGGGTTTCTGAGCGACGAGCAGCGCGAAACAATCGAGACCCCAGCGAAATCGTTTTATTCCACATACACCACGTACATCGACGTCGTCATCATCCCCAACTTCTCCGGCCAGAAGCCATCAGCATGGTGCGAGGCCACCCTCAAGCAATCGCGCAGCGCACAACAGGGCATCCTCTACGTCGTCGCTTACGAGGATGGCACGAACGCCTCCTGCGCGGGTACGAAGCTGGCGTCAGATCAGATGACCAGGACAATGCTGGACGGCGCGCTACGCACCGCCCACTACAACCATAAAACCACCCCACTGACCCCCGAAGAGGCAGTGGCGGGCTCCCGCGCGTTCATCGACTCTCTACGCAGCGATTACGACTTCTTGGCACGCAACGCCGCCGAGAACAGCAAGAGGTGGCAAGAGGAGGAGAAAAGGCGCGAGGAGCAAAAGAAGGAAGAAACCAAGAGGAATCGCGTCGTAAACATCTTCATATCCGTGCTCATTGTGATTGTCGTTGGCTCCAACGTGTGGGTGTGGGTACGCAAACAGAGAGAATACGAATACGCCGAACCCCCGACTGTGGATGCGGATACGGAGGAACCCACCCCGATCGTGGACACCGTACGGCGCGATGCCCTGAGGGCAGCCGCGGAGGCGAGGCGACGCCTATCGGAGGCCGAGGAACAGGTGCGCGCCGCCGAAGAAGATTGGAACTTTGCTCGCGCCCAGTTCGGTAGCGCCGCGGCTGAAGAGTACGGGCGTCGCCTCGAGGCGGCGAAAGAGGCTATCGCACGCGGCCTCGACACCCACAAACAGATCGAGCAAACCCCTGATTCTCACGCCAAGCGTCGTCTCGCCACATCAATCACGGAGGACCTCGACAAGAACCTGGCGCCCCTGCAAGATGCTCGTCAGGAGTTTGCCGCACAACGCGAGAAGCGCTCATCGCTTCCCGCCCAGCTTGCCGACGCTCGCGAACGTCTCGTCGAGGAGCTCGCCGATCTGGAGCGCTCGAAGGAGGAACTCTCCAGCATTGCGGGCCTCTACCCCGAATCCATGCTCGCTTCCCTCCAGGACAATCCACAGCGTGCGGCACAACTGCTAGAGTCCGCTCGCGCGGCGTTGGAGACGGCCGGCGCGCATCTCGAGAGCGACGCCACCCGCGCAGCCTCCGCGCTGGATACCGCCCAGCGCGCACTGACTATGGCCAACGCGCAGACGGATGCGATTTTCTCTGCGAAGACCGACCTTGACGCGTTCCTCGAGAGGCTCACTGCTTCCATCGGATCCGTGTCCGCCACCCTGTCGGACGCGAAGCAGCTCGATTCCTCCGGCGCTTTCTCTCCCCTTCTAGATGAGGCCGAGACCGCAATCGCCAGGGGACAGCGCGCGCTGGTCAGCAACGAGGATCCCCTCGGCGCGCTCGAAAACCTTCGCGACGTGGAGCTCCGAATGAATGCGGTACTCGCGCCGCTCATGACTCAGGAGCAGGCAAAGTGCAAGGCGAAAGAGACCGCCCAACGCCATATCCGCGACGCCGATGCCGCCCTCGCCTGGGCTCGCAAGTACCTGAAGGACCACGAGGGTTCGGCTCTCCTCGACGTGAACAAGCTGATGAGCGAAGCCGAAGAAGCAATGACCGAGGCGCACGACGCCCTTGACGAAGACCCCTTACGAGCGAGCGCAGCCGCTTCGAGGGCCACCACGCTCACCAACCGAGCACTTGCGGCACCAGGGCGACGATAGAGGAGGTCTGCGGATTCTCCACCACATGACGCTGACAACCCTGTCCACGTCGCCCATGCCTCGACGCAGGGCATCGGCTCACCACGGACTTATTTCCACCCGCACACGACCATCACCTACACTGATCTCACACCACTAGAACGTGACACAAGATACACAGTAGTGGAGACGCTGCGCTCCACGATGGTGTATCTTGATCTGTTCGCCACTCACCAAGGAGGATCACATGCGACGGATTCGAGACGCTCAAGCACGTAGGCACTGACCCGACGAGCGGTTTGGGCGACTTGTAGCCCACCCATCAATCGCGCGAGTCCTCATCTCGCTCACAACCCACGCGCATGCGCACCACACCATACCGCGCAGATACGCACCATCACCAAAGGAGAACATCATGGCCGAAAAGCAGACGATTCTGGGCCGCATTGCTCAGCTCGCCAAGGCAAACATCAACGCCCTCCTCGACAAGGCCGAGGACCCGCAGAAGATGATCGACCAGCTCATCCGCGACTACACCAACTCGATCATCGAGGCCGAGAACGCGATCGCTCAGACCCTGGGCAACCTGCGCATGGCCGAGAAGGACTACGAGGAGGACGTCAAGGCTGCTGCCGACTGGGGTCAGAAGGCCGCCGCCGCTTCCGCGAAGGCTGACTCGCTGCGCGCAGCCGGGGACGAGGCCGGAGCCGACAAGTGGGACAACCTGGCCAAGGTTGCCCTCGGCAAGCAGATCCAGTTCGAGAACGAGGTCAAGACCGCGGAGCCCGCTCTCGCTTCTCAGCGCGACGTGGCCGAGCGCCTGAAGACCGGCCTCGCTCAGATGAAGGACAAGCTCTCCGAGCTCAAGAGCCGCCGCGACCAGCTGATCGCCCGCGAGAAGACCGCCAAGGCTCAGGCCCAGGTCACGGATGCCCTCGGCTCGATCAACATCCTGGACCCCACGAGCGAGCTCGGCCGCTTCGAGGACCGCGTGCGCCAGCAGGAGGCCCTCGCCCAGGGCAAGATGGAACTGGCCGCGTCCTCGCTGGATGCCCAGTTCGCTGAGCTGCAGACCGACTCCTCGCAGGTGGAGATCGAGGCTCGCCTGGCTGCCCTGAAGGGCAACAACACGCAGGAGTGAGCAAACGCGGCCCAGCCGCACGCATATGCAGGCCGGGCGGCCCCGCGAGGGGCCGCCCGGTTCGTCATGTCCGCAGCAACGCGCCCGCCCGCGGACGCGCGGAGCGGGTTTACAGGAAGGCCATCGGGTCGAAGTCGTCGATGTCGATGATGTGGAGCCTGGGCAGACGCACCTGGAAGGCGTGAACATCGTATTCAAGGTCGATGATCTCCAGGCCTCGCTCCTCCAGCTCATGGAGCTGGGAGGAAAGGAACTCCTTGAAGCACATGACCGCGACGCGGCGGCCCTGGTCGAGGAGAGTCTCGATTTGGGGCAGGAAGTCCGCATCGTGGCTGGCCAAGATGACGTCGCCCGAGCCGAGCTGCGCGATCGCATCCATCGTGCGCTGGAGGCCGACGTCGACGACCTTCATGTCGGCCGGGCCCGACAGGGGGATGACCGAGTAGTCCATGGCCGTAAGCGCCTGCACGAAGCCCATCGGCAGGAAACCGGAGGAACCGTTCAGGAAGAACAGGCCCTTGGCCTTGTGCCCCCAGCGGCCGTGCGCGCTCTCGAGGACACGATCCCAGCGTGGGCGCTCCTCGGGATTCGGGCGACGATCAAGGACAGAAAGGCCCAGCGTCGCGTCAATATTCTCGCCATCTACGACGAGGTATGTCGTTTGATTATTAGGGTTTTCCATGGGAATAGAGTAACTGACGATTATCTGGACCTATGCGGCCTTGAGTCCTATGTACAACCAGCTAGAGCGAGGCCGGGACCGCTCCACGCAGCCCCGGCCTCGTCAATGTCACAGGGTGACAATCACTTCACGTCGTCGTCAACCCAGTCGAGCGTACGCGTAACGGCCTTCTTCCACAGGCGGTAGGTGCGGTCGCGCTCAGCCGGCTCCATGGACGGCGTCCAGCGCTTGCCCTCCTGCCAGTTGGCCACGACGTCCTCGGTGCCCGACCAGAAGCCCACCGCCATGCCGGCGGCGTAAGCGGCACCCAGAGCGGTGGTCTCGATGACCTTCGGGCGAACGACGTCGACGCCACACAGGTCGGCCTGGAACTGCATGACCAGGTCGTCGTGCGTCATGCCGCCGTCAACCTTGAGCTCCTTGAGCGGCACGCCGGAGTCGGCGTTCATCGCGTCGAGGACCTCGGCGCTCTGGAACGCGGTCGACTCCTCGACGGCGCGGGCGATGTGGCCCTTGTTGACGTAGCGGGTCAGGCCCACGATCGCGCCGCGAGCGTCCGAACGCCAGTAGGGGGCGAACAGGCCGGAGAAGGCGGGGACGAAGTAGACGCCACCGTTGTCCTCGACCGTGCTGGCCAGCTCGCCGATGTCCGAGGACTTGACGATCATGCCCAGGTTGTCGCGCAGCCACTGGACCAGCGAACCGGCGACGGCGATCGAACCCTCGAGCGCGTAGACGGCCGGCTGGTCGCCGATCTTGTAGGCCACTGTGGTGAGCAGGCCGTTGTTGGAGAAGACGGGCTCGGTGCCGGTGTTCATGAGCATGAAGCAGCCGGTGCCGTAGGTGTTCTTCGCCATGCCCTTCTCGAAGCAGGCCTGGCCGAAGGTCGCTGCCTGCTGGTCGCCGAGGATGCCGGCGATCGGGGTGTCGATGAGCAGACCGTTCTTGCGGCCGTAGCCGTAGATCTCGGAGGAGGACTTGATCTCGGGGAGCATCGACATCGGGATGCCGAAGATCTCGCAGACATCCTCACGCCACTGCAGCGTGCGGATGTCCATGAGCATGGTGCGCGAGGCATTGGTGACATCAGTGCAGTGCACGCCGCCGTTGACGCCGCCCGTCAGGTTCCACAGGACCCAGCAGTCGGTGTTACCAAAGAGCAGGTCGCCGGCCTCGGCGCGCTCGCGAGCGCCCTCGACGTTGTCGAGGATCCACTTGATCTTGGAGCCGGAGAAGTAGGGGGACAGGCCCAGGCCACAGATCTGGCGGAAGCGGTCCGGGCCCTCGTCACCCTCGAGTTCCTTGACAATGTCGGAGGTGCGCATGTCCTGCCAGACGATCGCGTTGTACACGGGCTCACCGGTGTTCTTGTCCCACACGACGGTGGTCTCACGCTGATTGGTGATGCCGACGGCTGCGAGCTGGTGGCGGTTAATCTCCGCCTTCTGCAGCGCCTCGGCGACGACGGTGCGGGTGGTCTCCCAGATTTCGATGGGGTTGTGCTCCACCCAGCCCGGGTTCGGGAAGATCTGCGTGAATTCCTTCTGTCCGACGGAGACAATCTCGCCGGAGTGATTGAAGATGATCGCACGGGTCGAGGTGGTGCCCTGATCGATGGCGAGAACGAACTTTTCGGTGGTCATGAGTGTCCTTTCGGAGGCGTTTTCACGTCGTTGTGTGTGCCGCGCCGGGCCACCTGCGCGGCTTCAGGGGCGTCAGCGCCCCTTGTGAACTTATTGCTCCCCAGCGATGGGGATGGTGCGGGCGAGGCCGCGGAGGCCTCGCCCGCGCACTCACTCTCAGGCGAGGGTGAGGAAGTAGATGACGGTACCGACGATGGCGCCGATGATCGGGCCGACGACGGGAACCCAGGAGTAGCCCCAGTCGGAGCCACCCTTGCCCTTGATCGGGAGGATCGCGTGGGCGATACGGGGGCCGAGGTCACGGGCCGGGTTGATGGCGTAACCGGTGGGGCCACCGAGCGAGTTACCGATGACGACGATGATGAGGGCGACGCCGAGCGGGCCGATTGCAGTCTCGGTGTAGCCGGAGACGTAGACCCACAGGATCAGGACGGCGGTGCCAATGGCCTCAGTGAGGCAGTTCCAACCGTAGGAGCGGATCTCGGGGCCGGTGGAGAAGACGCCGAGCTTGAGGGCGGGGTCGCAGTCCTCGTCGAAGTGCTTCTTGAAGGTGAGCCAGCACAGAACGGCACCGACGAAGGCACCGAGGAACTGAGCGACGATGTAGACGGCAACGTTGGTGCCGGTGACGGGGATGTCGCCCGCCAGGGTGACGCTGGGGTCGAACATGTGGCCGACGACCTTGGCGATCGTGACGGCGGGGTTGAGGTGGCCACCGGTGCGGAACGCGACGTAGACGCCGGCGAAAACCGCCAGGCCCCATCCCCAGTTGATGAGCAGCCAGCCGCCGCCCTTGCCCTTGGACTTGGGCAGCAGGTTCGTGGCGACGACGCCGCCGCCGAGGAGCAGCAGGATGGCTGTGCCGAGGAACTCAGACCAGAAAATCTGGCCCGTGGTAGGGACAGCCGCATCGGCGGCTGCCGGAAGCAGTGTTGTGAGCATGTTTCCCTATCTTTCTCCAGCGCGTCGTCGCGCCGGTCACCGGTGGTTTCCCACCGCGAACAATGTGCCAGCGAACACTATCAATTGAGATAGCGATTCGTGGGTCACACCAAGTATGTCACTTGTTGCACGTTAGCCCAAACTGAGTGCACATTCGTGCACACCTAGAGGTGTGACCCTGACCATCTGACGACGCTTAATCTACTCACCCCCGCACGGAAGTCAATGTCCAAACACACACATCTGCACGCTTGTGCATGGCACACTAGAAAACGTGACAATACGTGACGAACAGGCGCATGAGGCCGCCTCGATGTACTACCTCCAGGGGCAGACGATGGAGACAATCGCCCGCCACCTGCAGATATCGCGCTCCTCGGTCTCGCGACTTCTCGCCCACGCGCGGGAGGTCGGCCTCGTGCGCATCTCAGTATCTGCCTCCCCCGGCCTCAAGGGCACCCTCGCGGGACAAATCGCCGACCTCTTCGGCGTCCAGGTCTCCGTCGTACCCGTCCACGACGTCCACACTGAGGTCAACCGCCTGCACAACGTTGCTCTCGTCGCTGCCGAACACCTCATCGACATGCTCTTCCCCGGAGTGACACTCGGCATCGCCTGGGGAAATACCACCGCGGAAGTGACGCGCGCCATGCCCCACGTATCTTTTCCGGGTTCCACCGTCGTCCAGCTCAACGGAGCGGCCACCGCCACAGAGTCGGGCATGCCCTACGCCGAGGCCATCATCGCCCGCGCCGCGAAGGCCATCGGCGGACGCATCGTCAACTTCCCCGTGCCAGCATTCTTCGACTACGCGGACACCAAAGAGGCTCTCTGGCGCGAACGCTCCGTTCAGTCGGTCCTCAACACGATCGACAGCGCGGACGTCGCCCTCTTCGGCGTCGGATCGATGTCCGCCCGCCTGCCCTCCCACGTCTACTCGGGCGGTTTCCTCGACCCCAACGAGATCGCGGCGGCCCAGAACGACGGGGTCGTCGGCGACGTGTGCACCGTCCTCATCCGCGAGGACGGCTCCACGAACATGCACCTCAACGAGCGCGCCTCCGGCCCAAGCCCGGCCACTCTCAAGAAGATCCCGCGGCGCCTCTGCGTCGTGTCCGGCGCTTCGAAGGCACTGCCGCTCCTCGGGGCGCTGCGCGCGGGGGTCGCCACCGACCTTGTCCTCGACGATGGGGCCGCGCACGAGCTCCTCGACCTCGTCCACACGCGCATGTCGCCCCGACGCTCCCACATCTGAGCCCGAGGGGACACCCACGCACGAGAAAGGACCCTGGCCTCGTCCATCATGAACGAGGCCAGGGCCCTCTATCGGCTCGGATCAGCCCAGGCGCTTGACCAGCGGGAACGGAATCGTCTCGCGGATGCCCTGGCCGGTGAGGACCATGAGCAGACGGTCGATGCCCATGCCCATGCCGCCGCACGGCGGGAAGCCCTGCTCCATGGCGACGAGGAAGTCCTCGTCCATGACCATGGCCTCGGGGTCGCCGTTGGCAGCCGCGAGGGCCTGCGCCTCGAAGCGCTCGCGCTGAACGACCGGGTCGGCCAGCTCGGAGTAGGCGGTGCCCGTCTCGAAGCCGCGCACGTACAGGTCCCACTTTTCGGTGAGGCCGGGGCGCGAGCGGTGGTAGCGGGTCAGCGGGGAGGTGTCCTCCGGGAAGTCGTAGACGAAGGTCGGCGCCCACAGCTTGGAGGCAACAAGCTCCTCGAAGATGTCCTCGACGATCTTGCCGGACACGGCGTAGTCGTCGACCTCCAGGCCGATGCGCTCCGCGTACTTGACGAGGGTCTCGCGCGGCGTCTCCACCGTGATCTCCTCGCCCAGGGCCTCGGAGGTAGAGCCGTACAGGTCGATGCGATCCCACTGCCCCGACAGGTCGTACTCGGTGCCGTCGGCCAGCCGCACGATTTCCTCACCCTCGGACAGGTCGAAGGCGTCGCGCGCAGCCTGCTGGATGAGGTCACGCGTCAGCTCAGCCATGCCGTTGTAGTCCGAGTAGGCCTCGTAGGCCTCCAGGGAAGTGAACTCGGGGCTGTGCGAGGAATCCATGCCCTCGTTGCGGAAGTTACGGTTCATCTCGAAGACGCGATCCACGCCGCCGACGACCGCGCGCTTGAGGTAGATCTCCGTGGCGATGCGCAGGTAGAGATCCGTATCGAGCGCGTTCATGTGCGTGACGAATGGACGCGCGGCAGCACCACCGTGGATCATCTGCAGCATCGGCGTCTCGAGCTCGATGTAGTCGCGGCGGAAGAAGTTCTCGCGGATCGAGCGGTTGACGGCCGCGCGGATGCGGACCATGTCGCGCGCGGCGGGGCGCGTGATGAGGTCGAGCTCGCGGCGGCGGATGCGCTGGTCCTCGGACAGCGTGATATCTTCGCCGTCCTCGGTGGTCCACGTCTTGGGCAGGGGGCGCAGCGCCTTGGAGGCGATGGCCCAGGAGGCGTCGGGGGCGGGCAGCGCGGTGGGCGCGGCATCGTAGGCGGCCTGCGCCTCGGGCGTGACCTCGGCGGGGGTCGCGAAGATCGACAGCTCGCCGCGGCGCGAGGAGATCACGCGGCCGTGGACGAAGAGGTGATCACCCAGGTCGACGTCGTTCTTGTAGGCGGCCAGGGACTCGGCGCCGACGGAGGCTGCGGAGAGCATGACCTGGATCTTGTTGCCCTCACCGTCCATGAGGGTCGCGAAGCAGAGCTTGCCGCCGTTGCGCGCGAGGATGACGCGGCCCGCCAGGCCCACGTAGTCCTCGGTCTCTTCGCCGGCCTCGAGGTGCGCGTACTTCTCCCGCACCGCCTTGATGGTGGTCGTGATCGGCAGGCGCACGGGGTAGGCGGGGATGCCGGCCTCCATGAGGCGGGCGCGCTTAGCCGCGCGGATCTTCACCTGCTCCGGGGTGTCGTCTGCGGGAGCGGGCGTGGGCGTGGAAGAAGAATCGGTCATGCGCCTATCGTACCGGGATTTGGCCCCGCGACGAGGCAGGGGCCCGGTTGGGCTCCTCACGCACCTGGGAGGTCGGCCGCGTAGGGAGCTGACGCGGATCCGCCGATGCCCTGCGTGGAGTGGGCGGCAGCCGCGCAGGCGAGGGCGAGCACCTCGGCCCACGGCATGCGGCGCGCTCGGCGCGCCCAGGCCAGGGCCGCCGAAAAAACATCCCCCGCGCCAGTCGTATCGACCGCCCTCACCACGGGCGCCGGCACGCGCAGGATCTGCCCGTCAACGCACGCAACTACGCCGCTCTTGCCGCAGGTGACCGCGCAGTCGCACCCAAACGACGCGAACCAACGAGCCGCGTCCTCCACGCTCTCGGTGCGCGCGTAGGCGAGCGCCTCCTCCTCGTTGGGCGTGCACACGTCAGCCACGCGCAATGCCTCCAGGTCGGCCGGGTCCCAGGCCCCGGCCTCGTCCCATGCCGTGTCCGCCAGCACCCACGTCCCGCGCTCACGCCAGGAGGACACGACCTCCCTGTTCGCGCTGATTCCGCGCACGTCTGCGAGCAGGCACGCCGGCGCGTCGCCTCCCAAGCGGGGCAACGCCGTCGTCCCGCGCGTGGTCATCGCGCGATCGCCGCCGAAGGACAGGGAGACGGTCACGTTTTGATCGCCCACGCGCTCACACGAGGAGGTATCCACGCCCTCGCGTGCGAGCATCTCGTCCACGAACTGCCCCATCTGATCGACACCCACGCGAGCGTGCAGGCGCACGGGTACGCCCAGGCGAGCCAACGCAATCGCCTGATTGGCCGCGCCGCCCGCGCACATGATCGCTCCGGCCACCCAGGCCTCGCGGCCGGGAACCGGAGGACCATCGAGGGGACCCATGACCACGTCCAGAAAGGTCGGACCGTACACCGCGAACTGGGATGCGGCGGATACTCGAGATGCCACAGGTCCTCCTAGACGTGAGCGCGACTACAATATGTCAGTGAGCCACCACTATACGTATCCAGAGAGGATGCCCGCCATGCAGCTCACCATCGTCGGAGGAGGGGGCTTCCGGGTTCCCGCGATGATCGACGTCTTGGCCCGTTCACGCTCGGGTCGCGGCGGCTACTCCTCCCTCGACGTCGACCGCGTCATCCTGTTCGACACCGACGCGCGCAGGCTCGACGCGATGATGGCCGTGCTGTCCTCGTTGGACTTCCCGCACTCCCCGACCGTGCGCGCAACGACGGACATCGACGAGGCGCTTACCGGTGCCGACTTCGTGTTCTCCGCGATGCGGGTGGGCGGAACCTGCGGAAGGGTCCTCGACGAACACTGCGGCCTCGACCATGGGCTGCTCGGTCAGGAGACCGTTGGCGTGGGCGGCTACTGCTACGCGTTCCGATCGCTCGGTCCGGCGCTCGAGCTGGCCCGAGCCGCGGCGCGCCTGTGCCCGAACGCCTGGCTCATCAACTTCACGAACCCGGCCGGGATCATCACCCAGGCGATGCGTACCGTGCTCGGCGAGCGCGTCATCGGCATCTGCGACACGCCCATCGGCCTCGTCAACCGCACGCTGAACGCCCTGGACGTTCCCGAGGAGGAGCGCGCCGACGTGTCCTTCGACTACGTGGGCCTCAACCACCTCGGCTGGCTGCGCTCGCTGTCGGTCGGCGGCCGTGACATCCTCCCGCGCCTCTTCGCCGACGACGCAGCCCTGGAATCGATGGAAGAATCCCGCGCCATCGGCACGGACTGGATTCGCGCGCTGGGCGCCCTCCCCAACGAATACCTCTTCTACTACTACTGCCATCGCGAAGCCATGGCCCGCATCCACCAGGACCAAACCCGCGGCGAGTACCTGCGCGATCAGCAGGAAGCCTTCTACAACGCCGTCCTCTCCCACCCCGAGCAGGCGGGAAGGACCTGGATCGATGCGCTCGCCGACCGTGAGGCGACCTACATGGCCGAGGCCCGAGACGTCGACGACCGCTCCGGCAGGCGCGCCGAGGACATCGCTGGCGGCGGCTACCAGAAGGTGGCCCTCGACCTCATGAACGCGCTCGCTACGAACACTCCGGCGCGCATGATCCTCAACGTCGGGAACGGCGACGGCGGATTCTCCTCGATTCCGACTCTGCGCGACACGGACGTCGTCGAGGTCCCCTGCGACGTCGACACCTCCGGCGTACACCCGATTCCGGTTGCCCCCTTGAGCGGCGCGGCCCTCGGCCTCGTCCAATCCGTGAAGGCCTGCGAGAATCTCGTCATCGACGCCGCCCGCGAGCGCGACCGCAGCCTCGCGTGGCAAGCGCTGGCGCTGCACCCCCTCGTCGACTCGGTCAACGTCGCGCGCGACGTGTTCGACCAGGCGATCCGCACAAACCCGCTGGTCGCCGCCGCCTTTGACTGAGGGCCCTCACCCGCGCGTGTCCCAGCGGAAGAATTCTTCTCCCCCCGCGTATCCGTGGGGGTGCCCCGCCTCGCGGGTGCCCGCTCGGATCCAGGACTCCATCCGATCGAGGTCGTCGAATTGGGTGACGTGCTCGCGCACCGCCCGCACCTTGGCTTCGATGTCCGAGCGGTCCAGCTCGACGACATGGTTCGTCGACGGGCCACCTTGGAACCACACCTCTTCGACGACGTGGGGTTCCAGGCCCTCCTCGAGCAGCTCGGGGAATGCGAAGGGGTTACGCGCGGCCGGGTAGACGGCGTCCGTCACCGCGGCGCCCACTGCCCGGTGGTCCGGGTGATTGGCGTAGATGGATGACCAGTTGTATTCGGGCGACAGCGTGAGGATTAGGTTCGGCTTCACGCGCCGAATAAGGGCGACGATATCGCGCACGAGGCCGTGGGACGGGGTCACCATACCGTCGGGGTAGCCGTCGAAGAAGACGAGCTGGGTGACGCCCAGCTGCTCGCACGCGCGGCGCTGTTCATCGCGACGCAACTCCCCCATCCGCTGATGCAGTTCCTGGTCGGCCCCTCCCGCGTCGCCGTCCGTGACGACGGCGACGACGACCCTCGCCCCTTCGCGTGCGAAGCGAGCGAGAGTCCCACCCGCGTCCACGTCCGCGTCATCGGGGTGGGCGTAAATTCCGAGCACGGTATCCATTCGTGTACTCCTCATCAAGGCACCGGCGAGAACGTGTCCCGCCGGCGCCTACCCCACGTCTGTGACGACTACTGATCGATCACCGCGTTGGCGGCATCCTGGGCGGCCTGGACGCCCTCTTGCACACCGGTACGTCCCAGGAAAACCTCCTTGAGCACCTCGTTGTACGCGTCCATTGCCGCGCCCAGCTTCGCGCCGAAGGGCGCCATGATCGTGCCCGAGGGGGTCTTCGCCATGACCGAGGTGTCCACGCCCTTGTCCGACCAGTACGCGGTCCACGTCGCCTGGGCGTTCTCGTTCGCAGGGAAGCCAGCGCCGGTCTTGCCCAGTGCGGCACCGCCGTCCTTGCCGGCCAGCCACGCCAGCAGCTTGTGCTGAGCCTCGGGGTTCGCGCTCGCGGTCGAACCGGCGGCGACGACGGAGTTACCAACCGTCACGGCACCTGCCGGACCCTTCGGCTGGGGAGCCAGACCCCACTCGAAGGACGCTCCCTCGGCCACGTTCGCCAGGTTGTAGGCGCCGGACTGGAACAGGGCCATCTTGCCCTGCAGGAACTGGTCACGGCTGAAGTCGCCGTTGTCGTTCGTATCGGCCGCCGAAGGGGCCACGTGCTCCTTGTTGATGAGGTCCACCAGGTAGCCGACCGCGGCGTCGCCCTCGGGGCTCGCGAACGTAAAGCGTCCGCTCTCGTCCTGCAGTGTGGCACCGTTCGAGCCCAGGTACGGGATGAACATGGCCTGGCCGTCGAGTGCGGCGTTGTAGCCGTACTGGACGATGTGGTCCGCGTCGAAGGCGGGATCAGCCGCATTGCGGCCCGACGAGTCCAGCGTCAGCTTGCGGGTGATCTCCCGCAGAGAGTCGGTGGAGGCGCTCGGATCCCACGACAGGTTTTGCAGGTCCTCGATGCTCACGCCAGCCGCATCCAGGAGGGACTTGTTGTAGTACACCGCGATCGACGGATCGGTGAGGACCGGGACGCCGTAGAGCGTTCCATCAACCGTGTACTGATCGATGGCACCCTGAAGCCAGCCGTCACGCTCAGAGGCGGGGAACTCCTCGTCAATGTTGACGATCTTGCCGCCCCGGGCGTACTCGGTGTAGTTGTTCGTGTTGGACCAGAAGACGTCCGGCCCAGTGCCCGCGGCGAGCTCAGAACGCAGGCCCGTGAAGTAGTCCGACCACGGGACGACCTCGACGTTGACCGTGATCCCCGTTTCTTCGGTGAACGCGGGGAGCGCCGCCTCGTACGCCTGGGCAGCCTGATCATCCCACAGACGCAGGGTCAGGGACGTGCCCGCCTCGCTCGACGCGCTGCCACCCTGCGAGCAGGCGGCCATCAGCATCGACGCGGCACCAATCAGAGCGGTAGCGGTAACAAAACGCCTTTTCATGAAGACCTCCAGTTGTGATGGGTTGTGTTGTTACTTGATGCCCGTCAGGGCAATCGATTCAACGATGTGTCGTTGAAAGACAATGAACAAAGCGATCAGGGGCACGAGCGCGATGGTCGTCGCCGCCATGACGTACGTCCAATTCGCGTTGTACTGGCTCTGCAGCGCGGCCGTCGCAACCGTGAGGACGCGCGGCCTGGTCGCGGCAATGATCCGCGGCCACATGAACGAGTTCCACTGGCTCACAACCGTGATGAGCACGAGCGTCGAAATGATCGGCTTCGACACGGGAACGACGATGGAGAAGAGGATGCGTATCTGCCCGGCACCGTCCATGGTCGCCGCGTCGATGATTTCCTGGGGGATCTGACGGAACGACTGACGCAGCAGGAACACCGCGTAGGGCGAGGCGAACACGAAGGGAAGGACGATGCCCCAGAAGGTGTTGTTGAGCCCCATCTTCGCCATGATGAGGTACAGCGGGATAACGAGAACCGATGCCGGAATCATCATGGTGCCCAGGAAGAGCCAGAAGATGACGTCGCGTCCCGGGAACTCGATGCGCGCAAACGCGTAGGCGGCCAGCACGGAGGACACCAGCTGACCGACGACCATCACCACGACCACGAGAAGCGTCGTGATGATCGCGTCGCCGAAGTTGACTCGTCCCGTCAGGATCGCCTGGAACGAGGCCAGGGAGGGCGGCGAGGGCAGCGCGAAGGGCGAGTGCGAGGCGAAGTCCTGCGGCGACTTGAAGGCCGTGACGAAGCTGAAGAGCAGCGGGATGACCATGACGAATGCGGCCAGCGACAGGCCCGCGTAGATCCCCAGGGTCGACCACCAGGGCCGACGCGAGTGCGGCTTAGACGAGCTCATACGTGGTCCTCTTGCGGAAGTACAGGTTCTGCGCCAGCGTCAGGCACATCAGGAGCAGCATCATCACGCACGCCATGACTGCGGCGCGGCCGACGTTTCCGGTTTCGAAGGCCTCCTTGTAGATCAGGTAGGCGAGGACCTCGGTGGAGCCGGACGGCCCGCCCTTGGTCAGGGCGTAGATCTGATCGAAGACGTTGAATACCGAGATCACGGAGGTGACGGAGACGAAGAAGAAGGTCGGGCGCAGGAGGGGCATCTTGATGTGCCAGAACACCTGCGAGGAGGAGGCTCCGTCCACGGTCGCTGCCTCGGTGAGTTCACGCGGGATCGCAAGCAATCCGGCGATAAAAAAGAGCGCCGTGTACCCCACGTTCGACCAGACGACGACGAAAGCCGCCACGGGCAGCGCCCAGGTGGGCGACACGAGGATTTCTAGTCGGGTGCCCGCAATCGCCGAGAGGAGGCCGCCGGTGGGTGCGAAGATCCACGACCACACGACGCCGAGGGCCAGCGGAGGCGCGATCCACGGGATGACGATGAGCGTGCGATAGACCACGGTTCCTCGCACGCCCTTCGTCAGCAGGTTAGCGAGGAGTAGGCCCAGGATGATCTGAATGGGGACCACAAGGAGGACGAAGAGAATCGTCGTGCGCAGGGACGACAGGAAGGCCGGATCGCTCAGCACGTTCGTGACGTTGGCCAGGCCCACGTATCGCGTGTCCCCGATCAGATCCCACCGGTACAGGCTCACCCACATGATGACGCCGATGGGGACGACCATGAAGATGAGAACGCCGATCAGGGCGGGCGACAGGAACGCGTATCCGACGAGTGCGTGGCGCGTCCGAGACGCTCGCTTGCTCATGCCCCACCTTCCTTTCGTACAGTTCTTCGAGGATAGGTGTGACGGGCGCATCAGCGCCGGGCGAGGACAAGGTATGGACAATTGTGAACATCGCTTGTCATCAAACGAGCAAAGGTGCACACAACACGCCGAAAACAAGGAAGCGCCCACTCAGGTGAGTGGACGCTCCTGCCGGCGTGTCAATCAGACGCCGGAGCTCTTCAGCCCCAGCTCGCGGGCACGGCGCGAGTCCTCGGGGACGGAACCCGCGTGGTCACCGGCGCTCACGACCCTGTTGGAGCCGTCGACGAAGACGACGGACGGCTTCACCTCGCGCACGAGGGACTCGGGCACCTGGGCGTAGGCCATGATGATGACGAGGTCCCCGACGGTCACCTTGTGGGCGGCCGCCCCGTTGAGCTGAATCGTGCCGCTGCCTCGTTCGCCAGCGATCGTGTAGGTCGAGAGGCGCTCGCCATTGTTGACGTCGACGATGTCGACCTTCTGTCCGGGCACGATGTTCGCGGCGTCCAGCAGGTCCTCGTCCACCGTGATCGAGCCGACGTAGTGCAGGTCGGCACCGGTGACGACGGCGCGATGGATCTTACCGATGGCCATCTCGCGGGTCATCTCCATCATGCGAGGTCCCCCGCATGCTCGGCGAGACGGCCGGCAGGACCGGAGGCGTCGCGCAGCGGCACCTCCATGTTGTCGATGAGGCGGGTCGTGCCCACCTTGGCGGCGATGAGGATGCGTCCCTCGCGCGAGCCGTCTGACAGGATCGTGGGCGCAGCCGTGCCCTCGCCGACGGGCACGGACTCGGTGCCCGCAAGGATCTCGAAGGTCCCCGCGTCCACGAGCGCGATATAGTCCAGGTCGATGCCTCCCTCGGCATCGATAACCGAGCGGCACTGCGCGATGATCTGGGCGGGCTTGGCCCCGGCCTCGGCGGCCTCGGCGCCGCGACGAAGCGCGCGCGAGAGGGCACGGGCGCGGATGCGCTCGTCGTCGCTCAGGTACTGGTTGCGGCTGGACAGCGCGACCCCGTCCTCGGCGCGCACGATCGGCACGGGGTGGACGCGCACGGGGATGTCCAGCTGGGCGAAGACGGTGCGCAGGACGGCCAGCTGCTGGGCGTCCTTCTGGCCGTACAGGGCCACGTCGGGGCGCACGAGGTTGACGACCTTGGTGCACACAAGAGCGACGCCCGCGAAATGCGTGGGGCGCGTCTTGCCCTCGAGGACGCGCGCGATCGGACCCGGATCGATCGTCACGGTCGCGGGCGTGGGGTACACGTCCTGGGGCGCGGGCGCCCACACGAGGTCCGCCCCCACCGTCTCGAGCGCGTCCATGTCCGCGTCCAGGGTGCGCGGGTAGGCGTCGAAGTCCTCGCCGGGCGCGAACTGCGTCGGGTTGACGAAGATCGTGACGATCACGTGATCGGCCAGTTCGCGGGCTTCGCGCACGAGCTGCAGGTGCCCGGAGTGGAGGGCACCCATGGTCATCACGAGGGCCTTCGTGCCGGGCAGGCGCGACAGGGCGTCGGCCAACTCGGCGCGCGTGTGTGTCAGGACGGGACGGTGAGTCATAGTTCTATTCTTGCAACTTCGGCCCGCCGGTGCGCAATCGAGTCGCTTTCCTCACGCCCCACGTTGTCGTAACGAGGCGGGGGCGGTGTGCGCGCTCTTTCGCGTGTTTTGGGGTCGACAGGTTTGCGACGGTTAGGCGCCCGGGTCGAGGAGGGCAGCCTCGACGCTGGTGGCGGCCCGTTCGTCGAGGAGACGAGCGTCGCGCAACAGACGGGTCAGGGCGCGGGTCATGTCCGCATAGGTGTCTCGTTCGCCCGCGAGGCCCTCCCGCGAGGCGAGGCAGCGCGCGTGCGCGGCGATCGTTCCCGCGTCCCCGCGGGCGGCGGGCCCGGAGATGCCCGCGACCCCCTCGATGAGGGCGCGGTCGAGGGCTGCCTCGAGGAGCGGACGCACATACAGGGCGGGGTTCTCGATCCCAGCCTCGGCGAGAATCCGCGTCGTCTGCACGGTGATGCCGGCGATGAAGTTGGCGCCGTGAGCGAGACCCGCGTGGTAGAGGGGCCGGTCCTCCTCGGCGACGACGACGGGTTCGCCACCCATTTCGACGACGAGAGCCTGGGCGATCGGCAGGAAGGGGGCCGCAGCCGTCACCGCGAAGGGCGTGCCCACGAGGCGCGCCACGTCGACGCTGGTGCCGGTGAACGTCATCGCCGGGTGGATGGCGAGCGGGATCGCCCCCGCGGCCGCGGCGGCGCCGAGCAGCCCGACTCCGGAGGCGCCCGACAGGTGAATGACGATGTGCCCACTCTGCCAGGCGCCCAGCTCGGCCAGGCCGCCCACGAGGGGGCCAATCTGGTCGTCGGGAACGGCCACGATGACCACCTCGGAGCGTCGCACGACCTCCTCGGGCGTGGCGATCGGCACGCCGGGGAGCATGGCGTCGGCGCGCTCTCGCGACGCGTCCGACGAGGCCGAGACGGCAACGATCTGGTGGCCGACCGCGCGCAGCGCAGAACCGATGACGGGCCCGACGTGGCCCATGCCGATGATGCCGATTCCGAGGCGTCCGGGGGTGCTCATGGCTCCATTGTCGCCGATCATCGGGCTACTTGTCGCCCTCCGCACGCTGCGAGGTCGCCTCGACGATCTCGGTGACGCGCGAGAGCCAGCGCTCGGGAGCCTCGGCCTCGCGGCGAACCTTCGAGGCCTTCGACAGCTGCGCCCACAGCTCCAGCGAGCGGCCCGCCTCGACGTGCTCGGCCATGGATGCCACCGGTCCGGGGACCAGCGCGGCGCGCACAGAGGCGACGCGACGCCAGCGCTGAATCGGTCCCTGATGCAGGGACACAGACTGGATGCGCGTCAGAGGGATGATCGAGAAGCGCAAGTTGAAGAAGCCGTCGCGGATCGCGAACACAGCATCGGTCAGACCGAAGGCGCGGCGCTGCTGCACCAGAGGATCCAGGATCCTCGCGCTGTGCGGGATAGGGGTCATCCAGCGGTCCTCGCCCGAGCCGGCGCGGAGGGACTCGAGGAAGCCGTCGGGATCCTTGACCCCCAGGTCGGGGATCGCCATCGCGATCGCCTGGATCACCTCCACGCGGCTGCCGACGGGAAGCAGCACGTCGGAGGCCACATCCACCTGCATGCCCTTGTTCTTCTCGTCCGACGTGTGCGCCGCGTTGCCGGCCTGCGTGATCTCCACGCGATACCAGCCAAACAGTCGCCAGATCAGCGGCTGGCTCACCTCGATGGCGTGAATGCGCCCCGGAGGGATCGTCACGTGACGGCGAGCCGTCAGGCCACGGTTAATGCGCACTCCGTCGGCCGCGATCGCCGCACTAAAGCCGAACTCTCGATCGAAACGCGCCCAGACACCCGCCAGAAGGCTGAACGCGCCCGCCAGGATACCCAGGAAACTCATGATCGACGTCACCCCGACGACACCCACGAGGAAGCCGTTGAGGCCCAGGAGGAAGATGCCGAAGAACAGGGCAATCGCATTGTCGATGGTCGCCAGCATGGACACCAGGAGCTTGACGAAGCCGACCTTGAAAACCGGACGCTCCGGGGCCTCCAGCGGAGTTTTCGCCGTCGCCACGCGGGCCGAGGCCGGGGTAAGGCCGGCGGGATCCACGACCTCGTCGATCGCGCCCGAAGCGAGCGCGAGGAGGAGGGCACGCAGTTCCTCGAGGCGCTGCGCGGGCAGCAGACCCAGCTTGATGCTCGAATCTCCGCCGCCCGCAACCTCGATGTCCAGATAGCCCAGGCGCAGAAGGCGACCGACGAGCGAGTAGGACACGTTGATCGTCTGGATGCGCGTGAGGCGCGCGTGACGCTGCGTGCGCTTGAGGATGCCGGCGCGGTACCAGATCGCTGTATTGCTCACCGCGTAGCGGGTCTTTGTCCACAACAGGTAGCAGTACGCGCCCGCGATGGCGAGAACAAGGCCCGCGATAAACGCCAGACCGAGGAAGATCCCGGTTGTTTCAAACCACGGCGGCGTCTCACCGTTGAGCATGCGCCCGATCGCGGAGGCATGCTCAGGGACACCGCGCCGACGACACCCGTGATACTTCCCGCCACGCGGGGAACGTAGGTGAGCGGGTGAAGCGGCTTCCAGTCCTCGGGGGCGATGCCGTCGGAGGAGAGGTCCGCGCTCATAGGCCCATCAGCTCCGCCGAGCCGCGCTCCGCCAGGACGTCGCGCAGGCGCGCCGCGTCCGCAACAGGGACGCCGCTGAGGGTCGCGTCGGTCTTCGCGCTCGCGGTCGACAGCTTGATCGTGGAAATGCCGAGCAAGCGCAGAACGGGACCCTGGTAGATGTCGACGTACTGGATGCGACCGTAAGGAACGAGGGTCAGCGAACGATTGAAGACGCCGCGGCGGATGACGAAGTCCGTGTCGGCTAGGGCGTAGCGCAGGGCGCGCACCTGGGCAGGCACGAGCCACAGGCACAACAGTGCAGTGGCGGCGGGCACGAGCATGAGCCACCACAGCGCCGGGATATCGACGATGAGGACGAGGCCGGAGATCGCGCCGCACAGGGCTCCGCAGGCCGCGAGGGCGTTGCCGAGGCGCAGGGTCGCAAGCTTGGGGGACACGTGCTGGAATTCGACGCCGTCGGGAGACATGACGTCCGCTGAGTTCTGGGATGACATGCTTCAATTCTTGCACATCTTTTCCACGCCTTTTCTTGTCCTTTATGTCTCCATGACAGCCCGAGGTGACGAAGCAAAGAGAAGCAAGACCACTGCTCCCACCTACCTCACAGGAAACATTCAGACACTTGGGCGACACTAGATGCATGAGCACCTCGGGAACCGAAGCAAAGCTGCTCGTCGTCGACGACGAGCCCAACATCCGCGACCTCCTCGCCTCCTCCCTGCGATTCGCAGGCTTCGATGTCGTCACCGCCGAGGACGGCAGCGGCGCATTCCACGAAGCCCAGGCCTCGCGCCCCGACCTCATCGTCCTCGACGTCATGCTCCCCGACATGGACGGCTTCACCGTCACGAGGCGCCTGCGCGACGCCGGCATCACCACCCCCGTCCTCTTCCTCACCGCGCGCGACGACATGCGCGACAAGATCCAGGGCCTGACCGTCGGCGGCGACGACTACGTCACCAAGCCCTTCGGCCTCGAAGAGGTCGTCGCCCGCATCCGCGCCATCCTGCGCCGCACCATGGGTGCCGAGGAGGATGACGCCTTCCTGCGCGTCGGAGACCTCGTCATCGACGAGGACGCCCACGAGGTCACCCGCGCCGGCGTTCCCATCGACCTGTCCCCCACCGAGTTCAAGCTCCTGCGCTACCTCGTCATCAACGCCGGTCGCGTCGTCTCCAAGATGCAGATCCTCGACCACGTCTGGGAATACGACTGGGACGGCGAAGTCGCCATCGTCGAGTCCTACATCTCCTACCTGCGGCGCAAGCTCGCCGTCGAGGGAGCCTCCGGGGAGCTGATCCACACCAAGCGCGGGGTCGGCTACATCCTGCGCGCCGAGGACTGACGTGCACCGCAGCCTGGCCCAACGCATCGAGGCATGGTGGGACTCAAAACCACTATCCGCGCAGCTCGTCACGCTCATCACGCTGCTCCTGGCCATCGGACTGTCTCTGTCCGGCACGGTCATGATCGGGCTCCTCCAGCGCCACCTCACCTCTCAGATCGACGACCAGCTCGTCGCGACAGCGCACACCATGCAGATCACCGGATCGGCGGCGACCTTCTCCGCCGACGGCCAGGGCGGCATCCCTACCCTCTACTACATCCATATCCACGACACCGACGGGGGCGACCGATACTTCTACTCCGAGGACACCCTTAAGGCCTCGGGCGAGCCCCAGCTGCCCGAACTCGTCGACACAAGTTCCGCACCCGTCTCCTCCTTCCGCACCCTCCCGGTCACCGTCTCCTCATCCAAGGCCGGCCTCGGCTGGCGCGCCCTCGTCGTCCCCATGTACGAGCAGACCTCCGGCCAGTTCTCCGGATACATGACGATCGCCCTACCCCTGTCGGACATGCAGCACACCCTGCGCACCACGGCCTCGTACTTCGCGGTCGCTGGTTCAATCATCGTCCTCATCGGGGGCTGGACCGGGCGCGTCCTCGTGCGCCGCGCCCTCCTCCCCCTGCGTTCCATTGAATCCACCGCCGGAAAGATCGCCGCCGGCGACCTGACCAAGCGTGTCACCCCCCACCCGGTGACGACCGAGGTCGGCTCCCTTTCACTCTCCCTCAACACGATGCTCACCCAGGTCGAGCAATCCTTCGAAGCCCGCCAGGCCTCGGAACAAAAGATCAAGCGATTCGTCTCCGACGCCTCCCACGAGCTGCGTACCCCTCTCGCGGCCATATCCGGTTACTGCGAGCTCTACGCCATGGGAGGCGTGCCAGCCGAGCGCATCGACGAAGTCATGGGGCGCATCGCTTCCGAATCCTCGCGCATGGCCACGCTCGTCGAGGACCTCCTCACCCTCGCCCGCCTCGACGAAGGACGGCCCCTCGAAATCACCGAAATCGACCTCGTCAAGCTTGCAGACAACGCGGTCTTCGACCTCCAAGCCCTCGACCCCACGCGCACGGTCGGACTCACCGGCATCAGCAGCCACACTCCCCCGATGACCCTCATCGTCCCCGCGGACCGCGACCGTATCTCGCAGGTGTTCACCAACCTCATCGGCAACATCGTGCGATACACCCCCGAAGGCTCCCCCGTCGAAATCGCGCTCGGACGCAGCGGGGACACCGCCATCATCGAACTGCGCGACCACGGGCCAGGCATCGACGAGACTGACCGCGGACGCGTCTTCGAACGCTTCTACCGCGCGGACACATCGCGCAACCGCAAGTCCGGTGGCTCCGGCCTCGGCCTCGCGATCGTCTCCAGCATCCTCGCAGCTCACAAGGGAAATGCCTCGCTCACCAAGACGAAAGGCGGCGGACTCACCGTTCGCATCGAACTCCCCACAGCGTGAAAGACGTAACGCACCGTCTCGCGCACACGGCTTTTTCGCTCAGTTTTCGCCATTTCTCACATGACAGTTTCATGAAATCCATCGGGATTTTCCCCGATTTTTTGCCAACGAACGTGACCTTCGCTCAAAAGCGCACTAGCATGGTTCGGGTATTCCTCAGCAAGGAGAGTGGCCCATGGGTGCTCAAGCACCTCAGTGGCTGCTGACGTCCTTCGTCGACGCCATGCAGCAAATCGGCGCAACCGCGCCCCGATCCGACCTCGAAACCGAGAGCGTCGACCTCGCGGAGCGATGGAGCGCGCCCGAACGCCAGATGCACAACGTGCGTCGGCTCATGAACACGCTCACCCACATTGATGAAATCTCGTCGTCCGCGCACGATCCCGACATCCTGCGCGTCGCCGCGTGGTACCACGGAGCCTTCCTCAACAAGGCGCTCGAGATCAAGCTCGGTGGGTTCCAGGCAAACTTCGCCGCTACCCGATGCATCGACCACGCGCACAACCGCCTCACCAACCTCGGCGTACCCGAGGAGGTCGTCGCCCGCATCGACGAGCTGATCGCGTTCCTCACGCGCCACCGCGCGCCTCGCACCGACTTCGACGCGCAGGTGCTCGTCGACGCTGACCTGGCGTGCCTGGCCTGTAGTCCGCAGGACTACAAGAAGCTTCGAACCTCGCTGCGCGCCGAACTCAGCGAGCTCGACGACCTGCAGTTCACGAAGGCCCGTATGGCGCTCGTCAAAAAGCTCCTGAGCTACGAGACGATTTACCAGTCCCCCCTCGGCTCCGCGTGGGAGGACACCGCCCGCGCAAACCTTGAGGTCGAGCTGGCCCGCCTCGAGCGCGAGAAGGCGCAGCTGTGCCAGGCTGCCCAGGCCGAGGACACGGACGACACCGAGGACACGGACGACACCGAGGAGGTCGTGGAGGACTCCACGACGACGACCGGCACGCTGATCATCAAGCGCCGCTCGATCAAGAAGCGCGTCCCCGTCGCCTCACCGGACGACGAGGCCACGTCCACCGGCATCCTGCCCCGCAAGATTGAGGAAGACACCGACTCGGACGAGGATGAGGAGGCGACCTCCTCCCTCGAGTCCGCCGTCGAATCCCTGGACCTTCCCACATCCGACTGACGAGGCCGCGGCTGCTTTGTGCGCCCGCGGGCGGCGGCCCGGCATGATTTCGCATGTTGCTCTTGGCTCCACGGGTTTTCCAGGCGCCGGAGGCCCCGGCCGCCCGCGAGACTAGGCGACCTCGCTTCGCTCGGTGCCGCGTCTCGAAGCCCGCCCGTGCCCTCCGGTCCCTCCGGCGCCCTCCAAACCTGTGAAGCCTGGCCGCTGTGCCTGCCGGTGAGCGGCGGCACCTCACCCGTCAGTCGCACGAGTATACCTCGGGGCTATCCACAGGCACTTGTCGGCGCGGGCGGTTATCCACAGGGCACCAATTCTGCCTCGATCATGCGTCGTCACGCGCGTAGCGTCGATGTCGACGGACCCACCCGGGGTCCCACAAAGGAGTGACATCATGACCGCATACGCCGTCGACGCCGAACAAATTGCTGCCGCCTCCGCGCAGGCCTGCACGACCGCATCCACCATCCGCACCGAGGTGGACACGATGATGGCCCAGCTGCTCGCCCTTCAGGACACGTGGACCGGCGGGGCGCAGGTGAACTTCCAGGCGACCATCACCCAGTGGCAGAGCATCCAGGCGCAGACACACGACGCCCTAGACGCAATCTCCTCGCAGATGCAGGTCGCGGCCTCCACCTACGCCGACGCAGAGACTCATTCCGCGTCCCTGTTCGCGGGGGTCTGATAACCGCGCCGTACGCCCCTGTTGCCGCGAGGGGAGGACCGACCTCGTATCGAGCCCGCGCGGACAGACGCAAACGCCTGGGGGCGGGACCCTCGCGAGTCCCGCCCCCAGGCGGATCAGCTTAACGCCGAGCGGATCAGTACATGCCGCCCATGCCAGCGCCGGCGTCGTCGCCACCGGCGGCCGGAGCCTCGGGCTTGTCGGCGACAACGGCCTCGGTCGTCAGGAACATGCCTGCGATCGACGCAGCGTTCTGCAGAGCGGAACGGGTGACCTTGACCGGGTCGGAGATGCCAGCGGCCATGAGGTCGGTGTACTCGCCGGTCGCGGCGTTCAGGCCGTGGCCGGGCTCCATATTCGCAACGCGGTCGGCAACCACGCCACCCTCAACGCCCGCGTTCTCAGCGATCTGCTTGAGCGGGGCAGAGACGGACAGGCGCACGATGTTGACGCCGGTCGCCTCGTCGCCGGTGAGGGTATCGAGCTTGGGCAGCGCCACGGCGGCGGCCTGGATCAGGGCGACGCCGCCGCCGGCGACCAGGCCCTCTTCGGAAGCCGCGCGAGCGTTACGAACAGCGTCCTCAATGCGGTGCTTGCGCTCCTTGAGCTCGACCTCGGTGGCCGCGCCGGACTTGATGACGGCAACGCCGCCGGCCAGCTTGGCGAGGCGCTCCTGCAGCTTCTCGCGGTCGTAGTCGGAGTCGGTGTTCTCGATCTCCTGGCGGATCTGGCGCACGCGGGCATCCAGCATGTCCTTGTCGCCAGCGCCCTCGACGATGGTGGTCTCGTCCTTGGAGACGACGATCTTGCGGGCGCGGCCCAGCAGCTCGAGGTCAGCGTTCTCGAGGGAGAGGCCGACGGTCTCGGAGATGACCTGGCCGCCCGTCAGGATGGCCATGTCCTGCAGCATCGCCTTGCGGCGCTCGCCGAAGCCGGGGGCCTTGACGGCCACGGACTTGAAGGTGCCGCGGATCTTGTTGACGACCAGCGTGGCGAGAGCTTCACCCTCGACGTCCTCGGCGATGATCGCGAGGGGCTTGCCGGTCTGCATGACCTTCTCCAGGACGGGGACGATGTCCTTAACGTTGGAGATCTTGGAGTCCATGAGGAGGACGTAGGCGTCCTCGAGAACGGCTTCCTGGCGCTCCTGGTCGGTCACGAAGTAGGCCGACAGGTAGCCCTTGTCAAAGCGCATACCCTCGGTGGTCTCCAGGGTGGTGTCGAAGGAGTTGGTCTCCTCGACGGTGACGACGCCCTCAGCGCCGACCTTCTCGAAGGCCTCGGCGATGAGCTTGCCGATGGCGGGGTCGTTGGCCGAGATGGAAGCCGTGGCAGCGATCTGCTCGGTGGTCTCGACGGGCTTGGCGTCGGCGTGCAGCTGCTCGACGATGGCCTCGACGGCCTGGTCGATGCCACGCTTGAGGGCGATCGGGTTGGAGCCGGCGGCAACGTTACGCAGGCCCTCGTGGACCAGCGCCTGGGCCAGAACGGTCGCGGTGGTGGTGCCGTCGCCTGCGACGTCGTCGGTCTTCTTGGCGACTTCCTTCACCAGCTCGGCGCCGATGCGCTCGAACGGATCGTCGAGGTCGATTTCCTTGGCGACGGAGACGCCATCCTTGGTGATCGTGGGGGCACCCCACTTCTTGTCGAGCACGACGTTGCGGCCCTTGGGGCCAAGCGTCACCTTAACGGTGTCGGCCAGCAGGTTGAGGCCGTTCTCCATGCCACGGCGGGCATCCTCATCAAACTTGATGATCTTACTCATTGGAAATGTGTCCTTCCGCGATGCGGATCGGGTTCGATGCCCGCGACGGACGGCCACACTTGTGAGGTGGCCTCATCGAACCGATTGTCTTATCACTCTCCATGTCGGAGTGCTAACTAAGATTTTGGCACTCACCACCTCAGAGTGCAAGGCGAGGTCACGGGGCTTGAGTCCGATGCGCTCAGGGCGTAATGACCACCGACAAGGCCGGGCGGGACTACTGAGTGCGCCTGCACACCAGGCGCCGCTGCTTCCGCTCAACTATCGTCACCCTGGTCATTCCGAACGAAGTTGTACACACCATGCCCCCTCTCGGGCCGCGCTCGACAAAATTCACCCAGCACAAGACACATCCGACCCCCGCGCGAACGAACTCGCCCAACACTGTCCCCACAGCAGCACTTCCGCGAAAATACTCGCCCAGCAAGCCAAAGATGCCGAAATTGTGGTGTTGTGAACCCACTGGGCGAACTTGTTCGCGCACAGCGCGCAGCGACGCGGCGGCAATGCACCCACCGCCACCACTGCAGACACTGACGCAGGCCAGCATGAAACTGCCATCACCACTGCTCACCCCTAAACAGCAACCATTGAAACCGACAACACCTCTGCAAGCGACAAACACACGAAAAACGCCCATTTCTCACCCGCAAAGGCGATGGCAGTTTCAACTAGCCCACCTCACTGACCCGCAAAGGCGATGGCAGTTTCAACCGGCCCACCTCACCGACCCGCAAAGGCGATGACGGTTTCAACCGGCCCACCTCACCGACCCGCAAAGGCGACATTGGTTTCCAACAACCGCACCGCACGCACCCACATGCCCACCCCCAGAAAACTCGCACGTAATTCGATTGGGAGAAGTTTCAACATAGTTAGAAAACGTTGCAATTCCAACGAACACAATTCAAATCCTGAAACAGCCCCAGGAGAATTACGTGCGACATTGATGCGAACCAGGCCCCACAGGTGTGGAGGGCACCGGAGGGGCCAGGCCGCGGTGCCGGTGACGGCAGGGAACAGACCGGACAACACACCGACACCCCGACCGATTGGAGGCCGCCGCGAGGCCTGCGGGGCCTGGCCGGGCTTCGAGATCGACCACTCCGAGCCGCAGGCTCGCGTGTGGCTTTTCGAGCGGGCGGGCAGGCCACGCGGCGGCCGGAGATCTGGCGGGGCAAC